>NZ_CATKPO010000013.1:0-15663 GCF_949768395.1 Pseudomonas sp. IT-P260
ACTGCCAGAAGGCGTTGAAATGGTAATGCCAGGTGACAACATTCAGATGACTGTTACCCTGATCAAAACCATCGCGATGGAAGACGGTCTGCGTTTTGCTATCCGTGAAGGCGGTCGTACCGTCGGCGCTGGCGTCGTAGCCAAAATCATCGAATAAGCGGTTGTAATGTATTTTTCGGGCCGGCATAATGGTCGGCCTGATTTTGTTTTAGGTCAGTAGCTCAATTGGCAGAGCGACGGTCTCCAAAACCGTAGGTTGGGGGTTCGATTCCCTCCTGACCTGCCAGATTCACTCGGTGTGTCTGGCTTTCTTTTCACAGGATCTTCATAGATGACTCCTAAGGCTGAAGCTCAAGGCTCTCGCTTCGATCTGCTAAAGTGGCTTGTGGTTGCTGCTTTGGTGGTTGTGGGTGTAGTTGGCAATCAGTATTACGCTGCTTCGCCGATCCTGTACCGTGTACTCGCATTGCTCGTGATTGCTGCTGTAGCTGCCTTTGTAGGCCTGCAGACTGCAAAGGGCAAGTCGTTCTTTGTACTGGTTAAGGAAGCGCGCACCGAGATTCGTAAAGTCGTATGGCCAACTCGCCAGGAAACTACGCAGACAACATTGATTGTTGTTGCTGTGGTTATCGTTATGGCGTTGCTGTTGTGGGGTGTTGATTCCCTGCTCGGCTGGCTTGTTTCCTTGATTGTCGGCTAAGGGTGTCCCGTGGCTAAGCGTTGGTACGTTGTGCATGCTTACTCGGGTTACGAGAAGCATGTCATGCGCTCGCTGATTGAGCGCGTTAAGCTGGCTGGCATGGAAGATGGCTTCGGCGAAATTCTGGTTCCCACTGAAGAAGTGGTTGAAATGCGTAATGGCCAGAAGCGCAAAAGCGAACGTAAGTTCTTCCCAGGCTATGTGCTGGTACAGATGGATATGAACGAGGGTACTTGGCACTTGGTCAAGGATACTCCTCGGGTGATGGGCTTCATTGGCGGTACCGCCGACAAGCCTGCTCCAATCACCGACAAAGAGGCGGAAGCCATTCTGCGTCGCGTGGCCGATGGTAGTGATAAGCCGAAGCCGAAGACTCTGTTTGAGCCGGGTGAAGTGGTTCGTGTTACCGATGGTCCATTCGCTGACTTTAACGGCACCGTCGAAGAAGTTAACTACGAAAAGAGCCGTGTCCAGGTGGCAGTGCTTATTTTCGGTCGCTCTACCCCGGTAGAGTTGGAGTTCAGTCAGGTCGAAAAGGTCTAACTGAACAAGCATCCCAACCCCGCAGCCCTAGGCTGTGGGGTTTTGTCGTCACTGGGATAAACGCGCAAGTAACCGGGGAGCCTTTCGAGGCGTTCGAACCCGTAATTGGAGTGCCTCATGGCCAAGAAGATTACCGCTTACATCAAGCTGCAAGTGAAGGCCGCTCAGGCTAACCCAAGCCCACCTGTTGGTCCTGCTCTGGGTCAGCACGGCGTGAACATCATGGAATTCTGCAAGGCTTTCAACGCCCGTACTCAGGGTCTTGAAGCAGGTCTGCCGACTCCAGTGATCATCACTGTCTACAGCGACCGTAGCTTCACTTTCGAAACCAAATCCACCCCTGCTTCGGTTCTGCTGAAGAAGGCGGCCGGTCTGACCAGCGGTTCCGCTCGTCCGAACACCGTTAAGGTTGGCACTGTTACCCGTGCTCAGCTGGAAGAAATCGCGAAAACCAAAAACGCGGATCTGACTGCAGCTGATATGGATGCAGCCGTGCGTACTATCGCCGGTTCTGCTCGTAGCATGGGCCTTAACGTGGAGGGTGTGTAATGGCTAAGCTGACCAAGCGTCAAAAGGCTATCGCCGGCAAAATCGAAGCAGGCAAGGCCTACAACATTGTAGACGCTGCTGCTCTGCTGGCTGAGCTGTCGACTGTCAAGTTCAGCGAGTCGTTCGACGTTGCTGTAAACCTGGGTGTAGACCCGCGTAAATCCGACCAGGTTGTTCGTAGCGCTACTGTGCTGCCACACGGCACTGGCAAGACCGTTCGCGTTGCTGTCTTCACCCAGGGTCCAGCTGCTGAGGCCGCTCTGGCTGCCGGCGCTGACCGTGTAGGTATGGACGACCTGGCTGCTGAAATGAAAGGCGGCGACCTGAACTATGACGTAGTGATCGCATCCCCGGATGCCATGCGCGTTGTAGGTCAACTGGGTCAGATCCTCGGTCCACGTGGCCTGATGCCTAACCCGAAAGTCGGCACCGTAACTCCAGACGTAGCTACCGCGGTTAAAAACGCCAAGGCTGGTCAGGTTCGTTATCGCACCGACAAAAACGGCATCATCCACACTTCCGTTGGCAAGATCGGCTTCGATGCCGTCAAGCTGAAGGAAAACGTTGAAGCCCTGATCGCTGATCTGAAGCGTATCAAGCCAGCTTCTTCGAAAGGTATCTACGTCAAGCGCGTTACCCTGAGCACCACTATGGGCCCAGGTCTGGTTATCGACCAGAGCTCGCTGGACGCGTAAGACAAAGGTTGGCGCGTTTGATCGCGCCAATTGAAAGATTGGGGTCCCTGCCTGGCGGGGGCTATCCAAGACCGTAGGCGACGCAAGTCTTAAACCATAAGCCTACGCAGATGGTGCTCCCGGTTCCTTACCGAATCAGACACCAAAACGACATTCGGTTTCGACCGAGTGAAACGGTAACAAGCAGGAGTTAAACCCGTGGCAATTAATCTCGAAGACAAGAAGGCCATCGTCGCTGAAGTCAACGAGGCTGCCAAAGTCGCTCTGTCCGCTGTCGTGGTTGATGCCCGTGGCGTAACAGTAGGCGCAATGACCGGACTCCGTAAAGAGGCTCGTGAAGCTGGCGTTTACGTACGTGTTGTACGTAACACCCTGCTCAAGCGCGCTGTTGCTGACACTGAATACAGTGTCCTCAACGACGTGTTCACCGGCCCGACCCTGATTGCATTCTCGAACGAACATCCGGGCGCTGCTGCCCGTATCTTCAAAGAGTTTGCCAAGGGTCAGGACAAGTTCGAGATCAAGGCAGCTGCGTTCGAGGGCAAGTTCCTCGCAGCTAATCAGATCGACGTACTGGCAACTCTGCCGACCCGTGACGAAGCAATTTCTCAGCTGATGAGCGTGATTCAAGGCGCTACCAGCAAATTGGCTCGTACTCTGGCGGCAATTCGCGACCAGAAAGAAGCTGCCGCAGCCTAAGGCTCGTCGACTTCTCGCGTTTTTTGTTTATTTCGATGGTCGCGTAGGCCGTCCCCCAATTCAGGAATTGAGTCATGTCTCTGACTAACGAACAAATCATCGAAGCAATCGGCCAGAAATCCGTAGTGGAAATCGTTGAGCTGATCAAAGCGATGGAAGAAACCTTCGGCGTTACCGCTGCTGCCGCTTCGGCTGGCCCAGCTGTAGCTGCTGCTGCTGTTGAAGAGCAAACCGAGTTCAACGTTGTCCTGGTTGAAGCCGGCGAGAAGAAAGTAAACGTGATCAAGGCAGTTCGTGAACTGACCGGTCTGGGCCTGAAAGAAGCCAAAGAGAAAGTAGATGGCGCTCCTCAGGTTGTAGCTGAAGGCGTTTCGAAAGAAGCTGCTGAAGACGCTAAGAAGAAGCTGGAAGAAGCAGGCGCTAAAGTCGAGCTGAAATAAGTATCGACTTTGCTCCTCCAGCCCGAGCGTCAAGCGACAGGCTGATGGCTGGTGGCTCTTGCCACCGGCCTTTTTCCGTTATTGGCAGCCGACTGGGTCGGTGCTGATAAAGGCGCTGTAACCACCCGATGCGGTGGCGCAAACCATGGGGTTTGCACGATTTTCTGGCTGCTCCCGTCGGGAGGGGCCAAACAAGCAGGTGACCAAGCTGGGGAACGCTGATGGCTTACTCATATACTGAGAAAAAACGTATCCGCAAGGACTTTAGCAAGTTGCCGGACGTCATGGATGTGCCGTACCTCCTGGCCATCCAGCTGGATTCGTATCGTGAATTCTTGCAAGCGGGAGCGACTAAAGATCAGTTCCGCGACGTGGGCCTGCATGCGGCCTTCAAATCCGTTTTCCCGATCATCAGCTACTCCGGCAATGCTGCGCTGGAGTACGTCGGTTATCGCTTGGGCGAACCGGCATTTGATGTCAAAGAATGCGTATTGCGCGGTGTAACTTTCGCCGTACCTTTGCGGGTAAAAGTGCGCCTGATCATTTTCGACAAAGAATCGTCGAACAAAGCGATCAAGGACATCAAAGAGCAAGAAGTCTACATGGGCGAAATCCCATTGATGACTGAGAACGGTACCTTCGTAATCAACGGTACCGAGCGTGTTATCGTTTCCCAGCTGCACCGTTCCCCGGGCGTGTTCTTCGACCACGACCGCGGCAAGACGCACAGCTCCGGTAAACTGCTGTACTCCGCGCGCATCATTCCTTACCGCGGTTCGTGGCTGGATTTCGAGTTCGACCCGAAAGACTGCGTATTCGTGCGTATCGACCGTCGTCGCAAGCTGCCGGCCTCGGTACTGCTGCGCGCGCTCGGCTACACCACCGAAGAAGTGCTGGACGCTTTCTACACCACCAACGTATTCCACGTTAAAGGCGAAGGCCTGAGCCTGGAACTGGTGCCTCAGCGCCTGCGCGGTGAAGTGGCTGTCCTTGATATCCAGGACGATAAAGGCAAGGTGATTGTCGAGCAGGGCCGTCGTATTACTGCCCGCCACATCAACCAGCTGGAAAAAGCCGGGATCAAAGAGCTGGACGTGCCTCTGGACTACGTTCTGGGTCGCACTACCGCCAAGGTCATCGTGCATCCGGCTACCGGCGAAATCCTGGCAGAGTGCAACACCGAGCTGTCGACCGAAGTCCTGGCGAAAATCGCCAAGGCGGGCGTTGTTCGCATTGAAACTCTGTACACCAACGACATCGACTGCGGTCCGTTCATCTCCGACACGCTGAAGATCGACTCCACCAGCAACCAATTGGAAGCGCTGGTCGAGATCTATCGCATGATGCGTCCAGGCGAGCCGCCAACCAAAGACGCTGCCGAAACCCTGTTCAACAACCTGTTCTTCAGCCCTGAGCGCTATGACCTGTCTGCGGTCGGCCGGATGAAGTTCAACCGTCGTATCGGTCGTACCGAAATCGAAGGTTCGGGCGTGCTGTGCAAGGAAGACATCGTCGCGGTCCTGAAGACTCTGGTCGACATCCGTAACGGTAAAGGCATCGTCGATGACATCGACCACCTGGGTAACCGCCGTGTTCGCTGCGTCGGCGAAATGGCCGAGAACCAGTTCCGCGTTGGCCTGGTGCGTGTTGAGCGTGCGGTCAAAGAGCGTCTGTCGATGGCCGAAAGCGAAGGCCTGATGCCGCAAGACCTGATCAACGCCAAGCCAGTGGCTGCGGCGGTGAAAGAGTTTTTCGGTTCCAGCCAGCTGTCGCAGTTCATGGACCAGAACAACCCGTTGTCCGAGATTACCCACAAGCGTCGTGTCTCTGCACTCGGCCCTGGCGGTCTGACTCGTGAGCGCGCGGGCTTCGAAGTCCGTGACGTACACCCGACTCACTACGGTCGTGTCTGCCCGATTGAAACGCCGGAAGGTCCGAACATCGGTCTGATCAACTCCCTGGC
The DNA here is from genome assembly GCF_949768395.1 of Pseudomonas sp. IT-P260. Lineage (NCBI taxonomy): Bacteria > Pseudomonadati > Pseudomonadota > Gammaproteobacteria > Pseudomonadales > Pseudomonadaceae > Pseudomonas > Pseudomonas sp. IT-P260. Next base: position 5,590 of record NZ_CATKPO010000013.1, read on the forward strand.
TGCGTACGCTCGCACCAACCAGTACGGCTTCCTGGAAAGCCCGTATCGTGTGGTGAAAGAGGGTGTGGTCACCGACGAGATCGTGTTCCTGTCCGCTATTGAAGAAGCCGATCACGTGATCGCGCAGGCTTCGGCGACCATGAACGAGCAGAAAGTCCTGATCGACGAACTGGTAGCCGTACGTCACCTGAACGAATTCACCGTCAAGGCGCCGGAAGACGTCACCTTGATGGACGTTTCGCCGAAGCAGGTAGTTTCGGTTGCAGCGTCGCTGATTCCGTTCCTCGAGCACGACGACGCCAACCGTGCGTTGATGGGTTCGAACATGCAGCGTCAAGCTGTACCAACCCTGCGCGCTGACAAGCCGCTGGTCGGTACCGGCATGGAGCGTAACGTGGCTCGCGACTCCGGCGTTTGCGTCGTGGCTCGTCGTGGTGGCGTGATCGATTCCGTTGATGCTAGCCGTATCGTGGTTCGTGTTGCCGATGACGAAGTTGAAACCGGTGAGGCCGGTGTCGACATCTACAACCTGACCAAATACACCCGCTCGAACCAGAACACCTGCATCAACCAGCGTCCGCTGGTGAGCAAGGGTGATCGCGTTCAGCGTAGCGACATCATGGCCGACGGCCCGTCCACCGACATGGGTGAACTGGCACTGGGTCAGAACATGCGCATCGCGTTCATGGCATGGAACGGCTTCAACTTCGAAGACTCCATCTGCCTGTCCGAGCGTGTGGTTCAGGAAGACCGTTTCACCACGATCCACATTCAGGAACTGACCTGTGTGGCGCGTGACACCAAGCTTGGCCCAGAGGAAATCACTGCGGACATCCCGAACGTGGGTGAAGCTGCACTGAACAAGCTGGACGAAGCCGGTATCGTTTATGTCGGTGCTGAAGTAGGCGCAGGCGACATTCTGGTGGGTAAGGTCACTCCGAAAGGCGAGACCCAACTGACTCCGGAAGAAAAACTGCTGCGCGCGATCTTCGGTGAAAAAGCCAGCGACGTTAAAGACACCTCCCTGCGTGTACCTACCGGTACCAAAGGTACTGTCATCGACGTACAGGTCTTCACCCGCGACGGCGTTGAGCGTGATGCTCGTGCACTGTCGATCGAGAAGTCCCAGCTGGACGAGATCCGCAAGGATCTGAACGAAGAGTTCCGTATCGTTGAAGGCGCGACCTTCGAACGTCTGCGCTCCGCTCTGGTAGGCCACAAGGCTGAAGGCGGCGCCGGCCTGAAGAAAGGTCAGGACATCACCGACGAAGTACTCGACGGTCTTGAGCATGGTCAGTGGTTCAAACTGCGCATGGCTGAAGATGCTCTGAACGAGCAGCTCGAGAAGGCTCAGGCCTACATCGTTGATCGTCGCCGTCTGCTGGACGACAAGTTCGAAGACAAGAAGCGCAAACTGCAGCAGGGCGATGACCTGGCTCCAGGCGTGCTGAAAATCGTCAAGGTTTACCTGGCAATCCGTCGTCGCATCCAGCCGGGCGACAAGATGGCCGGTCGTCACGGTAACAAAGGTGTGGTCTCCGTGATCATGCCGGTTGAAGACATGCCGCACGATGCCAATGGCACTCCGGTCGACGTGGTCCTCAACCCGTTGGGCGTACCTTCGCGTATGAACGTTGGTCAGATCCTTGAAACCCACCTGGGTCTCGCGGCCAAAGGTCTGGGCGAGAAGATCAACCGGATGGTCGAAGAGCAGCGTAAAGTCGCTGAGCTGCGCACCTTCCTGGACGAGATCTACAACCAGATCGGCGGTCGTAACGAAGATCTGGACAGCTTCTCCGATCAGGAAATCCTGGATCTGGCGAAGAACCTGCGTGGCGGTGTTCCAATGGCCACTCCAGTGTTCGACGGTGCCAAGGAAAGCGAAATCAAGGCCATGCTGAAACTGGCAGACCTGCCGGAAAGCGGCCAGATGCAGCTGACTGACGGCCGTACCGGCAACAAGTTCGAGCGTCCAGTTACCGTTGGCTACATGTACATGCTGAAGCTGAACCACTTGGTAGACGACAAGATGCACGCGCGTTCTACCGGTTCGTACAGCCTGGTTACCCAGCAGCCGCTGGGTGGTAAGGCGCAGTTCGGTGGTCAGCGTTTCGGGGAGATGGAGGTCTGGGCACTGGAAGCATACGGTGCTGCTTACACTCTGCAAGAAATGCTCACAGTGAAGTCGGACGATGTGAACGGCCGTACCAAGATGTACAAAAACATCGTGGATGGCGATCACCGTATGGAGCCGGGCATGCCCGAGTCCTTCAACGTGTTGATCAAGGAAATTCGTTCCCTCGGCATCGATATCGATCTGGAAACCGAATAACACGTGACGCGATCGAGAGCGGGGCAGGACTGCCCGCTCTCTGCTCCGCCAGGAGGAAAGGCCTTGAAAGACCTACTGAATTTGCTGAAAAACCAGGGTCAAGTCGAAGAGTTCGACGCCATCCGTATCGGATTGGCCTCGCCTGAGATGATCCGCTCGTGGTCGTTCGGTGAAGTTAAAAAGCCGGAAACCATCAACTACCGTACGTTCAAACCTGAGCGTGACGGTCTGTTCTGCGCCAAGATCTTTGGCCCGGTAAAGGATTACGAGTGCCTGTGCGGTAAGTACAAGCGCTTGAAGCACCGTGGTGTGATTTGCGAGAAGTGCGGCGTTGAAGTCGCACTGGCCAAGGTTCGTCGTGAGCGCATGGCGCACATCGAACTGGCTTCACCGGTTGCCCACATCTGGTTCCTGAAATCGCTGCCGTCCCGTATCGGCCTGCTGATGGACATGACCCTGCGTGATATCGAACGCGTTCTCTACTTCGAGAGCTACGTCGTTATCGATCCGGGCATGACCACCCTTGAAAAAGGTCAGCTGCTGAACGACGAGCAGTACTTCGAAGCGCTGGAAGAGTTCGGTGATGACTTCGACGCCCGCATGGGTGCTGAAGCTGTCCGTGAACTGCTGCACGCTATCGACCTGGAGCACGAGATTGGCCGTCTGCGCGAAGAGATTCCGCAAACCAACTCGGAAACCAAGATCAAGAAGCTGTCCAAGCGTCTGAAGTTGATGGAAGCCTTCCAGGGTTCCGGCAACCTGCCAGAGTGGATGGTGCTGACCGTTCTGCCGGTTCTGCCGCCAGATCTGCGTCCACTGGTCCCGCTGGATGGCGGTCGTTTCGCGACTTCCGACCTCAACGATCTGTATCGTCGAGTGATCAACCGTAACAACCGTTTGAAGCGCCTGCTTGATCTGTCCGCTCCGGACATCATCGTGCGCAACGAAAAGCGTATGTTGCAGGAAGCTGTCGATGCACTGCTCGACAACGGTCGTCGTGGCCGCGCTATCACCGGTTCGAACAAGCGTCCTCTGAAATCCCTGGCTGACATGATCAAGGGTAAGCAAGGTCGTTTCCGTCAGAACCTGCTCGGTAAGCGTGTTGACTACTCCGGTCGTTCGGTAATTACCGTAGGCCCGACCCTGCGTCTGCACCAGTGCGGTCTGCCGAAGAAGATGGCTCTCGAGCTGTTCAAACCGTTCATTTTCGGCAAGCTGGAAATGCGTGGTCTCGCGACCACCATCAAAGCGGCCAAGAAGATGGTCGAGCGCGAGCTGCCAGAGGTTTGGGACGTTCTCGCTGAAGTGATTCGCGAACACCCGGTTCTTCTCAACCGTGCACCGACCCTTCACCGTCTGGGTATCCAGGCGTTTGAACCGGTACTGATCGAAGGTAAGGCTATCCAGCTGCACCCTCTGGTCTGCGCCGCGTACAACGCCGACTTCGACGGCGACCAAATGGCCGTGCACGTACCGCTGACGCTGGAAGCCCAGCTCGAAGCGCGTGCGTTGATGATGTCGACCAACAACATTCTGTCGCCAGCCAACGGTGAGCCAATCATCGTTCCGTCGCAGGACGTTGTATTGGGTCTGTACTACATGACTCGTGAAGCGATCAACGCCAAGGGCGAAGGTCGTGTGTTCGCGGATCTGCAGGAAGTTGACCGTGTGTTCCGTGCCGGCGAAGCCGCACTGCACGCCAAGGTCAAGGTTCGTATCAATGAAACCGTCAATGACCGTGACGGCAACAGCGTGAGCAACACTCGTATCGTCGACACCACTGTCGGCCGTGCGCTGCTGTTCCAGGTTGTGCCAAAAGGTCTGTCGTACGATGTCGTCAACCTGCCGATGAAGAAAAAGGCGATCTCCAAGCTGATCAACCAGTGCTACCGCGTGGTTGGTCTGAAAGAGACCGTGATCTTCGCTGACCAGTTGATGTACACCGGTTTCGCTTACTCGACCATCTCCGGCGTTTCCATCGGTGTTAACGACTTCGTTATCCCGGATGAAAAAGCCCGCATAATCGGTGCAGCCACCGACGAAGTGAAAGAGATCGAGAGCCAGTACGCCTCCGGCCTGGTAACCCAGGGCGAGAAGTACAACAAAGTGATCGACCTTTGGTCGAAGGCGAACGACGAAGTTTCCAAGGCGATGATGGCCAACCTCTCGAAAGAGAAAGTCATCGACCGTCACGGCGACGAAGTCGACCAAGAGTCCTTCAACTCGATGTACATGATGGCCGACTCGGGTGCGCGGGGTTCCGCTGCACAGATTCGTCAGCTGGCCGGTATGCGTGGTCTGATGGCCAAGCCGGACGGTTCCATCATTGAAACGCCGATTACTGCGAACTTCCGTGAAGGTCTGAGCGTACTCCAGTACTTCATCTCGACTCACGGTGCTCGTAAAGGTCTGGCGGATACCGCGTTGAAAACTGCGAACTCCGGTTACCTGACTCGTCGTCTGGTAGACGTGGCGCAGGATCTGGTTGTAACCGAGATCGATTGCGGCACCGAACACGGTCTGCTGATGACTCCGCATATTGAAGGCGGTGACGTTGTAGAGCCGTTGGGTGAGCGCGTATTGGGTCGTGTTATTGCCCGTGACGTATTCAAGCCAGGCACCGAGGACGTTATTGTTCCTGCCGGTACTCTGGTGGACGAGAAGTGGGTCGAGTTCATCGAGCTGAACAGCATCGACGAAGTGATCGTGCGTTCGCCTATCAGCTGCGAAACCCGCTATGGCATTTGCGCCAAGTGCTACGGCCGTGATCTGGCTCGTGGTCACCAGGTGAACATCGGTGAAGCGGTCGGCGTTATTGCTGCCCAGTCCATCGGTGAGCCGGGTACCCAGCTGACGATGCGTACGTTCCACATCGGTGGTGCGGCAAGCCGTACTTCCGCAGCCGACAGCGTTCAGGTGAAGAATGGCGGTACCGTCCGTCTGCACAACCTGAAACACGTTGAGCGAGTGGATGGCCACCTGGTTGCTGTGTCCCGTTCCGGTGAGCTGGCCATCGCTGACGACTTCGGTCGTGAGCGCGAGCGTTACAAGCTGCCGTACGGTGCTGTGATTTCGGTTAAAGAAGGTGACAAGGTCGACGCTGGCGCAATCGTGGCCAAGTGGGATCCGCACACTCACCCGATCGTTACCGAAATGAAAGGTACCGTGACCTACGTGGGCATGGAAGAAGGCATCACGATCAAGCGTCAGACTGACGAATTGACCGGTATGACCAACATTGAAGTACTCGACGCGAAAGATCGTCCAGCTGCGGGCAAGGAAATCCGTCCAGCAGTGAAGATGGTCGATGACAACGGCAAGGATCTGTTGCTGCCAGGCACTGACGTTATCGCTCAGTACTTCCTGCCAGCCAACGCCCTGGTCGGTGTTGCGGACGGTGCGAAGATCGCGATCGGTGATGTTATCGCTCGTATCCCGCAAGAAACTTCGAAAACCCGCGACATCACCGGTGGTCTGCCGCGTGTTGCCGACCTGTTCGAAGCTCGTCGTCCGAAAGAAGCGTCGATTCTGGCTGAAGTCAGCGGCACCATCGCGTTCGGTAAAGAGACCAAAGGCAAGCGCCGTCTGGTTATTACCCCGAACGACGGTAGCGATCCGTACGAAGAGCTGATTCCGAAGTGGCGTCACCTGAACGTGTTCGAAGGCGAACAGGTTAACCGCGGCGAAGTTATCTCCGACGGTCCAAGCGATCCGCACGACATCCTGCGTCTGCTGGGTGTGAGCGCGCTGGCCAAGTACATCGTGAACGAGATCCAGGACGTTTACCGTCTGCAAGGCGTGAAGATCAACGATAAGCACATCGAGACCATCTTGCGTCAGATGCTGCGTAAAGTTGAGATCTCCGAGTCCGGCGATTCCAGCTTCATCAAGGGCGACCAGATGGAACTGACTCACGTACTGGTAGAGAACGAGCGTCTGAATGCGGAAGACAAGTTTGTCTCCAAGTTCACCCGCGTTCTGCTGGGTATCACCAAGGCGTCGTTGTCGACCGAATCGTTCATCTCGGCGGCTTCCTTCCAGGAAACCACCCGCGTACTGACCGAAGCGGCAGTCACCGGCAAGCGCGACTACCTGCGCGGCCTGAAAGAAAACGTGGTCGTGGGTCGTCTGATCCCGGCCGGTACCGGTCTGGCTTATCACAGCGAGCGCAAGCGTCGTCGTGATGCAGACAAGCCGTTGCGCGTAAGCGCCAGTGAAGTGGAAGCTGCACTGACCGAAGCGCTGAACTCGAGCGGTAACTGAGTTCTGCGGTAAATAAGCTGAGGCCCTGATCGCTCCGTTCGTCGAATCGAGACAAATTGTCAAGGTTCGACGGGCGGGGAGGTCGGGGCCTTGCCTTGACTGGGGGCAAGATCCTCTTTAGACTCTTGATCCCCTAAATTTGGCGGGAATCCGTTCCTGTCATTTTGCTTTTCTTGCAAGACAATAGCGTCGCAAGACAACAGTGGAGCTAGTAGATGGCAACTATCAACCAGCTGGTACGTCAGCCGCGTAAGCGTATCGTCGAGAAATCCGACGTACCTGCGCTGCAGAACTGCCCGCAACGTCGTGGCGTGTGCACCCGTGTGTACACCACTACGCCGAAAAAACCTAACTCGGCACTGCGTAAAGTATGCCGTGTGCGTCTGACCAACGGTTTCGAGGTTTCCTCGTACATCGGTGGTGAAGGCCACAACCTGCAAGAGCACAGCGTGGTACTGATCCGCGGCGGTCGTGTAAAAGACTTGCCAGGTGTTCGTTACCACACCGTTCGCGGCTCCTTGGATACTTCCGGCGTTAAAGGCCGTAACCAGGGTCGTTCGAAGTACGGTACCAAGCGTCCGAAGTAATCGGCCGTTTTGCAGATTTTCATTTTATTGAGTCGATAAGAGTAAGGTCGGGCTTGCATCCACTGGATCTGTCCCGAACTAACCTGAAGACCGCTTGAGGGCTTATCATGCCAAGACGTCGCGTAGCAGCAAAGCGTGAGATTCTGGACGATCCGAAATACGGAAGCCAGATCCTCGCCAAATTCATGAACCACGTTATGGAAAGCGGCAAGAAAGCCGTTGCCGAGCGTATCGTTTATGGTGCCCTGGAAACCGTGAAGGCTCGTAAGGCCGGCACCGATCCCCTGGAACTCTTCGAAAAAGCACTCGACGCCATCGCTCCGCTGGTCGAAGTGAAGTCGCGCCGCGTTGGTGGTGCTACTTACCAGGTTCCGGTCGAGGTTCGTCCTTCCCGCCGTAACGCTCTGGCAATGCGCTGGTTGGTAGACTTCGCCCGTAAGCGTGGCGAGAAGTCTATGGCTCTGCGCTTGGCTGGCGAACTGCTGGATGCTGCTGAAGGTAAAGGTGCTGCTGTTAAGAAGCGTGAAGACGTGCACCGTATGGCCGAAGCCAACAAAGCTTTCTCGCACTACCGCTTCTAATTTTAGCTTCACTAATTTTGCGAGGGCTTTATGGCTCGTACTACTCCGATTAGTCGCTACCGTAACATCGGTATCGTCGCTCACGTGGATGCTGGTAAAACCACCACCACCGAGCGCGTCCTTTTTTACACTGGCAAAAGTCACAAAATGGGCGAGGTGCATGACGGCGCCGCGACCACAGACTGGATGGTGCAGGAGCAGGAGCGTGGTATTACCATTACTTCTGCTGCCATCACCGCCTTCTGGAAAGGTTCCGAGAAGCAGTATCCTCACGAACACCGCTTCAACGTCATCGATACCCCGGGCCACGTAGACTTCACCATTGAAGTTGAACGTTCCCTGCGCGTACTCGACGGCGCTGTCGTTGTATTCTGCGGTACTTCGGGTGTTGAGCCTCAGTCGGAAACCGTATGGCGTCAAGCCAACAAATACGGCGTTCCACGTCTTGTTTACGTAAACAAGATGGACCGTGCTGGTGCCAACTTCCTGCGCGTGATCGGTCAGATCAAACAGCGTCTGGGTCACACTCCAGTGCCGATTCAGCTGGCTATCGGTTCGGAAGACAACTTCCAGGGCCAGATCGACCTGATCAACATGCAGGCTGTTTACTGGAACGACTCTGACAAGGGTATGGTTCCTGTTCGCAAGGAAATCCCTGCGGACATGCTCGAGCTGGCTACTGAGTGGCGCAGCAACATGGTTGAGGCTGCGGCCGAAGCCAGTGAAGAGCTGATGAACAAGTACCTGGAAGGCGAAGAGCTGTCGATCGAAGAGATCAAGGCTGCTCTGCGTCAGCGCACTATCGCTGGCGAAATCGTTCTGGCTGTGTGCGGTTCTTCGTTCAAGAACAAGGGCGTTCCCCTGGTTCTCGACGCCGTTATCGACTTCCTGCCTGCTCCAACCGACATTCCTGCGATCAAGGGTTCCAACCCTGATAACGAGGAAGAGGAAATGGAGCGTCACGCAAGTGACGACGAGCCGTTCGCGGCACTGGCGTTCAAAATCGCTACTGACCCATTCGTGGGTACCTTGACCTTCGTCCGCGTTTACTCGGGCGTGTTGAACTCCGGCGACGGCGTAATCAACTCGGTTAAAGGCAAGAAAGAGCGCGTGGGTCGTATGGTGCAAATGCACGCAAACGCCCGTGAAGAGATCAAGGAAGTGCGCGCTGGCGACATCGCGGCCCTGATCGGCATGAAGGACGTCACCACTGGTGAAACCCTCTGCAACGCTGACAAGCCAATCATCCTGGTTCGTATGGACTTCCCGGAGCCGGTTATTTCGGTTGCCGTAGAGCCTAAGACCAAGGATGACCAGGAAAAAATGGGTATCGCACTGGGCAAACTGGCTCAGGAAGACCCGTCTTTCCGCGTTAAGACTGATGAAGAGACTGGTCAGACGATCATCTCCGGCATGGGCGAGTTGCACCTGGACATCCTGGTTGACCGGATGCGCCGTGAGTTCAACGTCGAAGCCAACATCGGCAAGCCTCAAGTTTCGTACCGTGAGCGCATCACGAAGAACTGCGAAATCGAAGGCAAGTTCGTTCGCCAGTCCGGCGGTCGCGGCCAGTTCGGTCACTGCTGGATCCGTTTTGCTCCTGCTGACGAAGGTCAGGAAGGTCTGCAATTCCTGAACGAAGTAGTAGGTGGTGTGGTTCCTAAGGAATACATCCCGGCTATCCAGAAGGGTATCGAAGAGCAGATGAAGAACGGCGTTGTTGCCGGCTATCCGCTGATCGGCCTGAAGGCTACCGTGTTCGATGGTTCTTACCACGACGTCGACTCCAACGAGATGGCGTTTAAAGTGGCTGCTTCCATGGCGACCAAGCAACTGGCCCAGAAGGGTGGTGGTGAGTTGCTCGAGCCGATCATGGCGGTAGAGGTTGTTACGCCTGAAGACTATATGGGTGATGTGATGGGCGACCTTAACCGTCGTCGCGGCATGATCCAGGGTATGGAAGACACAGTGTCCGGCAAGGTTATCCGTGCCGAGGTTCCACTGGGTGAGATGTTCGGTTATGCGACCGACGTTCGTTCCATGTCCCAGGGTCGCGCAAGCTACTCTATGGAATTCAAAAAATACGATACGGCTCCGTCGCACATCGTCGAATCCGTAACCAAAAAACAAGGCTGATTCAGCCCCTTTAGGCTAGGAGTTAATTGTCGTGGCTAAAGAAAAATTTGATCGTTCCCTACCGCACGTCAACGTTGGCACCATCGGTCACGTTGACCACGGTAAAACCACTCTGACCGCTGCTCTGACTCGCGTCTGCTCCGAAGTTTTCGGTTCGGCCGTAGTTGAATTCGAC
>NZ_CATKPO010000014.1:0-2878 GCF_949768395.1 Pseudomonas sp. IT-P260
CCCGCAGGAAAGGGGCTTGCTTGATTTCTATGCAATTGCGCGGGTCATGGCTATTATTCGGGCCTCATTGTGAGGCGAGACCTGCATGTTGACGTTGTTGAATCTCTTAAAGGATGGTCGATTCCATTCCGGCGAGGCTCTGGGGATTGCCCTGGGAATCAGTCGAAGTGCGGTGTGGAAGCAGCTTCAGCATCTTGAGGCTGAACTCGGATTGTCAATTAACAAAGTCCGGGGCAGAGGCTATCAACTGGCTGCACCCCTGACGCTGCTCGACCCCCTGAAGATTGGTGCCTTGGCAGCGGTTTGGCCGATTACAGTCTTTGATTCCATTGACTCCACTAACGCAGAGGCGCTTCGCGCGATCAATCAGGGTCGAGCGGCGCCGTTTCTGGTATTGGCAGAGCGACAGATTTCCGGTCGTGGTCGCCGGGGACGCAAGTGGGTAAGCCCTTTTGCTGAAAATCTCTACTACAGCCTGGTTCTGCGCATAGATGGTGGCATGCGTCAGCTTGAGGGCTTGAGTCTGGTGGTCGGTTTGGCTGTTATGCACGCCTTGCGAAAGTTGGGGGTGGCGGGCGCAGGATTGAAGTGGCCCAACGATGTGCTGGTCGGAAACAAGAAAATCGCCGGTATTCTTCTTGAGCTAGTAGGGGATCCGGCAGATGTTTGCCATGTGGTGCTGGGTATAGGTATTAACGTGAACATGCAGGTTGCTGAGGAGGTTGGCCAGCAATGGACGTCGATTCGTCTCGAGACCGGCAAAAGCTGCGATCGCAACGTCTTGGTGGCTGAGTTGAGCGAGCAACTGCGCGGCTATATCCAGCGCCATCAGGTTGATGGTTTCTCTGCGTTCCAGGAAGAGTGGGAAAAGGATCACATGTGGCAAGGTCGCCCGGTTTCTTTGATTGCCGGCGTTAGTCATATAGAAGGCGTTGTACTTGGCATTGATAGCCAAGGTGCGCTGCGCTTGAAGGTGGACGGAGTGGAAAAAGTTTTTAGTGGTGGTGAGCTCAGCCTGAGGTTGCGTGATGATTCTTGAGCTCGACTGTGGGAATAGCTTTATCAAGTGGCGGGTATTGAATACGGCCGCTGGCGGTCTTTTCGCGGAGGGTGTTGTTGACTCGGATCAAGCTCTGGTGGATAGCTTGAGCGCATTTAGCGGCCTGTCGTTGCGTAAATGTCGATTGGTGAGCGTAAGAACCAGCGAAGAAACTGCCGCGCTCACCCGGATTCTTGAGCAGGAGTTCGGTGTCTCGGTCGTTTGCGCCAAGTCGTCCAGTGAAATGGCTGGTGTCAGGAATGGCTATCACGACTATGAACGCTTGGGGCTGGATCGCTGGTTGGCGATGCTTGGTGGCTTTCATTTGGCTGCGGGCGCCTGTCTGATTCTGGATTTCGGCACTGCAGTGACGGCCGACTTTATTAATGCCGAAGGTGAGCACCTTGGGGGATTCATTTGCCCAGGGATGCCCTTGATGCGTAACCAATTGCGTACACATACCCGGAAAATCCGTTATGGGGACTCGGCTGCCGAAAGAGCGCTGACAAGCCATGCTCCGGGGCGCAGTACCGTCGAAGCGGTGGAGCGTGGATGCTCTTTAATGTTAAGAGGTTTCGTCCTGACCCAGATGGAAATGGCTCGATCCTATTGGGGAGAGCGCTTTACTGTTTTTATTACCGGTGGCGATGCTGAGTTGGTGGCGGATATCGTGCCTGAAGCGCGGATCGTCCCTGACCTGGTATTCATAGGGTTGGCGATGGCCTGTCCTTTAACTTGAGGTTTGTATGCGTTGGTTGTTCCTGCTGCTCGTTGTTCTCAATGTGTTTTATTACGTCTGGCATCAGCAGGAAGCTCCCTTGCGTGCGAAAGATGTCACGCCCCTCAGCATGTACCGCGGGTCTCAACAAGATATTCGCTTATTGAGTGAGGCGAATGGTGACTCTGGGGGAGGGCAAGGCGCGCACGGTGCCGGACAGGAGTGTCTATTTTTGGGTGGTTTGACTCAAGAAAGCAGCATTTCCGCGCTGCAGCTGCGTCTAGCGGCCATGGGGATGAAAGTTCAGGCGTCGCAAAAGGACCTCCCTGAGCCTGGTTACTGGTTGCGCATTGCGCCCGAAAGCCAGCGTTTATTGGGGGATGTGCAGTTGCAGAACCTTTCCAAGGAATTCAATGAGTTAAAACATAAAATAATGCTGTGTGAGGGGGTTGCACCGCTGGAATAGTTTGCATAGAATGGCGCCCGCTCCACAGCGAACACCTAAACAGGTTGTCAAGGCGGAGTGGTGTCAACGCAGCTAACCTCAGGTTTTTAATGAGAAAATGCTTGACAGAAGGTCGGCATAGTATAGAATGCCGGCTCGCTTAGGAGGGGTTCCCGAGCGGCCAAAGGGATCAGACTGTAAATCTGACGTCTACGACTTCGAAGGTTCGAATCCTTCCCCCTCCACCATTTTTAGCGTGAGCTGCAAGCTCCGCGGGTATAGTTTAGTGGTAGAACCTCAGCCTTCCAAGCTGATGATGCGGGTTCGATTCCCGCTACCCGCTCCAAGTTTGCAGGTTGTGCAAAGTGTTACGCTCTTGTAGCTCAGTTGGTAGAGCACACCCTTGGTAAGGGTGAGGTCAGCGGTTCAAATCCGCTCAAGAGCTCCATATAACAAGGCAGATATGAAAATATCTGCCTTTGTTTTAATGGTAGATATCGTTCGTCTAATTCTTCTGTTGAGGGTGTTATCGATGGCTAAGGAAAAATTTGATCGTTCCCTGCCCCACGTCAACGTAGGGACCATTGGTCACGTTGACCACGGTAAAACCACTCTGACCGCTGCTCTGACTCGCGTCTGTTCCGAAGTTTTCGGTTCGGTCGTAGTTGAATTCGAT
>NZ_CATKPO010000015.1:0-2772 GCF_949768395.1 Pseudomonas sp. IT-P260
AAGATGGTTATCTTGTACTGAATACATAGGTGCAAGAGGCGAACCAGGGGAACTGAAACATCTAAGTACCCTGAGGAAAAGAAATCAACCGAGATTCCCTTAGTAGTGGCGAGCGAACGGGGACTAGCCCTTAAGTGGCTTTGAGATTAGCGGAACGCTCTGGAAAGTGCGGCCATAGTGGGTGATAGCCCTGTACGCGAAAGTCTCTTAGTCATGAAATCGAGTAGGACGGAGCACGAGAAACTTTGTCTGAATATGGGGGGACCATCCTCCAAGGCTAAATACTACTGACTGACCGATAGTGAACTAGTACCGTGAGGGAAAGGCGAAAAGAACCCCGGAGAGGGGAGTGAAATAGATCCTGAAACCGTATGCGTACAAGCAGTGGGAGCAGACTTTGTTCTGTGACTGCGTACCTTTTGTATAATGGGTCAGCGACTTATTTTCAGTGGCGAGCTTAACCGAATAGGGGAGGCGTAGCGAAAGCGAGTCTTAATAGGGCGTCTAGTCGCTGGGAATAGACCCGAAACCGGGCGATCTATCCATGGGCAGGTTGAAGGTTAGGTAACACTGACTGGAGGACCGAACCGACTACCGTTGAAAAGTTAGCGGATGACCTGTGGATCGGAGTGAAAGGCTAATCAAGCTCGGAGATAGCTGGTTCTCCTCGAAAGCTATTTAGGTAGCGCCTCATGTATCACTGTAGGGGGTAGAGCACTGTTTCGGCTAGGGGGTCATCCCGACTTACCAAACCGATGCAAACTCCGAATACCTACAAGTGCCGAGCATGGGAGACACACGGCGGGTGCTAACGTCCGTCGTGAAAAGGGAAACAACCCAGACCGTCAGCTAAGGTCCCAAAGTTATGGTTAAGTGGGAAACGATGTGGGAAGGCTTAGACAGCTAGGAGGTTGGCTTAGAAGCAGCCACCCTTTAAAGAAAGCGTAATAGCTCACTAGTCGAGTCGGCCTGCGCGGAAGATGTAACGGGGCTCAAACCATACACCGAAGCTACGGGTATCACGCAAGTGATGCGGTAGAGGAGCGTTCTGTAAGCCTGTGAAGGTGAGTTGAGAAGCTTGCTGGAGGTATCAGAAGTGCGAATGCTGACATGAGTAACGACAATGGGTGTGAAAAACACCCACGCCGAAAGACCAAGGTTTCCTGCGCAACGTTAATCGACGCAGGGTTAGTCGGTCCCTAAGGCGAGGCTGAAAAGCGTAGTCGATGGAAAACAGGTTAATATTCCTGTACTTCTGGTTATTGCGATGGAGGGACGGAGAAGGCTAGGCCAGCTTGGCGTTGGTTGTCCAAGTTTAAGGTGGTAGGCTGAGATCTTAGGTAAATCCGGGATCTTAAGGCCGAGAGCTGATGACGAGTTACCTTTCAGGTGACGAAGTGGTTGATGCCATGCTTCCAAGAAAAGCTTCTAAGCTTCAGATAACCAGGAACCGTACCCCAAACCGACACAGGTGGTTGGGTAGAGAATACCAAGGCGCTTGAGAGAACTCGGGTGAAGGAACTAGGCAAAATGGCACCGTAACTTCGGGAGAAGGTGCGCCGGTGAGGGTGAAGGACTTGCTCCGTAAGCTCATGCCGGTCGAAGATACCAGGCCGCTGCGACTGTTTATTAAAAACACAGCACTCTGCAAACACGAAAGTGGACGTATAGGGTGTGACGCCTGCCCGGTGCCGGAAGGTTAATTGATGGGGTTAGCTAACGCGAAGCTCTTGATCGAAGCCCCGGTAAACGGCGGCCGTAACTATAACGGTCCTAAGGTAGCGAAATTCCTTGTCGGGTAAGTTCCGACCTGCACGAATGGCGTAACGATGGCGGCGCTGTCTCCACCCGAGACTCAGTGAAATTGAAATCGCTGTGAAGATGCAGTGTATCCGCGGCTAGACGGAAAGACCCCGTGAACCTTTACTATAGCTTTGCACTGGACTTTGAATTTGCTTGTGTAGGATAGGTGGGAGGCTTTGAAGCGTGGACGCCAGTTCGCGTGGAGCCATCCTTGAAATACCACCCTGGCAACTTTGAGGTTCTAACTCAGGTCCGTTATCCGGATCGAGGACAGTGTATGGTGGGTAGTTTGACTGGGGCGGTCTCCTCCTAAAGAGTAACGGAGGAGTACGAAGGTGCGCTCAGACCGGTCGGAAATCGGTCGTAGAGTATAAAGGCAAAAGCGCGCTTGACTGCGAGACAGACACGTCGAGCAGGTACGAAAGTAGGTCTTAGTGATCCGGTGGTTCTGTATGGAAGGGCCATCGCTCAACGGATAAAAGGTACTCCGGGGATAACAGGCTGATACCGCCCAAGAGTTCATATCGACGGCGGTGTTTGGCACCTCGATGTCGGCTCATCACATCCTGGGGCTGAAGCCGGTCCCAAGGGTATGGCTGTTCGCCATTTAAAGTGGTACGCGAGCTGGGTTTAGAACGTCGTGAGACAGTTCGGTCCCTATCTGCCGTGGACGTTTGAGATTTGAGAGGGGCTGCTCCTAGTACGAGAGGACCGGAGTGGACGAACCTCTGGTGTTCCGGTTGTCACGCCAGTGGCATTGCCGGGTAGCTATGTTCGGGAAAGATAACCGCTGAAAGCATCTAAGCGGGAAACTTGCCTCAAGATGAGATCTCACTGGAACCTTGAGTTCCCTGAAGGGCCGTCGAAGACTACGACGTTGATAGGTTGGGTGTGTAAGCGCTGTGAGGCGTTGAGCTAACCAATACTAATTGCCCGTGAGGCTTGACCATATAACACCCAAGCAATCTG
>NZ_CATKPO010000017.1:0-1249 GCF_949768395.1 Pseudomonas sp. IT-P260
TGATGTCGGGCTGGGGTTTGGCTGGAGCCATTCGCTGGCGCATCGGCTGGAGTTCGATGGCGAGGCGGTGGTCTGGGTCGATCACGAGAACCGGCACACGCGGTTCCCATTGCCCAGTGTTGAACGGCCGCAGATCCACAACAGCCTGTCGCGGGCGGCGATTTTTCTCGGCGATGAGCCGGAGGAACTGATCCTCGCGCTGGCGGGGGAGGCGGCGCGGTTTTATCACTTTCGTGCCGGGCGGCTGACGGCGGTCAGTGATGCGTATGGCAATCGTCTGACGGTGCATCGCGATCATTCCGAGCGTCTGCAGCGCCTGGATAACGGGGCCGGGCGCTCGCTGCTGTTGCGCTACGACCGGGCGCATCTGGTGGCAGTTGATTACCAGGTATTTGAGGCGGGTGGCTGGCGCACCGAGCAAACGCTGGGCAGTTATTGCTACGACGCCCGTCAGCGATTGTTGTCCGCGACCAACGCCGTCGGGGACAGCGAGCGTTACGACTACGACGATCAGCACGTCATCCTGCAGCGGCAACTGAGCGGCGGCGCGAGCTTTTTCTGGGAGTGGCAGCGCTCGGGCAAAGCGGCGCGTTGCGTGCGGCACTGGGCTTCGTTTTCGCAGATGAATACGCGGTACGTCTGGGATGACGCCGGCCAGGTCACGGTGCATTACGTCGATGGCCGCGAAGAGACCTACGTCCACGATGACAGCGCGCGGCTGGTGCGCAAGGTCGAGGCTGATGGCGGAGAGCATCTCAAGGCTTATGACGCTGCGGGCCGGTTGATCGCCGAGCAGGATCCGCTGGGTGCGGTCACTGAATACCGATACGACGACATCGGACGGTTGATCGCGCTGCTTCCTCCGGACGAAGAGCCGACGTCCTACGAATACCGCAACGGTTTCCTGCACCGTCGTTCTCGCGGTGACGCGGTGTGGACGTTCCGACGCAACGCCGAAGGGGATGTCACCGAGGCGGTCGATCCCGACGGTCAGGTCACTTATTACTACTACGACACCCGTGGCCAGTTGCTGTCGATCCGTTATCCGGACAGCAGCCGGCATGTGCTGGTGTGGAATGACCTCGGCCAACTGATCGAGGAAACCCTGCCTGACGGTGGTGTACGGCGCTTTTCCTACGATGCGCTGGGGCGACGGACGACCACTTGCGACGAACACGGTGCGATCACTCGCCAGCAGTGGGACGCCGTTGGCCGACTGGTTCAGACGACGTTGCCTACAGGCGCCACT
>NZ_CATKPO010000018.1:0-1249 GCF_949768395.1 Pseudomonas sp. IT-P260
GGTGGCGCCTGTAGGCAAAGTCATCTGAACCAGTCGGCCAATGGCATCCCACTGCTGGCGAGTAACGGCACCGTGTTCGTCGCAAGTGGTCGTCCGTCGCCCCAGCGCATCGTAGGAAAAGCGCCGTACACCACCGTCGGGCAGGGTTTCTTCGATCAGTTGGCCGAGGTCATTCCACGACAACTTGTGCCGACTGCTGTCCGGATAGCGGATCGACAGCAACTGCCCGCGCGTGTCGTAGTAGTAATGGGTGACCTGGCCGTCAGGATCGACCGCCTCGGTGACATCGCCCTCGGCGTTGCGCCGAAACGTCCACACCGCCTCGCCGCGAGAACGGCTGTGCAGGAAACCGTTGCGGTATTCGTAGGACGTCGGCTCTTCTTCCGGCGGAAGCAGCGCGATCAGCCGTCCGATGTCGTCGTAGCGGTATTCGGTGACCGCACCCAGCGGATCCTGCTCAGCGATCAACCGCCCCGCAGCGTCATAAGCCTTGAGATGCTCACCGCCATCGGCCTCGACCTTGCGCACCAGCCGCGCGCTGTCATCGTGGACGTAGGTTTCTTCGGTGCCATCAACGTAATGCACCGTGACGCGGCCGCTGTCGTCCCAGACATACCGCGTATTCATCTGCGCGAACGAGGCCCAATGGCGCACGCAACGCGCGGCTTTGCCGGAACGTTCCCACTCCCAGAAAAAGCTCGCGCCGCCGGTCAACTGCCGCTGCAGGATGACGTGCTGATCGTCGTAGTCGTAACGCTCGCTGTCACCGACCGCATTGGTCGCGGCCAACAACCGCTGACGCGCGTCGTAGCAATAACTGACCAGCGTTTGCTCGGTGCGCCAGCCATCAGCCTCAAGCACCTGGTAATCAACCGCCACCAGATGCGCCCGGTCGTAGCGCAACAACAACGACCGCCCGGCCCCGTTATCCAGGCGCTGCACACGCTCGGAAAAATCGCGATGCACCGTCAGACGATTGCCATACGCATCACTGACCGCCACCAGCCGCCCGGCACGAAAGTGATAAAACCGCGCCGCATCCCCGGCCAGCGCGAGGATCAGTTCCTCCGGCTCATCGCCGAGAAAGATCGCCGCCCGTGACAGGCTGTTGTGAATCGCCGGGCGTTCAACACTGGGCAACGGAAACCGCGTGCGGCGATTCTCGTGATCGACCCAGACCACCGCCTCGCCATCGAACTCCAGTCGATGCGCCAGCGAATGGCTCCAGCCAAACCCCAGCCCGACATCG
>NZ_CATKPO010000019.1:0-893 GCF_949768395.1 Pseudomonas sp. IT-P260
AAGATCGACAGCGCTCCAGAAGAAAAAGCTCGCGGTATCACCATCAACACCGCGCACGTTGAGTACAACTCGCTGATCCGTCACTACGCTCACGTTGACTGCCCAGGTCACGCTGACTACGTGAAGAACATGATCACCGGTGCTGCTCAAATGGACGGCGCTATCCTGGTTTGCTCGGCCGCTGATGGTCCGATGCCACAAACCCGTGAGCACATCCTGCTGTCCCGTCAGGTAGGCGTTCCGTACATCGTGGTTTTCCTGAACAAGGCTGACCTGGTAGACGACGCTGAGCTGCTGGAACTGGTTGAGATGGAAGTTCGCGACCTGCTGTCCACCTACGACTTCCCGGGCGATGACACTCCAATCATCATCGGTTCGGCTCGTATGGCGCTGGAAGGCAAAGACGACAACGAGATGGGCACCACTGCCGTCAAGAAGCTGGTTGAAACTCTGGACAGCTACATCCCAGAACCAGTTCGTATGATCGACAAGCCATTCCTGATGCCAATCGAAGACGTATTCTCGATCTCGGGTCGCGGTACTGTTGTGACTGGTCGTATCGAGCGCGGTATCGTTCGCGTTCAAGATGCACTGGAAATCGTTGGTCTGCGTGACACCACCACCACCACCTGCACCGGTGTTGAGATGTTCCGCAAGCTGCTCGACGAAGGTCGTGCTGGTGAGAACTGCGGCGTTCTGCTGCGTGGTACCAAGCGTGACGACGTTGAGCGTGGTCAGGTTCTGGTCAAGCCAGGTTCGGTTAAGCCGCACACCAAGTTCACCGCAGAAGTTTACGTTCTGAGCAAGGAAGAAGGCGGTCGTCACACTCCGTTCTTCAAAGGCTACCGTCCACAGTTCTACTTCCGTACTACTGACGTGACTGGTAACTGCGA
>NZ_CATKPO010000020.1:0-890 GCF_949768395.1 Pseudomonas sp. IT-P260
GACCCTGACCGGCAACGTCCTCACCAACGACGTACAAGGCGCCGACCGCGTACCGACCGGCCCCGTCACCGCCGGTACCTTCACCGGCACCTACGGCACCCTGGAACTGCACACCGACGGCACTTACACCTACACGCTCAACCCGACCGATGCCGACTTCAAGAATCTGCACGGCGGCGGCAATGGGACAGAGACGTTCACTTACACCATCACCGACTCGGACGGCGACACCAGCACCGCGAATCTGGTGCTGCAGATTCACAACAACGACGATCCAGTGGTCATCAGCGGCCTGGACGTAAACGGCGGCGAGCTGACGGTTTACGAGAAAAACCTCAGCACCGGCAGCGCGCCGGACGCCAATGCACTGACTCAAAGCGGCACCTTCACGATTACCGCTCTGGACGGCGTCACCACGCTGACCGTCGGCGGCATCGCCGTGGTCACCAATGGCGTAGCTGCAGGCTTCCCGCAATCGGTCACTACTCCGTTGGGCAGCACATTGACCATCACCGGTTTCAACGCCACTACGGGTGTGGTCAGCTACAGCTACACCCTGGTCGATAACGAGTCGCACCCGACGGCCAACGGCGCCAACAACCTGCCCGAGCAGTTCGCCGTCACCGTAGTCGACGACAACGGCACCACCGCCAACGCGACCCTCGATGTGAACATCATCGATGACCTGCCCAAAGCGGTCGATGACAGCAACACGGGCACGGCGTCGGAAACCACGCTCACGCTGACCGGCAACGTCCTGACCAATGACGTACAAGGCGCCGACCGCGTACCGACCGGCCCCGTCATCGCCGGTACCTTCACCGGCACCTATGGCACCTTGGAGCTGCACACCGACGGTACCTACACCTACACGCTCAACCCGACCGATG
>NZ_CATKPO010000021.1:0-762 GCF_949768395.1 Pseudomonas sp. IT-P260
CTGAACTGGTCAACTAATTTTGGACACCAGTTAAGGTTTCATGCCGCCAGTTTCTCCATAGCTACCGGCGACCGGTAATCGTTGTAGCTATGGAGCCTGACGTTGTTGTAACGCATCACATAACGCTGCACATCCACCCGCGCCTCATGTTCCGAGCGGTAGCCATCTTCTGGCACCCACTCAGACTTGAGGCTTCCAAAGAAACGCTCCATCGGAGCGTTGTCCCAGCACTCACCTTTGCGACTCATGCTTTGCAGGAGGCCATGTTTGCGCATTTCTTTCCTGAATTTATGACTGGTGTATTGGCAGCCTTGATCGGAATGAAACAACACCTCTTTCGGACGGCCTCGCAATTGCACCGCCATTCGCAATGCTTCGCAGGTCAGCGTGGCATCGGAAATCATTGAAAAAGACCACCCCACGATCCGGCGAGCAAACAGATCCAGAACCGCAGCGAAATACAGCCAGCGCTTGCCAACCCTGATGTACGTCACATCGCCACACCACACTTGATTGATCGCAGTGACATCAAACTTGCGCTTGAGTACGTGCGGCGCCACCAACGCTTCCACGCCCGAAGATTTGTACTTGTGCCGCCGCCGCTGATGACTGGCAACACCGGCTTCGCGCATCAAGCTGCGAGCCATATGCCGTCCGACACGATGCCCCTTGGCTTGCAGTTCCTTGGACAGGGTGCGAGACCCTGCGGACGCTCTGGATTCCTTATGATGCTTGACCAGCACGGCCTTAAGTTTCTCCCGT
>NZ_CATKPO010000022.1:0-701011 GCF_949768395.1 Pseudomonas sp. IT-P260
GTTTTTCACCGCTTTCGACCGAGAAGATCGAACCGTCAAAAGCGCCAAACATCCCGACCCTCTCAACTCCTTCCAGGCTTCGGTGAACTGAAGCAACCCGCTGCCGAAAACTTCGTAACTCATTGAATCTCAAGGAGTTTTTCGTTTCGACTGCGCCGGAAGTGGGGCGAATTATAGAGACTCAGAATCTGCCGTCAACCCTTATTTTCATAAATCTGTCACATCGGTCAAAAAAGCCCCGAAACGCGAAGGCCGACCTTATTAGGTCGGCCTTCTTTGCATTGCCCCTCTACTTACAAGCTAGGAAACGCGAACTGCGAAGCTTCATGGCTCGCACGCTGCGGCCAGCGCTGGGTGATGGCCTTGCGACGGGTATAGAAGCGCACACCATCCGGGCCATAAGCATGAAGGTCGCCGAACAGCGAACGCTTCCAGCCACCGAAACTGTGGTAAGCCACCGGTACCGGCAGTGGTACGTTGACGCCGACCATGCCGACTTCAATCTCGTCACAGAACAGACGCGCCGCTTCACCGTCACGGGTGAAGATGCAGGTGCCATTACCGTATTCGTGATCGTTGATCAGCTTCATCGCCTCTTCCAGGCTGTTCACGCGAACCACGCACAACACGGGTCCGAAGATCTCTTCCTTATAGATGCGCATCTCAGGGGTGACGTTGTCGAACAGGCAGCCGCCGAGGAAGAAGCCCTCTTCGTTACCTGGAATGCTCAAGCCGCGACCGTCGACCACCAGGGTCGCGCCCGCTGCCACGCCGTCATCGACATAGCCGCTGACCTTGTCCCGCGCCTGACCGGTCACCAGTGGCCCCATGTCCAGCCCACACGAAGTGCCGGCACCGATTTTCAGCGCCTTGATCTGCGGGACCAGTTTGGCCACCAGCGCATCCGCCACCTGATCGCCGACACACACTGCGACCGAAATCGCCATGCAGCGCTCACCGCACGAACCGTAAGCCGCGCCCATCAATGCGCTGACTGCATTGTCCAGGTCCGCATCCGGCATCAACACCGCATGGTTCTTCGCCCCGCCCAGTGCCTGAACGCGTTTGCCGCGCTTGGTACCTTCGGCGTAGATGTATTCGGCAATCGGCGTCGAGCCGACAAAGCTCAGCGCCTTGACTTCCGGCGCTTCGATCAGCGCATCCACCGCGGTCTTGTCGCCATGCACCACGCTCAGCACGCCTTTCGGCAAACCGGCTTCCAGCAGCAGTTGGGCGATCAGCAGCGTCGAGCTCGGGTCACGCTCGGACGGTTTGAGGATGAAGCAGTTACCGCAGACGATCGCCAACGGATACATCCAAAGCGGCACCATCGCCGGGAAGTTGAACGGCGTGATACCGGCAACCACACCCAGTGGCTGAAAGTCCGACCAGGCGTCGATGTTCGGGCCGACGTTGCGGCTGTACTCGCCCTTGAGGATTTCCGGCGCGGCGCAGGCGAACTCGACGTTCTCGATACCGCGCTTGAGTTCACCGGCGGCGTCTTCGAGAGTCTTGCCGTGCTCTTCGCTGATCAATTGCGAGATGCGCGCTTCGTTCTGCTCCAGCAGTTGCTTGAAGCGGAACATCACCTGGGCACGTTTGGCCGGAGGGGTGTTGCGCCATGCCGGGAACGCAGCCTTGGCAGCGTCGATCGCGTGTTGAATGGTTTCGCGGGTGGCCAGCGGCAGCTTGTGGATCGCCTGACCGGTGGACGGGTTGAACACATCAACCGCGCGACCGTTCTCGGTCACCAGTTCGCCATTGATCAAATGCGGGATAACGCTCATCGAAAACTCCTGAATTCTTGTGTACAGACGCCCGCATGGGGCGCCTGTTATTCGCAGGTATATATAGAGGGAAAAATCAGTCGAGCTTGCTCAGCACTTCGCCAACCGCGTCGAACAGACGATCGAGGTCTTGCGGCTTGCTGTTGAAAGTCGGGCCGAACTGCAGGGTGTCGCCGCCGAAGCGCACGTAGAACCCGGCTTTCCACAGGGCCATGCCGGCTTCGAACGGACGCACAATGGCGTCGCCGTCACGGGCCGCAATCTGGATCGCACCGGCCAGGCCGTAGTTACGGATATCGATGACGTTCTTCGAACCTTTCAGGCCGTGCAGGGCATTTTCGAAATGCGGGGCAACCTCGGCCACGCTCTGCACCAGGTTTTCCTTTTGCAGCAAGTCGAGTGCCGCCAGACCAGCGGCGCACGCCACCGGATGCGCCGAGTAGGTATAGCCGTGGGGGAATTCCACCGCATATTCCGGCGTCGGCTGATTCATGAAGGTCTGGTAGATCTCGGAGCTGGCAATCACCGCGCCCATCGGGATCGCGCCGTTGGTGACTTGCTTGGCGATGCACATCAGGTCCGGAGTCACGCCAAAGCTCTCGGCGCCAAACATCGATCCGGTGCGGCCGAAACCGGTGATCACTTCGTCGAACACCAGCAGGATGTTGTGCTGATCGCAGATCTCGCGCAGACGCTTCAGGTAACCCTGAGGCGGAACCAGCACACCAGCGGAACCGGCCATCGGCTCAACGAATACCGCCGCGATGTTCGAAGCGTCGTGCAGTTCGATCAACTTCAGCAGCTCATCGGCCAGAGCGATACCGCCCTGCTCCGGCATGCCACGGGAGAATGCGTTGCTGGCCAGCAGCGTGTGCGGCAGGTGATCGACATCCATCATCGCCTGACCGAACAGTTTACGGTTGCCGTTGACGCCGCCAAGGCTGGTACCGGCGATGTTCACACCGTGGTAGCCACGGGCACGGCCGATCATTTTGGTCTTGGTCGACTGACCTTTCAGGCGCCAGTAGGCACGGACCATTTTCACCGCGGTGTCGGCGCATTCGGAGCCGGAGTCGGTGAAGAACACGTGGTTCAGGTTGCCCGGGGTCAGCTCAGTGATCTTTTCCGCCAACTGGAACGACAGCGGATGGCCGTACTGAAAGCCTGGCGAGTAATCGAGGGTGCCCAGTTGTTTGAATACCGCTTCCTGAATTTCCTTGCGGGTGTGCCCGGCGCCGCAGGTCCACAGACCGGACAGCGAATCGTAGATCTTGCGGCCCTTGTCATCGAACAGCCAGCTGCCCTCGGCACCGACGATCAAACGCGGATCGCGCTGGAAGTTGCGGTTGGCGGTGTACGGCATCCAGTGCGCGTCCAGCTTCAGTTGGCTGGCCAGTGGCGACGGCGCGTTTTCAGGCATGTTCATCGGGCAAAACCTCGCAGGGCATAAGCATCAGGGAGATAAAAAGCGTTGTTGCAGCTAAATTGCCACGCGGATAAAGTCGGTGAAATCCAACTTTTCTAACCTTCAGTTAGAAGCCTGCTAAACAATGAGAACAACAGCATGAGCAGTCGTCGCCCCGATCCGCTGGCCCAGGTCAGTGATTTTGATATTCGCCTGCTGCGGATTTTCCGCAGTGTGGTGGAGTGCGGCGGCTTCTCGGCGGCGGAAACCGTGCTTGGCATCGGTCGCTCGGCGATCAGCCAGCAAATGAGCGATCTCGAACAGCGCCTTGGCCTGCGTTTGTGCCAACGCGGCCGCGCCGGGTTCTCGCTGACCGAAGAGGGCCGCGAGGTTTATCAGTCAGCGCTGCAACTGTTAAGTGCGCTGGAAAGTTTCCGCACCGAGGTCAATGGCCTGCACCAGCACCTGCGTGGCGAACTGATCATTGGCCTGACCGACAACCTCGTCACCCTGCCCCACATGCGCATCACCCATGCCCTCGCCCAGCTGAAGGAGCGCGGGCCGGACGTGCAGATCCAGATTCGCATGATCGCTCCCAACGAAGTCGAACAAGGCGTGCTCGACGGTCGCCTGCATGTCGGCGTGGTGCCGCAGGCCAGCGCACTGTCGGGGCTGGAATATCAGCCGTTGTACAGCGAACGCTCACTGCTTTATTGCGCGGTGGGTCATCCGCTGTTTTATGTCGATGACAAGCAGCTGGATGACGAACGCCTGAACAGTCAGGACGCGATTGCGCCGACGTTCCGTTTGCCGGCGGAAATTCAGGCGCATTACCAGGCACTCAACTGCACCGCCAGCGCTTCCGACCGTGAGGGCATGGCGTTTCTGATTCTGACCGGGCGTTATATCGGTTATCTGCCGGATCACTACGCCAGTCTGTGGGTGCAGCAAGGGCGCTTGCGTGCGCTGAAATCGACGACGCGTTTTTATGACTTGAGCCTCGCATCGGTCACGCGCAAGGGGCGGCGCCCTCATTTGGTGCTGGAGAGCTTTCTGGAGAGCCTGGCGGCGACGCGTTGAAAGCAAGATCAACAGATCGCAGCCTCCGGCAGCTCCTACATTTGGCAATCGCAATCCCTTAAAGCTGAGCAAGTGGACAGGTTTTTGCAGTGAAGGGTGAACTCGATCCCTGAACAAGAAGCCAAACCCATGCAGCCAGATTCTGAACCGTCCAGCGAACTGATCTACGGCCTCGATGACCGCCCAAAACCACCGGCAGCTATCCTCGCCGCCCTGCAACACGTGCTCGCCAGTTTCGTCGGCATCATTACCCCGCCGCTGGTGATCGGCTCGGCTCTCGGCTTGACCGCGCACTTGCCGTATCTCATCAGCATGGCGTTGATGGTTTCAGGGGTCGGCACCTTTATTCAAGCGCGGCGACCGTTCGGCATCGGCGCCGGGATGATCTGTTTGCAAGGCACCAGTTTCGCCTTCCTCGGCGCAGTGCTGTCGGCCGGGTTTCTGGTCAAGCAGCGCGGCGGCAGTCCGGAGGACATTCTGGCGATGATCTTCGGCGTGTGCTTCTTCGGCGCCGTGGTGCAGATCGTCCTCAGCCGTTTCATCGGTCAGTTGCGCCGGGTCGTCACGCCGCTGGTGACCGGGATCGTCATTACTCTGATCGGCATCAGCCTGATCAAAGTCGGCATTACCGATCTGGGCGGTGGTTTCAATGCGCCGGACTTCGGCGCCCCGGGCAATCTCGCGCTGGGGGTGTTCGTGTTGCTGACGATCATCCTGCTCAACCGTTCGAACACGCCGTGGGTGCGGCTGTCGGCAATCATCATCGGACTGCTGCTGGGCAGTCTGGCCGCGTGGTTCAGCGGGAAACTGGTTCCGCAGGCATTGCCTGACTTGCCGCTGGTCAGTCTTCCTGCACCCTTCAAGTTCGGATTCAGCTTTGACTGGACAGCTTTCCTGCCCGTCGCGCTGATTTATCTGATCAGCACCATCGAAACCGTCGGTGACCTCACGGCCAATTGCATGCTCGCCCGTCAGCCGATCAGCGGCCCTTCTTATATAAGCCGTTTGCGCGGCGGCGTACTCGGCGACGGCGTGAGCTGCATGATCGCCGCCACCTTCAGCGCCTTCCCCAACACCACGTTCGCGCAGAACAACGGCGTGATTCAGTTGACCGGCGTGGCCAGCCGCTATGTCGGGCTGTACATCGGCGCGATTCTGTTTTGTCTCGGCCTGTTCCCCATGATCGGCGCGGTGCTGCAGCAGATCCCGAAACCGGTGCTCGGTGGCGCCACCCTGGTGATGTTCGGCAGCGTCGCCGCAGCCGGGGTGCGGATTCTCGCGCAGTCGCCGCTGGACCGCCGCAGCATGCTGATCATCGCCACCTCGCTCGGCGTCGGCCTGGGCATCGCCGCGCAACCGAACCTGCTGCACCTGTTGCCGAAACTGGTTCAGAACCTGTTCGACTCGGCAATTACCAGCGGTGGCCTGACCGCGATCATCCTCTGCCTGTTGCTGCCGGAGGCGAAAACCTCGACCGTCGAATCCGGCGCATCGTTGAACAAGATCGAACAGGCGTAACGGTTTTATTGCATCAGGACTTGTCGGATGCCTGTGGGTGCGTTATCAACGCAACTGGTTGCACCCACAGACAAACCGGAAGTGCCTATGACCTTTGAAGTCCCAGCCCATGGCGGCAAACCCGCCAGCCGCATTCGTCAGAAGAACGAAGAGACCATCCTCAAAGCCGCCGAAGACGAGTTCGCCCGTCACGGGTACAAAGGCACCAGCATGAACACCATTGCGCAGAATGCCGGGTTGCCCAAGGCAAACCTGCATTACTACTTCACCAACAAGTTGGGGTTGTATGTGGCGGTGCTGAGCAACATCATCGAGCTGTGGGACAGCACCTTCAATACCCTGACCGCCGATGACGATCCAGCCGAAGCGCTGACCCGCTACATTCGCGCCAAGATGGAATTCTCCCGCCGTCAGCCGCAGGCCTCGCGGATCTTTGCGATGGAAGTGATCAGCGGCGGCGAGTGCCTGACCGAGTATTTCAACCAGGATTACCGCGCCTGGTTTCAGGGGCGCGCGGCCGTTTTTCAAGCGTGGATCGATGCGGGCAAGATGGACCCGGTGGATCCGGTGCACCTGATTTTCCTGCTGTGGGGCAGCACCCAGCATTACGCCGACTTCGCCACGCAGATCTGTCGCGTCAGCGGTCGCAGCAAGTTGACCAAGCAGGACATGGAAGACGCCGGCAACAACCTGATCCGCATCATTCTCAAAGGCTGCGGCCTCACCCCGACTGTTTAAGACGTTTATGCCTTTCACCCTCAGCGGTTTTTGCGAGTACCGCGAAGAGATTCGCAAAAGCCGCTTCATCACCTTCGCCGCGCCGATCGCCAGCCCCGCCGACGCGCAGGCGTTCTTTGAACAACACAGCGACCTGAATGCCTCGCACAACTGCTGGGCGTGGAAACTCGGTGCGCAATACCGCAGCAACGACGACGGCGAACCCGGCGGCACCGCCGGACGGCCGATTCTGGCGGCCATCGAAGCGCAGGATTGCGATCAGGTCGCGGTGCTGGTGATCCGCTGGTATGGCGGCATTCAACTGGGCACCGGCGGTTTGGCCCGAGCCTATGGCGGCGGCGCGAACAAGTGCCTGCAAGCGGCGGCAAAAGTCGAGTTGATCAGCCGTGTGCCGCTCAGTTGTGCCTGCTGCTTTGCCGAGCTGGCGCTGGTGAAGCTGCGGGTGGCGGATCTGGGTGGCTTGGTAGTGGAAGAAAACTTCACTGCCAATGGTGTTGAATTGCGGTTGGCGCTGGGTGAGGCGCAGATCGATCTGCTGCAAACGCAATTGGCGGACTTGAGCCGTGGGCGGATTGTGCTGCAGCGTTAGATGAGTAAAAGATCGCAGCCTTCGGCAGCTCCTACACAAGACTTTGCGTTTCCCCTGTAGGAGCTGCCGAAGGCTGCGATCTTTTAGGGCAGCCCACAATCTGCTTATTCCACGGAGTTGCCCACATCTGCTGTGCACCCGACTGTGGATAACCTGAGCACATTTGGCTGTAACCCTTCTGTCACGTGGCTTTGCGCGATTTGCTCATTTTTCGTCCACTCCATCTGAAAAAAGACTAATCCCGCGTAAAAACAAATAGTTAGCGCTGTTTATCACCAATGGAAGATAGCACTGCAGCGCTTATGCCAAGGATTTCCAATTGCACACAAATACTGTGGAGCAACCTGTGGATAACCCGTTCATGGCTGGCGCAGCCGCAGGGTCTGCATAGGCCCCACGCATTTGCTCGTTTTTTGATCAGTTGCCTACGGGCAAAACTGGAGCCTGATCAACGGCTTTGCTCCCAATTGGTGCCGTACCTCCCAAACATTTGCCCTTCGACGCTCTACGGCAACCGTTGCCGTACGAGGGCCGCCAAGGTTCCTGACTCAATGGCCAGGAAATTGCTTTATCCACAGGCACAACTCCAAGTCAGTCGAGCCTGTCATGCCAAGCCCAGATTCAACGCCGCGCCTGCAACTGCGCCAGATCAGCAAACGCTACCCCGGTTGTCTGGCCAATGACGCCATCGACCTGAGCATCGCGCCCGGAGAAATCCACGCCCTGCTCGGTGAGAACGGCGCGGGCAAAAGCACGCTGATGAAGATCATCTACGGCGTGACCCAGGCCGATGCCGGCGAAATGCTCTGGCAAGGTCAGCGGGTGAATATTCGTAATCCGGCGCAGGCCCGGCAGTTGGGGATCGGCATGGTGTTCCAGCATTTCTCGCTGTTCGAAACCCTCAGCGTCGCGCAGAACATTGCCTTGGCGATGGGCGCCAGGGCCGGCACGCCGAAACAGCTTGAGCCGAAAATTCGCGAAGTGTCGCGCCGCTACGGCATGGCGCTGGAGCCGGAGCGACTTGTCCACAGCCTGTCGATTGGCGAGCGGCAACGGGTGGAGATCATTCGTTGCCTGATGCAGGACATTCGCCTGCTGATCCTCGACGAGCCGACGTCGGTGCTGACGCCGCAAGAGGCGGACGAACTGTTCATCACCCTGCGCCGCCTCGCCGCCGAGGGCTGCAGCATTCTGTTTATCAGCCACAAGCTCGCGGAAGTGCGCGCGCTGTGCCATAGCGCCACGGTCTTGCGCGGCGGGCGGGTCGCCGGGCATTGCCGGCCGGCCGAATGCTCGGATCAGCAGTTGGCGCAGATGATGGTTGGCGAAGCGGCAGCACTGATCGGCGAATATCCGAAGGTCAGTGGCGGCGCGGACTTTCTACAGGTCAACGGCTTGAGCTGGCACAACCCCGATCCCTTCGGCTGCTCGTTGAGCGACATCAACCTGCAAGTGCGCGGCGGCGAAATCGTCGGCATCGCCGGGGTCGCGGGCAATGGCCAGGATGAGTTGCTCGCCCTGCTCAGCGGTGAACAAACCCTGCCCCGCGACGGCGCGACAACGATTCGTTTCGCCGGGCAAGCGGTCGCCGATTTGCGTCCGGATGCGCGGCGCCAACTCGGTCTGGCGTTCGTCCCGGCAGAACGCCTGGGCCACGGCGCAGTGCCGGAACTGAGCCTTGCCGACAACGCCTTGCTCACGGCCTTTCAACAGGGGCTGGTGAGCAACGGTTTGATCGAGCGCAGTAAAGTCGAAGCCCTCGCCCAACAGATCATTCAGCGCTTCGGGGTGAAAACCCCGGGCACTCACGCGGCCGCGCGCAGCCTGTCCGGCGGCAATCTGCAGAAATTTATCCTCGGCCGGGAAATCCTCCAGCAACCGAAACTGCTGATCGCCGCGCACCCGACCTGGGGCGTCGACGTGGGTGCGGCGGCGACCATTCACCGCGCGCTGATTGCCCTGCGCGATGCCGGTGCGGCAATCCTGGTGATCTCCGAAGACCTCGACGAACTGTTCCAGATCAGCGACCGCCTCGGCGCCCTGTGCGCCGGGCGTCTGTCGCCGATGCAGAACACCACCGACACCCTGCTGAGCGATGTCGGCGGCTGGATGGCCGGGCACATCAACCCCACGCATTCATCGGCCACGGCCTGACGGAGTTTTCCCAACATGCTGCTTTCCCTCGAACCCCGTGGCCAGCAATCGCGCCTGATGTTGTGGTGCTCGCCGTTGCTGGCAGCACTGCTGACACTCGGTTGCGGCTCGCTGTTGTTCATCGCCCTGGGGCATGATCCGCTGCAAACCTTGCACACGTTGTTGATCGCACCGGTCAGCGATCTGTATGGCGTCTCCGAACTGCTGGTCAAGGCGCTGCCTATTCTGCTTTGCGCACTCGGTCTGGCCGTGGCTTATCAAGCGCGAATCTGGAACATCGGCGCCGAAGGCCAGTTGCTCCTCGGTGCACTCGCCGGCAGTGCCTTGGCGGTGAACATCATCGACCTGCAGAGCCGTTGGGCGCTGGTGCTGATTCTGCTCACCGGGACCTTCGCCGGGGCCGCTTGGGCCGGGCTGACGGCATGGCTGCGCACGCGCTTCAACGCCAACGAAATCCTCACCAGCATCATGCTCAATTACATCGCGCTGAACCTGTTGCTGTTCTGCGTGCACGGGCCACTGAAGGATCCGGCCGGCTACAACTTTCCCGAGTCGGCGATGTTCGGCGACGCCAGTCGCCTGCCGCTGCTGATGGAGGATGGTCGGGTGCATGCCGGGGTGTATTTCGCCTTGCTCGCGCTGGTCGCGGTGTGGGTGTTGTTGCAGAAAAGCTTTGTCGGTTTCCAGATCAAAGTGCTCGGTCTGGATAAACGTGCGGCGGGGTTTGTCGGCTTTCGCGAGAAACGCCTGACCTGGCTCGCGCTGTTGATCAGCGGCGGTTTGGCCGGGCTGGCCGGGGTCTGCGAAGTGACCGGGCCGATTGGGCAATTGGTGCCGCAAGTCTCGCCGGGCTATGGCTATGCAGCAATCACCGTGGCGTTTCTCGGGCGGTTGAACCCGATCGGGATTCTGTTCTCAAGCCTGCTGATGGCGCTGCTGTACATCGGCGGCGAGAGCGCGCAGATGACCCTGAATCTGCCGCAAGCCATCACCCAACTATTCCAGGGAATGATGCTGTTTTTCCTGCTGGCCTGCGACGTGCTGATTCTCTATCGGCCACGCCTGAAACTGCGCTGGGCACGGCGCGCGTCGACCACCGCCGTAACCGCCGGAGCGCTGTGATGGATATCGATCTGCTGAGCAATATTTTCTACGCCATGGTGCGTTGCGGCACGCCACTGCTGTTGGTGGCACTGGGTGAGTTGATCTGCGAGAAGAGTGGCGTGCTCAACCTCGGCCAGGAAGGGATGATGCTGTTTGGCGCGGTGATCGGTTTTATCGTCGCCCTCAACAGCGGCAACCTGTGGCTCGGCGTGTTGTTGGCGATGCTCGCGGGGATGCTGTTGTCATCGCTGTTTGCCCTGGTGGCGCTGGTGTTCAATGCCAATCAGGTGGCAACCGGATTGGCATTGACGATTTTCGGCGTGGGGCTTTCAACTTTTGTCGGTGCCGCATGGGTCGGTAAGCCACTGGCCGGATTCGAGCCGTTGGCGATTCCGTACTTGAGTGATATTCCGCTGATTGGACGGATGCTGTTTGCTCAGGACTTGCTGGTGTACCTGTCGTTCGCGCTGTTTGCGCTGGTGGCTTGGGTGATCATCAAGAGCCGTGTCGGGTTGATCATTCAGGCCGTTGGCGAGAACCCGGACGCGGCCAGTGCGATGGGCCTGCCGGTGCTGACCGTGCGCACGCTGGCGGTGCTGTTTGGCGGGGCGATGGCCGGGTTGGCCGGGGCGTATCTGTCGCTGGCGTACACGCCGATGTGGGCGGAAAACATGACCGCCGGACGCGGCTGGATCGCCTTGGCGCTGGTGGTGTTTGCCAGTTGGCGGGTGTGGCGCTTGTTGCTCGGGGCTTATCTGTTTGGCCTCGCCAGCATCCTGCATCTGGTGGCGCAGGGCTTGGGGCTGGCGATTCCGTCGAGCCTGCTGGCGATGCTGCCGTATGTGGCAACGATTGTGGTGTTGGTGCTGTTGTCGCGGGATGCGGTGCGGACTCGGTTGTATGCGCCGGTGTCGTTGGGGCAGCCGTGGCAGGCCGGGCATTAGACGGTGATGTCACTGGCCTCATCGCTGGCAAGCCAGCTCCCACAATGTCGGTGTTGTAGACATGATGTGCGAACATCGCTGAGCGGCCTGCGAATTTGGGAAGCAAGCATGCTAAAGCCTGGAGTATGCTCCGGGGTCAACAGCTCTTTTGAGAGCCGGTTCGATGTGCTGCGACGAGCGTTGCAACAACGACTCGGTCAGGCGTGTCCATTGAATCCGTGAACCGTAACTTTCAAGGAATTCCGTCATGTCCCAGGCAAAACACGCACTGATCATCGGCGCCTCCCGCGGCTTGGGCCTCGGGCTGGTGAAAACCCTGCTGGCCGACGGCTGGCAAGTGACCGCTACCGTGCGCAATCCGCAAAAGGCCGAGGCGCTGCAAGCGCTGGGCAAGGTGCGGATCGAGAAACTCGACATGGACGACCAGCAAGCGGTGATCGCCCTGAGCCAACAGCTCAAGGGCGAAACTTTCGACCTGCTGTTCGTCAACGCTGGAGTCAAAGGTCCGGAGGTGCAAACCCCGGGCGGCGCGACCCTGGCCGAAGTCGGCCAGTTGTTCTTCACCAACGCCGTGGCGCCGATCAACCTCGCGCAACGCTTCGTCGGGCAAATCCGCGATGGCAGCGGCGTGCTGGCGTTCATGAGTTCTGGTCTGGGCAGCGTGACCGTACCGGACGCGCCGGAGCTGGCGCTGTACAAGGCCAGCAAGGCCGCGCTGAATTCCATGACCAACAGTTTCGTCACTCAGTTGGGCGAGCAGAAACTGACCGTGCTGTCGCTGCATCCGGGCTGGGTGAAGACGGACATGGGCGGTGAAGGTGCTGACCTGGATGTAGAGACCAGCACCCGTGGGCTGATTGATCAGGTGAATGCTTATACCGGCAAGGGTGGACATCACTTCATCAACTACAAGGGTGAAACGATCCCCTGGTAAACACTGAAGATCCCAATGTGGGAGCGAGCCTGCTCGCGAATGCGGTGTGTCAGACCATGGATGTATCGACTGATACGACGCCTTCGCGAGCAGGCTCGCTCCCACAAGGGTTGTGTGGTGAATGGTCGGGTTGGGCTTGCCCGCTACCGCGATTTGTTTGAAACTCCGCACCTCGTCCAACGCGGCGACCCTGGATCAGCAGACAGGGCAACACTGAGCTGGCAACCCTGAACCCCACTTTCAGAGGAGCCGGCCACAATGCCTGCGACCCGTACCTGGTTAAAAAATCCCCTCGCCATTTTCACGGCCAACGCGCTCGATGCCCGTGGCGGTCTGGTGCTGCAAGACGGCGTGATCGTCGAAGTGCTGGCAGCCGGTCAGCAACCTTCGGCACCGTGCAATGAAGTGTTCGATGCCCGCGAGCATGTGATCCTGCCGGGCCTGATCAACACCCATCACCACTTCTATCAAACCCTGACCCGCGCCTGGGCGCCGGTGGTCAATCAGCCGTTGTTCCCATGGCTGAAAACCCTGTACCCGGTGTGGGCGCGGCTGACCCCGGAAAAACTCGCTCTCGCGACGAAAGTGGCTTTGGCTGAACTGCTGCTGTCGGGTTGCACCACCGCCGCCGACCATCATTACCTGTTCCCGGACGGCTTGGAAAACGCCATCGACGTGCAAGTCGACACCGTGCGTGAACTGGGCATGCGCGCCATGCTCACTCGCGGCTCGATGAGCCTCGGCGAGAAGGACGGCGGCCTGCCACCGCAGCAGACCGTGCAGGAAGGTCAGGTGATTCTCGACGACAGTCAGCGTCTGATTCACGAGTACCACGAGCGCGGCGACGGTGCGCAAATCCAGATCGCTATGGCGCCTTGCTCGCCGTTTTCGGTGACCCCGGAAATCATGTCGGCCAGCGCCGAACTGGCGGACAAACTCGATGTACGCCTGCACACCCATCTGGCCGAAACCCTCGACGAGGAAGATTTCTGCCTGCAGCGTTTCGGCCTGCGCACCGTGGATTATCTGGACAGCGTCGGCTGGCTCGGCCCGCGCACCTGGCTGGCCCATGGCATCCACTTCAACCCGGATGAAATCGCTCGCCTCGGCCAGGCCGGCACCGGTATCTGCCATTGTCCGAGTTCGAACATGCGCCTGGCTTCCGGCATCTGCCCAAGCATCGATCTGACCAATGCCGGCGCGCTGTTCGGTCTGGGCGTGGACGGCTCGGCCTCCAACGATGCGTCGAACATGATCCTCGAAGCGCGGCAGGCGTTGTACATTCAGCGTCTGCGTTATGGTGCGGAGAAGATCACCCCGGAACGCGTGCTCGGCTGGGCAACCAAAGGCTCGGCGAGCCTGTTGGGGCGTACCGACATTGGTGAGCTGGCGGTGGGCAAGCAGGCGGACCTGGCGCTGTTCAAGCTCGATGAGCTGCGCTTCTCGGGGAGCCATGATCCGATTTCGGCGCTGTTGTTGTGCGGTGCCGATCGTGCCGATCGGGTGATGATTGGTGGCCAGTGGCGGGTGATTGATGGCCAGGTTGAAGGACTGGATCTGAAAGGCCTGATCGCCGATCACAGCCAGGCGGCTCGGCAGTTGATCGCAGGCACCTGATCCGATAAAAACCCTGTAGGAGCTGCCGCAGGCTGCGATCTTTTGATCTTGATTTTAAGAACAAGATCAAAAGATCGCAGCCTGCGGCAGCTCCTACACCGGATTTGTGGTGGTCTTAGAGACCCAACAGCGACAGCATGATAAACGTCGCAAACAGCACAAAGTGAGTCATGCCTTCGATGGCATTGGTCTCCCCGTCATTCAGGTTGATCGCACTGACGATCAGCGTGATGAAGATCATCACCGTCTGCACCGGGGTCATCGCCATTTGAAATGGCTGGCCGGTGTACAGCGCCATCGCTTCCATCACCGGCACGGTCAAAATCACCGTCGACAGTGACGCGCCCATCGCGATGTTCACCACCGATTGCATGCGGTTGGCCAACGCGGCACGCAACGCCGTCAGAATTTCCGGCGCGGCGGAAATCGCCGCCACCAGAATCGCCGTGATCACCGGCGGTGCGCCCGTGCCTTCCAGGCCCAGATCGAGGGTCTTGGACATCACTTCGGCCAGTGCGCCGATCACCACCACGCCGAACACCAGAATGCCGACCGACCACGCCAGGCTCAGCGGTTTCGGCTCATTTTCCACCGGTTCTTTCTTGCGGCGCTTATCCGGGTAGCTGTAGCTGAAAAAGTAACTGTGCGGCCCGACCTGCATGCGCAGGAACAGCGCGTAAAGCACCACCATCGCACCGATGGTGAACGCTGAATAAATTTTCCAGTTGGCCGCCGGAATAAACTCCGGCACCACCATCGACACGCCCATGGCGGTGAGGATCATCACGCTGTAGCTGCGCGCCGAATCGTCGTTGTACGACTGCTCGCCATGCTTGAGTCCGCCCATCAACGCGGCGAGGCCGAGGATGCCGTTGATGTCGAGCATCACCGCCGAATAGATCGTGTCACGCACCAGCGTGGCGGACGCTTCGTTGCTCATCATGATCGCCAGGATCACCACCTCCACCAGCACCGCAGCGAGGGTCAGGATCATCGTGCCGTAGGGGTCGCCGACTTTTTCGGCGAGCAGTTCGGCATGATGGGCAACGCGCATCGAAGCCGCGACGATGAAAGTGATCAGCACCAGACCGCAGATCAGCGCGACGATCTGGCCGCTATGGAGCATCCAGTGTTCCAGCGGATAGGCGATGCACGCGGCAATCACCGCCAGCAGCAGAAAGCTTTCTTGCTTGAAAATCGTGAGCATGGCGGGCCTTTTTGCCGAGAGGTTCGAATGAGCTACTGACTGCGGCGCGGCGCTAACGTTTCGTTACACCTTAGCGCACCAGCCGATAGCGTGAATCCGCTGACTTGCACTGCGTTGGTTCCGGCGCTGAAAAGATCGCAGCCTGCGGCAGCTCCTACAGGTTTCCCATTCCCCTGTAGGAGCTGCCGCAGGCTGCGATCTTTTGCTTTGTTGTCCTGTTGGTCAGCAATTTGCATTGCCCCTGACCACACACAACAAAATGGAGTTCGAATTCATGCAAATACGTCCGCTGCACAAACTGCTGTGCGCCGCCATCGGTCTGGGGATCAGCCTGAGCGCCAGCGCTGCCGATCCGCTGAAGGTCGGTTTCGTCTACATCGGCCCGATCGGCGACCACGGCTGGACGTATCAGCATGAACAGGGACGCAAGGCGCTGGCGGAGAAATTCGGCGCGCAGATCACCACCAATTACGTCGAGAACGTGGCCGAGGGCGCCGACGCCGAGCGGGTGATCCGCAACATGGCCAAGGACAATTACGACCTGATCTTCACCACCTCCTTCGGCTACATGAACCCGACGCTGAAAGTCGCCAAACAGTTTCCCAAGGTGACCTTCGAACACGCCACCGGCTACAAGCAAGACAAGAATCTCGGCACCTATCTGGCGCGCACTTACGAGGGTCGCTACGTCGGCGGCTTCCTCGCGGCGAAGATGACCAAGACCAAGAAAATCGGCTACGTCGCCTCGTTCCCGATTCCGGAAGTGATCCGCGACATCAACGCGATCCAGTTGGCGTTGAACAAGTACAACCCCGGCACTGAAATCAAAGTGGTGTGGGTCAACTCGTGGTTTGACCCGGGCAAGGAAGCCGACGCCGCCAACGCTTTGATCGATCAGGGCGTGGACGTGGTGTTCCAGCACACCGACAGCCCGGCGCCGATCCAGGCCGCTGAACGGCGTGGCGTGTACGCTGTGGGTTACGCCTCGGACATGGCGCACTTCGGCCCGAAAGCGGTGCTGACTTCGATCGTCAATGACTGGGCGCCGCATTACATTCAAGCGACCCAGAGCGTGATCGACCACAGCTGGAAATCCCAGGATTACTGGGGCGGGCTGAAAGAAGGCACGGTTGAACTGCCGATCAGCGAGCTGGTGCCGGCACCGGTGAAAGCCGAGGCCGAACAGATCATCGCCGACATCAAGAGCGGTGCGCTGCAACCGTTCACCGGGCCGATCAAGGATCAGGCCGGCGTGGAGAAAATCCCTGCCGGTGTGAGCGCAACCAATGCCGAACTGGCGTCGATGAACTACTACGTTGAAGGCATGAAGGCCGAGATGCCGAAGTAAATCTCCGATTCACCACACAAAACCCTGTGGGAGCGAGCCTGCTCGCGAAGAGGGAGTGTCATTAAACAAAAATGTTGTCTGACACTCCCTCTTCGCGAGCAGGCTCGCTCCCACATTGGAAACTCAGCGTATTCAAGGATTGTGTATGGATCAGCTTCCGGTCATCGACATCAGCCCGCTCTATTCCACCGACCAAAACGCCTGGCCCGCCGTCGCCGCGCAGATCGACCAGGCCTGCCGCGAATGGGGCTTTTTCTACATCAAGGGCCATCCGATTTCCGCGCAGCGCATCGACTCGCTGCTCGACCACGCCCAGCGTTTTTTTGCGCAACCGGCAGAAGAAAAACTGCGGATCGACATCACCCGGACCCGCCACCATCGCGGCTACGGCGCCATCGCCACCGAACAGCTCGACCCGGACAAACCCAGCGACCTCAAGGAAACCTTCGACATGGGCCTGCACTTGCCGGCGGATCATCCCGACGTGCTCGCGGAAAAACCGCTGCGCGGGCCGAATCGCCATCCGGCGCAAGCTGGCTGGGAAACGCTGATGGAGCAGCATTACCTCGACATGCAGGCGCTCGCGCAAACCCTGCTGCGGGCGATGACGATTGCGCTGGGGATCGAGCGCGACTTCTTCGATTCGCGCTTCGTTGAGCCAGTCAGCGTACTGCGGATGATCCACTACCCACCACGCCACACCGCCAGCAGCGCCGAACAGCAAGGCGCCGGAGCGCACACCGATTACGGCTGCATCACCCTGCTCTATCAGGACAGCGCCGGCGGCCTGCAAGTGAAGAACATCAACGGTGAATGGATCGACGCGCCGCCCATTGACGGCACCTTCGTGGTCAACCTCGGCGACATGATGGCGCGCTGGAGCAATGACCGTTATCGCTCGACTCCGCACCGGGTGATCAGCCCGCTGGGGGTAGACCGCTATTCGATGCCGTTCTTCGCCGAGCCGCATCCGGATACTCGCATCGAATGCCTGCCCGGTTGTCAGGACGCACAGCATCCGGCGAAATATCCGACCACCACCTGCGCAGAATTCCTGCTGTCACGCTTTGCCGATACCTACGCCTATCGTCGAGAGCCGCAAGCGGTCTGATGGATCGCTTGGTCAGGTTTTGCCAATTGTTTCGGCGAGCATCTGTAGAATGCCGTCATTGCACCTGATGAGAAAAGCATATGTACGACTGGCTCAACGCCCTGCCCAAGGCTGAACTGCACCTGCATCTGGAAGGCTCGCTGGAGCCCGAGCTGCTGTTCGCCCTGGCCGAACGCAACAAGATCGCCCTGCCGTGGAGCGATGTCGAAACCCTGCGCAAGGCTTACGCCTTCAACAACCTGCAGGAATTCCTCGACCTGTATTACCAAGGCGCCGACGTGCTGCGCACCTCGCAGGACTTCTACGACCTGACCTGGGCTTACCTGCTGCGCTGCAAAGCGCAGAACGTGATTCACACCGAACCGTTCTTCGACCCGCAGACCCACACCGACCGCGGCATCCCGTTTGAAGTGGTGCTCAACGGCATCGCGGCGGCACTCAAGGATGGCGAACAGCAACTGGGCATCACCAGCGGTTTGATCCTGAGCTTCCTGCGCCACCTGAGCGAAGACGAAGCACAGAAAACGCTGGATCAGGCGCTGCCGTTCCGTGATGCGTTTGTCGCCGTCGGTCTCGACAGCTCCGAGATGGGTCACCCGCCGAGCAAGTTCCAGCGTGTGTTCGACCGCGCCCGCCACGAAGGCTTCCTGACCGTCGCCCACGCCGGGGAAGAAGGCCCGCCCGAGTACATCTGGGAAGCCATCGACCTGCTGAAAATCCAGCGTATCGACCATGGCGTACGCGCCATCGAAGACGAACGCCTGATGCAGCGGATCATCGACGAGCAAATCCCGCTGACCGTGTGCCCGCTGTCGAACACCAAACTCTGCGTGTTCGATCACATGTCGCAGCACAACATCCTCGACATGCTCGAGCGTGGAGTGAAGGTCACCGTCAACTCGGATGACCCGGCGTACTTCGGCGGTTACGTCACCGAGAACTTCCACGCGCTGCACGAACACCTGGGCATGACCCAGGATCAGGCCAAGCGCCTGGCGCAGAACAGCCTGGATGCGCGGCTGGTAAAACCGTAAGCAACACCGCATAACCAATGTGGGAGCGAGCCTGCTCGCGAAGGCTTCGTGTCAGTCACAGTTTGAGTTGTCTGACACACCGCTTTCGCGAGCAGGCTCGCTCCCACATTTATACCGGTGTCGACTCTGTAAGCTCTTCCAATGTCTTGCCCCGCGTCTCCATCCCGAACAGCCACACCACCCCCGCCGCAATCGCAAAGCACAGCGCCCCCAGTGCAAACACTCCGCCCTGCCCGGTAATCGGGAACACCAATCCGGTCACCAGCGGCCCGAGCAGCGAACCGACACGGCCAA
This sequence comes from Pseudomonas sp. IT-P260, assembly GCF_949768395.1. Taxonomy (NCBI): domain Bacteria; kingdom Pseudomonadati; phylum Pseudomonadota; class Gammaproteobacteria; order Pseudomonadales; family Pseudomonadaceae; genus Pseudomonas; species Pseudomonas sp. IT-P260. The sequence goes on from NZ_CATKPO010000022.1 coordinate 18,865, forward strand.
TCGCTGAGGCAAAGCCCGAACCTGTGGCGCGCGCCGAAGTCGGGTACAACTCCGGCGTGTAGGTGTAGAGCACCGCCCACATGCCGAACAGGAAAAACTGCATCAACAATCCCGAGCCGATCAACAGCGCGACATTGCCACCAAACACCGCACTCTGGCCGTAGATGAACGCCATGACCCCGCCGCCCAGCAAAGTGACGATGCACACCGGTTTGCGCCCCCAGCGCTCCACCAGCCACGCCGCCATCAGAAACCCGGGAATCCCGCCCAGTGAAATCAGCACGGTGTAATACACCGACTGGGTCACGGCGAAACCCGACTGCTGCAACAAGGCACTGAGCCACGACGTCAGCCCGTAAAAACCGAGCAAGGCGAAAAACCACAGGCTCCAGATCATCGTCGTGCGCTGGCGGTATTGCGGCGACCAGATCTGCTGCAGGGCCGAGAAGAAGTTGCCCGGGGGCGTCACTGTCCTTGGCAGGCGCACCGGCTCAGGCAATGTCGCAACGCCAAGAGACGTGCGCACCCGTGCCTCGATGGCGCCGAGGACCTTGTCCGCCGCTTCGTGACGTCCGGCCTGCTCCAGCCAGCGCGGTGATTCGGGAATGAAAAAACGGATCGCCAGCACAAACACCGCCGGTACCGCCAGTACCAGGAAGATGTCGCGCCAGCCAATCAACGGCAGCAGGAAGTAAGACAGTACGCCGGCAGCGACAAAACCCAATGGCCAGAAACCGTCCATCAACGCGATGTAGCGACCGCGCCGTTGCGCCGGGATCAGCTCCGAGAGCATCGACTGCGCAATGGGAAACTCCATACCCATGCCGATCCCCAGCAGGATGCGGAACAGTGTCAGGCTCTCGACCGTTTGTGCGGTCGAACACAGATAACTGGCCACGCCCCACAACACGATGCTCCACTGAAACACCGGTTTGCGTCCGAAGTGGTCGGCGAGCAGGCCCGACAGCGATGCCCCCAGCACCATCCCGAAAAAACTCGAACTGGCGAGCAGGCCGGCTTGTGCACTGCTCAGGCCAAACTCGCTTTTGATCGAGCCGAGCAGGAACGTCATCATGGCCAGGTCCATGGAATCGAAAAAGAACGCCAAGGCGATGATGATGAAAATGACCCGGTGATAACCGCTGAGCGGCAGCCGTTCCAGGCGTTCTGCCGCGCTGAAGTTTCGCGTATCCATACCTCATCCCCCATCCACGAAGTGTGCGGACCGAGTGTGCGCGATAACGCCTCAACGCTTTTTCTGGATACGACCTGTTCGCAGTCACAGACGACGCAAGCCACGAAGTGTTGACCGGCGAATGCTCTATTACGCCAGTTCCAGCTCGACTTCCTTGGCGAAACAGTGAATTTCCCGCTGTCCGGCCGGCGTGACTTGCAATGCGCGAGAATCCTTGGGCAGCACCAGCCAGCCGGACTGCATGAACAATTGCAGCAACGCGGCGCCCAGTGAACCGCCCAGATGCGGACGGCGTTCGCTCCAGTCCGGACAGGCACACGCCACCTGGGCCTTGCGATGGGCCAGGGCCTGAATGAACACCCCGCGATTCGCCAGCTGCGTCGAGCCTTTGAGCGTCACCACGACCCGCTGCTCGATCTGTTCGATCCAACCGGCATCGAGCAAACGCTGGTACAGATCGGCGGCCAGCGTGCCGCCCAAATGATCGTCGCAAAAGCGCGCACGCAGCAGCGAGGACGGCGCGGTTCGTGGATTGTTGATCGGCGTCGAGCGTTTGAATACGTGAGGGACGTCCCGTGGCGCACTGGCAATCGTGGCACTGGCCAGGGCTTCAATGGCGGCTGCGATTTCCGGAGCCGCCAGGCGGAAGAAGCGCTTGCGCCCACGGACCTCGACTTTCAACAGGCCACCCGCGGACAAACGCCCCAGATGCGCACTGGCCGACGACGGCGACAGCCCTGCCAGCAGCGCCAGCTCCTCGGTCTGGCGGGCCGAGCCATCCATCAACGCCCACATCATCGCGCTGCGCTTGGGGTCGGCCAGCAGCGTGGCGATCTGGCTGATGCAAGGTGCATGTTCCATGTATTCACTCCCTGTTGAATCGTATCGTCTACTGCTCGAAGACATCTTGACCTGTAATGTGTCGTCGGCCAAGACGGGTAAAACGCCATGAGCCGGTGCAAGCCAGGTCAGCACTGCGACACCCGTTGATGGCGTGTTCACAGCGTTTGTATGGCGCAGGCACGGCCCTGGAAAAACCGGCCTGATTCTGCCCTGGCCAGTTGTCGGTGCAGGTTTGAGGCGGTCGCTAGTATAAGCGGGATGCACGCTGCTTCCTGCGCCGTGGCTGACACGAATGGTGATAGTTCCTGAGTGAAATTTCGCTAATTGCCTGCGACTAATGATCAACTTTCGGGAAATGGGGAAATTGACTACTCAATTCGACGCATCGGCTGGCGAGCATTTCCCTTAAAAGGTTTACCGGCTTACTCAATTGCGCGCGATGGGCGCACAACAGATTCAGCGGAGCACGCTCGCAGAGAAGCTCCGGCAGCAACACTTTGAGGCGTCCGGCGAGGACATCGGTGCCGACATCGAGCCACGATTTATAAGCAATGCCCGCCCCCGCCACCGCCCACAACCGTACGACGTCGGCGTCATCACTGAAGCGATCACCACTGACCGTCAGTCCGACTTCGCGCTTGCCGTCATGAAAACTCCAATGGTCATGCACGCGGCTGCCGAGCATGTACAGCAGGCAATTGTGCTGCGCCAATTGTTCGAGCTGACGCGGCTCGCCGTGGCGCGCCAGGTAGGCCGGCGAGGCGCAGAGCACGCGGCGATTGTCCGGGGCGATGGGCAGGGCCACCAGACTTGAATCTTCCGGTTCGCCGTAGCGCAGGGCGATGTCCACTGGCTGGCGGAACAGGTCGGCGATACGGTCACCGAGCAACAGCCGCACGGTCAGCTTCGGGTGCTCGCGCTGAAACTCGTCGAGCCAGGGCAACAACATGTTGCGCCCGAAATCCGAGGGCGCCGACAACTGCAGGATGCCGCTGACCTGATCCTGCGCGCTGGAGAGAAAACGCCGGCCTTCGTCCAGCGAACCGAGCGCGGCCCGGGCATATTCGAGAAAGCCTTCGCCCTCGGCGGTCAGGCGCAGGCTGCGGGTCGAACGCGCCAGCAAGCGCACGCCCAGTTGCTGTTCGATACGCTTGAGCGCGGCGCTGGCCACCGCGGCAGACATGTCCATCACTCGCGCGGCTGCCGACAGACTGCCCAAGTCCGCAGCGCGAACGAACAACTGTAAATCGTCGAAACGCAGCATTCTCAGCCTCGATTATCAAAATAAAATTGAAAGAGACTGCTCTTTTAGCCGGTTTTATCGCGCCGAGAAATAGCCAATGATTGGCCCAAGCCCATTTATCCCGCGACTGGAGCCAAACATGTCCAAAGCATTCACCGCCATCGCCACCCTGATCGCTAAACCCGGTCAACAGGACACCCTCGAAAACGCCCTGCGCGAACTGGTTGAGCCGAGTCGCGCCGAAGAAGGCTGCAGCCAGTACGACCTGCATCGCGACCTCGCCGATCCGCTGACCTTTTATGTGATCGAACACTGGGCCAGCGAGGAAATCCTTTCGGCGCACAACGCCAGCGCGCACTTCCAGAATTTCCAGGCCACAGCCGGCCACTGTATCGAACACTTCCAATTGAAACGCCTGGGCAGCATCGCCTGAGCCCTTCTTCTATTACCGTTACGGAGCAAATCATGAAAGCCATCGCCTATTACGCTTCCCTGCCGATCAGCGACGAAAATTCCCTGCAAGACATCGAACTGCCGGAGCCGGTCGCCGGCCCGCGCGACCTGCTGGTGGAAGTCAAAGCCATCTCGGTCAACCCGGTCGACACCAAGGTGCGGCAGAACGTGGCGCCGGAAAACGGCGCGGCAAAAGTGCTGGGCTGGGACGTCGCCGGCGTGGTCAAAGCCGTCGGCAGTGAAGTGACGCTGTTCAAGGCCGGCGACAAGGTGTTCTACGCCGGCTCCATCGCCCGTGCCGGTGGCAACAGCGAACTGCACGTGGTGGATGAGCGGATTGTCGGCCACATGCCCAAGTCCCTGGGTTTCGCCGAAGCCGCTGCCCTGCCGCTGACCGCGATCACCGCGTGGGAATTGCTGTTCGAACGCCTGCAGATCCGTGAGGGCAAGACCGATGAAGGTCAAAGCCTGCTGATCGTCGGCGCCGCTGGCGGTGTCGGTTCGATCCTCACCCAACTGGCCCGCCAGTTGACCGGCCTGAAGGTGATCGGTACCGCGTCCCGTGCACAGACTCGCGACTGGGTGACTGAGCTGGGCGCCGATCTGGTGATCGATCACAGCCAGCCGTTGAGCGAAGAGCTGCAGCGCGCCGGCATCGATCACGTGACCCACGTCGCCAGCCTGACCCAGACCGATCTGCACCTCGATCAACTGGTCGAGGCCTTGGCGCCGCAAGGCAAACTGGCGCTGATCGACGATCCTAAGTCACTGGACGTGAGCAAACTCAAGCGCAAGAGCCTGTCGCTGCACTGGGAATTCATGTACACCCGCTCGCTGTTCGAAACCCCGGACATGATCGAACAGCACAAACTGCTCAACCGCGTGGCCGAGCTGATTGATGCGGGGACCTTGAAGACTACGGTGGGCGAGCATTTCGGCACGATCAATGCGGCGAACCTGCGACGCGCGCACGAGTTGCTGGAAAGCGGCAAAGCCAAGGGCAAAATTGTTTTAGAAAGTTTCTGAAAAACCGAACGTCGTCATCAGCGCCAGTCCTTTTAAGGGCCGGCGCTGTTTTTTGCCGTCAGTCAGATGCTTGATCGTTGTCACAAATGCGATCGTATTCAGGTCTACACTCGAAACCTCTGCGATGCATCTTTTACACGAGGGAGGTCAGCAATGAAGATCCTGATAAAAGAAGTGGCAAAGTCTCAATGGCAGGTTCGTCTGGACCAGCACGCCGTGACCTTTCGCAGTGAAGCCGAGGCGCTCGCCTTCACCCGCACCCTCGAAGCGCGCCTGCACGCGCCCCATCAGATTCCCCAGCCCGGACAACAACGCGCCGTCGGCTGAAGTTCAGGCTTCGGCCTGTGCTTGAGCCAGTGCCCGGGCATTCTGCAAACGCCGGGTGTACATCGCAATGCTCACCACCAGTAGTCCGCACAGGCTGATGACCATGGCCATCGGCATGGCGCTGCCATCGTGCAGGACACCCACCAGCGAGGCCGCGCCGGAGGCCACGCTGAATTGCAGGCAGCCCATCAGCGCCGAGGCACTCCCGGCGCGCGCGCCCTGGCCATTCATCGCGCATGCCGCAGCATTGGGCAGGATGCAGCCGAGGCTGGCAATGCACACGAACAACGGAATCAACAGCGGCCACAATGCTTCGGTGTGCATCGCGCTGACCGCGAGCAGCGAAACGCCGGCCAACAGGTATACCCATACCGCTCGCGCCAGCAGGAAGGACGGACCGCGCTTGGCCAGCAGCCGCGCGTTGACCTGAGCCACCAGAATGAAACCCGCTGCATTGGTGCCGAACAGCCAGCCGAAATGCTCGGCGGGTACGCCGTACAGTTTGATGAAGACAAATGGTGAGCCGGCGATGTAGGAAAACATCCCGGCGACCGCGATACCGCCGGTCAGTGCGTGGCCGAGAAACACCCGGTCGCCGAACAACCGACCGTATTGACGCAACGCACCGGACAGCGGCTGGCGCGGCACATAGGCCGGCAGGCTTTCCGGTAACCCCAGCGCCACAGCGAGGCCGGCCAGTGCACTAAAGCCAGTCAGCACGAGGAAGATCGACTGCCAGCCCGTGGTGTTGACCAGCAGACCGCCGAGCAATGGTGCGAGGATTGGCGCCAAACCCATCACCAGCATCAACTGCGAGAAGACTTTCGCCGATCCGACGGCATCGCATTTGTCGCTGACCACCGCCCGGGAAATCACCATCCCCGCGCAGCCGCCCAAGGCCTGGACGAAGCGGGCCCCGATCAGCCATTGCAGATTCGGCGCATAGGCGCAGGCTAACGAGGCCAGCGTGAACAAGCCGACACCGACCAGCAGCGGCAGGCGCCGACCAAAACGGTCGGCCACCGGGCCATACAACAACTGCCCGATCGACAGACCGGCGAAATACGCTGCCAGGGTCAGTTGGACGTGCTTTTCATCGGTGCCAAAGGCCAGCGCCATTGACGGGAACGCCGGCAGATAGAAGTCGATCGCCAGCGGACCGAAGGCGCTCAAGGCACCGAGAATCAGAATGGTACGGAAGTTCATCAGGCATCCAGGTTGGATTGGAGTCGGCAGCCCGACAGTCTAGCCGCGCAAAGACACCTTGAACATTCCGATAGCTCGCTAACTATTAAAAAGTCAGACGAACTGCACTGTGGAGTTTGCCTGCAAAGATCAAAAGATCGCAGCCTTCGGCAGCTCCTACATTGGAATGCGTTTCCTGTAGGAGCTGCCGAAGGCTGCGATCTTTTGGCTTTTGATCATCCGGCGAGTTTTACCGGGTAGCCCTCTTCGCTGATGATCTCGATCACCTGCTCGGGGCTGAGCGAACTCTCGACGCCGACTTCTTTGGCCGCCAGATCGACCCGCACGCTCGCCGCCGGATCTTTCGCCTGCACGGCGTTGGTGATGGCTTTGACACAGTGGCCGCAGGACATGCCTTGAACGCTGAACACTTGCATGGAGGGACTCCTTTGAGTGAGGTTGCCGGCAGTGTCGAGCTTGCCACCATGGCAAGGTCAAGTTCTGCGTAAAACTGCCGGGCTGGCAATCGGCGCTGCGCTCAGCCAAGCTGCGTGCATCAATGACTCAAATTCAGGAGATTCAGCCATGCGCTGGTCAGCTTTCAGCCTGTTTGGCTTGCTCAGCCTCTTTGCCGCCCTGCCTCAGGCCAATGCAACCGGCGAGGACTATGCGGTTCTGATCATCTCGCGCGAGCGCCTGGAAGTGCCGACTTCCTGCGAGATTGGCGTATATCTCAATGACGAACTGGCGGCGCGCCTGCTTCAGGAGCAGACCACTTCGTTCAACCTGCCGCACGGCACGATTTCCATTCGCCTGAAACAATTGCCTGGCCAGATGCCGGGGTGCCAGGCAGGCATGCTCGCGCCGCCCGCGCAGCAGATCTCGCTCAAGGCCGGCGATGTGCTCAAGTACCGGATCGCGGCCAACGCCAAAGGGCTGTACCTGCGACCTGCCGCCCTCGAATATTGAGTCAATGAAAAAGATCGCAGCCTTCGGCAGCTCCTGCATTGGAATGCAATCCACCTGTAGGAGCTGCCGAAGGCTGCGATCTTTTGCTTTTCAGATTGGCGCTTGACCTTGCCCGCATGGCAAGGTTGATCCTTGTAGACATCTTCTACAGGGAGTAAGACCGATGTCCGATTCCATCACTTTCGATCTGCCGATTGCCGGCATGACCTGCGCCAGTTGCGCCGGGCGTGTCGAGCGGGCGTTGCGCAACGTCAGCGGCGCCAGTGACGTCAGCGTCAATCTCGCCACCGAACAGGCCCGCGTCCAGGCACCCGGTGACAGCTTGCCAGCGTTGATGGAGGCGGTTGAACGCGCCGGTTACAGCGTCCCACAACAAACCGTGGAACTGAGCATCGACGGCATGACCTGCGCCTCGTGCGTCGGTCGCGTCGAGCGCGCCCTGAACAAAGTCCCCGGGGTGAGGAGCGTCAGCGTCAACCTCGCCAACGAACGCGCCCACCTCGAATTGCTCGGTCAGATCGATCCGCAATTGCTGCTCGACGCCGTGAGCAAGGCCGGTTACTCGGCCAGCGTCTGGCAAGCCGAACATCCCGCAGCGGATAACCAGCAACAGCGCCTGCAACATGAACGCTGGGCGCTGATCTGCGCCATCGCTCTGGCCTTGCCGCTGGTGCTGCCAATGCTGCTGCAACCGTTCGGCATTCACTGGATGCTTCCCGCCTGGGTGCAATTTGCCCTTGCCACGCCGGTGCAATTCATTTTCGGCGCGCGATTTTATGTGGCCGCGTGGAAAGCCGTGCGCGCTGGCGCCGGCAACATGGACTTGCTGGTGGCCCTCGGCACCAGCGCCGGTTATGGCCTGAGCCTGTACGAATGGGCCACCGCCGCCGGGCGCATGCCGCATCTGTATTTCGAAGCCTCAGCCGTGGTGATCGCCCTGGTGCTGCTCGGCAAATATCTGGAAAGCCGCGCCAAGCGCCAGACCGCCAGCGCCATCCGTGCCCTCGAAGCCTTGCGCCCGGAACGGGCGATTCAAGTCATCGACGGTCGCGAACAAGACGTCGCGATCAGCGCCCTGCGCCTTAATGATCAGGTGCTGGTCAAACCCGGTGAACGCTTCCCGGTGGACGGTGAAGTGCTGGAAGGCCAGAGCCACGCTGACGAAGCGCTGATCAGCGGCGAGAGCCTGCCGGTGCCAAAACAGCCCGGCGACCAGGTCACCGGCGGTGCGATCAACGGCGAAGGCCGCCTGCTGGTACGCACCACCGCCCTCGGCGCGGAAAGCGTGCTGGCGCGGATCATTCGGCTGGTGGAAGACGCCCAGGCAGCGAAAGCGCCGATCCAGAAACTGGTGGATAAAGTCAGCCAGGTGTTCGTGCCCACCGTGTTGCTGATTGCCCTCGTCACGTTGATGGGCTGGTGGCTGTACGGCGCGCCTATGGAAACCGCGTTGATCAACGCTGTCGCCGTGCTGGTGATCGCTTGTCCGTGTGCCCTCGGCCTCGCCACGCCGACGGCCATCATGGCCGGCACCGGTGTGGCCGCGCGTCACGGCATTCTGATCAAGGACGCCGAAGCACTGGAGCGAGCCCATGAGGTCGACAACGTGGTCTTCGACAAGACCGGCACGCTGACGTCCGGTACGCCGCGCATCGCCCATTTCAGTGCGCTGGATGGCGATGAAAATACCCTGCTGACACTGGCCGGCGCCCTGCAGCGCGGCAGCGAACATCCGCTGGCCAAAGCTGTGCTGGACGCGGCCGCCGAGCGCGGGCTGAGCGTGCCCGATGTCAGCGACAGCCAGTCCCTGACCGGGCGCGGCATCGCCGGCCATCTTGACGGGCGGCGCCTGGCGCTGGGCAACCGGCGTATGCTGGAGGAAAGCGGCCTCAACGCGGGTGATCTCGCCGGGGCCGCCCAGGCGTGGGAAGCGGAAGGCCGGACCCTGTCGTGGCTGATCGAACAAAGCCCGCAGCCACGGGTGCTCGGGTTGTTCGCGTTCGGTGACACACTCAAGGCCGGCGCACTGCAAGCGGTGCAACAACTGGCCGCCCGGGGTATCCACAGCCATCTGCTGACCGGCGACAACCGCGGCAGCGCGAAAGTCGTCGCCGAGGCGTTGGGCATCGAGAACGTGCACGCCGAAGTGCTGCCCGCCGACAAAGCCGCCACCGTCGCCGAACTGAAAAAAACCGGGGTGGTGGCGATGGTCGGTGATGGCATCAACGACGCCCCGGCATTGGCCGCAGCGGACATCGGCATCGCCATGGGCGGCGGCACCGACGTGGCCATGCACGCGGCCGGTATTACCTTGATGCGCGGCGATCCACGACTGGTGCCCGCCGCGCTGGAGATCAGCCGCAAGACCTACGCGAAGATCCGCCAGAATCTGTTCTGGGCCTTCGTCTACAACCTGATCGGCATTCCGCTGGCGGCGTTCGGTTTTCTCAACCCGGTGCTGGCCGGTGCGGCGATGGCGCTATCGAGCGTCAGCGTGGTGAGCAATGCGCTACTGTTGAAAACCTGGAAACCGAAGGATCTGGAGGAGCACCGATGAACATCGGCCAAGCGGCCAGGCACAGTGGCCTGAGCGCAAAGATGATCCGCTATTACGAGTCGATCGGCCTGCTCAAGGCTGCCCATCGCACCGACAGCGGCTACCGTGTCTACAGCGATGATGACCTGCACACGCTGGCGTTCATCAAGCGTTCGCGGGACCTGGGATTTTCTCTGGAAGAAGTCGGCAAGCTGCTGACCCTGTGGCAGGATCGCCAGCGCGCCAGCGCCGATGTGAAAGCCCTGGCACGGCAGCATATTGACGAGCTGAACCAGAAGATCCGCGAACTCGGCGAGCTGCGCGACACCCTGCAGGACCTGGTCGAGCACTGTAATGGCGACCATCGCCCCGACTGCCCGATCCTCAAGGAACTGGCGTCGGGCTGCTGCGCGCAACCCGCCCGCGCCTGAGCGCCAACAGCTTAACGGTCAACAACGTACCGAGCGGGATGCCGTGAAACAGCAGCACCACGGCACCCGGCGTCCACCAGCCGTAGAACGGCGCGGCAATCAACATGCCGACACCGAACCCGGTCATTTGCAGCAAGGTCAGGAAGCTGAAGACCGGCAGGCGCAAATGCTCCGGTTCGCGTTGCAGGCGCGACATCAGGCCGACCTCGGAAATGCCGTCCCCCAACCCCGCCGGCAGGGAAAACAGCAGCAGACCGAGAAGGCTGTGCTGCTGGAACATCAGGATAAAACCGCAGGACATCAACGCCACGCCGAAGAAATACCGTCGCTCCAGATTACGGTTATCAGAACCTTTGAGGCGACTGGCAATCCGCGCACCCAGCAGTTTGCCGCTGGCCCACACCGCCAGCATCAGGCCGAGCGTGGTGCTGGCCGAATCGGGTGTCAGCAGTTTGGAGATGATCGGGAAGCCGACGTTGTGCGCGGCACTGCCCAAGGTGTCGGCCATGGTCACGGCGAGCATCGCCGCAATCACCGGAGCGCTGCGCAGGCCTTGTTTCAGGGCTGACCATTCGCTGCGTTCGTTGGTCGATTGTTCGCAGACGTCTGCAGCGGCGAAGCGCAACGGCGTAATCAACAGCGCCGCCAGCACATAGGTCAATGCGTTTAGCGCAAACACCGTTTCGAAACCGAACGCCGCCACCAGCAAACCGGACACCAGGCTGCCACCAACCATTGCCGCCGATGAAGCCGACGTGAGCCAGGTATTGGTTTTCAGTAGCTGCGCGGCTTCGATCAGCCTCGGCAATTGACTGTTGAGGCCGATGGCGAACATCGAGTTGCCAAAACCCAGGCCGAAAGCGATCACCGGCAACATCAACGCCTGCTGGCTCATCGGCAAGATCAACAGCAGGCCCAGTAACACCGCGCGCAGCAGATCGAAGGCAATCAGCGGCCCCCGGCCGTTCCAGCGCCGATAGAACCGCGTGCCAATCAGGCTGGCAAAAATCCCCCCGCCGACACGACTGGCGAGAAACACCCCGACGCTCATGGCGCTGTTGCTCAGCAGGTAAACGTAAGTCGCCAGCGCGACCATGTTGAGGAAAGCGCCGAAGTCGGAGATCAGCCGGGCGCTGATGATCAGTTGGGTGTTGCGTGGGGTGATCACAATCAGTCCTTGAGTGTGCCGAGGCCGGACAGATTCACACACAACTATTAGCAACACCACCCATCCTCTGTGGGAGCGAGCCTGCTCGCGAAAGCGGTATGTCAGTCAACAAGGATGGTGACTGGTAAGGCCCCTTCGCGAGCAGGCTCGCTCCCACAGGGAATTTGGGGTGGTCTCCGGAAAAATACAGGGCACAAAAAACCCGGCCGAAGCCGGGTTTGTGTTCAAGCGCTCACTGCATCCACGGTGGCGGCGGTGGTTCGTCGGACTTGCCTTTGGGCGCATCGTCGGCGGCACGGATAGCCTGCTTGCGCTCTTCATCCAGACGCGCCGCTTCGATCTCGCGCAACACTCCGCCAACGTCGGCCAGGTCTTCAGGATCGTCGAACTCGCCGGTCAGCACACTGTTCGGGTGCAAGGTGCCGGCTTCGTACAGCGCCCACATTTCTTTCGCATAACGGGTTTTCTTCAGCTCCGGGGCAAAGCGCCCGAAGTACGAAGCCATGTTGCCCACATCACGCTCCAGCATGCTGAACGCGTGGTTGTTACCAGCGGCATCCACTGCCTGCGGCAGGTCGATGATCACAGGACCTGTCGGGGTCAGCAGCACGTTGAACTCCGAGAGGTCACCGTGCACCAGACCGGTACACAACATCAACACGATCTGCGAGATCAGGAACGCGTGATACTCGCGGGCCTGATCCGGCTCCAGCACCACGTCGTTCAGACGCGGCGCGGCATCACCGTATTCGTCGGCCACCAGTTCCATCAGCAGCACGCCATCGAGAAAATCATACGGCTTGGGCACTCGCACGCCGGCTCCGGCCAGCCGGAACAGCGCCGCGACTTCGGCGTTCTGCCAGGCGTCTTCGGTCTCCTTGCGACCGAATTTCGAACCCTTGGCCATCGCCCGCGCCTGCCGGCTGTTACGCACCTTGCGCCCTTCCTGATACTCGGCTGCCTGGCGGAAACTGCGTTTGTTCGCCTCCTTGTAGACCTTCGCGCAACGTAACTGGTTACCGCAGCGCACCACATAAACAGCTGCTTCTTTACCACTCATGAGTGGGCGCAGCACTTCGTCGACCAGACCGTCTTCGATCAGGGGTTCAATGCGTTTTGGAGTCTTCATCAGCTTTTATTGTGGGTCCTTTATTACCAAACACGCGAATGTCACTCGTTATACGGCAATCCTCGCGCTACGGGGAGGGGTTGCCGACCTGTGAACCCTGTGGATGCACACACTGTGCCGAAATAATCGACCGACCGTTGCCGATCATAGCCGAGCCCACCGGGCTTGTAGTGATCGGTCGTCGAGGGCATTTGCGACAGAATCTGACATCGCATGCATTTCCCCTGAGGGATTGCGCTCAGCGTTCGATGATTGCGGTGACACCCTGGCCGCCGGCAGCGCAGATCGAGATCAGTCCTCTGCCTTTGCCCGCCGCATCCAGCAATTTCGCCAGATTGGCGACAATCCGCCCGCCCGTCGCGGCAAACGGATGCCCCGCCGCCAGCGAGCTGCCTTTGACATTCAAGCGGCTGCGATCGATCGAACCGAGCGGCGCATCCAGTCCAAGACGGGTCTTGCAGTATTCGGGGTCTTCCCAGGCCTTGAGCGTGCACAGCACCTGCGCGGCGAACGCTTCGTGAATTTCGTAGTAGTCGAAGTCCTGCAAGGTCAGGCCATTGCGCGCCAGCAGACGCGGCACCGCATACACCGGCGCCATTAACAGCCCTTCGGCGCCGTTGACGAAATCCACGGCCGCCGCTTCACCGTCACGCAGATAGGCAAGGATCGGCAAACCACGCTCTTTCGCCCATTCTTCACTGCCCAGCAGCACCACCGAGGCACCGTCGGTGAGCGGTGTGGAGTTGCCCGCCGTCAGCGTCCCCTTCGGGCTTTTTTCGAAGGCCGGTTTGAGCGTGGCGAGTTTTTCCAGGGTCAGGTCCGGGCGCAGGTTGTTGTCGCGGGTCAGACCGAGAAACGGCGTCATCAGGTCGTTGTGCCAGCCTTCGCTGTAGGACGCGGCGAGTTTGTGATGGCTTTCGAGGGCCAGTTGATCCTGCTCTTCACGAGGAATGTTCCAGGTCTGCGCCATCAGTTCGCAGTGCTGGCCCATCGACAGGCCGGTGCGTGGCTCGCCGTTACGCGGAAATTCCGGAATCAAGTGCCGCGGACGCAGTTGCAGCAAGGTTTTCAGCTTGTCGCCGGTGGTCTTCGCGCGGTTGGCCTGCAAGAGGATTTTGCGCAAGCCTTCGCTGACGCTGATCGGCGCGTCCGACGTGGTGTCGACGCCGCCAGCGATGCCGCAATCGATCTGGCCGAGGGCGATTTTGTTCGCCACCAGCAGCGCCGCCTCTAGCCCGGTGCCGCAGGCTTGCTGGATGTCATAGGCCGGGGTGGTGGGCGACAGCCGCGAGCCGAGCACGCACTCGCGGGTCAGATTCATATCCCGTGACAATTTAAGCACCGCCCCCGCCACCACTTCGCCGATGCGCTGGCCGTGCAGGTTGTAGCGTTCGATCAGGCCTTCAAGCGCGGCGGTGAGCATCACCTGATTGCTGGCGGTGGCGTACGGCCCGTTGGAGCGGGCGAAAGGAATACGGTTACCACCGATGATGGCGACGCGGCGCAGCTGACTCATGAAAAGCTCCTTGTTTGATTTCAGACCTGAAAACAATCCCTGTGGGAGCGAGCTTGCTCGCGAAGGGCCGGCACATCCAACAGTTACATTGGCTGACAAGCCGCCTTCGCGAGCAAGCTCGCTCCCACAAGGTCCGCATTTGTCTGCAAGACCTGCTAAACCTCAGTGTTCAAGCGTAGGCCTTATTGCGTGGATCGAACGATTGATTGCCGTTGGTAGTCCACACTTTGAACCCCAACTTTTGGAGAGCGTTCCATGTCTGACCGCTATATCGACTTCGCCAACTCATCCATCGGCCATCGTCTGGTCGGGGCGTTGGGCCTGCCGTCGCCGGTGCGGCTGGAACGCTGGCAGGCCGGGCGCCTGCGGCCGGTAGACGGCGCCCTGCTGATCGGCGGCGGGCCGCTGGCCGAGCGGGTCATTGCATTCGCCAACCGCCTGACCGATGCGATCTACAGCTACGGCACCGAACCGTCGCTGGCCACCGCGTGGATTCCCGGGCACGGGCCGAAACTCAAGGCCGTGGTGTTCGACGCCAGCGACCTGCAGCACACCGACCAGCTCAAACAGCTGCGCGAATTCTTCCAGCCGCTGATGAAAAACCTCGACCACAGTGCGCACCTGGTGATTCTCGGCCGCGCTCCGGAAACCCTGCGCGATCCCTTTGCCTCCAGCGCACAACGGGCACTTGAAGGTTTCTCGCGCTCGCTGGCCAAGGAGCTGCGCAGCGGCGGTACGCTGCAACTGATCTATGTCGGTGAGGGCGCCGAAGAGCAACTGGAAGGCCCGCTGCGATTTTTCCTCTCGCCGAAAAGTGCCTTTGTCTCCGGGCAAGTGATTCGCCTGACCGCGTGCGCCACGCACGTCACCGACTGGACGCGGCCATTGGCCGGACGCAAGGCGCTGGTCACCGGTGCGGCACGCGGGATCGGCGCATCCATCGCCGAAACCCTGGCCCGCGATGGCGCCGAGGTGATTCTGCTCGATGTGCCGCCGGCCAGGACCGATCTGGAAGCCCTCGCCGCGCGGCTCGGCGGCCGGGCGATCACCCTCGACATTTGCGCTGAAGACGCCGCTGCGCAATTGATCGAACAACTGCCGGACGGTCTCGACATTCTGGTGCACAACGCCGGGATCACCCGCGACAAGACCCTGGCCAACATGACCCCGGAATTCTGGGATGCGGTGCTGGCGGTCAACCTCAATGCGCCGCAGGTGCTGACCAAGGCCCTGCTCGACAGCGGCACCTTGCACGACAACGCGCGGGTCATTCTGCTGGCCTCGATCAGCGGTATCGCCGGCAATCGCGGACAGACCAACTACGCCGCGAGCAAGGCCGGCCTGATCGGCCTGGCCCAGGCTTGGGCGCCGACGCTGCACGAACGCGGCATCAGCATCAACGCCGTGGCGCCGGGCTTCATCGAAACCCAGATGACCGCGCACATTCCGTTCGGCCTGCGGGAGGCCGGGCGGCGCATGAGTTCGCTGGGCCAGGGCGGTTTACCGCAAGATGTCGCCGAAGCCGTGGCGTGGCTGGCCCAACCGGGCACTGGCGCGTTCACCGGCCAGGCGCTGCGGGTCTGTGGACAAAGTGTTCTGGGGGCGTAGACATGAGCATTGAATGGCACATCCTCGACCGCGAACCGAGCCTGCCCGGTCTGTATGCACGGGCCGCGACCCGGCGCAAGATCACCGGCACTCGACTGCCCGACAGCGGCTTGCGCTGCTGGATCGATGTCGACGGCCAGAAGCTGGCGGCTTATCGAAAGGTCTGCGGCTTTGCCGATGACGGCCTGCTGCCGCCGACTTATCCACACATCCTCGCATTCGCCCTGCAAATGCAATTGCTCACGCAGAAGGATTTTCCGTTCCCGCTGCTGGGGTTGATTCATCTGAGCAATCGCATCCGTGTATGGCGGCCGATGGGCGGAATCAGTCGCGCACAAGTCAGCGTCCGCGTGCACAACCTGCAGCCGCATCCCAAAGGGGCAACCTTCGATGTATTGACCACCCTCGATGATCAACTCGGGCCGCTGTGGGAAGCCGAAAGCCAGATGCTCTGTCGCGGAGTGAAACTCGACGGCGAACCTGTGGAACAACAGTGGGAACCTGCGCAGCCTCTGACCCAGGTGGCGCAGTGGACAGCGCCGGCCGATATTGGTCGGCAATACGCCAAGGTCTCGGGCGACTACAACCCGATTCACCTGAGCGCCGCCAGTGCCAAACTGTTCGGTTTCCCCACGGCGATTGCTCACGGCTTGTGGAACAAGGCACGAACCCTTGCGGCACTGGCCGATCACTTGCCAAAAGCCAACCTGGAAATCGTCGTGCACTTTCGCAAACCGGTGCGTTTGCCCAGTGAGGTTTCGTTGCTGGCGAGTGCGCCGGGGTCCAGCGGCGAGTTGCGCCTGATCGGTGCTGGCGATCTGGAGCATATGGTTGGTCAGTGGCAACCGGTTGCCTGATTCCACCCCCGGCAAGCCTGTAAATTGTGTATATATCACTTAAGTTTTTCCGCCCTTCACGCGGCGCCCTGGAAAACTCCCAGCCTTGATTTTCAAGGCTTTTTTTTGCGCGTTTATATCCTGGGTATTAGTCCTTAGGCACTGCGCGGCGCCTTATATATAAAGGCGTTAATACCAACTTGAGAATGGCGGCAAGCCGCGACGCGATCGAGATTGACACCACGGACGAGGCATCACCGGCGACAGACGGGTGAGCCATCGAAAACGACGAATGTTGTTACAGGTGCAAGGAATCTCAATCATGAAAACTCAAGTGTGGTGCAAATCGGCAACAGCTCTGGCATTGATCCTCTCCCTTGGCCTCGCGGGCTGCAGCAGCGGCGGTGGCGGCCATCACAGCAGTTCCGGCAGCTCTTCGCCTGACGGCGCGACATCGGGCACTGGTGGCACCAGTGGCACCGGCGGTTCCGGCAGCACTGGCGGCACCGATACCGCTGGCACAGGCGGTACTGGCGGCACTGGCGGCACTGGCGGCACTGGCGGTACCGGCACGACCAACCCGACCAACCCGACCGATCCGACCAACCCAACCAATCCGACAGACCCTACGGACCCCACCAATCCGACCAACCCGACCACCACCCCGTTGGTGACCACCACCCTGGTGCAGGATGTCGGCAATACCGTCGCAGGCGTCGGCGACGGCGTCGGACAGGTCGGCGATTCGCTCAGCACGGTTCCAGTGGTCGGAGGCGTCGTGCAAAGCGCGGCCAACACCGCTGGCAATGTGGTCAGCACTTTGGGTGACGGCGTGGCCAACGGTATCGGCAAACTGGGCACGGTCGATAATGGCCTGGGCGTCACCGCAGCCTCGGTCGGCGGCGTGGTTTCAGATGTCGGTACCGGCGTCTCGGACCTGAGCGGCAAACTGGCGACCGCCACCGGCAGCGTTCCAGTCGTCGGTGGCGTGGTGACCAAAGTGGCGCCGGTGCTTGATGGCGTCGGCGAGAAAGTCACCATGCTCGGCGACACATTGAGCCTGGCCACCACCACAGGCCCCCTCGGTTCAGTGACCAAAAGTGTCGGCAACGGTCTGGTACCGGTGATTGCAATGGTGGAAAGCACCACCGACAAAGTCGGCGACACGACCGGCCTCGGCGCTCCGCTCAACGGTGTCCTCGGCCAGGTCGGTGGCGCAGTCAAAGGCCTGGGCGGTCAAGTTACCGGGGCCGGCAGCGGTAATGCCCTGACCAACACCGTTGGCGGCGCCCTGACCAACGTTGGCACCACGGTCGGCAAAGCCGGCGGGCTGGTCGACAATGGCACCGCTTCCGGTGGTGGCTTGGGCGGCGGCCTCGGTGGCGGCCTGGGCGGTACCGGCCTGCTGCAAACCGTAGGCGGGGCCGTGGTCAATGTGGGTGCTGGCCTGAACGCCGGCAACACCAACGGTGCGGTGAGTGCCGGTGGCGTCACCACGGCGTCAGTGGGCAATACCATCGCCTCGCTCAACACCGTACTCGGTGGCTCGGGCACGCCGATCACCGCCACCACCTCGCCGCTGGCCACCGTCGGCGCCACCGTCGGTGCCGGGCTGAACCCGGTCACCAGTGCGGTCACCAGCGTCACTCAACAAGTCGGCGCCGCCACAGGTCTGGGCGCACCGGTCGCAGGTCTCACCGGTCAGGTCGGCGGCGCAGTCAGCACGGTTGGCGCCACCCTCGCGTCCACCAACAACCCGGTCACGACCGCCGTCGGTGGTGTGGTCAGCAACGTCGGCGCTACCGTCGGCGCGGTCGGTGGTCTGCTCAACGGTGGCACCAGTACCGGCGGCACCGCAACGGGTAGTACCGCAACCGGTGGCTTGGGCGGTGTACTCGGTGGCCTGACCGGCACTCTTGGAGGCAACAAACGCTAAATTGCACCTGGCCGATTCGACGGCCTCACCTACAGCGCCTACGCTTGGTTGAGGGCGGAAGATTCCCACGAGTCTTCCGCTTTTTTCTTAGGAAAAATTCAGCCCAGTGCTGTGATCTGACCATGGAGTGTCCTATGCGTGTAATGGCATCCCTGCTGTTCCTCAGTCTCAGTTCCGCCGCCCTCGCCGACACCCTGCCCAGTTTTCTCAACAGCAACGAAACCATCCGCAACCTGCCCGTGCCGAACCTGCCGGCCGATGCCTACCGCCCGGCCACTACTCCGGTGCAAGTACCGGAACCCGGCGCGGCCAGTGCCCAGCCGCTGATGATGGAAACCAGAATTACCCTGAAGACGGTCCAGATTGAAGGCGGGACGATCTATCCCCTCAGCGAACTGGCCGAGATCTATAAACCCCTGATCGGTCACCCGACCAGCCTCGCCGACCTGATCGAAGCCACCCGCACCATTACCCGCCGCTACCAACAGGACGGTTATCTGCTGTCCTACGCGTTCTTGCCGCAACAAAAATTCGACGACGGCGTCGCGCGGGTGGTGTTGGTGGAAGGCTACGTCAGGGACATCCAGATGCAGGGCGACGTCGGCCGGGTCAAAGGTCTGCTCGACAAGCTGGCAGCGAAAATCCAGGCTGAACGGCCGTTGACCCGCAAGACCTTCGAGCGCTATACCACGTTGATGACCCGCATTCCCGGCGTGACGGTGCAGGCCCAAGTGCCTCCGCCCGGCACCACTGACGGTGCCACGACCCTGGTCGCCCAGGCCAGCCGCAAACCGTTCACCAGCACCCTGAGCACCACTGAAGACAACCGCAATGGCACCCAGGCGTTGCTGGGAGTGAGCAGCAACTCGCAGACCGCCATGGGCGAGCAATTGACCCTCAGCGGGCTGTTTCCGCCGGGGGATGACCACGAGCATTACTACCGACTGGACTACAACCAGTTCCTCAACAGCGAAGGCACGCAACTGAGCCTGTTTGCCTCCCGCTACCGTGCCGACCCGGGCACCAGTCTGTTCACCAGCGACGGCTTCGAACTCAAGCCGCACAAGGAAGACGACCGTTACTCAATCGGTGTCAGTCACCCGTTCATCGCTGCGGCCAACGAACTGCTCAATGCCGGCGCGCGGCTGTATGCGGTCGATAGCACCAACCGCTACAAGGTGGTTGGCTACCCGTTGAGCATCGAGGAACGCACTGACGTACGCGCCCTCGCGTTCGAAAGCGACTGGCGCAAGAGCGACGCCCGGCAACTGCGGATTCTCAGTGGCGGCTTGTATCAGGGGCTGGACAGCATGGGCGCACATTCCAACAACCCGGCACTGGACCTGAACTTCCTGCGCCTGCGCCTCTCCGGCGTGCAGAGCGACAAGTTCTTCGACAACTGGCAAGGCGTGTTGTCGGCCGCGTTGTACTGGAGCGATGACACCCTGCCCGACAGCGAACGCGCCGTGTTCGGCGGGCAGAATTTCGGCCGTGGTTACCCGGACGATCAGGCGTCGGGAGATAAAGGCTGGGGCGCGGCCTACGAGGTCAACTACAGCTTCAACCGCGACGGCAACTGGGTGCGCATCCTGCAGCCGTATGTGGTGCTGGACCGTTCGAAAACCTGGTTCAACAAGCTCGCGGTACAGAGCAACGACCTGTCATCGGCGGCAGTGGGGCTGCGCTTTGGCGATGCCAAGTACTACAACATTGCATTGGAGGCCGCCAAGCCGATGTCCGATGAGGCGCTGGATACGTTCAATCGACGGGCGCGCTACAGCATCAGTTTCAGCTATCAGTTGTAGACCTTCAGCCATTGCGTCAACGCCGCTTTAGCGGCGATGACGCAATGGATTTAGCCTCGCCAGCAACCTAGTTCTTGGTCTCGATCTTGCCGCCCGCGTCCGGGTCGTAGAAGTCCGGGATCTCGTACTTGTACTTCTTCAGCCAGCGCTGCATCGCCTCTTCCCGCTCGGCCGCCGTGGCGGTTTGCGGTTTCGTCGAGGCCGCCTGGTTACGGCTTTGCAGCACCAGCCAGCCTTCGGTTTCCTGTTGCTGCGCCGAGGCCGGGCCGGCGTCGATCGCCTGGGCTGCTAGCGGCAGGCTCAGCAGTATCAGGCAGCTTAGGCGGTGCACGGTGTTCATGGTGATCTCCCGGAATGTCACTTGAGCGTCGACGGTTGTGGGTCAGCCACCACCGCCACTTGATTACCGGCCGCGGTCGGGGCCTTGGCCGGCACCTTGAGTTTTTCCGCACGGGCCCGGGCTTCGGAGAATTGTTCCGGCGTCAGGTGCGCGCGGCTGACGATTTCGGCGGCTTGCTGCCAGTTGTTCTGGTAGAGCAGCAAGGTCACCAGATTCAGCGGAGCCAGTTGATCGTTCTGCTTGAGTTCGATGGCGGTGAGGAATTCGAAGCGTGCGTCCTCCAGGCGCAACTGATTGAGGTAGACCACGCCGAGGTCGTTGCGGATCTTGTCATTGGTTGGCGCCAGACGCACCGCGCGCTGCAGGTGCGCCTGGGCCTGACCGTTATCGCCACGGGCGGCATAGATTTGCCCCAGGCCATGTTCGGCGTCCGCCGTCAGGCACGTGCCGAGCAGGCCGCGATACAGCGGCTCGGCCTCGTTGCGCCCGAGCAAGCGGTAAACCCTGGCCTTGCGCAAGCGCACCTCGACCAGGTTGTCGGGCAGGCTTTGCAGGTTGGCCAGGCTGGCGTGCAGCTTGCCGTCGTTGGCCAGATCATCCGCCAGGTTCAGGGCCAGTTCCTGTTCGGAGTCGAGCTTGCTGCAACTGCTCGGCGCCAGCATTGCCGACCACGGTGCCTGGCCGTCAGTGGCACAGCCACCGAGCATCAACAGACTTGCCACGACAATCAGTGCTTTCATCAAACGCTCTCCATGAGCCCACGTCAGTTTGCAAACGCCCGGGTAATCGCGGTGAACCCCGGGCCGGCCAGTACGATCAGCAAGGCAGGAAACAGAAACAGCATCATCACCACCGACATCTTCGCCGACATTTTCGAGATGTATTCCTGCAGTCGGGTCAGGCGCCGGTCGTCGAGCAATTGTTTGAGCGCCAGCAACGATTTCATCGCCCCGCCGCCCTGCTGAATCAGCTGTTGCAAGATCACGCAGGTGTCGGTGAATTCATCGACGGCGAGCATCACCGAGGCCTTGTTCAGTTCCTGCCCCAACTCCAGTCCCGAATCGACCCGGGCCAGAATCAGGCGCAGTTCGCGGGTCAGTTCCGGCAGCAGTTTCTGCCCTTCGCTGCTGAGCACGCGCAGGGCTTGTTCGACCGCCATGCCCGACTCGAACAGGATGCGCAGCAACGGGATGAACGTGGAGATTTCCACGGTGATGGTTTTCTGCCGACGCCCGGCGGCGTAAGCCAGCAGCCGCTTGGGTAACAGGTAACCGGCGCCGGTGGCGAGCATCGGCACGATCCAGCGGTTGGCGGCGTGCGGAAAAAAAACTTCCTGGAGAAAGATCGCCAACCCAAGCGTCAGCAGCGGCGTGCCGATCTGGCAGGCGGCGAACAGCGAGCGCTCACTGGCGCGGCGCCAGCCGAGGCGACTGAGCAGGGTCTGGGTTTCGCTGTCGATGCTCACCGAGCGCTGACCGAACCTGCTGTTACCCAGAGCCCGCAGCCAGTTACCGAAACGGTTCTCGCGCACCAGATGCCCCTGCAAACGCTGGTTGACCTGGCGCACCCGGCGGCGCTCGGTCAGCAGGTGATTGACCACCAGCAACAGCGCGCCGAGCAGCAGCATCAGAGCGGCGAGATAGACCATGTCAAATACTCCGCAACATGCGCCACAGCGCCAGGCAGCCGGTCACTTGCAACACCACGGCGATGATCAACATGGTCCGGCCACCGCCGTCGTGCCACATGCCAAGCATGTAACCGGGGTTGGTCAGCATGAAGTAGCCCACCAGGATCACCGGCAGCGAACCCAGCACCCAGGCCGTCATACGCGTTTCGCCGGTGAGCGCGCGCAGTTGCCGAGCACCCTGGTCACGCTCGCGGATCAGCTTGATCAGGTTCTCCAGCAACTCACTGGCATTGCCGCCATAGCGATGATTGACCTTCAGGCCGAGGGCGAACATGCGCAATTCGTCCTGTTCATAAAGCTCGGCAAAGTCACTGACCGCATCCGGCAGATTGACGCCCAGTTGCACGTTGCGCTGCACCCGGCCCATCGCTTCTTTCAGCGGATCGTCACTCGACTCGATGCCGCCCATGACCGCGTCACTCAGGGTGCGGCCGGACTTGAGACTGCGCACGGTGTAGTCGAGCAACTGCGGTAACTGCTCGATCATGCGTTTGATCCGCCGGTGGTACCGCCAGGACATGTACAGACGCAGAGTCAGCGGCGGTGCCAACAGCATCGTCAGCAAACCGATCCAGCTCGCCAGCAGATACCCGAGGGCAATGGCCACGCCCCACAAGGTCAGCCACAGGCCGAAACGTTCGTTGGGACGGCCCAGCCCCGCTCGCAGGAACATGCGTTCGAACCCGACCCACGCCGGTTTCTGTGCAACGAGTTGTGGCTGCCCCGCCGCAAGGCGATTGAGCACCCGTTCGTTGCCGCTCTTGTGGATACCGTGCACGAACAGCCAGATCGACAGCCCGAGCAGAATCAGACAAAGCAGGATGAGAATGGCCGGTCCGATCATGATGTGCGTCCCATGCTCTCAGCCCAGGTTCGTCTCGTGGCGCAACTTGTCGCCCGCCGGATTGACCGCTTCGCGCAGGAAGCCGAAACCGGTACGCCGATCAAGACGAAACAAGGTGTTGGTGACATAGATGTCTTCGCGGATGCCGACCACTTCCACCACCTCGCTGACACAGCGACGGCCGTCCGGCATGCGGGTCAGCTGGATGATCACGTCGAGGGCGGCGCAGATCATCTGGCGCAGTGTGCGCTCGGCGATCGAGCGTCCGGTCAGCCCCACCAGCGTCTCCAGGCGCAGCAGCGCATCCTGTGCATTGTTGGCGTGCACGGTGCTCATCGAGCCGTCGTGGCCGGTGTTCATCGCAGTCAGTACATCGACCACTTCGACCCCACGAATCTCGCCGAGGATGATCCGGTCGGGACGCATGCGCAGGGCGTTGCGGATCAGGTCGCTGGCCTTGACTTCGCCGTGACCCTCGGCATTTGGCGGGCGGGTTTCCAGGCGCACGACGTGCGGGTGGCCAAGCTGCAATTCGGCGACGTCTTCGATGGTCACCAGCCGTTCGTGGGGGTTGATCAATTGGCTGAGGATGTTCAGCAGCGTGGTCTTGCCGGTGCCGGTACCGCCGCTGATGAGCACGTTGCAGCGCTTGCCCACCACCTCTTGAAGAAACTCGAAAATCGCCAGATCGATGGTCTGCATCGCCATCAGGTCACTGCTTTTGAGCATGTCCTTGCGAAACTTGCGAATCGACAGGCACGGGCCATCGAGAGCGATCGGCGGGATGATCGCGTTGACCCGACTGCCATCCGGCAGGCGTGCATCGACCATCGGCGAGGACTCGTCGAGGCGTCGCCCGAGCGGCGCGAGAATCCGTTGCATGACCCGCTCGACGTGATGCGCATCGATAAAGCGCAGGTCACTTTGATGCAGCACGCCGTCGCGCTCGATGAACACCCGGTGCGGGCCGTTGACCAGAATCTCGGTCACCGACGGATCGCGCAGCAGCACCTCCAGCGGGCCGAAACCGGTGAGTTCGTCGACGATTTCTTCGGCCAGGCGCTCCATCTCGTAGCGGGAAATCGCCAGGTGCAGACGGGCGATGTATTCGGCGACCTTGTCGGTGACAAATTGCGCCAGCAACTGGCGCGAGCCTTCCAGCAGGTTTTTCCCCGACTCTTCGATGGCGTCAATGATGTAGCGATGCAGGACCAGCTTCAGGCCTTCGTGATCGGTGTTGCCGGTCGCGCCGTGCTGCACCGCGCCGAACAGTTTTTCCGCGCTCATGAGGTGCCTCGCAAGCGGTCGAACCAGGTGACGACCTTGGGCTTGACCAGGCCTTCGGAGCGCTTGGCCAGACGTTCGCCGAGGGTGCGCAGGCTCTGTGTGAGTTTTTCCCGCGGGGCCAGTTCGAACAGGCTGACGCCCTGGTTCTTGGCGTTCAAGCGCACTTCGGCGTTGGCTGCCAACACCGCGATCACTTCCAGGTTGAAGGTCTTGCCAAGGGTTTCGGCGTCCGGGGCGACGCTGCTCAAGTAACCGTCCACCAGCAAGCGTGCGTGGTCGAGTTTCATGCCTTTCTCGCGCCACTGGTTGAGCACGGCAAGGTTGCGACGGCAGTTGAGCACGTTCTGATCGGTGTACCAGATCAGCTTGTCGCAATGGCTGACAAACGTGCGCAAGGCTTCACTGTCGGACTGCCCGGTGAGGTTCACGACGATGTGCTGGAAGTGTTGACGCAAGGCGCTGAGCAACATGTACAGCTCGGCGGCACTGGTACTGTCCAGCGGCTCGTCGCTGCTGGCGTACGCCAGAATCCGCAGGCCGGCTTCCGTGCTGGTGAAGGCACTGTCGATCAACGTCGCATCGAGCCTGCGCAAGTGGCGCAAGGCATCGCCGAAGTGAAACGAACTCTCGAGCCCGAGCAGCGCCAGACTATCGCCCCGGGGCAGGCCCAGATCCAGCAGCAAGGTTTGCTGACCGCTCTTTTGCACCACCAGCGCCATGTGATTGGCCAGCAGCGCACCGTCGGAATTGCTCTGGGTGCCGTACAACACCGTGAGGCCACCCAGCTGCGTGGTAGTGGTCACCGGTGGCAGACGTTTGTTCAGGCGCCGCACCAGCCCGGCGACCTCACTGGCCCGCGAACCGTACGCGACGAAATCCCGGGCGCCGGCACGCATCGCATTGAGCACCAGTTGGTTGTCCATGCCATCACCCAGAGCAACGATGGCGAGCATGGGTTTGGCTTCCAGCGCACCTTCGATCAACGCACTCTGCGCCACCACGTGGTCACGATCGAGGCCGACGAACACCAGGCTGGCGAAGGTGACATCGACCAGCGCCAGCAACTCGTCCAGGCTCCCGGCCCCGGCGCTGACCACCTGACCCAGTGGCGCGAGAGCGCCTTGCAGCCACTCCAGATCGGTGCTGTTACGGGTGATCGCAAGAAAGGTCTGGCTCAGGTTCTGGTTCATTGGGACAACCCACTGCGCTTGTCGAAGTTGCCGTTTTCGAGGAAGAACATGCGGTAGAAATTCGGATCGTAGTTGCGCAATTTTTCGCCCGGCAGCGACGGCAGCTGCGCATCGGCCGCCAATGGCTGCACCAGGTGCGGGGTGACGATCATCAGCAGTTCGCGCTCCTCGCGCTTGATCTGCGAATCACGGAAAAACGCGCCGAGCACCGGGATATCACCCAGCCCCGGAAACTTGTTCACTTGCGAGGTGTTGCTAGTGCTGATCAAGCCACTGATGACGAAACTTTCGCCGTCGGCCAGCGATACGCTGGTATCGGTACGGCGTACGGTCAGGGCCGGCACCGGGGTGCCGGCGATATTGATGGCGTTGGCGTAATCCAGTTCGCTGACTTCCGGCGCGACCTTCAGCGCCACGCGATTGCGGTCGATCACGGTCGGCGTCAGGGTCAGGCGGATGCCAAACTCCTTGTACTCGATGGTCACCGTATCGCTGCCGGAACTGGGCACCGGAATCGGGATTTCGCCACCGGCCAGAAAGCTTGCGCTCTGCCCGCTCAGCGCGACCAGACTCGGCCGCGCGAGGGTGTAGGCAAAGCCGCTGCCTTCCAGCGCGTTGATGATCGCCATGGTCTTGCCGCCGATCCAGGAAAAATTGAACTGGCCGTTATTCACCGGCAACTTCGGTGTCGGCACACCACCGACATCGGGCAGCGTGCCGGGCGAGCCAAACAGAAAATTGCCGCGTACGCCGATCAAAGAGGCCGTGGCTTCCTTGAGTTTGGTGCGGCTGACTTCGACGAAGCGAATGTCGGTCTGCACTTGCGAAGGCAGCGTCGGGTCATCGGAAGGCAGTCTGCTGGTGCTGGTCAACGCCGCCGTGGCGCTGCCTTGCACGAACACCATGCTCTGACGCGGCTCACTGGAGCACGCGGTCCAGACCATCAGGCTGGTGGCGCCGGGGGCCACGCCAGTGAGCAAAAAAGAAGCGCTGCCGGTGTCATGCACATCGGCGATCTTCGGATCACCGATGGCCACCCGGGTGATTGCCACGGGCGACTGGATGTCCTGCTGGAACCCTTCGCCGATCTCGATCACCGCTGGCAGGCGACCGAGCGCCGAGCAATTGCCGGTGGCCGCGATGGCCGCGTTCATCGTCAGTCCCATCAGTATCAAGGCCGGGACTACCGGTTTTAATAACGGCCTGAATCGACTCTGCATGCACGTGGATCCTTGCTCAGTCATGGGGCTTGTTGGGAAAGCTGATTGCCGCGGATCACTTCCATCGGCTTGCGTTCATGACCACCTGAGGACGGCGCTTTCGGCGCGGCGCCCAAGGCCAGTTGCGTGAACTGGAAGAGTTGGCTGTTGGCGTTATCCAGGTGCGCCGGCGCCTGCTGTTCACCGGCCCAGTATTTCGCCAGCCGCTGCTCTTCGCTGCTGCGCACGGCCAGACGCAAGGTGCCGACCTGGGTGGCGAGCATCATCCGGCTGAGCAATTGTTCAGGTACGGCCAGAACCACGGTGCGCGCAGCGATCCGGCGTTGATCCTGTTTGAGTTTGTCGTCGGCGCTGAGGGCCGGATTGGCGGGCTGGCCGTCGTTGGTCAGGCCGTATTGTTCACCCACGCCAAGCACGCGCATGGCCGGAACGACGATTTGCGCTGACTGCTGCAGATTGCTCGCATCCTGGCGCAGGTAGAGCAGCACATCGACATAGTCGCCGGGGAGCAGTTGCCCGGCAGCGCCAATCACTTCATCCACGGCCACCGTCAGAGCGCGCTCGTCGCTGTGGATCATCCGCGCCAGTGAGCCACCCGCCTCGAAGCTTTCATCGTTGAGCCAGGTGCCGGCGCTCAAATGCCGCCACGGGGTACGGCCCACTGCCTGATCAACACTGGCAAGGCTGCCGGCCGGCGCATTGCGCAATTTTTCCACGGTCACATCGGCAGCGGTCAGCGGAGTGAACGGCGGAACATCGTGCAACAACACGACCACGGGCTGACGGGTCTGATCTTCGGCGGCGGCGACGGTTTTTTCCACCACGACGGGCGAAGCGGCAGGCACCTGGGCAACCGGAGCCGGTTGCCGACTGAGCACCAGCCCCCAGTAACCGACGATGATTGCCCCCAGCAGCAGCACGGCTGCAAGGCCCATGGTGACGCGACTGTTCATGACGGCTCTCCCTTTCCTGCTGCACCGACAGCCTGTACTTCCTGCCGAGAGAATTTTTCGCGATCAGGCAGCTATGAACATGCAACGATTTCGCTATTTCCAAGCTAGCTGATACGAGCCAAAACGCCATTACTGACAGGAAAATAACTCACTAAAGTATGAGTCATGGCCAATTAACTGTAGGGATTGGCTCAATTAACAATCCGGTTAATCCTTTGTGATTAATCCGTTCTTACAGTTGTTGACCGGGGGTTTGTTGACAATGCTCTGATAGCACGGTGAAAGCATGCCGCTGTAGCGTTGGATCGGCGCCAGAGGCGCGAAGGAGTGGACGTATGTTTCGGATGATCATCGACTATCTACTGGCCAGGGCCAGGCTGCTGTGCAGAAGTGAAGAAGGTGCGTCGGCCATCGAATACGCGATCGTGGTGGCAATGGTGGCGGTGGTGGTCGTGGTGTTTGTGTCGCCCATCGGCGACAAGGTGCTGGCCATTTTCAACGTGGTGCTGACCAAGCTCGGTGGCACGGCACAAGTCAGAACGACGCCTTGATCAACATCCCTCCCGTCGTCCAGTGTCCAGGCCCATGCTGACCAGCAGCATCGCTCAGACACTGGCAAATCTTCGGATTTCACCAGTCCGATCACCCGCCGTTACGAAGGAGAATGTCAATGATCCTCGAATATCTGATATTGCGCCTGAGGTCGTTTCTGGCAAGTACAGAGGCTGCATCCGCCATCGAGTACGCCATCGTGGTGGCAATGGTAGCGGTCGTTGTGGTGGTGTTCATCACACCACTGGGCGCGAAAATCTTTGCGATTTTCAATAGCGTCCTGGTATCCCTCGGCGGCACCGCCCAGACCGCTCCGGTACAGACCCCCTGATGTGAGTCGCGCCCGGCGAATGTCGGGCTACACTCGATATCACTTTCAGCTTTTCAGGGACTGCCCATGACTGCTTCCTCACTCCCCCGCCAACAGTTGCTTCTGGTTGACGACGAAGAGGACGCGTTGCTTGAGCTGGCCGAGCTACTGGAGGGCGAGGGCTTTGTCTGCCACACCGCCACGTCGGTGAAACTCGCCCTGCATCACCTCACCCGTTTTCCGGATATCGCCCTGGTGATCACCGATCTGCGCATGCCGGAGGAGTCCGGCATGTCGCTGATCAAACGCCTGCGCGAGCACACTTCACGCGAGCATCTGCCAGTGATCGTCACGTCCGGACACGCCGACATGGAGGACGTCAGCGACATGCTGCGCCTGCAGGTTCTGGACCTGTTTCGCAAGCCGATCTACCACGTGCGGCTGCTGGAAACCCTGGACAATCTGTTCCCCAAACCCAAGACACAGGCCGGGTAATACAGGCGAAGGTTTTTTGGCAGAATTGACTGCCTGCCCGGGAAGGGGCAGGCAAACAGAATCAGTGTGCGGTTACACGCTGACGGGCGGCCGAAGCACTGGGTGAAAGGGCCAATGCCAACTGCGTGCGGTTGTGCATGTGGGTCAGGCGCAACACCTGGGAAACGTACAGTTTCACAGTGTTTTCAGTAATGCCCAACTCGCAGGCGATCTGATAGTTGGTCTGCCCTTTGCCCACCAGCCGCGCCACATCCAGTTGCCGTGGCGACAACTGATTGAAGATCGCCGGAATCTCCTGCTCGGCTTCGGCGCCGTCGCCACCGAGCATGTCTTTGACCACCGTCGCCGGATTACGCCGGACCTTGTCCAGGTCCTGGTAGAGGTCATCGATGGATTCGGAAAGAAACTGCAGCTTCTGGTTCAGGTGGCCCAACTGCACATTCTTGTGCCGCTCCTGCAGAGCCGCTTCCTGACGCTTCACGCCTTCAAGCAGTTCATCCAGCTCGATCGGCTTCTGATAGTAATCGGCGATCCCCGCGCGCAGGGCCTTGATCACGTCCTGTTTATCGGCGCGGCCGGTTAGCATGATCGCTTCGAACACCCGGTGTTTGCCGCAGATTCGTTGCAGTTCCTGCACCAGCTGAATGCCGTCCATGTCGGGCATGTGCAGATCGCTCAGCACCAGGCCGATTTCCGCGTCTTCGCTGAAACGCTCGATCGCCTGCGCACTGGATTCACACGGCACACAGCGGTACCCGCTGCTTTCGAGAAACTCGCACAACTCTTCGACGATCAACGGCTGATCATCGACCACGAGCACTTTTACCGCCGACGTAAGCTTGTTCACGAACCACTCCATTGCTCGGGCCAAAGCTGACTTTTTCTGCACTTTGGCAATGTAACGACTTCATTTGAAAGTAGACGCACTTTCCGACTATGTACATAGAACTAGTGGCACCTGGCGACTAATGGATCCAATGAATCGAAGCCAGTACGCCCAGCAGCACGAACGGTGCAAATGGCAGCTTCTTTGACGCTCCAGGCTCCATATATCGAAGATGTTCTCTAAGTCGTTGACTCATATGAAGCCAGACTCTTGGCGCAACAAGCAGCCAGAGCAGACTGGCGACGCCGGCGCCGATAAACGCACAAAGAATGAATAAACCGTTCGTCGCAAGGCCCATGGCTGTCATTAGTTTCACATCGCCGGCACCCATGCGCCCCATGAAGTACCCCGGCAAGGTCAACACAAAGGCGATCACGCCCGCCCACAGTCCCTGCTGCGCTTCGGCACCGAGCCAGGTCGAGCCAGTCACCAGCAGATAGATCAGCGCCAGAGCTCCCGCGCCGAATGTCAGTGCATTGGCGATACGCCGTTGTCGGGCATCCTGGGCGGCGCAAACCGCCAGCCAGATCAGGAGAACGAAACTCTGCATCCGGTTAAATCCCGTCCGATTTTGCTGATTGATTCTATGCTGATACTACGCAGTGAACGTCAGGGTAGACGCAGTCATGAAAACCGGCTTCGCAAAATCACAGGCAGGCGCAGTGGCGATCGAGTTCGCCCTGGTATTCGTGATTTTTTTCGCCGTGTTCTACGCGCTGGTCAGTTACAGCCTGCCGTTTGTATTGATGCAGACCTTCAACGAGGCGACATCCGAAGCGGTGCGCCGCAGCGTCGCAGTCGACCCCAACACGCCCGGTTATGCCTCCGTGGTGGTGAGCACTGCCAACACCGCTCTGACCCAGCAGTTGCAGTGGGTGCCACCCGCGCTGAACCTGGTGGTCGGTGTCGACACCTCGGCGGTGTATGACGCCACTCAAGGTACGCTGACGGTCAGAGTCGATTACCCCACCAGCAAGCTCAATCAGGTCATTCCATTTCTGGTGCTGCCGGGCGTGGGTGCCGTGCCGAGCCTGCCCGCCACCCTCTCCGCCGCGTCGAGCCTGAAATTTTGACCTCCGGCGACCATCTGTTCGGACGCCTGCTCAAACGTGCGCCGGCGCCCGCCAGTGAACTGCCCGACCACCTCGGCTCACCGCCGCTGGGTTTGCACCTGCACCTGGATCACGACGGCGGCGTACTGCAGATGGCCGGGCCGTTGCGTCATCTGTTGGCGCAACAGCCGCCCCATGATTCGCCGCTACCGTTGGCGGCTTATTTACTCGCCCACAGTACGCTGGCGATCGAAGGCCGCCCACAGGACTGGCAAGGGCAAATGCTCGACCTGGACTTCCCCGGGCTCAGTGACCAGACCCTGCATTTGCGCGGCTGGGTGCAGCCTTCGGCGGCGGGTTGGGTATTGCAACTGATGGACATCGGCGACCTGCTGCTGGAGCGCCAGCAATCGCGCCACCGCGAATCCTGTCAGGCCCTTGCCGGGCAGATCAGCGACCACCTGCGCACCTGCAGCCTGATGCGCCTGCCGGTGGTGCTCAGCGAGCAGTTGCAGGCCATCGCCCAGCGCTGGCGAATCCCGTGCCTGGCCATCGCCCTGCTCGACGAACAGGCACAGGGCTGGCAGATTTTTCAACACTATCGCGCCCACGATGCCCCCATGCTGTGGCAGGACGGCCAGCGTCTGGGCACGCCGCTCGACAGCCTCAACGGCAGTGCACCGCAGCGTCTCGGCGCGCATCACGGTTTGTTCGAACACTCGCGCGTTGCAGCGATCTTCGGCAACGCCGATGGTTTCGCCGTGCCCTACAGCGATGATCGTGGGGTGGCGGCATGGCTGCTCTGTGGTTTCTACACCGTGGACGTTGTCGCTCCACACCTGAGCGACCGCGACTGGATGTCACTGACCGGCGCGCTCGCCGGCCCGCTGCTCAGCCGTCTGCGGGATCAGCAACATCATCACTACACCGAGCGCCTCGAGTCGCTGCAAACCCTGCTGGGTACCGGCTGGTGGGAAATGCTCGGGGACGACGTGTTGCTGGCGCCGTCGCTGCTCGCTGCGCTGCCGGCGGACAGCGCTCGAATCTCGCTGCAAGACTGGCTGGCGCTGATTCATCCGGTCGACCGCGAAGAACTGCGCAGCCGTCTGCACGCCCTGCAACTGCACGGCGAAGCCCTGAGCCTGAGCGTTCGTCTGCACCGCAGCGAATCAGGACAAACACCGCTGTGGTATCGCGTGCAAGGTCAGGTCGCCGGCAGTGGTGAACAGCGGCGACTGGTAGGGTTCATGCTCGACATCAGCGACATCCGGAACCAGCAGCAGCGAGCCGAAGCTGCGCACGCGCGACTGGACAACCTGATCGCCAGTTCGCCAGCGGTGATTTATGTGCAGCGTTACGTCGAGGGCGCGCTACGTCCCGATTTCTTCAGCGCCAGTTTGCAGCCGCTGCTGGGCTGGACGCCGGACGAGGGCATTGGCACTGACTGGGTGCAATTGATTCATCCTGAAGATCGCGATCTGTATTTCGCCCGTACCCGCCAACTGCTGCGCGAAGGCTCGGTGCGCGCGCGCTTTCGTTTACGCGACGCGCGCGGCGAATACCACTGGCTGCTCGATGAAGCCAAGCTGCTGCGCAATGACCTGGGCCTGCCGGTCGAAGCCGTCGGCCTGTGGCTGGACGTCACCGAAGCGACCCTCGCCGCCGAACAGGTGAAACAGAGCGAAGAGCGCTACCGGATTCTGGTGGAAGACTCGCCGGCGATGATTTGCCGTTATCGTCCGGACCTGACCCTGACCTTCGGCAACCGGCCACTGGCGACTTATCTGGAATGCTCGCCGGAGCAATTGCCGGGGGTCGATCTGGGCAGCTGGATGTCCGACGAACAACGCGCCGCCTTCGTGCAACGCCTGGCGCTGCTGACTCCGGAGCTGCCGGTGAGCACTGCCGAAATCAGCCTGCAATTACCTGGGCGCGAACATGCCTGGTGGGTGTGGTCCGATCGCGGGGTGTTCGATGAACACGGGCGCCTGCTCGAAGTGCAGGCCGTGGGCCGCGACAACACCGAGGTGCGCCGCTCGCAACAGCAACTCACACAAAGCGCGAAAATGGCCACCCTCGGCGAAATGGCCACCGGCCTGGCCCACGAAATCAACCAGCCGCTGAACGTGATGCGCATGGCCATCGTCAACGTGCTCAAGCGTCTGGGCAATGGTGATGTGCAGATCGACTACCTGACCGACAAACTCAATCGCATCGACGCCCAGGTGCAGCGCGCGGCGAAAGTGGTCGATCACATGCGCGTGTTCGGCCGCCGCTCGGAGGTCGAGCAGCAACTGTTCAACCCGGCCTCGGCCATCGAAGGGACGCTGTCGTTGCTCGCCGAAGGCATGCGCGGCAAAGGTGTCGACCTGCGGATCAGCGAAACCGCTTTCAGCGTGCAGGTGCGCGGTTATGTCGATCAACTGGAACAGGTGCTGATCAACCTGATGGTCAATGCCCGCGATGCGCTGCTCGGCAAACGCGAGAAGGACGCGTCATTCAAACCCTGGATTTCGATTTACGCCGAGCGCGATGAAAGCAAGGTGCGGCTGTGGGTTGAGGACAACGGTGGCGGCATCGACCCACGTTTGCTGGAGCGGATTTTCGAACCGTTCTTCACCACCAAACCGGTGGGCGTCGGCACCGGGCTGGGGCTGTCGGTGAGCTACGGCATCATTGAAAACATGGGCGGCCATTTGAGCGTGCGCAACTCGCTGGAGGGCGCACGTTTCTGCATCGAGTTGCCGATAGCGCCGAACGTCTAGATCACCAGATAAGCCTTGCCGGTCTGGCCGCAGGTCATGTTGGCGCCGACGTCGACGTCCATCAGGTTGATGCCCAGGCTTTTCAGCAGGTTGTTGAGCAAGGGGTCGAGCAACGGGCTGACGAGGTTGGTAATCAGTGGCTGCAAAATCGCCGTGACATCACTGATCAGGCTGGCCACGCCAGTGACGATGGCGCCCAGTGGATTGCTGCC
The DNA here is from genome assembly GCF_949768395.1 of Pseudomonas sp. IT-P260. Classification (NCBI taxonomy): domain Bacteria; kingdom Pseudomonadati; phylum Pseudomonadota; class Gammaproteobacteria; order Pseudomonadales; family Pseudomonadaceae; genus Pseudomonas; species Pseudomonas sp. IT-P260. The sequence goes on from NZ_CATKPO010000022.1 coordinate 52,867, forward strand.
CTGCGGTTTGTAAACGATCAGATTGATCCCCGCCAACGTGTTCGCCAGGCTGTTGACGATATTGCTCGACGGCGCCGCCGAGATCACGCTTGGCGGCAGTTTGAGGTTGGCCGGCGTGGCGAACGGCGTGCTGCTGGAATACAGCAGATCCTGAGCGTTTTGCGCGACACTGGTGTTGACCATGATCGCAATACCGCCCGCCCCGTACTGCACGTGGGTGCTCTCGTCGCAACTGCCAATGCCGAGAATCTTGTGGCAAGTCACGGTGCCAAGATCGACCAGTGGCAACGGTGTGACCGTCGGTTCGGCGAGCGAGGAAAAGGCATTGGTCGGGTCGATCTTGCCGACCTTGAGGTCCGCGATCGAGGTGAGGGTATGGGCGGTCAGACTTTTCGTGCCCGCAGTGCCCGGGCCTGCCGGGCAGCTGTAGTCGGTGACGTAGCTGACCGCCCCACCGGCATCCAGGGCGATGTCGATTTGCGGCGATGGCAACAGCAGCGGATCAAGCTGTTCGCAACCGGCACCCAGCAGACAACCGACCGAGTTGAGGGTCGCCACCAGATTCAGACTCAACAGCGCATTGAGGGTCGGGGTCAAAGTACCGACCAGCCCCAATACGGCGTTGGTCAACCCGGTCACCCCGGTCAGCACCGGCAGATTCACCGAGAGCAGCGTGCGAATCTGCGCCGTGCGCACATAAATCCGGTCCGGCCCCAACGGATTGGCCTTGGCCCGCGCCGGATCGCCAATGGCCGAGAACTGCGGCGGCTCGATCACCTTGACCCGCACCGTGACATTCGCCAGCCCCAGCACGCTGATCGGCAAGGTCGCCGCCACCGCGCTTTTGCTGTTGGCCAGTTGCACCACGCCCTGAATCAATTGCAGCAGTTGCAGGTTGGCATCCAGCCCGGCCGCTGTAGTGCCGGTCTGCAACTGCAGAATGTCGCCGAGCTTGACCGGTGCCGCGTTGATCGCCGCAACCTGCAATTGCCCCAGCGCAGTGATCACCGTGGCGGTCGCGCCATTGAGCTGCACCACCGTCGCGGCCGCCTGAATCAGTTGGGTGACGGTGGCCTGGGTATTGAGCAGTTGCGTGTAATTACCGGCAGCGACGTTGAGGTTGATTGCCAGTTGGTTGAGGTAGTTGAGCAGGTTGATGTCGGTATTGAGCAGACCATCCCAGCCCAGTGCCGTGAGGTTGACGTTGCCGCCGAGCAGCCCGGAGAACAGCGGATTGAGGATGTTCGATTGTGCAGTGTTGATGCTCGCAAGGTTGCTGCGGATGTTCAGTTGCGCAACCGTCGGTGTCGGCTGGGCGGCGACAGCCGAAGCATTCAGCGTGGTGTTCAGACTGACCGCTGAGCCCGTGAACAGCGCTTGTACCCCACCGGCAAAACTGGTGGTCACCGTGCGACTGGCAGCGACTTTCACCGCCGTCGACTGCGTCGCATCGGCAGTGAACGCGCGCAGTCCGGTGGCGGCGGTCTGTACGCTGCCGCAAGTGGTCACCAGCGTGTTGTTGCCATCGACGATGTAGCCATTGCGCACGGCGCTTTGCCCGGCGTAAGTAGCGGCGCTGAGACCGGACTGGCAGTTGCCGCCGCGACTGACGGCTTCCAGCGCGGCACTGTCGACCACCCGCTGCAACTTGCGCTGCTCCATGTACAGCCGACCGGTGTCGACCACCAACAGCATCAACACCAGCGCCAGACTGAGGGACGCAGCCGCCATCAAGCCGATCGCCCCGCGTTGCCGGGCCTTGCCATTGAACTGCGTACGAGGCGACATGGCGCACTCCTTTGCTGGCGCGTTGCCGAGCGCAACCTCCGATGGTGGGTTTGAGTGTAGACGCCGCTAATGGCAACGCGCCATTTGGTGCCGCACAAAACCCTGCAGACCTCGCCTGCTCGCGAATGCGCGGTGTCATTCAACATGGATGTGGCTGACACGCCGTCTTCGCGAGCAAGCTCGCTCCCACAGGGGATTTGTGGCGGGGCAAAAAAACGGGAGCCTCTTGGGCTCCCGTTTTTTTTACAGCGCACTAGCGCGGTGGATAGTTGGCCAATATCCGGCTGACGGTTTCGCGCACCGCGTTGCTGCGATCCTGCGGATTCGGCGTGCTGCTGAGCATCTGCTCGTCGCTGCCGCGCCATACCAGTTTGCCGTCCTTGCCATCGAGCAGGTCGATCTGGATGGTCGCCACCTTGTAGGTGATGTTGCGGGTTTCGTTGTACATCGGCGCGCCCCAGTAACCGTTCCACGGGCCGCCCCAACCGCCGCCGTAGTTGGTGGTCACTTGCTGCTGACGGTCTTCGACAATCAGGTAGGTCTGCACACTCAGGTCACCCTTGGCCCCCGCTGCGGCGGGACGCAAACCGCGCTGGTCGAGCTGATCGCTGACGGCCTGGCGGATGCGTTGCTCGGTCAGGTCGCTTTTGATCCGTGGGTCATCCGGGCGATATTGCAGCGCGGGCTCTTTCCAGCTCCAACTGCGATAAGCAGCGAAGTCGCGGCTGGCGTCGAAGTCATGGTTGACCTGATTGGCGGCGCAGGCACTGAGCAGCGCGGCCATGGCCAATAAAGCGAGACGGCGGAACATGATTTTTCTCCGGTTGAAGGCCTGAACCTGCGAAGCGTTCTCATATGAAGTCTAGCTCGGCGGATAGGCCGACAGGGCTTTTTCCAGCGCCTCGCGAATGGCGTCGGTGCGCACCAGTTGGCTGCCCTGGTTGGCGGTTTCGGCGCTGGCGCTCCACACCGGTTGCCCGGTGCCGGCATCGAACAGATTGACCTGCACCACCACGACCTGCTCCTGATAGGTGCGAACAATCGGCACGCTGTTGTACATGCCGTAACCGTGTCCGTAGCGATCATAGCCACCGTATCCGCCGTAGTAGCCGTAGTCGTCCTGCACCTGACGCAAGCGGGTTTCCAGACGCAGGTTGGCGCTGACCAACAGGTCGGCCGGACGGTTGTCGTGCAACGGCCGCAATCCGCGCTGATCCAGCGCATTGCTCACCGCTTCGGCCACTTGCGCCGAGTCGGCCCAGGCCGTGCCCGGCGGCAACTGGCCGTTGAGCCAGGCCCAACTGCGATAGCGCCCGTAATCGCGCGGCGGTGCCGGATAAGCACTGCGATCAAAGGTATTGGCCGCTTGCGGTGGTGCCGGCGGCAACGGCCGTGACTGCGCGACGTACGGGTTGGTGCCCTGGCAGGCGGCCAGCCCCAGGCAGATCAGCAATAAACCGGATTGAGCTTTCATGCGGTGCTCCGATCAGATCGGCCGGCAGATCCAGTGCAAGTAACGCCCAAGCCCGGCGAAGCTTGGGTGGCGACGGTGAGCGAGCTCCATCTCCAGCAAATCCACGAGTTCGGCGCGGGCCTGGAATTCCACGGGCATGTAGTCGTGAAAAACCCGGATCCCGCTCTGGGTTTCGACCTGCCACAACCCTTCGAGTTGCGTTGCCAGCTCCCGCGGATCAAGCGGCTGCTGCGGAGTCAGGCTCTGCTTTTCACCGGCCATGGTGTTTTTGCGCATTTTCTTGAAATGGCCTTTGAGCAGGTTGCGATAAATCAGCGCATCCCGGTTGTAGAACGCCAGCGACAGCCAGCCACCGGGACTGGTCAGCTGATGCAGCACCGGCAGGATCGCATGGGGTTCGGCCAGCCATTCGAGTACGGCGTGGCAGATCACCAGATCGTAGGGTTCGGTGAGCTGACCGAGCAGTTCCTGCCACGGTGCCTGGATGAACGTCGCGCTCTGCCCGGCTTCGGCGAAGCGCTGGCGGGCCCCTTCGAGCATCGGTTCGGCCGGTTCGGTGAAGGTCACTTGATGGCCACGCTCGGCCAGCCACAGCGACATGTGGCCCAGCCCGCCACCGATGTCCAGCACGCGCAACGGCCGGTCCGGCAACGCTTCGGCCAGGTCGGCCTGCAACACCGCCAGGCGAATCGCGCCTTTGGCGCCACCGTAGATTTTTTCGGCGAAACGGGTCGCCAACTGATCGAAATGCCGATCGCTCATCAGCTGAACCGCCGTTCGCTGTCGGCGAGCTTGCTGCGCACCACTTCATTCATATCCAGCCCCAACTCGCTGCACAACAGCAACAGATACAGGACGATGTCGCCGACTTCCTGCCCGGCATGCGCCAGTTTGTCCGCCGGCAACTGGCGTGACTGGTCTTCGGTCAGCCACTGGAAAATCTCCACCAGCTCGGACATTTCCACGCTGGCGGCCATGGCGAGGTTTTTCGGGCTGTGAAATTGTCGCCAGTCATTACGGTCGCGGATGGCGTGCAGGCGTTCGGTCAGTTCAACAAGGTTCATCGGGTTCTCCTGAAGGCGTATAGCTTCGGGGGGATGTCGGCTGAACGCAAGCGGCCATGGTGTGCATTTGTGGGAGCGAGCCTGCTCGCGAGAGCGGTGTCTCATTCAAACCATCAATTCTTTGCACCACCGCATTCGCGAGCAGGCTCGCTCCCACACAGGACTGAGACAAACCCTCTATAGTTGCAGGGAACTCGGCCACCCGCGTTGTGGCCCAAGGCTCAGCTCTTTCATCAGGATGCACACATGCAGGTAGAAAGCTTTTTCGAATGGCTCGGCCAGGCGCTCGGTTCGATCATCCGCTTCATCGTCGATGGCCTCAGCGGCCTGTTCAACATACTGAGCAACGCTGGCGGCAATTTTGTCGATGGCCTGGCGAAGACACTGGGCATGGACACCTCGATCATCAGCATCCTCGCGCTGATTGTCGGCCTGATGCTGCTGTGGTCGGCGATTCGCGCGTTCATGAATGCGTCGATCATTGCCGGGATCATCTGGTTGCTGTTGGGGTTGTGGCTGTTGAGCTGGATCATCCATTAACCCTCGTGGGAGCGAGCCTGCTCGCGAAGGCGTCAGATCAGCCAAAACGGCTCTGAATGACACAGCGCTTTCGCAATCAGGCTCGCTCCCACATTGGTTTGTATCGCAGGCCGCATGAGTCGCTACAATCCCCGCTCCCCCAAGGAGCCCGCATGTCCAACCTGATTGCCGACTGGCGCGACCGTCTGACTCACCGCAAGGTCTGGGCGCTCGCCGCGCCGATGATTCTTTCGAATATTTCCGTACCGCTGGTGGCGCTGGTCGACAGCACCGTCATCGGCCACCTGCCCCACGCCCATCAGTTGGGCGCAGTGGCGGTCGGCGCCAGCCTCTACACCTTTCTCGCCTGGGCCATGGGCTTTCTGCGCATGGGCACCACCGGGTTTGCCGCCCAAGCCGCCGGGCGCAGCGATGGCGCGGCGTTGCGGCAGATTCTGTTGCAGGGTTTGCTGCTGGCGCTGGGACTGGCAATCGTGCTCGGCACGCTCGGCGTGCCGTTGAGCGGCGTGGCCCTGCACTTCATGCAGCCGTCGGCGGAGCTTGATCAACTGACCCGCGAATTCTTCCACACCCGGTTATTCGGGCTGCCCGCAGCGCTGGCCAGTTACGCCCTGGTCGGCTGGTTCCTCGGCACTCAGAACGCCCGGGCGCCGCTGGCGATTCTGCTGAGCACCAACCTGATCAACATCGCTTTGAACCTGTGGTTCGTGATTGGCCTGGAATGGGGCGTGGTCGGCTCGGCCCGGGCTTCGGTGATTGCCGAGTGGAGCGGTGCCCTGCTTGGCCTGTGGCTGACCCGTGACGCCTTGCGCGCCTATCCCGGGCGCATCGCCTGGGCAGCGCTGAAAGTGTGGCAGAGCTGGCGCCCGTTGCTGGCGGTCAACCGCGACATTTTCATCCGCAGCCTGGCGCTGCAATCGGTGTTCTTCCTGATCACCGTGCAAGGCGCGCGTTTGGGCGATGCCACGGTGGCGGCCAATGCCCTGCTGCTCAACGGCCTGCTGCTGACCGCCCATGCGCTGGACGGTCTGGCGCATGCGGTCGAAGCCTTGTGCGGGCACGCGATCGGCGCCCGCGATCGCCTCGCCCTGCGCCGCTCATTGGTGGTGGCCGGCGGCTGGTCGTTGTTGGCCAGCCTCGGATTTGCCGCGCTGTTTCTGCTGGCCGGGCATTTGTTCATCGAAATGCAGACCGATATCCAGAGCGTGCGCGACACCGCGTTCATCTATCTGCCGTATCTGGCGGTGTTGCCGCTGATTGCGGTCTGGAGCTATTTGCTCGACGGCCTGTTCATCGGCGCCACCCGCGCCCGGGAAATGCGCAATGGCATGCTGCTGACCGTCGCCCTGCTGCTGCCGTTTGCCTGGGCGCTACAAGGCTTGGGCAATCACGGGCTGTGGATAACATTCCTGCTGTTCATGGTCTTGCGCAGCCTGACGCTCGGCGTATTTGCCCTGTGGCTGCGCCGCGATGACGGCTGGTTCAGCGGTGCCGCTCACTGAACCGGCGTATGTTTGACGAACGCGACGACCTGCTCAAGCACCGGCGCCAGGCGCCGAAGCGGCCGCGACAGGCTCGCCACCAGCGTCACATGACTGGGGCGCGAATAGTACAGATCCTGCACCGGCACACCGGCCTCGCGCAGTTTGCGCGCGAGGCCGGCGGTGTTGCGCGTCGGGTTGACCAGATTATCTTTGGTCGCAGCGATCAGCAGCGCCGGAGGCTCGCCCTGCCGGACATGGTTGATCGGCTGCGATTGCGGCGGTGAGTCAGGCCAGAAGAATACTGGGCGCACATCGGCATTCTTGATCGGCAGAAAATCGTACGGCCCGGCCAGGCCAATCCAGCCGCTGAGGTCTTTCGACGACATGCCCACCGCACCGAGCAGCGCAGGGTCGAGCGCCAGCATCGCCGCATTGTAGGCCCCGGAACTGTGGCCCATCAGGAACAGGCGTTGCGGGTTGCCGGAGAACTCGCGGATATGCGCCCGGGTCCAGGCCACTGCCCGTGCCGAGTCTTCAAGAAACAGCGGATAGCGCACTTGCGGGTACAGCCGATAGTCCGCCAGCACCGCGACGATCCCCCGCGACGCAAGCGCCTCGCCGACAAAGGCGTAATCGCCGCGATCACCGCTGTTCCAGCTGCCACCGTAGAAAAACACCACCACCGGCGCGCCCTCCAGTGGCTGGCGTGGCACGTAGACGTCGAGTTTCTGTCGCGGATCGTCGCCATAGGCAATGCCCGCCGTTCGCTGGAACGTGTCATCGGGTGTCAGCGCATTGAGCACCTTGACCGGCGAACACCCCGACAGCATCAGCAGCAGGCACCCGCCGAGGATTGAACCAAACCGTTGCCACAGCGGGTTTGTCATGGGTGCCACACCTCAAGATTGATCGTTCTGCCAGTGCCGCCGCACATGGTCGAGCCGTGCCTGCTGGCTCAGCCCGTCCGGCACGTCCGGCAGTTGCGCCCGGGGATGCTGCAAGCGTAGCCATAACCAGCCATCCAGCACCGTGCGGTCGCTGAAACCCAGGCTCAGGCCCTCCTGCACATGGGAGGCCATCCGTGCGTAGTCGGTTCCCATGGATTGGCACCAGCGCCAGATGTGTTGTTCCAGCAGACAGTTTTGCAAGCGTTCGCGCTGGCGCCGGGTCAGGCTTTCGTCGACGCTCAGCGGCTCGACCACCCATTGCGGATTGCGCAGTTGCTGCCAGCCCTCACTGCCAATGGCGAGGTCAGCCCAGGTACCACCGAACCAGCGCAGCAGTTGGATCGGCCCGAGCCAGCGGCTCAGGTCGGCGGCATCACAGGCATCGAAGAAGTAACTGGCCGTCTGCCGGTTGTAGTAACCGAGCAAGGCGCGATGATTGAGCCCGAACGAGACGGTCAGCATCCGTCGCAAGTGACTCAGAAGAACCTGCCACGAGGCATCGCTCGCGATCAGCAGACCACGCCAGGTCTGCGGATCACGGTGACACAGCGCCGCCAGTGCCGGGCACTCGTGCAGGTCGACCAGCAGCGGCCCGAGTTCGCTTACCGCCTGAAATTCGGTGCCCTCGAACAGCCGCGTGCAATGGACTGCGGCGAACCCCTGACGCAACGTCGTCAGCGCCTGCTGCGCATCGGCGCCATCGAGCAGCAGCCACTGTGTCTGCGGGGTGAATGGCGCGCCGCTCAAGTGGCGCCGCCCTGTCCCAGCGACGCGACCAGCCGGCAACTGCAGATTGCCGCCGTGCAGTGGTTATAACTGCCACCGCCGGGCACCAGACACAACAGCAACAGCGGTTCGGCGGACATCAACCACCGCGCCAGACCTGCGCTCGGCAGAACGTCCGGCAGCACCGGAGGCTCCTGGTAGTCTTCGATCAGGGTCGGTTCCTGCAACACACCACTGATCACCGGCTGGTCCGGATCGCCCTCAAGAAAACTCACCACCACCTCGACGCCCTCGTCCAACGCTGCCGGCGACGTCTCGCTCAACGCCGCAGAAAGGGGCAGCCAGCAGTGGCTGGCAGCAGCGCCTTCCCCCTGATAGAGCCAGTCAAACTGCACCGCTACCGACCGCCATTCGTCAGGTTGGGGCTCTGCGACGCTCACCACCCAGGCCCGTTGCAGACTGTGCATGCGCGGTGGTGTGGCAGGGCTCGTCGGCGGGGCAAGAGGCGCCTGGGCCGAGGCAAGAATCCGGTTGCTGTACGGCGGTTCGCTGGCCGGATCAGCACGATGCTCGATCCGGTTCAGCAGCCAGCGGCGGTTGCACTCGGCAAACGGATGTTCGCTCAGTGCCAGCCACCGCGCACTGCGCAAGGTTGGCAGATCACTATGGCCGTGGGCTTTGCCGGGCCGAGCCAAACGCTCCTGCACATCGCTGGCATCCACTTGCATCTGCCAGCGCCGGACGCTCGGCGAGTTCGCGTCATCATCCACAGATGCCCCGTCAGCCAGCGGAAACCTTGCGGGATCATCAACGAAGACCAGGCAGTGCCCGTCAGGCCGATGCTCGAAGTAGTAGTGAATTCGCGCCTGCGCGCACAGCCGCTGCACGAACTGCAGGTCCGACTCGCGGTATTGGGTGCAAAACGTGCGTACCGGGTATTCGCCGTGCAAATCAAAACGCCGTTGCGCGCCAGCGATACCGTGCTCCTTGAGGACCTGTGCGAGGATCTGCGGCACACACTGGCTGCTGAAAATGCGCTGACTGAAACGCAGCGCCAGACAACTCAACTTCGGTCCCAGCGTCACTCGGCACAACCGCACCCCCGCCTCGTGCTCATGCTGCACGACGCTCTGCAATTGCCCGCTCAGGCCATTGTGCCTGGGGCCGAAATGCAGGAATGCCGAGCGGTACAGCAGACCGGCCAGGTCCAGTTGCGGGTCATCGATCAACAGGTCGATGTCAAACGCAAAAGGTTCGCTGATGCCCTCACTGCCGGTAAAGGCCAGCACCTCGAAGGGGTCGGGCAGCCCCGTTACATCGAGACGAAACGACGGCTCGTTGACTGATTCGAACATGGGCGGATCTCTACAGGAGGGGCGGCCGGGGATTCTCGCCGAGAGACATGGCCGAGTAGAGAGCTGAAGTACAACTTAGGAAATGACCTACGCGAAAAGCAGACGGGATCACTTCACCGGCTGTGGCAGGCAGTTATTTCGCGGGAAATTTGGGAGATGTCCCACCGGGTCATCCGAATTTTCCACCGCTTTCGTGGAAATTTCAGACAACCCGGTGCAACAGCATCTGTCTCAGGAAGACAGGTAGGAGGAGCGGGTCAGACCCAGACGCAAGGCATCGAGGAACTGCGTGCGTTCGCTGGCACTGATGCGGGCACTGGCGCACTTGTCACGGTAGTGGGTCATCAGTTCTTCCGGCGACAAGTGCACGTAGCGCAGCATGTCTTCGATGGTGTCGTGGGTCTCGATACCGGCGTGGTACACGCTGCCATCGGCGTTCTGATAGATGTTCACCGAGTCGGTGTCACCGAACAGGTTGTGCATGTCGCCGAGAATTTCCTGATAGGCGCCGACCAGGAACACCCCCAGCAGATAGTCTTCACCTTCGTTCAGACCGTGTACCGGCAGGCTGGTCTCGATGCTCTGCTCGTCGACGTACTGGTTGATTTTGCCGTCGGAGTCGCACGTCAGGTCTTGCAGCACGGCACGACGCAACGGCTCTTCGTCCAGACGATGCAGCGGGATGATCGGCAGCACCTGATCAATCGCCCAAGTGTCCGGCAGGCTCTGGAACACCGAGAAGTTGCAGATGTACTTGTCGGCCAGCTTGTCGTTGAGTTCGTCGAGCACCTGACGGTGCGAACGCTGACGGGCTTTCAACGAGTTATGCAGGCGACGGCACACCGCGAAGTAGCACTGCTCGGCCAGGGCTTTTTCAGCCAGGGTCAGTTTGCCGTCGGCGTACTGCGAAGCCACGTCGCTCATGTAGTGCGTCGCGCGCCAGTAGGTCTCGGTGACCATTTCGATGTCGGTCGGGCCGAGCAGGTCAACCAGCCACTGCACGGTTTCCGGCAGTGCTTCCTTGTTTTCGATCTGTGGCACGTCGTCGTTGTGCTTCTCGACGTCGGTCACTTGCACCACCAGCATCGCGTGGTGTGCGGTCAGCGAGCGGCCGCTTTCGGAGAAGATGTGCGGATGCGGCAGGCTCTGCGCGTCGCAGAATTCCTTGAGCATGCCGACCACGACACCGGCGTAATCGTCCATGTCGTAGTTGATCGAACTGGCATTGCGCGAGTGGGTACCGTCGTAGTCGACACCCAGACCGCCGCCGACATCGATGTGATCGACCGGCAGGCCAAGGTTGCGCAGCTCGCCGTAGTAACGGATGGCTTCCTTGAAACCGTGCTGGTAGTCAGCCAGGTTGGCGATCTGCGAACCCATGTGGAAGTGCAGCAGGCGAATGCCCTGATCCAGGCCCGCGGCGCGGAAACGCTCGACCACCGACAGCAGTTGCGCCGCCGACAGACCGAACTTGGATTTCTCGCCACCGGTGTCCGCCCACTTCGAGGACGCCAGCGACGACAGGCGCACGCGCAGGCCGACCTGTGGCTTGACCTTGAGCGAGGCCGCTTCTTCGATCACCAGGCCGACTTCGGATTCTTTCTCGATCACGATGAACACGTTGTGGCCGAGTTTCTGGCCCATCAGCGCCAGACGGATGAACTCGCGGTCCTTGTAACCGTTGCAGACGATGGTGCCGCCCTTCGGCGCCAGCGCCAGCACCGCCAGCAGCTCAGGCTTGGAGCCGGCTTCCAGACCGATGGAAACGTTCTGGGTGGCAATGATGTTCTCGATCACCGCTTCCTGCTGGTTGACCTTGATCGGGTACAGCGCGGTGTACTTGCTCTGGTATTCCAGGCGCTCGATGTTCGAGTCGAAAGCACCGGTCAGCTGACGGACGCGGTCTTGCAGGATGTCGGGGAAACGTACCAGCAACGGCAGGGACAAGCCGCTCTTGCGCAGTTGGTCGACTTGTTCGAACAGGTCGATAGGCGAACTGCTCGGGCCGTTCGGACGAACTTCGACGCGACCGGCGTCATTGATCGCGAAATACCCGGCCCCCCAATGGCGAATCCCGTAAACACTGCGGCTGTCCGCAACTGTCCATTGGCTGCCATCGTCTTTGCGTGTGCGTCGTACGGACATCGAAGTCCCCTATAAAGAAGTCATAGTGCGTCGCCTGATCGCAGGCCGGCGCAGTCTAAAGAATGAAAATGACGGTTCGTCAGCGCGGCGGTAGACCGCGCTGACCGCGTGTAGTTTAGAAACCGGTATGAACAGGCTCTGTGAAAACCATGGAGACGACGCCGGATCTGAACTGCTTCAGTGCCGGATCAAGCCGCGGGTGGTTTTCACAGAGGCTGCTAGCCGCCGGACTTCTTCGCTTTGAAACCGTGCTTGATCAGCTCTGCCAAGAGTAGCTCGACATGATCGCCCTGGATTTCGATGACCCCGTCCTTCAACGCCCCACCGGTGCCGCAACGTTTCTTCAACGTTGTCGCCAGCTCCTTGAGGGCGTCTTCGGCCAGTGGCACGCCGGTGATGGTGGTCACCGTCTTGCCGCCACGGCCCTTGCTCTCGCGACGCACGCGGGCAATGCCGTCCCCGGCCGGGATTACGGTTTGTTTGCAGATACAGGCGTCCACCGGTTTGCTGCATTCCGGGCAATGACGACCTGCGTCGGTGGAAAATACCAGGCCGCCCAGGGCGGCGAAGGATGCGGCTTTTTTGGCCACCGGCAATCCTCTTGGGAGGACAAAGACTGATCGCGACCTTGGGCAAGGTCATCGACCGCGAAGCCCCACTCAGGCAGGGGCAGCGCTACTGCACCGTACGCTTGAACAAAAGCAGGTCGGTGCAGCTTGAAAAGGTCGCGCAGTGTAACGGCAAAAAGCGCAATTGCTAAGAGCCAATCGGCGCCAATTTATGTGTTCTTTGCGACGTCGCTTTGCTGCGCCTTCAGATAGCGCTTCAACGCGGCCAGAGAGTCCGGACAGTAAGGCTTTTGCTCGATTTCCAGCAGCACCTGTTCGACCGGAATGAAGCGTGCTTCCAGCACTTCTTCCGGCTGCAGCTTCAGCGGGCCGTCCCACACCGCGGAAAACGCCGAGCACCACAGGCGATTGCCGGTGTCCTCGAAGAAGAAATGATCGTGGGCCGTCAGTTCCACCCCGCTCACCCCCAATTCCTCTTCCAGCTCGCGGGCCGCCGATTCGGCGTAGGTCTCATCGGCCTGGACCATGCCGCCGGCCGCCACGTCCCAGTAACCGGGATAGATCGCCTTGCTCAAGGTGCGCCGATGCACGCAAAGCTCACCGGCACTGTTGAACAGCATGATGTAAGTGCCGCGACCGATCAGCCCACGCTCACGCAGATCGGCCCGCACCAGGGCGCCGAGCAGGTTGTCCTGCTCGTCGACCCAGGCGATCTGTTCAGCATCGGAGGCGGCGCGATGGGCCGCCTCTTTGGCGCTCTCGTCCATGACTCAGCCCTGATTGAGCAGTTGACGCAGATCGATCACGGCGGCGTTGGCCCGGGAGATGTAGTTGGCCATGACCAGCGAGTGGTTGGCCAGCACGCCGAAGCCGCTGCCGTTGAGAATCATCGGGCTCCAGACCGGCTCCTGCGAGGCTTCCAGCTCACGAATGATCTGGCGCACGCTGACCGTGGCGTTCTTCTTCGCCAGGACATCGGCGAAATCGACTTCGATGGCGCGCAGCAGGTGCGACAGCGCCCAGGCCTGACCGCGTGCTTCATAGAACACGTTGTCGATCTGCATCCACGGAGTCTCGACCACTTCTTCGTCAACCTGCGGCACTTCGCCCACCGCTGGCACTTCGGTTTTCAGTGCGGTGTTGAGCTTCACCCGGCCAACACTGGCCGACAGACGTTGCGACAGCGAACCCAGGCGAGTGCCGACATCGCCCAGCCAGTTGTTCAGGTTGTCGGCGCGGGCGTAGAACAAGGCGTTTTTCTGCGTTGGATCAGACAGACGCGCCTGATAACGGCTCAGGGAGTTGATGCCTTCCTGATATTCCGATTCGCTCGACGGCAGGATCCAGCTCTTGTTGTCGAAGTTGAAACGCGGTTCGGCCTTGGCCAGATCGGCGTCCTCGGCCGACTGCGACTGCGAACGGGCGAAGTCTTTGCGCAGGGCCCGGGTCAGGTCACGCACCTGCACCAGCACGCCGTATTCCCAGCTCGGCGTGTTGTCCATCCACAGGCCTGGCGGGAAGCGGTCGTTGGAAATGTAGCCACCCGGCTTGTTCAGCAGAGTGCCGGCAACGGTCTTGAGGGTTTCGACCGTGGTGTAGCCGACCACCATTTGCTTGCCTTCTTTCTCGGCAGCAGCCTGGGCATTTTGTGCCACCGGGAACAGCGCGGGCTCCTGGCTCCAGTACCAGCCCAGGCCAATGGTGACCAGCAGATAAATGCCGATCAGCGTGGCCAGCGCGCGGCTGAACAGCAGCCCGCCCACGTAGCTGCGGGTGGCCGACTTCGGTTCAGCGGCACGTTCAGGCGCGCTGCCCGCGCGGTTCTTCCAGTCCAGCATGGCGATATCCTTTCAATCACTTGGGTTCAACGGTTCGACCACAACCATACAACAACGTGCCAAGGCCGGGCACCCGCCATCGAAGAGAAGCAGAAAATCCACGGAGAGCGCGACCTCAAGCTGCGAACTTTCTAAGGGTTTCCCTGATGCATCGTCCACGCTAAAAGTCGGCACGCCGTCGTCAAGGATCAATCCAAATCTGCACCATAGCGGTGTTCCCAAAGATTTTTTCGCTGACCAAGCAGCCCGACGCGCCCGGTTTCAGGGGACTTCATCGACGAACGGGTCGAATCCAGCACCAACTGGTCAGAAACTGAATTGTGCAGCACCGCAGATTATTGACGCACGACACTCATATAAGGGAAAAGAGGTGCTAGCATAGAGCCACCAGTCGATCTCAGCATGCGCCCTAACTAGTAGTCAGGATATGACCGAGCCAGAAGACCCCAGCCGTGAGCGCCTCAAGCACCACTTTGCCCAGCGGGTAATTCATCAGGCACGTCAGATTCTTGAGATATGGCAGCGCCTGCAACGCAGTGAGTGGTCCACTGCCGACCTCGCCGAACTGAGCGAAGCGAACTTGCGCCTGCTGCGTTTTGCCGAGCGCTTCGAGCAGCCCGAGCACACGCAACTCGCGCGGCATATCGGCCAGTCGCTGGAAGCGGTGGATGCCAATCGCGGCCGCCTGAGCAGTGGCCTGATTACTGACCTCAATCGCTTGATGCAACGCCTGTCGCGCACTGGCCTGCGCCATGGCGATCAACTCGACCAGACCTTCCTGCCGCCGCTGCGCAAACCGATCTACGTGATGCTGCAGGATCACGACCGCGCCGAACGCCTGGCCAAGCAGCTGGAATTCTTCGGACTGACCGCACAGGCGCTGGACAGTGTCGCCGCATTTCGCTCCTCGATGGTCGAGCGCTTGCCGGCGGCAATCGTCATGGACGTGGACTTCAGCGGCGCTGGTGTCGGCTTGCAACTGGCCGCCGAAGCCCAGACAGGTCTGGAAGAACCACTGCCGCTGCTGTTCTTCAGCCTGCATGAAACCGACACCCCGACCCGCCTCGCTGCCGTCCGCGCCGGCGGCCAGGAATTTCTCACCGGCACCCTCGAAGCGTCGAGCCTGCTGGAAAAGATCGAAGTCCTGACCTGCGTCGCCCAGTACGAACCTTATAAAGTGCTGATCATCGACGACTCTCGCGCCCAGGCCTTGCACACCGAACGCCTGCTCAACAGCGCTGGAATCGTCACGCGCACCCTGATCGAACCGATCCAGGCGATGGCCGAACTGGCGGACTTCCAGCCGGACCTGATCATCCTCGACATGTACATGCCGGCCTGCACCGGCACCGAACTGGCCAAGGTGATTCGCCACAACGACCGTTACGTCAGCGTGCCGATCATCTATTTGTCCGCCGAGGACGATCTGGACAAGCAGCTCGACGCGATGAGCGAGGGGGGCGACGACTTCCTGACCAAGCCGATCAAGCCGCGACATCTGATTACGACGGTGCGCAACCGCGCCGCCCGTGCGCGCAATCTCAAGGCACGCATGGTCCGCGACAGCCTCACCGGCCTGTACAACCACACGCACATCCTGCAATTGCTCGAAGACTGCTCGTTCCGCGCCCGGCGCGAGAACAAGCCGCTGAGCTTTGCAATGCTCGACATCGACCACTTCAAACGGGTCAACGACAGCCACGGTCACCCGATGGGCGACCGAGTGATCAAAAGCCTGGCGCTGTTCCTCAAGCAACGCTTGCGCAAGACCGACTTCATCGGCCGTTACGGCGGCGAAGAATTCGCCATCGTCATGCCCGACACTGATATAGAAGCCGCGCACAAAGTGCTCGACGAGATCCGCCAGCGCTTTGCCGAAATCCACTATCCGGCGCAGCCGCAGGATTTGTGGTGCACCTTCAGCGCCGGCGTGGTGGAAATGCACGAAGACTCCGACAGCCTGATGATGGCCAGCCAGGCCGACGAAGCGCTGTACCGCGCCAAGGGCGCCGGACGCAATCGGGTGCAGACTGCGCGCGACTCAAAGCAAAGTGCCACCTTTTCATCGGAATCCACCGATTCGGTCATAACCCTGTAACAGAACCGCAATAAATTCAGGCGCTTACCATTTCTGCCGTTGGTAGCCGTCATGCGCCTGAAGTTGCTCACCAATCTCAACACCCTGCTGCTGGTCGCCGTCTGCGTGGCCCTCGGCGCGACGCTGTGGTGGTCGCAAAAAGCCCTGGAGCGTCCGTATCTGTTGATGGAGCGCTACCTCGGCCTGTCGCAGCAATTTCAGAATGACGTGGCGCGCAATGTCGAGGACTACCTCGCCAGCGGCGATGCCCTGCGCCTGAGCAGTGCCAGCCAGGCCATCGATGGCTTGCAGAAGGAGCTCGGTGAACTGCCGCCGACGCTGGCCGAGACCCTGCGCCCGAGCCTGTCGAGCCTGGAAGCATTCAGCAAAACCGACCTGCTCGCCGCCGGCAAACTGGCCGGTGATCCGCAGGCACTGCTGCTGCAAGCCGAACGCGAACTGAGCGCCAGCCTCGATCAACTCAGCACCTACGCCAATGGCAACGCGACGTACCTGACGCCGCTGCTCGTCGCTTCGCAGCACTTGGGCAAGCTGTCGCTGGCCCGCGACAAACTGGTCAGCAGCGGCCGCAGTGAACTGGCGGCCGACGTCGAGCGCGAAGTCGACAACATCCGCGCCCAGGCTCAGGCCATCGATGCCCTGCCCCTGCTCGGCGTGGTCGCCAGGAATGAATCCGGCAGTGATGATTTCGCCGCGATGATGGGCATCGAAAGCACCGAAAAATCCGCCGCCGAAGACGCCGGCATCGGCCTCAAGCGTGAACTGAACAGCCTGCTCGGCCGCTACCCGGCGGAGCTGGCACGCACCCGCGAGCAGATCCAGAAACGCACCGAACTGAGCACCGCGACCCACCTGAAAATCGCCGCCGTGCAACAGGCGATCGCTGGACTTGAGCCGGTGGTGCGCGCCCAGCACGGACAGATCCAGGGCGAAGTACGCCTGATGCAGGGCGTGATGATCGGCCTGATTCTGCTGATCGCACTGCTGATCGACACCTTGCAGCGACGTCTGGCCCGCACCCTGACCAACCTTGCTCCGGCACTGTCGACCTGGGCCGAAGGCGATTTCAGTCGCGACATACAACTGGGCAAGACCAACCGCGAACTGCATGACATCGAAGCGTCGCTGAACCGCCTGCGCGCGTATCTGGTGGATCTGGTCGGGACGATTCGCGGTAACGCCGAACAGGTCGCCGACAGCAGCCGCACCCTGGCCGAACTGAGCAACAACCTGCACTCCGGTGCCGAGCATCAGGCCGGCGACACCGCGCTGATCCGCGATTCACTGGGTGAGCTGGAAGCGACGATTCAGCAGGTCGCCGGCGATGCACGGCAGGCTGCCGATGCCAGTCGCCATGCCGGACTGGCCGTGGAGCACGGGCAAACCGTGATCGGCCAAAGCCTCACCGGCCTGCATGCGCTCGTCGGCGAGGTGCAGGGCAATGCACAGATGATCGAGCACCTGGCCGAAGAATCGGCGACCATCGGTGGCGTGCTGACGGTGATCCGTTCGATCGCCGACCAGACCAACCTGCTGGCCCTGAACGCGGCCATCGAAGCGGCGCGGGCCGGGGAAATGGGCCGCGGCTTTGCTGTGGTGGCCGAGGAAGTGCGCTCACTGGCACAACGCACGGCCGGTGCGACGGCGGAAATCCAGACGCTGATCGCCGGCCTGCAAGCCGCCGCCCGACAATCGGTCGAAGGCATGCGCGCGCAGGTCGAACACGCCGAAGCCACGGCCAACCAGGCACAAGCAGCGGACGGCGCGCTGGATAAAATCGTCGGCGCGATCCAGACCATTTCCGACACGGCGATCCGCATCGCCGAGATCACCGCTCAGCAGAGCGGCGCGGTCAGCGAAATCCGTGATCACAGCGAGCGGATTCATCAATTGGGCGGCGATAACCTGCTGCGCATCGGCGAAGGTCGAGAACAAGGCGAGAACCTGCTGCTATTGGGCGGGCAACTGCATACCGCCGTACAAGCCTTCCGCGTCTGATCACGCTCACTGTAGGAGCTGTCGAGTGAAACGAGGCTGCGATCTTTTGATCTTGCTTTTAAAGACCAAGATCAAAAGATCGCAGCCTGCGGCAGCTCCTGCACGGCTTGACCGAAGTGACCGGATCAAATCACTCAGTCACAAATTTCGCGTAAACATCGGTCATCGTGCTGGCTATTGCAGAGAACTGGACAGTCACAAAGCCTTTGCGGCATAGTCGCCGGGTTCTGACGACTGCTCATTCATAACAAGGAACACGCAGATGGCAACGCTACTGGTGCTGCACGGCCCCAACCTGAACCTGCTCGGCACCCGCGAACCCGGCACTTACGGTTCAACGACCCTGGCGCAGATCAATCAGGATCTGGAGCGCCGCGCCCGTGAAGCCGGCCATCATCTGCTGTATCTGCAAAGCAACGCCGAGTACGAATTGATCGATCGCATCCACGCCGCTCGCGGCGAAGGTGTGGATTTCATACTGATCAATCCAGCAGCTTTTACGCACACAAGTGTCGCATTACGTGACGCGCTGCTGGGAGTGAGCATCCCATTCATCGAAGTGCATTTGTCCAACGTGCACAAGCGCGAACCTTTCCGCCATCACTCTTACTTCTCCGATGTCGCGGTGGGAGTGATCTGCGGCCTTGGCGCCAGCGGTTACCGACTGGCCCTGGAGGCCGCACTAGAGCAGCTTGAAACACAGGCAACGACTTGAACCACAAGCGTTAAACGCCCCTGACCGACCCTTGGGAGTTGATGATTCATGGATATCCGTAAAGTTAAGAAACTGATCGAATTGCTGGAAGAGTCCGGCATCGACGAGCTCGAGATCAAGGAAGGCGAAGAGTCCGTACGCATCAGCCGTCACAGCAAGACTCCGGCTCAGCAGTACTACGCTCCGGCGCCGATGCAGGCTCCGGCCGCTGCACCTGCCGCCGCTGCTGCTCCAGTGGCTGCTGCCGCTCCGGCTGCCGCTGCTGCTCCTGCACTGAACGGCACCGTGGCCCGCTCGCCAATGGTAGGCACCTTCTACCGCAAATCTTCGCCAACCTCGCCAGCCTTCGTTGAAGTCGGCCAGACCGTGAAGAAAGGCGACACCCTGTGCATCGTCGAAGCCATGAAGATGATGAACCACATCGAAGCTGAAACCAGCGGTGTGATTGAATCCATCCTCGTCGAAGACGGCCAGCCGGTTGAGTACGACCAACCGCTGTTCACCATCGTTTGAACTGCGGAGAGCCTTTGATGACTGCGAAGTTGGAAAAAGTTCTGATCGCTAACCGCGGTGAGATCGCCCTGCGGATTCTGCGTGCCTGCAAAGAGATGGGCATCAAGACCGTCGCCGTTTACTCCAAGGCCGACAAAGAGCTGATGCACCTGGGTCTGGCAGACGAATCCGTCTGCATCGGCCCGGCGTCTGCCGCTCAGTCCTACCTGCACATCCCGGCCATCATCGCTGCCGCTGAAGTGACTGGCGCCACCGCCATTCACCCAGGCTACGGTTTCCTCGCGGAAAACGCCGATTTCGCCGAACAGGTCGAGAACTCCGGCTTCGCCTTCATCGGCCCGAAAGCCGAGACCATTCGCCTGATGGGCGACAAGGTATCGGCCAAGCACGCGATGATCGAAGCCGGCGTGCCGACCGTTCCAGGTTCCGACGGCCCGCTGCCGGAAGACGAAGAAACGGCGCTGCGCATCGGTCGCGAAGTCGGCTATCCGGTGATCATCAAAGCCGCTGGCGGCGGTGGTGGTCGCGGCATGCGTGTGGTGCACAAGGAAGAAGACCTGATCGCCTCGGCGAAACTGACCCGCTCCGAAGCTGGCGCGGCGTTCGGCAACCCGATGGTCTATCTGGAAAAATTCCTGACCAACCCGCGTCACGTCGAAGTGCAAGTGCTGTCCGACGGCCAGGGTCACGCCATCCATCTGGGCGACCGCGATTGCTCGCTGCAACGCCGTCACCAGAAGGTTCTCGAAGAAGCGCCGGCACCGGGCATCGACGAGCAGGCGCGCCAGGAAGTGCTGGCGCGCTGCGTCAAGGCGTGCATCGACATCGGCTACCGTGGCGCCGGCACGTTCGAGTTCCTGTACGAGAACGGTCGTTTCTACTTCATCGAAATGAACACCCGTGTTCAGGTGGAGCACCCGGTTTCGGAAATGGTCACCGGTATCGACATCGTCAAGGAGATGCTCAGCATCGCCGCTGGGAACAAGCTGTCGTTCACTCAGGATGACGTGGTGATCCGCGGTCACTCGCTGGAGTGCCGGATCAACGCTGAAGACCCGAAAACCTTCATGCCGAGCCCGGGCACGGTCAAGCATTTCCACGCCCCGGGCGGCAACGGCGTTCGCGTCGATTCGCACCTGTACAGCGGTTATGCGGTTCCGCCGAACTACGACTCGCTGATCGGCAAGCTGATCACTTACGGCGCCACCCGCGACGAAGCCATGGCGCGCATGCGCAATGCCCTGGACGAGATCGTGGTGGACGGGATCAAGACCAACATCCCGCTGCACCGTGATCTGACCCGCGACGAAGGCTTCTGCAAAGGGGGCGTGAACATTCACTACCTCGAGCACAAGCTGGCTGGCGACAAGCACTAAGCTTCAGCCCGCACCAGACAAGGCCGCCTTCGGGCGGCTTTGTTGTTTCTGGAGCAAAGTCAAAAGATCGCAGCCTTCGGCAGCTCCTACAGGAGAATGCATTCGAAATGTAGGAGCTGCCGAAGGCTGCGATCTTTGCTTTTCAACCAAGTTCGTCTTCTTTGGCGCGCTCGCGTAAACTTGCGCGCTTCTCGCTGGCCGCTAGGCTGCAATCATATTTTTTCAAAGGTGCCCGCCATGCCTTGGCTGCAAGTACGTCTCGCCATCAGCCCGGAACAAGCCGAAACCTACGAAGACGCTTTCCTTGAAGTGGGCGCCGTTTCGGTGACCTTCATGGACGCCGAAGATCAGCCGATCTTCGAGCCGGAACTCAACACCACCCCGCTGTGGGCGCACACACATCTGCTGGCTCTGTTCGAGGGCGGCACCGAGCCTGCGCCGGTGCTGGCGCATCTGGAACTGCTGACCGGCAGCCCGCTGCCCGAGCATCACAGCGAAGTCATCGAAGACCAGGATTGGGAACGCAGCTGGATGGACGGTTTCCAGCCAATGCGTTTCGGCCAGCGCCTGTGGATCGTGCCGAGCTGGCACGCCGCGCCCGAGCCTGACGCGGTCAATTTGCTGCTGGATCCGGGCCTGGCATTCGGCACCGGCACCCATCCGACTACCGCGCTGTGCCTGGAATGGCTCGACGGTCAGGACCTGAAAGACTGCAACGTGCTGGACTTCGGCTGCGGCTCGGGGATTCTGGCGATCGCCGCCCTGCTGCTCGGCGCCAAAGAAGCGGTCGGCACCGACATCGACGTGCAGGCGCTGGAAGCCTCGCGCGACAACGCCGGGCGCAACAAGATTGCCGACGAGCTGTTCCCGCTGTACCTGCCGGAAGATCTGCCGCAGGTCAAAGCCGACGTGCTGGTGGCCAACATTCTGGCCGGCCCGCTGGTTTCGCTGGCGCCGCAGCTGTCCGGCCTGGTCAAGTCCGGCGGGCGTCTGGCGTTGTCCGGGATCCTCGCCGAACAAGGCGAAGAGGTCGCTGCAGCCTATGCGCAGGACTTCGATCTGGACCCGATCGCCAATCGTGATGGCTGGGTGCGCATCACCGGCCGTCGGCGCTAGAATGGCCGCCTGCATAAACCGGATCGCCGCATGACCGACAGCTTCGTCACCCAGTGCCCGCATTGCCAAACCAGCTTCCGCGTCAGCCATGCTCAGTTGAGCGTGGCCCGCGGGGTGGTTCGCTGTGGCTCCTGCCTGCAAGTGTTCAATGCCGCCAAACAGCTGCTGGAACAACACGCCGGCAAGGAAGCGGTTACGCCGGTGGCGCCGACCATTGTCCAGCCAGCACCGTCTCAGCCTGTGGTCAGCGAACCGCCGCCAGTGGTCGAAGCGCCCGTCAATGACGAACCGCCCGCGCCGCGCGCCATCAGCCAAAAGCAATGGAGCGCCAGCGAGCTGGACCTGGACAGCCTCGATCTGGACGAAGAACTGGCCCGCCTCGAACAACGGGAAATCCAGCCGACCACCGAATTCGGTCGTCAGCGCGAAGAGTCCCTGAGCGCCCGCCGCGACAGCCCTGAAGCCGATGAAACGGTGTGGCGCGACAGCCTGTTCAGCGCACGCGACGATGAACGCCTGCCCGAGCCCGAAGATGAAATCGAACCCGAGATCGTCGAAGCCGAACCGCTGAAAACCGCGCGCACCGAGCCTTCGTTGTCGCTGGAGCCGGTGGATCTGGACGACGAGCCGCCGATCCCGCAACTGCGCCTGCATGACCCGATCGATCCGAATGCCCGCCGCGAACGCCTGTCGGCCAGCGTCGAACCGGACGATGACGAGTTGCCATCGGTCGAACCACTGCGCAAAAAACGTGAACGTGCCGAACCCGGCGTACGCGCCGAAGTGCTGCAGGACCTGACCGACGACCCGCTGCAACTGGACTGGCAGAAACGCCGCTCGCCCTGGGGCCGGCGCCTGCTCTGGAGTTTGCTGGTGCTGCTCGCCGCTGCTGGACTCGCCGGTCAGTACATCGCCTATCACTTCGATGAGCTGGCGCGCCAGGATCAGTACCGCCCGTGGTTCCAGCAGTTCTGTCCGCAGATCGGCTGCACGGTGCCGTCCAAGGTCGACATCGGCAAAATCAAAAGCAGCAATCTGGTGGTGCGCAGCCATCCGCAATTCAGTGGAGCGCTGGTGGTCGACGCGATCATTTATAACCGTGCGACGTTCTCCCAGCCGTTCCCGCTGCTGGAGTTGCGCTTCGCCGATCTCAACGGTCATCTGATTGCCAGTCGTCGCTTCAAACCCGGCGAATACCTCAACGGCGACCTTGAGGGCATGGCGGAAATGCCGCCACAGACGCCGATCCACATCGCGCTGGATATCCTCGATCCAGGCCCCAAAGCGGTGAATTACAGCCTGAGTTTCCACTCCCCCGAGTGAATCGCTTCATCGCTTCAGGTTTGACGGCAGTTTTCTGACTTCCCCCACGGCCACCAAACCGCTGGTAATAACAGAATAACTGTTCAGATTTTGTTCAATTCAGCCTTTATCCAGTCATCGAGAGCGGGTATCATGCCAACCCTTTTTCGAACTCTCATGATCCGGCCCCACTTCAGGGAAGTCCTATGTCGGCGGTACGCATCGGCCCATATACATTGCAGAACGGTTTGATTCTCGCCCCGATGGCGGGCGTCACCGACCAGCCCTTTCGTCAGCTGTGCAAGCGTTTGGGCGCAGGGCTTGTAGTCTCGGAAATGGTCACCAGTGACATGAGCCTGTGGAACACCCGCAAGTCGCGCATGCGCATGATCCACGAAGGCGATCCCGAGCCACGCTCGGTACAGATTGCCGGTGGCGACGCGCAGATGCTCGCGGATGCGGCCAGGGCCAACGTCGAACTGGGCGCACAGATTATTGATATCAACATGGGTTGCCCGGCAAAGAAGGTCTGCAACAAGGCCGCCGGCTCCGCGTTGTTGAAGGATGAAGCACTGGTTACCGAGATCCTGCAGGCCGTCGTCGCTGCAGTAGATGTGCCGGTGACCCTGAAGATCCGCACCGGATGGGATCGCGACAACAAGAACGGCCTGACCGTGGCGAAGATCGCCGAGCAGGCCGGGATCACCGCGCTGGCCGTGCATGGCCGCACGCGCGCCGATCTGTACACCGGCGAAGCCGAGTACGACACGATTGCCGCGATCAAGCAGGCGGTGTCGATTCCGGTGTTTGCCAATGGCGATATCGATTCGCCGGAAAAGGCCCGTTACGTGCTTGACGCGACCGGTGCCGATGGCCTGCTGATAGGCCGGGCTGCCCAGGGGCGGCCATGGATTTTTCGCGAGATCGAACACTTCCTGCGTACCGGCGAGAAATTGCCGGCGCCGGAGCTGAGCGAAGTGGAACGCATCCTGCTGGAGCATCTGGCCGCCCTTCACGCCTTCTATGGGGATGTGATGGGCGTGCGCATTGCCCGCAAGCATGTGGGCTGGTATCTCGCAACCTTGCCGGGCGCCAGGGAGTTTCGCGCCCACTTCAATCGTTTGGATGGTACGGAAACACAATGCGCCAACGTTCGGGAGTTCTTCGCCGAGCGTTACAAGAGCCTGACAGGGGACGAAGAAGGGGTGGCCGCATGACGATGATGACCGAGACTTTAGTGAGTGGAACAGCACCCGTGAGCGACAACGTGAATTTGAAACAGCACCTCAATACCCCAAGCGAAGAAGGTCAGACCCTTCGCGGGAGTGTCGAGAAGGCGCTGCACAATTATTTCGCCCACCTTGAGGGCGCGTCCGTCACGGATGTGTACAACCTGGTGCTCTCCGAAGTCGAGGCTCCCCTGCTCGAAAGCGTGATGAACTACGTCAAGGGCAACCAGACCAAGGCCAGTGAGCTGCTGGGACTCAACCGCGGCACACTGCGCAAGAAACTCAAGCAGTACGATCTGCTGTAAGCATTCAATCAAACCAGAAAGGCGCCCGCGTAAAACCGGTCGCCTTTTTTGCTGACTTCCTTTGCTTTTGATGGAAATTGAGATGACCGACCAGACTACCCGCCTGCCGATCCGCCGCGCCTTGATCAGCGTTTCCGACAAGACCGGGATCCTCGAATTCGCCAGGGAGCTTGAAGCCCTCGGCGTCGAGATCCTCTCCACCGGCGGGACGTTCAAGCTGCTGCGCGACAACGGTGTTGCTGCAGTGGAAGTCGCGGATTACACCGGTTTCGCGGAAATGATGGACGGCCGGGTGAAAACCCTGCACCCGAAAATCCACGGCGGGATCCTCGGTCGTCGCGGTATCGACGACGCGATCATGAGTGAGCACGGCATCAAGCCGATCGACCTGGTTGCGGTCAACCTGTACCCGTTCGAAGCCACCATCAGCAAGCCAGGCTGCGACTTGCCGACCGCTATCGAGAACATCGACATCGGCGGCCCGACCATGGTCCGTTCGGCGGCGAAAAACCATAAAGACGTGGCGATCGTGGTGAATGCCAGCGATTACGCCAACGTTCTGCAAAACCTCAAGGCCGGCGGCCTGACCTACGCTCAGCGTTTCGACCTGATGCTCAAGGCCTTCGAACACACCGCCGCCTACGACGGCATGATCGCCAACTACATGGGCACCGTGAATCAGGCTGCCGAAACCCTGAGCACCGAAGGCCGCAGCGAGTTTCCGCGCACCTTCAACAGCCAGTTCATCAAGGCTCAGGAAATGCGCTACGGCGAGAACCCGCACCAGAGCGCGGCGTTCTACGTGGAAGCCAAGCCTGCCGAAGTCGGTATCGCCACCGCGACCCAACTGCAAGGCAAAGAGCTGTCGTACAACAACGTGGCCGACACCGACGCCGCGCTGGAATGCGTGAAGAGCTTCGTCAAGCCGGCCTGCGTGATCGTCAAGCACGCCAACCCGTGCGGCGTGGCCGTGAGCCCGGACGCCGAGGGCGGTATCCGTCAGGCCTACGAACTGGCCTACGCCACCGACACCGAGTCGGCCTTCGGCGGCATCATCGCCTTCAACCGTGAGCTGGATGCCGAGACCGCCAAGGCGATCGTCGAGCGTCAGTTCGTGGAAGTGATCATTGCCCCAAGCGTCAGCGCAGAAGCCCGCGCCATCGTCGCCGCCAAAGCCAACGTGCGTCTGCTGGCCTGCGGCGAGTGGTCGGCGGACCGCGCTCCGGCCTGGGACTACAAGCGCGTCAACGGTGGCCTGCTGGTGCAGAGCCGCGACATCGGCATGATCGGCGCCGACGACCTGAAAGTGGTGACCAAGCGTGCACCGACCGAACAGGAAATCCACGACCTGATCTTCGCCTGGAAAGTCGCCAAGTACGTCAAGTCCAACGCCATCGTCTACGCCAAGAACCGTCAGACCATCGGTGTCGGCGCTGGCCAGATGAGCCGCGTAAACTCCGCGCGTATCGCCGCGATCAAGGCTGAGCACGCCGGTCTGCAAGTGGCCGGTTCGGTGATGGCCTCGGACGCGTTCTTCCCGTTCCGCGACGGTCTGGACAATGCGGCCAAGGTGGGCATCACGGCAGTGATCCAGCCTGGCGGCTCGATGCGTGACGCTGAAGTGATTGCTGCTGCTGACGAAGCAGGCATCGCCATGGTCTTCACCGGCATGCGCCACTTCCGTCACTGATACACCGATTCAAATGTGGGAGCGAGCCTGCTCGCGAATGCAATCTGCCAGCGACGTTGACGTTGACTGACACACCGCTTTCGCGAGCAGGCTCGCTCCCACATAAAGCGCTCCAGCAGCGCCTGACAGAATTTTGAGGTTTTTGAAATGAATGTTTTGATCATTGGCAGCGGTGGCCGTGAACACGCCCTGGCCTGGAAAGTGGCTCAGGATCCGCGTGTGCAGAAGGTTTTCGTCGCGCCGGGCAATGCCGGCACCGCAATTGAAGCCAAGTGCGAAAACGTCGCCATCGACGTGCTGGCCCTTGAACAACTGGCCGACTTCGCCGAGAAAAACGTTTCCCTGACCATCGTCGGCCCGGAAGTACCGCTGGTCGCTGGCGTGGTCGATCTGTTCCGCTCCCGTGGCCTGGACTGCTTCGGCCCGACCGCCGGCGCTGCACAGCTGGAAGGCTCGAAAGCCTTCACCAAGGATTTCCTCGCCCGGCACAAGATTCCGACCGCCGACTACCAGAATTTCACCGAGATCGAACCGGCCCTGGCTTATCTGCGGGAAAAAGGCGCACCGATCGTGATCAAGGCCGATGGCCTGGCCGCCGGTAAAGGCGTGATCGTGGCCATGACCCTGGCCGAAGCCGAAGACGCCGTGCGCGACATGCTCGCCGGCAATGCGTTCGGCGACGCCGGTTCGCGCGTGGTGATCGAAGAATTCCTCGACGGCGAAGAAGCCTCGTTCATCGTCATGGTCGATGGCAAGAATGTCCTGCCGATGGCCACCAGCCAGGACCACAAACGTGTTGGCGACGGCGACAGCGGCCCGAACACCGGCGGCATGGGTGCCTACTCCCCGGCCCCGGTGGTCACCGCCGATGTGCACCAGCGCGTGATGGACCAGGTGATCTGGCCGACCGTGCGCGGCATGGCCGAAGAAGGCAACGTCTACACCGGCTTCCTGTACGCCGGTCTGATGATCGACAAGGCCGGCAACCCGAAAGTCATCGAGTTCAACTGCCGCTTCGGTGACCCGGAGACCCAACCGGTGATGCTGCGCCTGCAGTCGAGCCTGGTGCTGCTGGTCGAAGCCGCGCTGGCGCAGGCGCTGGACAAGGTTGAAGCGCAGTGGGATCCACGTCCGAGCGTCGGCATCGTGCTGGCCGCCGGCGGCTACCCGGGCGACTACGCCAAGGGTGCAGCGATCAACGGTCTGGACGCAGCCGCAAGCCTGGAAGGCAAAGTCTTCCACGCCGGTACGGCGCTCAAGGATGGCAACGTGGTGACGGCCGGTGGTCGCGTACTCTGCGCCACCGCCATGGGCGCCAGCGTCAGCGAAGCGCAGCAGCAAGCCTACAAGCTGGCCGCCGCCATCGACTGGGAAGGTTGCTTCTACCGCAAGGACATTGGCTACCGCGCCATTGCCCGTGAACGTGGCGAAACCCAGGAATAAGCTGTCCTTCAGGTCCGGCGCGGGATGCAGTCCCTCGCCGGGCTGTTCCGCCGCTGCGCATCGTTATATTCTGGCATCAACCTACGAAGGGATTTCGCCGTGCGCTGGCTCAGGATTGCCATAAGCTTCACCGTCACGCTGCTGACCTTGCTCTGCATGCTTCCGGCGCTGGCCGCGCAAGGCAGTGGCTGGTCGGTGTTGCTTGACGATCAGGGCAATCTGCAACTGAGCGACATCCGCTCGGCTCGCTACACCAATCAATTCAGCCCTATCGAACTTGATCGCCTCACGGCGGCCGAGCCCGATGGCGCGCTCTGGCTGCGTTTCAAACTGGCGCCGGGCAAGCACGAGCAAGTGCTGCGTATCTTTGCGCCCGACCTGTCCAGTCTCAGTCTGTACGTGCTGGACGGCGACAAGCTGATCGAGCAACGCCTCTCCGGCACCCACCAGCCGCAGGCCGAGCGACCACTGCCCAGCAGCGACTTCCTGCTACCGCTGCCGCAAAGCGACAAGCCACTCGACATCTATCTGCGCATGGTCTCCGACCATCAACTGCGCCCGCACATCACTCTGCAATCGGCGGTGATGAGTGCCGCCAATCAGAACCAGACGCTGATTTTCGGCCTGCTGTTCGGTTGCCTCGGCATGTTGCTGCTGCACAACCTCGTGCGCTATGCCTACTCGCGCTCGCGCAGCAGCCTGTGGCTGGCGATCTGCGAAGGCCTGCTGGGCCTGAGTCTGTTGCTGCTGCTCAACCTCGCCGGCCCGTGGCTGCCGAACTGGCACGCGATCCAGACGCCGGGCGCTTATCTGGCGCTGCTGCTGACCGCCCCCGCCGGGTTGATGTTTGCCCTGCGCTTCTTCGCCCCGCTGGGACCGCACCCGCTGAACAAGCTGTTGCTGGGCGACATTCTGTTCATCGTGATCTGCAGCCTGCTGCTGTTATTCGTCAACACCCTGCCGCTGAACATCATCACCTACGCGCTGGTGGCGCTGGCCGGCCTGAGCATGTTGCTGGTCGGTTTCTATCACTGGCAGAAGGGCTACCGTCCGGCGCGGCTGTTCGTGGCCGGGATGGTAGTGTTCAACATCGGCACGCTGATCATCCTCCCGGCACTGCTGGGGCTGACCCTGGTAGCGCCGCAGGGCCTGATCATGACCCTGATGGGCTTCATCTGCATCAGTGGCCTGCTGATGAGCATCGCCTTGGGTGAACGCCAGCGCAGCATCACCGAAAGCCGTTTCAGCATCAGCCGCGACCTCGCCGCCAGCAACGCCGAGATCAACGCCAAGGCCGAATTTCTCGCCAAGATCAGCCACGAAATCCGCACCCCGATGAACGGCGTGCTGGGCATGACCGAGCTGCTGCTGGGCACACCGCTGTCGGTCAAGCAACGTGATTACGTGCAAACCATCCACAGTGCCGGCAACGAACTGCTGACGTTGATCAACGAGATCCTCGACATCTCCAAGCTCGAATCCGGGCAGATCGAACTGGACGATGTGCAGTTCGACCTCAATGCTTTGATCGACGACTGCCTGAGCATCTACCGGGCCAAAGCCGAACAGCAAAACGTCGAGCTGATCAGTTTCATCCAGCCACAGGTACCGCGCGTGATCAGCGGCGACCCGACCCGCTTGCGCCAGACTCTGCTGAGCCTGCTGGAAAACGCCCTGAAAAAAACCGACGAAGGCGAAGTGCTGATCGTCGTCGCCCTTGACGAGCGCAGCGTCAAGCCGCGCCTGCGCATCGCCGTGCAGGACAGTGGCCAGCCGATGGAGGCAGAAGAGCGTGAGGCGCTGCTGCATGCCGAGCTGCACAGCAAACACTTCCTCTCGGCCAATCGTTTGGGTGGCAACCTTGGGCTGGTGATCGCCCGGCAACTGATCCGCCTGATGCACGGTGAGTTCGGGATCAAGAGCGGCGCCAATCAGGGCAGTACCTTGTGGCTGACCCTGCCACTGGATCCGGACCGTCTCGAACACCCGACCTCCGACCTCGACGGCCCGCTGCAAGGTGCGCGCGTGCTGGTGGTGGACGACAACGACACCTGCCGCAAGGTGCTGGTGCAGCAATGCAGCGCCTGGGGCCTGAACGTCAGCGCGGTGCCCTCGGGCAAGGAAGCCTTGGCGCTGCTGCGCACCAAGGCGCATCTGCGTGACTACTTTGATGTGGTGCTGCTGGACCAGAACATGCCCGGCATGACCGGCATGCAACTGGCGGCCAAGATCAAGGAAGACCCAAGCCTGAACCACGATATTCTGCTGATCATGCTCACCGGCATCAGCAACGCGCCGAGCAAGATCATCGCGCGCAACTCCGGGATCAAACGCATCCTCGCCAAACCGGTGGCCGGCTACACGCTCAAGACCACGCTGGCCGACGAGTTGAACCAGCGCAACAAGGGCCAGGTGGTGTTCCAGCCGCAAGTGGTCACCCCCGCGACCGCCGCCAAGGTGCCGAGCGATTTCCGCATTCTCGTCGCCGAAGACAACACGATTTCCACCAAAGTGATTCGCGGCATGCTCGGCAAACTCAACCTGCAACCGGACACTGCCAGCAACGGCGAAGAAGCCCTGCAGGCGATGAAGGCTCAGCGTTACGACCTGGTGCTGATGGACTGCGAAATGCCGATCCTCGACGGTTTCTCGGCGACCCAGCAATTGCGCGCGTGGGAAGTCAGCAATCAGCGCACCCGCACCCCGATCGTCGCGCTGACCGCGCACATCCTCGCCGAGCACAAGGAACGTGCGCGCCAGGCCGGGATGGACGGGCACATGGCCAAACCGGTGGAGCTGTCGCAACTGCGTGAGCTGATCGAGCACTGGGTGGCCCAGCGTGATCAGCAGAACCGCACGGCCTCGACATTCTGACGATTACCGTTCATCGCCCGAAAGCGCTTGCAGCCCAGGGCAATCCGCCTCAGACACCGAGCTCGATCGCCTCAGCCAATGGCGCCACGTTCTGCGCCAGTCGATCTCCAAGCTTTCGCGCCACGACCTGACGCGATAGTGCGTAGAGCGTTTGCGACAGCGTCGCTCGCGCATAACGCACGCATACCGGACCTTCGACTTCAGCGCTCGCGAAACGCTGCGACCACGGATTGGCAGCCAGCGTCTGTCGCGTCTTGAACTCAAGATAAAGGCTGCTGATCGACGTCGGACTCTGCGCCGCAATGGTCAGCAGGCGCACCACCTGAAGCGCAGGCCTCGGCGTTTGCTCGAGCGCTTCGCCAGGCGGCTCGGGCAACGTCTGCACTGCCGAAACACCGTCAGTGATTCGCGCCGCATATGCCATCAGCCCGCCAAGTGCCGGATCGTTGCCAGCGTTATTGGCCAGCACTGTCGTGGCCCACTCCAGCGCCGAACCCGTACCTGCCTGAGCGACAGAGAAATCCTCGCGCAACTTCACGCTTCGCACCCAGAAGTCATCCAGCACAGCGATGTAAGCGTCGTACCAACTTTCAACTTTCGCGTCTTCGATTTTTTTATTGGCGACCAGTTGCGCCAACAGACTTGATTGGACGAGATCATCATAATCCGTGCTGTGCCCGGATTTCGGCAACGCCAGAACAGCATGCCCCACTGCCAACAACTTATACAACCGAGTCATTATCAACCCTCAATGAAAAAAGGGCGGACCGATAACGGCCGCCCTATCAATAACACTCAGTCAGATCTCGTAATCTTCGATCTTGGTTTTTGCGTTCAAACCCAGTCTGACGCGGATGGTATCGCGGGTCTGTTCGACGATCGAAGGCACTTTGCGGAATACCGAATCGCCCCGATAGAGTTTCACTTCACGCGAATCCCAATCCATGAACAACACTTGCTTGGCCGTGTTCTTGCGGATGAAACGCACAGTCCCCAGGGCCATGGTGACTTCGCCATTGATTTCGGTACACGTGCCCGCCGCCATACCGCCGACACCATGTTCAAGCATGTTGCGCTCGTACAGCGTCAGCGCGGTTTCACGCTTTTTCAGGGCGGTAATGGCGTCGCCTGCGACTTTCAGCATCAACACCGAAGCCGAGCCCGGCACAGCAAGCCCGGCCACGACGCTGCCGAGGATCTCCAGTACCAGTTGATCCATTCGGACAGTGTTACCGCCGATGTTCATGTCGTTGTAGTACTTGCTCGTTGGCAACCAGCCGGCATCGGTCATCACTTGCAGAAACAGGTAATACCATTCCTTGCCCTGATATTCGTACGGATACTTCTTGTTGGCGACCAGCGTGGCAAACAGGAACGCGTGTTGCACATCTTCGCGATTCTGTTCACTCAAGTTTCCGGTAAAGGACAGAATGCCTTCACCGACGATGGAACCCTTGCCCGGCTCTTCGATTGCCGGCAGCGAAAGACCACGAGGACGAATAGCCGCGCCGTCCAGTTCATAACTCTGTAAGCGGTGGACACAATCAGCAACGGCGCAATCTTCAACATCATGAATATTCATTATCAAATCCTTATTAATTAAAACGAGCTCCTCTTGAACCCGCGAAAGAACAATAAACAGAACAATAAAAAACCACAAACCAGAACATGTAACTTGCTAATAACAAGACCCGAAAAACACACATTTCAAAACTACAACTTGTTTAGTTAATCCGGGGATATTTGTTTTCGCCTTCCCCCAAAAATCAAACCGGCTGATAGACTCCGCTCTGTCCATCTGCCGCCGCGAGCCAACACCATGCTCCACGTGTTATTCAGCGTTTACCTGAAGATGCTGGTGCTCTACAGCCCATTCTTCGTGTTGTCCTGCTTCATCAGCCTGACCCGTGGCTACTCGCGCAAGGAGCAGCGGCGCCTGGCCTGGAAAGTGGCGATTGCCACGCTGGTATCCAGCGTCTTGCTGTACCTGTTCGGGCGGGTGATTTTCGATGTGTTCGGGATCACGGCGGACGCATTCCGCATCGGTGCCGGCAGCGTGTTGTTCATCTCGGCGTTGGGCATGGCCCAGGGCAAGCCGGTGGTGCAGAGTGACAACGTGCAGCAGGACGTGACGATTGTTCCGCTGACCATCCCGCTGACCGTCGGCCCGGGCACCATCGGCGCCCTGCTGGTGATGGGCGTCAGCCAGCCGCACTGGGACGATAAACTGACCGCGATCATGAGTATCACCCTTGCCAGCTTCACCGTCGGCGTGGTGCTGTACCTGTCCAATCACATCGAGCGGATTCTCGGCGACCAGGGCTTGCAGATCGTCAGTCGGTTGATGGGCCTGTTTGTTTGCGCGCTGGCGGCGCAGATCATCTTTACCGGGGTGAAGGGCTATCTGGTTTCCTGAGCTGAAGTCAGGCCGGTGCAAACCTTATTCAGGACGAGACAGAATCAGTAAAAAGGCCCGCGCAGTAATCTGCGCAGGCCTGGTCAGTTTCCCCTCCACGTCAGGCCGGCACGGCTCCCAGCAACTGCGCAAGCGTTGCACTGCCGTCGGCATCATCGACCTCAGTGACTTCACGCAACCTCTGCACCAGACTCGACACCGCATAGGAGCGCTTGCCCTCGAAGCCGAGGAAGACGTCGCCGCGCATCGCCGGATCCGTCGAGCACACATCCCTCAGGATGAGGCTGTGCTGGCGATCCGGGTCGACGATCAGCAAGTGCTCGTCGACAAACGACAGTTGCAGTTTTTGCGGAGCGTCCAGCGCCCAGACCAGCTTCCCGGGAATCACCGGAGCCTCGCCCAGTGGCGGTCGACAATCGACGATGACCGATTCCAGCCGCAACCAGCTGGCCTTGGACAAGTGATACGTCACACCGCCCTGCCCCACGCGCAACACCAGACAACTCACGTCATCAGCGATCAGTGGCAAGAGGTCGTCGACCTGCTTCTGGCCCTCGACCACCAACACCTCGGCCTCGCGCCGCATATATTCGAAAGGGCCAATGCTCTGGTGATCGGGGTAGACGAACACGCAGTGTGCCGCGCGCTCGTGCAACAGCACATGCCGATGGCGCGTACCGAGCAATTCGCAATCGTGCGGCAGGTTCTGGCCCGCGATCCGGATCAATTGTGCATTCGCCACGTCGAACCATTGCAGTTTGCCCGCGTCGGACTCCACGGCGATGTAGGGAGCATGCTCGGCAGTCTCCAGCAATGCCTGCAGAGCCTCTGGCAAATGCTTTGCGTGTTCGCTTGCCCACTGATGATCGACGCCAATGATTCGTTCAGGTTCCTGATATCGCAGCTCGAGAGACACGCCATTGGCTGACGTCCCGCGCAGACCGGAGCCATCATTGCTCACGGTGCTGAACCGCCAGTCGTCCCACTCGGCCTGCGGTGCCGGCAACAGCTCGCCCGCCAGTAACTGTGCGCCATCGCCGAATGCTGCTGCGAGCTGTCGACTGTCAAAGAACAGCTGACTCAAGATCTCACCGCTGCCGACGTCGAACAGCCAGACCGCCCGATTGTCCGGGGTCACGCCGAGCAGGCGCATTTCCCGGTCGTGCCCCGGGTCGCACAACAGCACGCGGTTATCCACGTACCAGGCACACAGGTTGCGATCACCGCTGGCGTTGCGCAGCCCCAGAATGGCGATACTGTCGACCGGGTACTTCGCCGCCAGCGCTTCCAATGCTTGCCACCACTGGGCCCGCCCCTTGAGCCAGCGCTCGCTCAAGCCGCCCAGCTGCACTTCACCCTCGGCGGTCAGATTGAAGAACAAGCCGTCATCGGTCAGGGCCAGATACCCGTCCTGTACCGGCACCACGTTACTCAGTCCGTCAGGCTGAAGCCATTGATGCGCCCATTGCGCCGGCCAGCGCTCGCTGCCTGCGGATACACTGTGTTGCACCCTGCACAGTTTTTGCGCCAGCCGGTCGTAGATGAAAAACAGCGTGTGCTCGTCGTTGACCGGCAACAGCACCAGATCATCTAGATGCTTGATCGAATCGGCCCAACCGCGGTTACGCCCAGAGGCAAACGGATGAATGCACAACAGGTCACGGCTGCGAATCCAGACCAGATCGCGCTTGTCCGGATTGAACTTCCAGCACACCGAAACGTAGGCAGCCGGTTGCCAGTCGACGGTGGTGACGCCTGCGCGTTCGGGCACCGGCGATAACGGGAAATAGTGACCCAGCACCGCCGACCAATGTGTCAGTGTCGGATTGGCGAACACTCGCTGGCCCAAGTCACGGTCCATCTCTCGGGTCACCGCAACCAGCTGCAGCTGGCCCTCACGGATCAGGTAATTGAACTGCGTGACTTGCTGATCGGCCCCCTGACATTGTTGCTCGATGTGAATCACCCCTTGGGCATCGACATCGATACGCCGCACGCTGCACTGCCCCTTCATCACCAGCAGGCGGTAGCGGCATTTGAGTAAACCGCTGACGGCATCGACCTGCCAGATATCGTAGTTGTGCGTCTCATAGAAAAACGCAGAATCGTCGACCACGGCGCCCAGCAGCATTTCATCGGCCGCCAGTACCTCTTCACTGCGAATGTACAGAAAACGATCCCTGGCAGCGTCGTACCAGGCCGTGGTGTAACGCGGTTGTTCCTCGGGCTCGAAAGGAATCGGAAAGTGATGAACCGGCGTGTAAGGCATCACCAGCCGATGCTCCCGGGCCAGCGTCTGGAAGTGCGTGAGCAGCGATTGCTCATGCTCCTCGGCTGGCGCGTCCTGCTCGAGAACATCCAGTCGTCCGTCACCGCGGTTGACCTTGAACGTTTGTCGTCCGGTCAGCTGCAGCGTGACGTCATGCCGTCCTCTGCCGGTGAAGGTCACCTTCACGCCCCCCACCGAAAGCACCCCGCCGGCTTCGATGTGCACATCGCTCTCGGTGGCCCAGGTGGCGACCAGCTTCCAGCGACACAGCTGCAGGCTGGGAGACTGCAACTGGACATCGACCCCACGATTGAGAATCAGTGAACAGGCGCCGCCCCTTCCTTCGATGCGATACGACAACTTGTCGTGCCAGACCGGCGGCGTCATGGGGACTGCCAGCGCACGTTCGCGGGCATCCAGCCGCACCTCGATCACGGTTGAGCGATACGACGGTATCAGACGGTTGATGATGTAGTGCGTGGGAAAAGAGTAGAACGAAAACAGGAACTGCCACTGGCCAGCCGCATCCTTTTTCTCCAGCTTGCGGGCTGTGTCGAAGCCGGTGTCGTGACGCAGCGTCGAGAACGGCAGCGCCTTGTATTCGTAACCGTAGTAGGTGGTCGGCGTGCATGGCAGGACGACCAATTGCGTGCTCGGCGGATCGAAGCGGATGTAGCCTGGCAGCCCCAGTTCACGCCGCAGATCGAGTGCTTGCTGATCATCCGGATTGATACCCGGCACCCCGAAATGGTCGCGCAGCCGATACACCTTCGGACTGTCGAGTACCATCATCGCGCGATTGAAGTCCAGGCTCTGAACCACCAGCGAGGGGTGAGCGACCCACGCCCCAAGCCCGTCGTCATAACGATAACCGACACCCCGACAGGCCCGCTCCAGATCGTCGAAAAACAGCCCGACCTCCTGCGCCTGCCCGGCGATCCTGGCGAACCCCTGAGCCAATGCCGCCACACCCACAGCCAATCCGCCCAGAACCACCCCGGCGCCGCCGAGCACGGCTGCCGCAGTCGCCGCGCCCGCCGTGGCGGCTCCCAGCCCACCGGCGGTCAACGCCAGACTGGTGGCGTCGAAGGCCAACTGAGTGCCGAACTGCGCGCGCTCGATCTCGTTGTCTGCCGTCGCCAATTGATAGATGTCGAAACCGACATTGGCCAGGCCCAGGACCGCGCCAACGCCTTCATTGGCGACATGTCCCAGCGCCTCGCCCACCACTGGCGCACAGGTACGGGCAATGACTTTCTCTTCATTGAGTGCGGTCTTGATCAGACTGATCAGACCGGCGACGTCGGTGACATTGCCGTGCAGCAATTGCGCGTAATTGACGTAAGCATGCAACCTGACGGCGGTGGTCAAGGTGCGGCCATCCCCCTCTCGTCCACGCAAGACGTTCATCAGTGCCTGGATCGTGAAGCCGGTATTGAGGGTGTGAACGGCACCGGCCTCAACCATCTGCGGCGTGGCTCGGGTGCCCAGTGCCGAAAACTGCTCCGACAGATAATTTCTGATGCGCAGCAGGCGATGATCGCTGCTGACCACCTGCACCACATGCTCGGATTGCGCGGGATCGATCAGGTTGATCCGGTACTCGCCGGCGGGCGTCATCTCCAGGGTTTCGAACAACGGCACCAACGGTTTTGCTGAAGCGTGCAAGCCCTGTAAAGCGTCGGTCGCCTGGGCAATCTGCTGTCCCCACCAGTGACTGTCCAGTTCGCGCAGGCTGCGCCCCAGGTGCGGATTGCTGACCAGCGAATGGCCGCGGGCACTGTTCAAGCGCTGGCGGATGGGCCGATGTGCCTGCTCCGGCAGCACATTGTCGGACTCCAGCAATTGCCCGACGCTAAATCCGCCGGACAGATTCAGGGCCGATATCTTTTGCCCCTGCAGCTCGATCAGATCAAACGTCGGACGCGCGTTGTCGCCATAGGCCGCATAGTATTTCGCCATGCCCTGTTTGTGGAAAAGGTCAGTCAGTGCCAGCTGCAACTGATCCGGCTGGCTGAACTCGAACACGCCGAAATTGGGATCATAAAAGTGATAGGTGGCGTGCCCACCCTTGAAGGTTTTCGCCACCAGCATGGCGTGGTTGTCCGAGTTGAGCATCAACGTGCGCGGGCTGGCGAACGCTTCCAGCGCGGTGCCGAGCTGTTGCAGATCGACCCGCCCCAACGGCTTGCCGATGTCGTGCAATTGCACGCCGCGCAACTCTTCGAGCGCCTGCAGAAACACCATTGAATCGTGCTGCTGCGGCTCGGCAGTGGCCAGGAAGAACCGCTCGCGCAATCGTCGCGAGGCCGCCACGCCGTGCTCCAGAGCAGCACTCATGATCAACGCCAGCGGGTAACAGCGGCCGCCGGGATCACCCGGCCCTTGGAGCAACAGATCCTGCGGCACGAGTTTGACGTCACTGGCCTCGATTTGCCCCAGCACCTGACCCAGCCGCAGGATCACCTGCTCGCGATGCTCGCGGGTGGCGACGGTCTGAATATGGGCAACATGACGCCCCCATTGGAACAGCGTGTGCGCCTGCGACAGCGCGGCTCGTTTCAGCGTCAACGCACTGTCTGACGACATCATTGGCTGCTCGACATGACTGGCGAGACCGGCCATGAATTGCGGGGCTCGCTGCTGATACAGATGGCGTTCAATGGCCGCATAACGCACCGACGCCCCTAACTCGGCAACGCTGTTGGCCAGATTATCCAGCTCGGTGGCATGTTGCGTGAGACTTGAATTATCCAGTGAGCGTGCGCCGAGCATCTGTCCCAGCACCATCCGTTGCAACGGACTGATCTGGAAGAACGGCAGCGAACCCTCGGCAATGCCGCTTAGCAACTCATCCAGCGCCAGCCCCTGAATCCGCGCATCGCTGAGCGACGCCGGAGCCTGCAAAGTGACGGGCTGGGCCTTGATGGCCTGGCGATCAGCGAAGCTGAGCCCCGGCCCGTCGGGAAACCATAAGGGGCCGTTATGTCCGCCGCGCATCGCGGCCACAAACGGTTCACCAAGTCTGTCGATCATCCGTTGCAGCACCTCCGTCAACAGCACTGGCCGACCCTCGATAACCGGCCAGCCCTCCTCGAACGTTATGCTCTGCTGGGTCAGCAATGCTTTTACATCGCCGCTGTAGCGCGCGCTGTACTGTCCTTCCTGCCAGCGCTGCTGCTCGTCGAGCACCCACTGCTCGACATCAACGGCGTTGTCTTTCCAGGAGTGGTCCTGCTCTTCCTCGGTCTTGTCGTTGACCATCCACAGCGGCTCGATAGCCGCTTCCACACGCAAGGTTTCGTCCTCGCGCGGGACGAAGTTGCGCCGTGCGTAATCGGCCATGCCATCGCGCATCGCGGCGGGTCCGGTCAGATAAATCGTCCCCTCGCTCTGCGGGCGAATGCCGTCACTGAAGTAGCCCGCGATGGCCACCATCAGAAAGTTGGCGGCCACGTCCTCGGTCATCGACAGTTCGGCCAGAGGGCCAAATGCCTGCACGAGCACTTCCCGTGCCAGCGCTGTCATGCCGTCAAAATCGCTCAATGCGACGCCTCGCTTGGCGGCGAGGCGGGCCGTCTGGTCAATGGCCTGATAGTTGAACTGAAAACGCTGGATCACGCTGTTGAGCATCGGCGATTGCGCATGAGCCATCAGGAACGAATTGCTCAACGTTTCCTGCACGGCAACCGCGCGCAAGTCCTGCGGGCGCACAAGCAGTTCGGCCGGCGCCTGGAACACCTCGTGCAGTGCCGGTTGCTGCCGGGCAAAAGCCTCCAGCGCGGCGCGGTGTTCGTCGGGAATCCGGCCCAGATAATTGGTGTATCGGTCGCGCAATGCCTGGCGTCCCGGCATCCAGTGCGGATTGTGATCGAGCAACAGTTGCAGAACGCCAAGACGCGCATTGCCGCCGAACGCACTGATGTCGACCCCGCCCATGGTTTTGACCAGGGGCGGCAGGTTATCGACATCGACGTAGCGACCACCCTCCTCGTACAAGGCCTCGGCCCGCACCACGTCGGAGGCGGCGGCCAGATTACCGCGCAAACGGGTCTCGCGATCATAGATGGCTTGCAGCCGCAGCGGTGCGTCGAGGTCACGCAAGTCACGCAACTGCAAATCATCGCCTGCCAGATCGAGCAGACTGCGCCGGTTCTGCTCGATCAAGGCTTCCAGTTGTACCGCGTCCTGGCCGTAGGCGCGGGTCAACAAATCGACCCGTGCGTCATCCGCCGATTCCCCTCGTTCCAGCGCCTCGTTGATGTGCATGAACATCTGCTGCTTGAGGACGATGACCCGTTCTTCGTACAGCGTCCCCAGTCTGCTGTCGGTAATACTCTCGCTACCGCCATGTTGCATGGCATCAGCCTTGGCGGCCTCGACGATCAACTGATTGGTTTGCCAGGCCAGTAGCGCGTCACTGTCATACCAGAGATGGAGGCTGTACCCCTGCCCGCTCAATACCTGCTTCCACAGGTTGAGGTAGTCACGCTGAATCGCGCCAAGACCACCGCCCAGCCAGACGAAATGCAGATTTTTTACAACCGGAGTGGCGGCAGTTTTCGCGTAAATCTCGCTGTTTCGCAGACGGGTCTCGAACGCCTGGATATTGTTGTAAATACCCGATAAAGAGTTTTTCGGCGGCTCAGACTGGCCAAGAGTGTCACGGCGCACACGCGGCACGCCGATCAACTGCGCCAGAGAATGCTTGAGCAATGTCAGGGGTTCAATCAGTCGCGGGGAATTGAGCAAACCGATACATGCAAAGTAATAGCGCCACACTGACGGATAAACGTCACTGTCCCGATGTACCAACAGGGCCTGCTCGAGATCAGCCTGCTTGAACAGATTGATAAAACTGACATAACCACTGGTATCTTTAAATCTTTGATCATGCATGAAAGCGCCTCCGTTATTCTGACCGACATCATGAGTGCACCTAGGCACTTGAATGGCAGCGAAGTTAACGAATGGCAAATTCACACTCAAACTTCAGAACTTTCAATATATGTCAAAACAGGCGACTGAAAAACAACTGATAACGCATGTAACCGCAACAAGTTATTGCGACAAACCTGATCAATAAATTAAAAGAACTGCGAAAGTCGGCTGCTCATCTGCGCATCGACTTTTACTGCGGCCAATCAAGATTCAGAATAAGTCCGACAAGATGTAAGTCATAAGAAAGAGCCCACGCGGCAGTGGAGCAAATCTCACACGCCCTGCTGAAAGATATGACATCGGCAAATCCGGAAACAATCTCCCCGCCATGTCCGGCACGGCGAGGGAGCATGCCCCCCTCGCCTGCGCTCATGACTGCGGCTTTTCGCCGTACCAGCGCGGCGTGTAGACCCACTCGCCACCTTCGGCCTTGGGGAACGTGCACGTGGTCGAAGAACCAATCAGCACCATGGTGCGCATGTCCACCTGATCCGGGGTCAGTTGCCCCAGTGTCGTCACGCGCAGGGTTTGCCCCGGGCGACCGATGTCGCGCCCCAGCACCACCGGCGTTGCCGCGCTGCGATGCTGCGCGACGATTTCCAGCGCACGCCCCAATTGCCACGGGCGTGCCCGGGAGATCGGGTTGTAGAAGGCCAGCGCCAGATCGGCCTCGGCCGCCAGATCCAGACGTTTTTCAATGATCGACCACGGCTTGAGGTTGTCCGACAGCGACATCACGCAGAAATCATGACCCAGCGGCGCACCCGCTTGCGCAGCCGTGGCAAGCGAGGCGGACACCCCCGGCAGGATTTCCAGCTCGACGCTGTACCATTTCGGGTCGGTCGACTCGTGCAACGCTTCGAGTACCGCTGCGGCCATGGCGAACACGCCGGGGTCGCCGGACGAGACCACGATCACCGAACGGCCCTCGGCCGCCAGCCGGAAAGCGTGGCGGGCGCGCTGCATTTCTTCGCGATTGTCGGTGCAGTGCTGCACCTGATCATCGCGAAACGGGCCGGCCATACGCACATAGGTTTCGTAACCGAGCACATCGGTGGCCCGCGCCAGTTCCGCCTTGACCGCTGGCACCATCAGTTCGGCAGCGCCGGGGCCGAGGCCGATCACCGCCAGGCGTCCACGCTGACGACCGATCTGCGCGACGTCCAGCGGCTGTTCGGCGCGCGCAATCGCCAAGCCGTTGGCATGGATGATCGTGGCCTGCGGCAGTGCCTGACGCGCCAACTCGTCGAGGTATTTGTGTGCAGCGACAAAGCGCAGCGGCACACCCAGTTCGAGCGCGGCTTCACGCAGTCTGGTGGACGCCATTTCCGTGTCAGCCGCCAGCAGACAGGCCAGCGCCTGCTGCGCAACCCCGGCCTGCTGCAACGCGGCGCGCACAGCGTTCGGCAGATCCTCCAGCTGCGCACTCACCGCCACCGCGACGCTGCGCGGATAGATCAGCAACTCGTTGGCGCTCGCGATACGTTCGGCACTACCGACATGAATCGAGCGCTGCGCCTGCGGGTCTTGCGGCAACTGCGCCTGATCCAGCCACGGCGCCGCACCTTCGATGCGCACGCTGTGCCCGGCCAGCAGGTCGGAAACGAAACGCTTGCCCAGTTCCAGATCCGCCAGCGCATAGCCGCTGGGGGGGTTGAGCAGGCAAGTGCCAAAGCGCAATTCGCCACTGGTGGTGATCGCCGCTGCGACCTGCAATGCGCCAGCGATTTCCCGGGCCATGACATTCACCCCGCCGAGGCCGCCGAGCAGTGGCACCACGGCGCTGCCGTCTTCGGCAACGGCGAGCACCGCCGGTTCAGCGCCCTTCTCCAGCAGTAACGGCGCCAGGGTGCGAATGACGATGCCGGCCGCGCACAGGGCAATGATCGGCGTGTCTTGCTGGTACAACTCACGCAGGGTCGCGCCAAATTCCTGATAGCTGCGGTCGGCGCCTTCGACGCGTCCGGCGAGGCCGTGGATCTGCGCCGTCGGATACACCTGCTGGATACGTCGCGCGGTGGCCAGCGCGCTCTGTCCGAGGATGACAATGGCCGGGGTGGAATGTGTCATCAACCTTGCCACCGCTCGCCCGGGACGATAATCAGCGAGAAGTACGGCGAGGACATGGGCTCGACCTGATCCAGCGGCACGATCTTCTGATTGGCCATGGTCGCGCGTTCGACGTACAGCGCGCGCTCGGCCAGACCGAGCTCTTCGAGTACCGCACGGACTTTGGGAAAGTTGCGCCCCAGTTTCATGATCACCGCCGCATCGGCGTCGGCCAGACGTCGCTTCAGATCCTCGTGCGGCAATACGCCGGAGAGCACCGACAGGCTCTGGTTGCGATACACCAGCGGCGCGCCGAGTACCGAGGCGCCGCCAAGCATCGAGCACACGCCCGGCACCACTTCGGCTTCGTAGCGGGTGGACAACCGGTCATGCAGATACATGTAGGAGCCGTAGAAGAACGGATCGCCTTCGCAGATCACTGCAACGTCGCGGCCGGCGTTCAGATGCGCCGCGACTTCTTCGGCGGCAGCGTCGTAGAAATCACTGATCACTTGCTCGTAGGACAGCGGCGCCGGCAGCACTTCGGTGGTCACCGGGTACACCAGCGGCAGCAGGTTCTGCGCGTCCTGCAGGTGCGCTTCGATGATGCCGAACGCATTGCCTTTCTTACCCTTGGCGACGAAGTACGCCACCACTGGCGACTCGCGCAGCAGACGCAGGGCTTTGACGGTAATCAGTTCCGGATCACCGGGGCCCACGCCGAGGCCGATCAGTCGTCCTTTTACTTGCATCATTCGATCTCCGTGGCGAGGGCGTTCACGGCGGCGGCGGCCATGGCACTGCCGCCGAGCCGGCCTTGCATGATCACGAACGGTACGCCGCGACTGTCAGCCGCCAGCGCTGCTTTCGATTCGGCGGCGCCGACGAAGCCCACCGGGAAGCCGAGGATCAGCGCCGGTTTCGGTGCGCCGGCATCCAGCATTTCCAGCAGATAAAACAGTGCAGTCGGCGCGTTGCCGATCACCACCACGCTGCCTTCGAGATGCGGTCGCCACAGCTCCAGCGCCGCCGCCGAACGAGTGTTGCCCAGCTCACGGGCCAGCTCCGGCACGCTGTCGTCGCGCAGGGTGCAGATCACCGGGTTGTTCGCCGGCAAACGCGCACGGGTCACGCCTTCGGAAACCATCCGCGCATCGCACAGGATCGGCGCACCGGCTGCCAGCGCATCGCGCCCGGCCTTGCCGGCGCCCTCGGAGAATTGCAGACCGTCGACTGCCTCGACCATGCCGCAGGCGTGGATCACCCGCACCGCGAGTTTTTCCAGATCGGCCGGGATGCGTGCCAGATTGGCCTCGCTGCGAATGATCGCGAAGGAGTTGCGATAGATCTCCTGACCGTCGCGGATGTAATCAAGCATCAAGGGGGCTCCGTGAGCGGGCGTCGAGCAGGATCGCGGCCGCTTCAATAGTAAGGTTGCGTGCGTGCAGCGTGCCGAAACCCGGCAGCGCTGCATCGCGAAAATAGAGGTCGTAATGACCGGGGCTGATCGCCAGCAAGGTGGCGGGTGCGCGGTGGGCCGCCGCGCAAGAGCGCGGGCAGCCGGACAGGTGCACGTTCTGCGCCTGAGGCAACAGCGTCGCCAGCCATCGGGCGTCGTGTTTGGTATCGGCCAGGCCTTTGCCGCAACCGCTGGAACCGGTGCAGGCAATCAGCCTGGACAGCGGCTCACTGGCGTCGGTCAGCCAGTGCAATTGCGTCAATTTTTGCAAGACTTGCGCCGCGTCGGAGGGCTTCACGTTCGGCAGCAACAGGCTTTGCCACGGGGTGAAACGCAGGCTGCCATCACCGTACTCGCGGGCCAGCCGGGCGGCGCCACGCAGCATGACCGGGTCGAGACGACCGAGCGCCGGCACCGCGCCAACATACACCCGGTCGGCAACGTTTTGCGGGTGAACACCGATGTGCAGAGCCTCCGCCAGCGGCGCGCGCTGTCGGGCAACGACGGCTTTGATCGCCACCCGTTCGCGCAACTGTTCGAGGAAGGCCGGCATCGGCCATTCATCAAGCAAATGGCGCATGCGCGTCTGCTCCGGCCGAGCCCGCTCAAGGAACAACTCCAGCACCGCGACCACCAGCGCATGGCCATTTTCCAGGATCACGGCACCGGCCGCCCGATCGGTCGGGCAGCCGGCCAGACCGAACGCCAACAAGACTTCACCGTCACACTCAAACGCCGACAACCACAGATCATGCGGATGTTCGAGCATCGCCAGCGCCTCACCGCCGTCCAGTTGCACGGCAAACTTGGCACTTAATTCGGGAAAGCGCGGATGCGTCTGCAATGTCAGCAGAATCTGTTCGGCCAGAGGCCGGGTATCGAATAGCAACCGCCGAT
Source organism: Pseudomonas sp. IT-P260 (assembly GCF_949768395.1). Taxonomy (NCBI): domain Bacteria; kingdom Pseudomonadati; phylum Pseudomonadota; class Gammaproteobacteria; order Pseudomonadales; family Pseudomonadaceae; genus Pseudomonas; species Pseudomonas sp. IT-P260. The sequence continues at coordinate 97,487 of NZ_CATKPO010000022.1, forward strand.
CGATACCGGCGCTCGGGCTGAGCATCAGGTTGCGTACATCGTCACCCGCTGCGGTTTGCGGCCCGAGGCCGGCGGCCAGCAAGCTGTCGGTCAATACCGCTGACTGCTCACCGATGCCGCGAATCTGCAGATTGGCGCGGTTGGTCGCCTCGATTTCCCCACGGGCGAAACGCTCGGCGGCATTGGCCACCGCGTCGGCCTGATCGGCAGTGATCGAGCCGCCATTGAGCTTGATCCGGCAGATGCCGCCGTCCAGCGCCTGGACGATACGCAGCAACCCCGGACAAGCCGAGGGGCGTAGAGCGGTGGACAGAGGGCGTTCGTTCAAGGGATGACCGGCTGGCTGGCAGCGCTGTGGTGGGCGAAAGGTCGCCATTATGCCTGCTTTGCCCGAGCGCATGAAAATGCCTGCCGGTCGGAAATTGCACCCAGGCTGCAATTCCCGCCGCCTGGCGCTGCTTCAGAGTTGGTATTCCTCAAACCTGGACGCATTCTGGCGAATGGCTTGCTCCACGCTTGCCCGGTTGGCATCCATGGCCCGGCGCTTGATCAGCAGCTTTCTGGCGCGAATGTCCAGTTGAGACATCGGTTGATGAACCTGCCAGAACAGATAGTTGGTATTGAGTACCAACTTGATAAAGCGGATATGGCTGATGACCACCACCAGCTCGTCACGGGTGTTCTGACTGACCGGCAAAATGTGCGAGTTGAAGGTTTTGCCACTCAGCGCGGAAAACTGCTTCAACAATGCCGCATCTTTTTCCAGCGCTGCAAGTCCCGCTTCAACCTGGGTCAGTTGCGAACGCGCGAGCAACGGCGCGGTCAATCGCCGCCATGCCTCCTGCACACTCCCGGAAAATGCCGTCTGGACCAGCACCACTGGCTGTTCCTCAAGGCTCCAGCCAAACGACCAGAGGATACCGGCAAAATGATCGAACCACTGCGCAGGCTGAGTACTGCTGTTATAAACGCCGTCCGCCTTGATCTGCGCGAGATAAATGCAGTGCTTCACAAAGTTGTTATCGGCCTCGGCCCGACCTTCCAGGCCGGTGAATAACATATTGTTAACGGCCACTGCGTTATTCTGACTTAAACGTGTATTGGAACTGATATCCATATCATCTCCTGCCAACTTGGCATTGATTAATTTATTGATCTATTGCGTCAGACTTATTAAATAACTGACCTGAAGCAAACTAACAAAAACAGCAGTTGAAAAAACCAATATTGCTCAACAACACATTTCCGCGCGGCTTTCGGCCCCCGCGACGACAGACCCGCGTCAGATGCCGGCCGCCGCGTTATCATGCCGCCCTTGAAGATCTACCCTGGATTTAAGGAACGGCATGACACCCTGGCTGACGGTTGTGGGAATCGGTGAAGACGGCTTCAAGGGCCTGGGCAAAAATGCCCGGCGGGCCCTGATGGGCGCCTCGCGGATCATCGGCGGCCAGCGGCAACTGGACTTGCTGCCGGTATGCATACGCGGTGAACGCGCGTTGTGGCCAAGCCCGTTTTCCCTCGCGCCGGTACTGGAGCAGCGCGGCGAAGCCGTGTGCGTGCTGGCCAGCGGTGATCCGATGTTCTATGGCGTCGGCGCCAGCCTTGCGCGGCAGGTGCCGAGTGCCGAGATGCTGATCCTGCCGGCACCCTCTTCCTGTTCGCTGGCCGCCGCCCGGCTCGGCTGGCCGTTGCAGGATGTAGTGACACTGTCGCTGGTCGCGCGACCTTTGGCAGCACTCAATGCGCAGCTGTTCAGTGGCGTACGCCTGTTGCTGCTGAGCAATGACCGGCAAAGTCCGGCGGCGGTCGCGGCGCTGCTGCGCGAGCGCGGATTTGGCGGCAGTCGCCTGAGTGTTCTGGAGCACCTGGGCGGCGACGCCGAGCGGCGCATCGACAGCACTGCCAATGACTGGAACGACCCGGCGATTGCCGATCTGAATGTGATCGCCATCGAATGCCTGGCCGATGCGCAGGCACCGCGCCTGTCGCGTCTGGCCGGACTGCCCGATTCGGCATTCCAGCACGACGGGCAACTGACCAAACGCGATGTCCGCGCCATCACCCTCGCCCGCCTCGCGCCGATCCCCGGCGAACTGCTGTGGGATGTCGGCGGCGGTTGCGGCTCGATCGGCATCGAATGGATGCGCGCGCACCCCAGCTGCCGTGCAATTGCCATCGAGGCGGACGAAGGCCGACAGGCCTTGATCGAACACAACCGCGACGCGTTGGGCGTACCCGGTCTGCAATTGGTGCGGGGCCGCGCACCGCAGGCGCTCGCCGGGCTGGAGCGCCCCGACGCGATCTTCATCGGCGGCGGCGTGACCCGTGAGGGCGTGTTTGCAACCTGCTGGGATCAACTCAAACCCGGTGGTCGACTGGTGGCCAACGCCGTGACCCTGCAAAGCGAAGTCACCCTGATGAACTGGCGCGAACGCCACGGCGGCGAACTGACCCGAATCCACGTTGCCCAGGCGCAACCGCTGGGTGAGTTCGACACGTGGCGGCAGGCGCTGCCGATCACCTTGCTCGATCTGGTCAAACCCCTCGATGCGTGACGAAACCGCCGAACAACCCGCGCCGCTGCGTAGCGGCCTGACCACCGGCAGCTGCGCCACCGCCACCAGCCTTGCCGCCGCGCGTCTGCTGCTCGGCGGTACCTCGGCGGATGCGGTGCAGATCGTCCTGCCCAAGGGCAAGCAGGTGCAGATGCGTCTGGAGTTTTGCCGCTTGACCGCCGACGGCGCCGAGGCCGGGACGATCAAGGATGCCGGCGACGACCCTGACGTGACCCACGGTGCGCTGCTCTATTCACACGTGCGGCTGCTGGACGCGCCGGGGATTCGCTTCATCGCGGGCACAGGTGTCGGCACCGTGACCCGGCCGGGGCTGGTGCTCGGCGTCGGTGAGCCGGCAATCAACCCGGTGCCGCGCAAGATGATCAGCGATCACTTGAGCCTGCTCGCCGCCGAAAGCGGTTATGGCGGCGGCTTCGAGGTCACGGTCAACGTCGAGGGCGGCGAAGCGCTGGCGTTGAAAACCATGAATCCGCGTCTGGGCATTCTCGGTGGTTTGTCGATCCTCGGCACCAGCGGCATCGTCCGGCCGTTTTCCTGCGCGGCGTACATCGCCTCGATCCATCAGGGCATCGACGTCGCCAAAACCAATGGCTACCTGCACATTGCCGCGTGCACCGGCAACGCCAGCGAAGACACCATGCGCCGGGTCTACGACCTTCCGGAAATCGCCTTGATCGAAATGGGCGACTTTGTCGGTGCGGTGCTCAAGCACCTGCGCAAAGTGCCGGTGGATAAACTCAGCCTGTGCGGCGGCTTCGGCAAGATCAGCAAACTGGCGGCCGGGCACATGGATCTGCACTCCCGCCATTCCAGCATCGACCTGCCGCAACTGGCCGAATGGGCGGCGGCGATTGGCGCCGATCAGGCGTTGCAGCAAAGTATTCGTGAAGCGAATACCAGTCAGCAGGCCTTGGCGATGGCCAGTGCGGCAGGCGTGGCCCTTGGCGATGAAGTCTGTCGCCACGCGCTGACTTTCGCCCGCAGCGTGGTGCCGGCGCAGGTTCAGGTCGAAGTGTTTGCGATTGATCGCCAGGGCGGCATTGTCGGCCACGCCGGAGGTTTTGCATGAAGCGCATTCTGTTGCTGGGCGGCGTCACCGAAGCCCTGGCCATCGCCCGTACGTTGGGGCCAGAACACATCTACAGCCTGGCCGGCGTGGGCCGGGTACCGACCGACCTGATCTGCCAGGTACGTGTCGGCGGCTACGGCGGGGCCGAAGGGCTCGCGCAGTTCATTCGCGACGAAGGCATCGACCTGCTGCTCGACGCGACCCACCCCTACGCCGCGCAAATCAGCCACAACGCCGCGCGCGCCGCGCAACTGACCGGCATCCCTTGCTGGGCCTTGCGCCGCCCCGCATGGCAGCCGCAACCGGGCGATGACTGGCGCGAAGTCAGCGACTGGGCCGAACTGACCGCAGCCCTCAAACCGTTCCGCCGCCCGCTGTTCACCCTCGGCCGCGAACCGCTGCAACACCTCGATGAAATCCCTGCCAGCCAGTTCTGGACCCTGCGCGCCCTCGACGTCTACCCCGGCAACGAACGCTGCGAAGTGATCGGCGCCCGTGGGCCATTTCTGCTTGCGGAAGAACGCGCGCTCTTCGAGCGCCGGCAGATCGATGTCCTGATCAGCAAGAACAGCGGCAGCACCGCGACCGAGCCAAAACTGGAAGTGGCGCGGGAGTTGCGCGTGCCGGTGCTGGTGTTGAAGCGGCCGATGTTGCCGGGGGTTGATCGGGAGTTTGTGACGACGGCTGAAGTCTTCGCTGCCCTTGCCGCCTTCACCCGGCTTTAGCCAGGTGCAGAGTTCGAATACGCCTTCGCGGGCAAGCCCGTTCCCACAGTGGTCGGCGCCGACTGCATAGTTTGTGTATGCCAGGGATCCTGTGGGAGCGGGCTTGCTCGCGAAGGCGTGCGACCTGACAGCTCGTATCCTGAACGTTAAAAAGCAGATCAAAAGATCGCAGCCTCGTTCCACTCGTCAGCTCCTACAGGATCGGCGGATGAGTCTGGCGTTGCACATTTCCACCGCTACACTCATTTCCATTGATCTGCGACACCAAACCGCACGACGCCTTTTTACTTATCGGCCCTGATCAGGCTAAATAGCCCGCGCCTGATCGCCCACCCAACGGATCTTTCCCATGAACCGACACCGGCTCGCATTTGCCTGGATCGCCTGCTTTGCAGTGCTGTTCAACATGCTCGCCATGCCGATGACCGGGGCGCTGGCGCAGGCGGCCAATTCACCGGCCGAACAATTGCTGTGGAGCAGTTTCTGCACCGGCAGCGGGACGAAAATGGTGGCGATCAACATCGGCACCCCGGAGCAGAAAGCCCCGTCCAATGACAGCCATTCCAACATGCAGCATTGCTGGTGCTGCTCGGGTTCAGCGCCGCTGGTGGCGTTGCCGGGGCATGCGCCGCAGCTGTATTTCGCCCGCTACGAAAGCAATCGCAGCGTGGCGCCGCCCTCGTTGCAAACACCGACACCGCGCCAGCAATGGCCGAGCCTTAATCCGCGCGCCTCGCCTCTGGTTTGATTTGTTCTCGCAATTGACCTGCGTATCAAATCGTTCTGGAGAACTGCCATGTTGAACAAACTCTTCGTCATCGCCGCGCTGTTGCTGCCGGCGTGCTTCGCCCATGCCCACGAATACAAGGCCGGTGAGCTGGAAATCGCTCACCCATGGTCGCAGGAGCTGCCGCCCAACGCGCCAACCGTCGCCGCTTATTTTGTGATCAGTAATCCCGGCAAGACCGACGATCGCCTGCTCAGCGTCGACTCGCCGATCACCGCCGAAGCGCAACTGCATGAGCATGTAATGCAGGGCGACCTGATGAAAATGCAGCAAGTGCCCAACGTGGTGATCCCGGCCGGCGGCAAAGTGACGTTCGCGCCGATGGCCTATCACGTGATGCTGCTCAACCCGAAAGACCGCAGCCTGCTCAGCGACGGCAAACGCTTCCCGCTGACCCTGCATTTCGAAAAGGCCGGCAACGTTACCGTCGAAGTCGCGGTGCAGAAGAAACCACCGGAAACCAAGGCACACGATCACGCCCAGTAACCGATCCGGCTGACCACGCCCGTGCGCCCGCAACGCGCCGGGGCGTCCAGCAAGCATCGCCAGAGTCAGACTCTGACCCGCGGTAGCTGGATCGCCCTGTTCGCCATGTTGATGATCTTCATCGGCCCGCTGATTTCTCAGTCGATGCCGATGGATCAGCACGCCTCGAGTTCCATGCCGATGAGCATGGACACGGCCATGCCGGGCATGGATCACGGCGATCACGACACACAGCCCAGTGCCGAACACTGTCCGCCGCAATCCTCGCACCACGCCCTGTGGGAAAAGTGTGGTTATTGCAGCCTGCTGTTCAACTGCCCGGCGCTGACCGGTGGCGGCGCGTTCGCAACATTCAGCATCGCCCACGTCAACACATTCGTCCCATCCTCCCCGCGTCTGGGCCATGCCCGGCAGACCTTCTTCCCTGGCGCCCGCACCCGCGCCCCGCCCGTCGCCGCGTAAACACCGCACCTTTGATTGCACACGGTCGAGAAGACAGCTTCAGGCTGCCGGCCGTGTCGTTTACGACTGTTTGATGGAAATTGTCATGTCCAGGTTTTCTGCTGTTCCACGCCCGGGTTCTGCCCAGGCGTCCTTCGCGCTGAACGCATCACGCATTCGTTTCTCGCACGCCACCGCCGCCCTTTGCGGCGTCCTGCTGTCCCCGCTGGTGCTGGCCGATGACCACGCCGGTCACGTTGATGAACTGAGCCCGACGGTGATCACCGCGATCGCCCCCAGTTCGCCATTGACCATCGTCACCACCCCCAAGGACCCGCGCCAACCGGTGCCGGCCAGCGACGGCGGCGATTACCTGAAGACCATTCCCGGCTTCGCCCTGGTGCGCAATGGCGGCACCAATGGCGACCCGGTGCTGCGCGGCATGTTCGGTTCGAGGCTGAACATTCTCACCAACGGCAGCATGCTGCTCGGCGCCTGCCCCGGGCGCATGGACGCGCCGACCTCCTACATCTCGCCGGAAACCTACGACAAGCTCACGGTGATCAAAGGCCCGCAAACCGTACTCTGGGGCCCGGGCGCATCGGCGGGCACGATCCTCTTCGACCGTGAGCCGGAAAGCTTCGGCGAACTCGGCACGCGGGTGAATGCCAGCGTGCTGGCCGGTTCCAACGGACGCTTCGACAAAGTTGTCGACGCCGCTGCCGGCGGGCCATTGGGCTACGTGCGAGTGATCGGCAACACCGCGCACTCCGACGACTACCGCGACGGCAACAACGACAGTGTGCCGTCGCGCTACGACAAGTGGAACGGTGACATCGCCGTCGGCTGGACCCCGGACGCCGACACCCTGATCGAGCTGACCGCCGGCAAGGGCGACGGTGAAGCGCGCTACGCCGGACGCGGCATGGACGGTTCGCAGTTCCTGCGCGAAAGCCTCGGCCTGCGCTTCGAAAAATCCAACATCACTGATGTGCTGGAGAAACTCGAAGCACAGGTCTACTACAACTACGCCGACCACGTGATGGACAACTACACCCTGCGCACACCGTCCGGCACCGGGATGATGGCCGGGCCCATGGCGTCCAACGTCGACCGTCGGACCCTCGGCGCGCGGATCAAGGCAACCTGGCGCTGGGCCGACATCCAGCTGATCACCGGCCTCGATGCGCAGACCAACGAACACCGTCAACGCAGCGGCATGGGCATCGACACCTACAAGGATCAGCCGTACACCAAGGACGCCGATTTCCATAACTACGGCGTGTTCAGCGAAATGACCTGGTACGCCGCCGACCGGGACCGGCTGATCACCGGCGCCCGAATCGACCGTGCTTCGGCCAAGGATTACCGGCAGAGCATCGGCTCGGGGATGATGAGCCGCCCCAACCCGACCGCCGACGAGACCCGCGCCGACACCCTGCCCAGCGGTTTCGTGCGCTACGAGCATGACCTGGCCGACACACCGGCCACGCTGTACGCCGGCCTCGGTCACGCGCAGCGCTTTCCGGATTATTGGGAGCTGTTTTCACCGAAGTCCGGCCCGGCCGGTTCGCTGAATGCGTTCGACTCGATCAAACCGGAGAAGACCACCCAGTTCGATTTCGGCGTGAACTACAAGACCGCCGAACTCGAAGCCTGGGCCTCGGGCTACGTCGGTGTGGTGCGCGACTACATCCTGTTCGACTACACGCCGACGATGATGGGCATGAGTACTTCGCGCACGGAAAACATCGACGCACGGATCATGGGTGGCGAACTCGGCGCCGCCTACAAACTCACCGATAACTGGAAAGCCGACGCGACTCTGGCGTACGCCTGGGGCAAGAACAGCAGCGATGGCAAGGCCCTGCCGCAAATGCCGCCACTGGATGCGCGTTTCGGCCTGACCTACAGCGAAGACAACTGGAGTGCCGGGGCGCTGTGGCGCGTGGTCGCGGCGCAAAACCGCATCGACCAGAACAAGGGCAACGTGGTCGGCAAGGACTACGACAAGAGCGGCGGCTTTGGCGTGTTCTCGCTCAACGGCGCCTACCGGATCAACAAGAACTGGAAGGTCAGCACCGGCGTCGACAACCTGTTCGGCAAGGCTTACGCCGAGCACTTGAACCTGGCGGGCAACGCCGGTTTCGGCTACCCGGCCAACGACCCGCAAGCGATCAATGAACCGGGGCGCACGCTCTGGACCAAGGTCGATATGAGTTTCTGACAAGAAAAAATCAAAAGATCGCAGGCTCCTGCAGGGGAGCGCGTAGATCCTGTAGGAGCTGCCGAAGGCTGCGATCTTTTGATCTAAAAAATGATTCGCCAAGCGGAGCAAACGTGATGCAAAAGCCCAAACCGAATTTCTACAACCTGGCCTGGCGCTGGCATTTCTATGCCGGATTATTCGTCGCGCCGTTCATGGTGATGCTGGCCCTGACCGGCATCGTCTACCTGTTCAAACCGCAACTCGACTCACTGATGTACAGCAGCCTGCTCAAGGTTCCGGCCGGGCATCACACGGTGGCGGCCGATGACCTGCTGCAACGGGTCAAGAGCGCTTATCCACAGGGCCAAATCACCCAATATCTACCGCCGGCCAACGCCGAACGCAGCGCTCAGTTTGTCGTCAAGAATGAGGGTCATGAACTCAACGTATTCATCGATCCGTATCACGGCGACATCCTCGGCGAGCAGGATGCGAAGAAAAATCTGCAAGCCGTCGCCCGCGCCATTCACGGCGAGTTGATGATCGGCACCGTGGGTGACCGCTTGATCGAACTCGCCGCCGGTTGGGGTGTGGTGTTGGTGGTGTCCGGGGTGTTCCTGTGGTGGCCGCGCGGGCAGGCCGCCGGGATTCTGTGGCCACGGCTGAACAGTCGCGGTCGGGTGTTGTGGCGTGATCTGCACGCGGTTACCGGGTTCTGGGGCGCCGCACTGTTGCTGGTGATGCTGCTCAGCGGCATGACCTGGACCGGCTTCTGGGGCAAGCAATATGCGCAGGTCTGGAACGTGTTCCCGGCCGCGATGTGGAACAACGTGCCGACCTCCGACATCGAGGCCGGCAGTCTCAACAACGCCGCGCGCCAGACCGTGCCGTGGGCGATGGAAAACACGCCGATGCCGATGTCCGGCGACCACGCCGAACACATGGCCCACGGCGGCATGCAACACGGCCCCGCCGCACCCGCGATCAGCCTGCAAGACGTGCAGAACATCGCCATTGAACGCAAGGTCGAACCGGGCTACAGCATCACCCTGCCGACCACCGCAACCGGTGTGTTCACCATCGCCGTGTTCGCCGACGACCCGCGCAACGATGCGACCCTGCATGTCGATCAGTACACCGGCAAGGTCCTCGCCGATGTGCGTTTCGAGCAGTACGGCGCGGTGGCACGGGCCACGGAAATCGGTGTGATGCTGCATGAGGGCAAGATGTTCGGCACCGTCAACCAGATCGTCGTGCTGCTGATCTGCCTGATGATTCTGCTCAGCGCCGTCAGCGGCGTGGTGATCTGGTGGAAGCGTCGCCCGCAAGACAAGTTCGGCGTGCCGCCGCTGCGCCATGACCTGCCGAAATGGAAAACCGGGGTGGCGATCATGCTCGCTCTTGCCGTGATCTTTCCGCTGGTGGGCGCTTCGCTGGTGCTGGTCTGGCTGCTGGATCGCCTGCTGTTTTCGCGTCTGGGCCGCCAAGCTGAATCTGCCTCAACTTCATCGTGAAGCAGGCGAGATGCGCGTTTCAGACAGATCTTTAAACTGCCGGGGTTTAAACTCCGGCAGTTTTTAGTGTTACTGTATAACGCAAATGTGCCGCTCTGCCCGTCACCCAAAGTGGCGGGTTTTCTTTTGAAGAAGTGATTCACCGCCCCGATGAACAAGTACCTCTTGTCCAGCCTCTGCCTGTTCGCCCTGAACAACGCCAACGCCGACAGCCAGCCGTTGACGCTGCCCGCGGGCACCATCACCGCGCCTGCGCTTGACGAAGAAAATGTCAGCCTGACCACGCCGACCTCCGCCGGTTCGCGCCTGCACCTGACGGCCATGGAGACCCCGGCCAGCGTCGAAAGCCTCAGCGGCGAGCAGGTGCGCGTCCGTGGCGATCGCAGCGTGCAGGACGCCGTGTCGCGCAGCACCGGCATCAGCCGCACCGGCACTCCGGGCGATGGCGGCACCTCGTTGCAGGCACGCGGCTTTACCGGGCAGAGTTCGGTGATGCAGCTGTATGACGGCAACCGCATGTACACCGGCATGGGCACCGTGACCTTTCCGGTCGACACCTGGTCGGTGCAGCGCGTCGACGTGTTGCGCGGCCCGGCCTCGGTGCTGTACGGCGAGGGCGCGACCGGGGCGGTGGTCAACGTAATTCCGAAGAAACCGTTCGAAGGCGACATCGAAAACCACTTGCGCCTCGGCTACGGCTCCTACGACCGTCAGCAGCAGGCATTCGACAGCGGCGGTTCGCTGAGCGACACCCTGAGCTATCGGCTCAATCTCAATCGCCTGCGCAGCAACGGCTGGATTGATCGCGGTGATTCCTCCAGCGATTTCATCAGCGCCGCGTTGCGCTGGCAGGCCAGCGATGATCTGGCCTTCACCCTCGCCCACGATTACGGCGATCAGCGCCCGCAGAACGACTTCGGCACGCCGTTGATCAACGGCCAATTGAAAGACAGCCTGCGCAACAAGAACTACAACGTGCGCGACGACCGGCAGCACTACAACGATCAGTGGACGCGCCTGACCACCGATTGGCAGATCAACGACGCGCTCAGCGCCAGCAACGAGCTGTACTACCTCAAGGCCCGGCGCCGCTGGCAGAACGCCGAGAACTACAACTTCGACACCGCCACGCAACAGCTCAGCCGCAGCGGCTACTTCGGCATCGGCCACCAGCAGGAACAGGTCGGCGACCGCCAGACCTTCACCTTCAAACACTCGCTGCTCGGCCTCGACAGCCAGACCGTGACTGGCGTCGATTACAACCGCATCCGCTTCCAGCTCAACAGCAACTCGCCGTTCAACGACGTGCTGCCGAACGGTCAGGCGCTGGATCTGTATCACCCGCAACCGGGCTATTTCGAAAGCGCCAACCCGTACCGCGACCAGTTCGACAGCACCACCAGACAGATGTCAGTGTTCGGCGAAAACCGCACGCAACTGAGCGAGCGCTGGTCGCTGGTGACCGGCGTGCGCCGTGATTACGTGCACGTTGATCGCAACAACCTGATCGACGATAGCCAGAGCGACAAGACCCTGACCGGCAACAACTGGAAGGCCGGACTGGTGTTTGCCCTGACGCCCGAGACTTCGTTTTACGCTCAGGTCGCGACCAGCACCGACGGCATTGGCGGCCTGATATCCCTGAGCCCGAGTCAGCAGCAATACGACCTGTCGACTGCACGCCAGACCGAGGTCGGCCTGAAGCAGTTGTTCTGGGATCAACGCGGCGAGTTCACCCTGGCGGCCTATCGCATCGTCAAAAAGAAGCTGCTGACCGACGATCCGGGTAACCCGACGCTCAAGCAGCAGGTCGGTCAGCAATCGTCCAACGGTCTTGAAGCCAGCCTCGACCTGCAACTGCCGCACGCCTGGCAACTGCAGGCCAACGCCGCCATCGTCAAGGCCAAGTACGATGACTTCTCCGAAGTGGTCAACGGACAGACGCTGTCGTACAACGGCAATCGCCCGGTGGATGTACCGCGTCGAACCGCCAATCTGTGGCTGAACAAAAACCTCAGTGATGATCTGAAGGCTGGCGCCGGCGTGCGTTATGTCGACGCGCGCTACGCCGACATGGCCAACCGCAACGAGCTGCCGAGTTACACCGTGGTCGATGCGACGCTGTCGTGGCAAGCCTTGCACAACACCACGCTGGGCCTGCAGCTGAACAATCTGTTTGACCGCCGGTACGCACAAAGCCAATACAATGACGGCCAGCAATGGATTCTCGGCGAGCCGAGGTCGTTCTTCGTCACGGCGGATTACACCTTTTAAAAGCTCAAACATTCCTGTGGTGAGGGGATTTATCCCCGATCGGCGGCGAAGCCGTCGCAATCCGATGAATACAGTCTGCTGACAAATCGTGATGACAGGTTTTGGGACCGCTGCGCGGTCCATCGGGGATAAATCCCCTCACCACAAATGATGTAATGAATTCAGGAATTTGATGACCTCGCTAAATCTCGCCAACCTTGCCTGGACACCTCTGGGCCACGGCCACTGCCATCACCAGTTCCAGCTGCGTGATGCCTCGTTGCAGGTGGCCGCCGGTGAGTTTGTCGGGCTGATCGGCCCCAACGGCAGCGGCAAGACCAGCCTGCTGCGCTGCGCCTATCGCTTCAGCCAGCCGGAAAGCGGTGAGGTCAGACTCGATCATCACAACGTATGGAAGCAATCCTCGCGCTGGTGTGCACAACGCATCGCCGTGGTTCTGCAGGAGTTCCCCGATGCGTTTGGCCTGACCGTCGAAGAAGTGGTCGCCATGGGCCGCACGCCGCACAAAGGCCTGTTCGATGGCGACACGCTGGAAGATCGCAATCTGGCGACGCAAGCGCTCAAATCCGTCGGACTCGACGGCTTCGAAGACCATGCGTTCGCCACCCTGTCCGGCGGTGAGAAGCAGCGGGTGATCCTTGCCCGCGCCCTGACCCAGCAACCGCAACTGTTGATCCTCGACGAACCGACCAACCACCTCGACCCGCGTTATCAGCTCGAACTGCTGCAACTGGTCAAACGTCTGCAGATCGGCACCCTCGCCAGCATCCACGACCTGAACCTGGCCGCCGCGTTCTGTGACCGACTGTACGTGATCAACCACGGCCGGATCGTCGCCAGCGGCAGGCCGCCAGAAGTACTGACCACCGAGTTGCTGCGCGACGTGTTCGGCGTCGAGGCGTTGATCGACTCCCATCCCCTCCACGGCTACCCGCGAATCACCTGGATAACCCGACCATGACCGTGCGTTCCCTGCTTTGCGTCGCTTTTTTGTTGTGCAGTGCCCAGGCCTTGGCCGAAGCCACGAAGTACCCGCTGACCGTCCCCAGCTGCAACCGCGAAGTGACCTTCAACGAGGCGCCGAAGCACGCGGTCAGCCACGACATCAACATGACTCAGATGATGCTCGCCCTCGGTCTCAAATCGCGCATGGCCGGTTACAGCGGCGTCAGCGGCTGGAAGTCGGTGACGCCCCAGATGCAGTCGCTGCTCGACGGCTTGCCGGAGCTGGCCGCGAAATATCCGTCGGTGGAAACCCTGCTCAACGCCAACGTCGATTTCTTTTTCGCCGGCTGGGATTACGGCATGCGCGTCGGCGGCGATCTCACCCCGCAGACCCTGCAACCGCTGGGCATCAACGTGTATGAGCTGACCGAGTCCTGCGCCTTCGTGATGAAGCGCCCGGCGGCGACGCTGGATGACACCTACAACGACCTGCGCAATCTCGGGAAGATTTTCGACGTACAGGATCGCGCCAACGCACTGATCGCCGACATGCAGAATCAGGTCGCCGAGATCCGCAAAGACCTGCCCGCCGACAAGCCGCGCGTGTTCCTCTACGACAGTGGCGAAGACCGCGCCATGACCTCCGGCCGACTCGGCATGCCGCAGGCGCTGATCGACGCGGCGGGTGGGCGCAATATTCTCGATGACGTCGACGCGAGCTGGACCCGGGTCAACTGGGAGACCGTGGTCGAACGCAATCCGCAGGTGATCGTGATCGTCGACTACAGCGAAATCACTGCCGAGCAGAAGATCGAATTTCTGCTGAAGAACCCGGCGTTGCAATCGGTGGACGCCATCAAGAACCAGCGTTTCATCGTCATCCCTTACGTGCAGGCCACGCCGGGGATCGATAACGTGCTGGCGGTGGAAACCCTGGCCAAGGGGTTCCACGGCGAATGATCGACCGTCGCTACGCCTTGTTGCTGATCGCCCTCGGCGCCGTGTTGCTGGTGTCGTGCGTGGTGTCGCTCGGCTTTGGCCCGGCGCGGGTGCCGGTGGAGGTGGTGTGGCGGATTCTGCTGCACAAGGCCTTCGGTTTCGGCGAGGTGAGCTGGAGCGCCGGGCAGGAACACATTGTCTGGCTGATCCGTGTGCCGCGCATGTTGCTCGGGGCGTTGGTCGGTGCCGGGCTGGCGTTGATCGGCGCGGTGTTGCAAGCGGTGACGCGCAATCCTCTGGCCGATCCGCACCTGCTCGGCGTCACCTCCGGCGCGACACTCGGCGCAGTGATCGTGGTGCTGCACATAGGTGAGATCGTCGGTCTGCTGACCTTGCCGATTGCTGCTTTCATCGGTGCGTTGCTGAGCATGTTTCTGGTGCTGGGCATTGCCAACCGTCAGGGCCGGCTCGACAGCGATCGCTTATTGCTGTGCGGCGTGGCGGTGTCGTTCGTGATGATGGCGATCGCCAACCTGCTGTTGTTCATGGGCGACCATCGCGCCAGTTCGGCGGTGATGTTCTGGATGCTCGGCGGCCTCGGCCTGGCGCGTTGGGAGCTGCTGGCAATACCCGCGCTGAGCGTGTTGCTCGGCCTCGGCCTGCTGCTGGGCATGGCCCGCCCGTTGAACGCACTGATGGCCGGCGAGCAGACCGCCGTGACCCTCGGCCTGAATGCCCGGGCGGTGCGTTTGCGGGTGTTTGTGATCGCCTCGTTGATGACAGGAGTGCTGGTGTCGATCAGTGGCTCGATCGGCTTTGTCGGACTGATGGTGCCGCACATTGCCCGCCGTCTGGTGGGTGCCGAACATCGCCGTCTGCTGCCGGCCTGCGTACTGCTCGGCAGCCTGTTTCTGGTGTGGGTCGATGTGGCCGCGCGAACCCTGATCGCGCCGGAAGACCTGCCCATCGGCGTTGCCACCGCGGCTATCGGCGGCCTGTTCTTCATCGGCCTGATGCGCCGCCGCTGACACAACACAATCCCCCTGTAGGAGCTGCCGCAGGCTGCGATCTCTTGATCTTGCTTTTGATCATTAGAAATCAAGGTCAAAAGATCGCAGCCTGCGGCAGCTCCTACAGGAATTGTGGGCGCCCCAATCTGGCGCGGCCGCCTGCACCAACGCTCTCTCCGCGTCCCTTCATGGTGCACCCCACCCACGCGCAACCGCTCTAAACCGACATTTTCCTGCCCGATCCCGACCGGGCACAGCCCTTGCAAAACACCCTTCAGTCGTCCGCATCTGCCAACCATAAAAAACTTTAACGTTCATGGAGATCGCACAATGAAGCGTCGCAGTTTGATCAAGGCTTTCACACTCACGGCATCCATTGCCGCGATGGGCATGACCTGGACTGTCCAGGCCGCCGAGACCATCAAGGTGGGGATTCTGCATTCGTTGTCCGGGACCATGGCGATTTCCGAAACGTCGCTCAAGGACATGGCGCTGATGACCATCGACGAGATCAATGCCAAGGGCGGGGTGAACGGCAAGATGCTCGAACCGGTGGTGGTCGACCCGGCATCGAACTGGCCGCTGTTCGCCGAGAAAGGCCGGCAGTTGCTGACCCAGGACAAGGTCGCGGTGGTGTTCGGTTGCTGGACCTCGGTGTCGCGCAAATCGGTGCTGCCGGTGTTCGAAGAACTCAACGGCCTGCTGTTCTACCCGGTGCAATACGAAGGTGAAGAGATGTCGCCGAACGTGTTCTACACCGGCGCTGCGCCGAACCAGCAAGCGATCCCGGCCGTTGAATACCTGATGAGCGAAGAAGGTGGCAGCGCCAAGCGCTTCTTCCTGCTCGGCACCGACTACGTCTACCCGCGCACCACCAACAAGATCCTGCGCTCGTTCCTGCACTCCAAAGGCGTGGCCGACAAGGACATCGAAGAGGTCTACACCCCGTTCGGTCACAGCGACTATCAAACCATCGTCGCCAACATCAAGAAATTCTCCGCCGGCGGCAAGACCGCTGTGATCTCGACGGTCAACGGCGACTCCAACGTGCCGTTCTATAAAGAGCTGGCCAACCAGGGGCTGAAGGCGACCGACGTACCGGTGGTGGCGTTCTCCGTGGGTGAAGAAGAACTGCGCGGCATCGACACCAAACCGCTGGTGGGCAACCTCGCGGCGTGGAACTACTTCGAGTCCGTGGAGAACCCGGTGAACAAAAAGTTCGTCGCTGACTGGAAGGCTTACGCGAAGAAACACAACCTGCCGGGCGCCGACAAAGCGGTGACCAACGACCCGATGGAAGCCACTTACGTCGGCATCCACATGTGGGCGCAGGCGGCGGAGAAAGCCAAGTCCACCGACGTCGACAAAGTCCGCGAAGCACTGGCTGGCCAGACCTTCGCCGCGCCGTCCGGTTACACCCTGACCATGGACAAGACCAACCACCACCTGCATAAGCCGGTGATGATCGGCGAGATCCAGAACGACGGTCAGTTCAACGTCGTGTGGCAGACCGAAGGCCCGATCCGTGCGCAGCCGTGGAGTCCGTTTATCGATGGCAACGACAAGAAACCGGACTATGCGGTGAAGAGCAACTGAGGCGGATTCAATCTTTGAGGCGGGCTTGAGATTTCCCCCTCACCCCAGCCCTCTCCCTCAGGGAGAGGGGGAAAGGGAGCCGATCTTCATACTTTTCAACGTGTGAGCTCGGCTCGAATTCGCAGGTCGCAACACATCGTCCTGACACCTCGGTCAGTCCCCTCTCCCTCCGGGAGAGGGTTAGGGTGAGGGGGCGGTTGAACAGGACACCACTAATGCCCACTGCCATATACCGCTTATTTCTGGCCCTGGCACTGCTGTTGCCGATGGCTGCCTTTGCCGGCGACGCCGAAGACTTCGTCGCCGCCAACCCGGTGCAACAGGCCAAACTGCTGGAAGCCTGGGCCGCGCAGCCCGAGCCGGCGCGTGTCGAGCTGATCAACGCCCTGCAGCAAGGCGAATTGACCCTCGACGGCCAAACCAAAACCCTGCGCCTGAACAACCGCCTGCGGGGTCTGATCGACACCGCTCTGGCCAGCCACCAATTGCTCGCCGCCGACGCCAAAACCCGTCTGACTGCCGCGCAGCAATTGCAGAAAAGCGCGAAACCCGCGCAGCTGAAATTCCTTGACCAGCAACTGGCTGGCGAAAAAGACGAGAACGTCCACGCTGCCCTGAGCCTGGCGCTGGCCAACCTGCAACTGGTGGACAGCGACCCGGCGGTGCGTCTGGCCGCCGTGCGCCTGCTCGGCGAAACCGGCGATCCGCTGGCCCGCACCCGCCTCGAAGGACTGCTCGAACCCGGCGTCGAAAGCGATGCCAGTGTGCGTACCGCCGCCGAAACCAGCCTCGCGCAGGTCAAGCGCAAACTGCTGATCGGCGAAGTACTCGGTCAAGCGTTCAGCGGCATGTCCCTCGGCTCGATTCTGCTGCTCGCGGCCCTCGGTCTGGCGATCACCTTCGGCCTGCTCGGGGTGATCAACATGGCCCACGGCGAGATGCTGATGCTCGGCGCCTACTCGACCTACGTGGTGCAGTTGCTGTTCCAGCGCTACGCGCCACAGGCGATCGAGTTCTATCCGCTGATTGCGTTGCCGGTGGCGTTCTTCGTCACCGCAGCAATCGGCATGGCGCTGGAGCGCACGGTGATTCGACACCTCTATGGCCGACCGCTGGAAACCCTGCTCGCCACTTGGGGCATCAGCCTGATGCTGATTCAGTTGGTGCGCCTGCTGTTCGGCGCGCAGAACGTTGAAGTGGCGAACCCGGCGTGGCTGTCCGGCGGGATTCAGGTGCTGCCGAATCTGGTGCTGCCGTACAACCGCATCGTGATCATCGCCTTCGCCTTGTTCGTGGTGGTGCTGACCTGGCTGCTGCTGAACAAGACCCGACTCGGCCTCAATGTCCGCGCGGTCACGCAGAACCGCAACATGGCCGCCTGCTGCGGCGTGCCCACCGGGCGCGTCGACATGCTCGCCTTTGGCCTCGGCTCGGGCATCGCCGGCCTCGGTGGCGTGGCGCTGAGCCAGATCGGCAACGTCGGCCCGGACCTGGGCCAGAGCTACATCATCGACTCGTTCCTGGTGGTGGTGCTGGGCGGTGTCGGCCAACTCGCCGGCAGCGTACTGGCGGCGTTCGGCCTGGGCATCGCCAACAAGATTCTCGAACCGCAGATCGGTGCGGTGCTCGGCAAGATCCTGATCCTCGCGCTGATCATTCTGTTCATCCAGAAACGTCCGCAAGGCCTCTTCGCACTGAAAGGACGGGTGATCGACTGATGAACCAGCCTCTACTTGTCACGGCCACGCAAAAAGCCGGGCCGAAAGTAACCCTTGCCATCGGCGCGGTGATCCTCGCGCTGTTGATCGCCCTGCCGTTGCTCTCGCTGTTGCCGGCGGACAGCGCGCTGCATGTCTCGGCCTACACCCTGACGCTGGTCGGCAAAATCCTCTGCTACGCCATCGTTGCGCTGGCGCTGGATCTGGTCTGGGGTTACGCCGGGCTGCTGTCGCTGGGCCACGGGCTGTTCTTCGCCCTCGGTGGTTATGCGATGGGCATGTACCTGATGCGCCAGGCCGCCGGTGACGGCTTGCCGGCGTTCATGACCTTTCTGTCGTGGACCGAATTGCCGTGGTACTGGAGCGGCACCAGCAGTTTTATCTGGTCGATGTGTCTGGTGGTGCTGGCGCCAGGTCTGCTGGCGCTGGTGTTCGGTTTCTTTGCCTTCCGCTCGCGGATCAAGGGCGTGTATTTCTCGATCATGACCCAGGCCCTGACTTTCGCCGGCATGCTCCTGTTTTTCCGCAACGAGACCGGCTTCGGCGGTAACAACGGCTTCACCAACTTCCGCACGATTCTCGGCTTCGGCATCACTGAACCGGGTACCCGCGCGGTGCTGTTTCTGGCCACCGTGCTGTTGCTGGTGGCGAGTCTGTTCATCGGCTGGCGTCTGGCGCAGAGCAAGTTCGGCCGGGTGCTGACCGCGCTGCGCGATGCGGAAAACCGCCTGATGTTCTGCGGCTACGACCCGCGCGGTTTCAAGCTGTTTGTCTGGGTCTTGAGCGCGGTGCTGTGCGGTCTGGCCGGGGCGTTGTACGTACCGCAAGTGGGGATCATCAACCCCAGCGAAATGTCGCCGACCAATTCGATCGAAGCGGCGGTGTGGGTCGCCCTTGGCGGACGCGGAACCTTGATCGGGCCGCTGCTCGGCGCCGGTGTGGTCAACGGCATGAAGAGCTGGTTCACCGTGGCTTTCCCCGAATACTGGCTGTTCTTCCTCGGCGCACTGTTCATCGTCGTGACCTTGTATTTGCCCAAAGGTGTGATCGGCCTGCTGAAGAAACGAGGTGAACAATGAGAGTCACTGCGAGTGCTGAATTCATGCTCGAACCGGCGTTTTTCCCCGTAGAACCGAACAAGGACGAAGGCACCAGCCGTGACTCGATCGGCCTCGGCCAACGCGTCGGCCCGGGCCTCGACACCCGCCACGGCACGATCCTGACCCTGGAAGATATCAGCGTCAGCTTCGACGGCTTTCGCGCGCTGAACAATCTGAACCTGTACATCGGTGTCGGCGAACTGCGCTGCATCATCGGCCCCAACGGCGCGGGCAAGACCACGCTGATGGACGTGATCACCGGCAAGACCCGCCCCAGTCACGGCAAAGCCTGGTTCGGCGAAACCCTCGACCTGACGCAGATGAGCGAAGTGCAGATCGCCCAGGCCGGGATCGGCCGCAAGTTTCAGAAACCGACGGTGTTCGAAGCCCTCAGCGTGTTCGAAAACCTGGAACTGGCGCAGAAAACCGACAAGTCGGTGTGGGCCAGTTTGCGTGCACGCCTGAGCGGCGAGCAGCGCGAGCGCATCAGCGAAGTGCTGGAAACCATTCGCCTGACCACCTCGGTCAATCGCCCGGCGGGCTTGCTCTCTCACGGCCAGAAGCAGTTTCTGGAGATCGGCATGTTGCTGATGCAAGACCCGCAACTGCTGCTGCTCGACGAACCGGTGGCGGGCATGACCGATGCCGAAACCGAATTCACCGCAGAGCTGTTCAAGTCGCTGGCCGGCAAGCATTCGCTGATGGTGGTGGAGCACGACATGGGCTTCGTGGGCTCGATTGCCGACCATGTGACGGTGCTGCATCAGGGCAGCGTGCTGGCGGAAGGGTCGCTGGAGCAGGTGCAGGAAAACGAGCGGGTGATCGAGGTCTACCTCGGCCGCTGATGATTGCGAATACAAAACCTGTGGGAGCGAGCCTGCTCGCGAAAGCGGTGCATCAGACGATGAACATGCTGAATGTCACACCGCATTCGCGAGCAGGCTCGCTCCCACAGGGTTCTGTGTGCAACAGAAGGAATTTGAGAATGCTGCAAGTCGACAAGCTGCACCAGTACTACGGCGGTAGCCACATCCTGCGCGGCCTGAGCTTTGACGTGAACGTCGGCGAAGTCACCTGCCTGCTTGGGCGCAACGGCGTGGGCAAGACCACCCTGCTCAAATGCCTGATGGGCCTGTTGCCGGCCAAGGAAGGCGTGGTGAACTGGGAGGGCAAGGCAATCACCACGCTCAAGCCGCACCAGCGCGTGCACGCCGGGATCGCCTATGTGCCACAGGGCCGGGAAATCTTCGGCCGGCTCACGGTGGAAGAGAATCTGCTGATGGGTTTGTCGCGGTTTCCCGGCAGTGAAGCGAAGGAAGTCCCAGATTTCATCTACGAATTGTTCCCAGTGCTGCTACAAATGAAGCAGCGCCGCGGCGGCGACCTCTCCGGCGGCCAGCAACAGCAGCTCGCTATCGGGCGCGCCCTGGCCAGTCGTCCGCGTTTGCTGATCCTCGACGAACCCACCGAAGGCATCCAGCCCTCGGTGATCAAGGAGATCGGCGCCGTAATCAAGAAGCTCGCGGCGCGGGGCGACATGGCCATTTTGCTGGTGGAGCAGTTCTACGATTTCGCTGCGGAGCTGGCCGATCAATACCTGGTGATGTCCCGGGGCGAGATCGTGCAACAGGGTCGCGGCGAAAATATGGAGGCCGAGGGTGTACGAGGTCTGGTAACAATTTAATCTGTAGCTTCCTAACGATAATCACAAACCATGAACTTACCGCTTCCCACTGCCCTGTTTACCCCGAGCTGGCACGCCGAGCTGGAACTGGCCTACGCCCGCTTCGGTGACTGCACGCGCCCGGTCAAGCGCCGGCATCTGGGACCGCTGCGGGTGCAGAAGCACCTGTACGCCGAAGGCCCCGAGGTCTGCCAACACATCATCGTCCACCCACCGGGCGGGATCGCCGGCGGAGATCGGCTGAACATCAGCGCCCGCGTCGAAGCAGACGCCTGGGCGCAGATCACCAGCCCCGGCGCCGCCAAGTGGTATCGCGCGGCAGGGCCGGCGTATCAACAGCTCGATCTGCAAGTCGCGGCCGGCGCCACTCTGGAGTGGCTGCCGCAGGAAACCATCGTCTACAGCGCCGCTCAGGCTGAACTCACCACTTCGATCGAGCTTGAGGGCGATGCGCGGCTGTTCTACTGGGACGTGGTGGCGCTGGGCCGACCGGCCAGTGGGGAGCGCTTCGACCTCGGACACTTTCAAGCGCATCTGGATATCCGCCGCGACGGGCGATTGCTCTGGCACGAGCGTCAGAGGATTACTGGCGGTGACGGTTTGCTGGATTCGCCCATCGGCCTGGATGGCCATCCGGTGTTCGCCACGCTGTTGGTCACCGGTGAAATCGACGCCGAGCTGCTGGAGCGCTGTCGTTCGCTGACGCATGCCGTGCGCGGGGATTTGACCCAGTTGCCGGGGCTGTTGGTTGCCCGCTGCCTGGCGAGCGAGGCACTGCTGGCCCGCGCCTGGCTGATCGACCTGTGGCGCCTGCTGCGCCCGGCCCTGCTCGGTCGCGAGGCCCAGCCACCACGAATCTGGAACACCTGAAATGCACTCCAATGTGGGAGCGAGCCTGCTCGCGAAAGCGCTTTATCTGTCACCTCAAATATTGAATGTGCCGGCGCCTTCGCGAGCAGGCTCGCTCCCACAGGGATCTGTGCCAACAGTCCCGACCCTTTTCAATCTGCCCTGATGGATACCCGCAATGGACCTGACCCCACGCGAAAAAGACAAGTTGCTGATCTTCACCGCCGGCCTCGTCGCCGAGCGCCGACTGGCCCGTGGTGTGAAGCTCAACTACCCGGAAGCGATGGCCTACATCTCCGCCGCGCTGCTCGAAGGCGCCCGTGACGGCCAGACCGTGGCCGAGCTGATGCACTACGGCACCACCCTGTTGAGCCGCGAGCAAGTGATGGAAGGCATTCCGGAAATGATCCCGGAGATCCAGGTCGAAGCGACGTTCCCCGACGGCACCAAACTGGTCACCGTCCACCAACCGATCGTATGAGGACTCGCCATGACCTACACCATTCGCGATGCCCTGCACGCCGACCTGCCGGCGATCCGTGACATCTACAACGACGCGGTGCTCAACACCACGGCGATCTGGAACGAGTCGGCGGTCGACCTCGGCAACCGCCAGGCGTGGTTCAGCGCCCGTCAGGCCCAGGCCTACCCGATTCTGGTGATCGTCGACGCCGACAACGTGGTGCTCGGCTACGCTTCCTTTGGCGACTGGCGGCCGTTCGACGGTTTCCGCCATACCGTCGAGCACTCGGTCTACGTCCGTAGTGACCAGCGCGGCAATGGCCTTGGCCCGCAACTGATGACTGCTTTGATCGAGCGGGCCAAAGCCTGCGACAAGCATGTGATGGTCGCCGCCATCGAAAGTGGCAATGCCGCTTCCATTCGTCTGCATGAACGCGCCGGTTTCAGCATCACCGGACAGATGCCGCAAGTCGGCACCAAGTTCGGTCGCTGGCTCGACCTGACCTTCATGCAACTGACCCTCAACCCTGGCGCGCAGCCGCCGGTCGCCAACAAGGAGTGACACGCGATGAACCCCGCCCAACTGCGACGCGTCAATGCGGAAAGTTTTGCGCACTATCGTCAGGGCCTGATTGATCTGCTGCTCGACGCCGTGGGTTATGGCGCCAGCGTCGGCTTCATGGCCGACCTCGATGCCGCGCAGGCCCGCGCCTATTTCGATGAAGTGCAGCAACAGGTGAACAAGGGCAGCGTGTTGCTCTGGGTGGTGGTCAAGGATGAAGAGGTGCAGGCCAGCGTGCAGTTGGGTCTGTGCCAGAAAGCCAACGGCCTCAATCGCGCTGAAGTGCAAAAACTGCTGGTGCGCGAACAGGCGCGGCGGCGAGGCCTCGGTCAGCAATTGATGAACGCGCTGGAACTCGAAGCGGCCAAGCACAAGCGCGGCATGCTCTACCTCGACACCGAGGCCGGCTCGCCCGCCGAAGAGTTCTACAAGGCCCTGGGCTACACCCGCGCCGGTGAAATTCCCGATTACGCCTGCGACCCGCACGGCACGTACCGTCCGACCGCCCTCTACTACAAGATTCTGCAAGGAGCCCGGCCATGATTCCCGGCCAGTACCAGATCCAGCCCGGCGACATCGAACTGAATGTCGGCCGCCGCACCCTCAGCCTGAAAGTCGCCAACAGCGGTGACCGGCCGATTCAGGTCGGTTCGCACTATCACTTTTTCGAAACCAACGATGCGCTGACCTTCGACCGCGCCGCCAGCCGTGGCATGCGCCTGAACATCCCCGCCGGCACCGCCGTGCGCTTCGAGCCGGGACAAAGCCGCGAGGTCGAGCTGGTGGAGTACGCCGGGCATCGGCGGGTGTTCGGCTTTGCCGGGCGGGTCATGGGTGATCTCTGAATTTTGCGGTGCCTCCATCGCGAGCAGGCTCGCTCCCACATTAAACCGAGTTCCTCCAGATGGAATCCGATCCCCTGTGGGAGCGAGCCTGCTCGCGAAAGTGAGCGCAGCGAACGATCTCAAAACCAATTGAATTCCAAGGCGAACACATGAAGATCTCGCGTCAAGCCTACGCCGACATGTTCGGCCCCACCGTCGGCGACAAGGTGCGCCTGGCGGACACCGAGTTGTGGATCGAAGTCGAAAAAGACTTCACCACCTACGGCGAAGAAGTGAAGTTCGGCGGCGGCAAAGTCATCCGTGACGGCCAGGGCCAGAGCCAGTTGCTCGCCGCCGAAGTGGTCGACACGTTGATCACCAATGCGCTGATCATCGACCACTGGGGCATCGTCAAAGCCGACGTCGGTCTCAAGGACGGGCGCATCGCCGCGATCGGCAAGGCCGGCAACCCGGACGTACAACCGAACGTGACCATCGCCATCGGCGCCAGCACCGAAGTGATCGCCGGTGAAGGCATGATCCTCACTGCCGGCGGCATCGACACGCACATCCACTTCATCTGCCCGCAGCAGATCGAAGAAGCGCTGATGAGCGGCGTCACCACCATGATCGGCGGCGGCACGGGGCCGGCGACCGGCACCAACGCCACCACCTGCACCTCCGGCCCGTGGCACCTGGCGCGGATGCTCCAGGCCGCCGACGCGTTCCCGATGAACATCGGCCTCACCGGCAAGGGCAACGCCAGCCTGCCGGAGCCGCTGATCGAGCAGGTCAAGGCCGGGGCCATCGGCCTCAAGCTGCACGAAGACTGGGGCACCACCCCGGCGAGCATCGACAATTGCCTGAGTGTCGCCGACCAGTACGACGTACAAGTGGCGATCCACACCGACACCCTCAACGAGTCCGGTTTCGTCGAAACCACCTTGGGCGCGTTCAAGGGCCGCACCATCCACACCTATCACACCGAAGGTGCCGGTGGCGGCCATGCACCGGACATCATCAAGGCCTGCGGTTTCCCTAACGTGCTGCCGAGCTCGACCAACCCGACCCGGCCGTTCACCCGCAACACCATCGACGAACACCTCGACATGCTGATGGTCTGCCACCACCTCGACCCGAGCATCGCCGAGGACGTGGCGTTCGCCGAAAGCCGTATCCGCCGCGAGACGATTGCCGCCGAAGACATCCTCCACGACCTCGGTGCGTTCTCGATGATCAGCTCCGACAGCCAGGCCATGGGCCGTGTCGGCGAAGTCATCACGCGCACCTGGCAGACCGCCGACAAGATGAAAAAGCAGCGCGGCCCGCTGCCCCAGGACGGCGAAGGCAACGACAACTTCCGCGCCAAGCGCTACATCGCCAAATACACGATCAACCCGGCGATCACCCACGGCATCAGCCATGAGGTGGGCTCGGTGGAGGTCGGCAAATGGGCCGACCTGGTGCTCTGGCGCCCGGCGTTCTTCGGCGTAAAACCGACGCTGATCCTCAAGGGCGGCGCCATCGCTGCCAGCCTGATGGGCGACGCCAATGCGTCGATCCCAACCCCGCAACCGGTGCACTACCGCCCGATGTTCGCCAGCTACGGCGGCTCGCTGCACGCCACCAGCCTGACGTTCATCAGCCAGGCCGCACAGGAGGCCGGGCTGCCCGAGGCATTGGGCCTGAAGAAGAAAATCGGCGTGGTCAAAGGCTGCCGCGATGTGCAGAAAACCGACCTGATCCACAACGATTACCTGCCGAACATCGACGTCGATCCGCAGACCTATCAGGTCAAGGCCGACGGTGTGCTGCTGTGGTGTGAACCGGCGGAAACCTTGCCGATGGCTCAGCGTTACTTCCTGTTCTGACACACGGCAAAAGGCCCCCGACCCGCATCTTGCGCACGGGCCGGGGGCCTTTTTCATGGGGCAGGAAAACCGATGTGCAAACGGTCGTGTATTTCCCGCCAAAGGGGCTAATATTCGATTCGCTCCGCCTATTTTCAGGAACTGCCCATGCGTCTTTCCGAGTTCATCCTGGCCAACATCGAGCCTATCGTCGATGAATGGGAACAGTTCGCCGCGACCATCACGCCGGCGGCCGACCATCTGGATTCCACTGCGCTGCGCGATCACGCCAGCGAGATTCTGCGGGCCGCCGCCCGTGACATGAGCAAGCCACAGAGCCCCGCCGAACAGGCTGCCAAAGCCAAGGGCGAGGGCCCGGAAAAGACCCCGAGTCTGGACGAGGCCGGCGCCAGCCATGGCGAACTGCGCCACACCGTCGGTTTCGATCTGGTGCAGATGACCAGCGAATTCCGCCATTTGCGCGCCTGTGTGATCCGCCTGTGGGTCCACAGCCTTGAGTCGCCGGACGTGACCTACTTCCAGGACATGATCCGCTTCAACGAAGCCATCGACGAAGCCCTCGCCGAATCCACTGCAGCCTACGCCGAGCAGGTCAACCGTTCGCGCGACATTTTCCTCGCCATTCTCGGCCATGACCTGCGAGCGCCGCTGCAGGCGGTGAGCATGTCCACCGAACGGCTGCTGCGCAAATCCAGCCTTGAGGGCGATGCGCTGGCCTGTGCCTTGCACATCAAGCGCGGTGCGCGGCACATGGCGGCGATGGTCAGCGACCTGCTGGAGCTGGTGCGCAGTCGCCTGGGCCGTAGCCTGCCGATCGAGCCGGCAGCGATGGACCTGGCCGTTGCGGCGCGGGCGGCGATTGCCGAAGCCTGCGCCGGTAATCCGCTATCCGATCCCAAGCTCACGGTGCACGGCGACACCCGTGGGGTGTGGGACGCCGGGCGAATCGACCAACTCCTGCAAAACCTCATCGGCAACGCCTTGCAGCACGGCACCAGCCAGCGCGACGTGACCCTTGATCTGCGTGGCGAGGGCGACAACGTGTACCTGTCGGTGCACAACTACGGCACACCGATTTCCGAAGAGGCGATCGGCACGATTTTCGACCCGCTGGTGCGCAGCGCCGACGAAGAACTCGGGCAGCCGTCGACCAGCCTCGGGTTGGGCTTGTTCATCGTCAAGGAAGTGGTGAGCGCCCATGGCGGGACGATCGACGTCAGCTCGAGCGAGGCTGACGGGACGTTGTTCAGTGTGGTGTTGCCGAGAAAGGTTTAAGCAGGCCAACCGCGTAATCGTTCTTCGCGAGCAGGCTCGCTCCCACAAGAGACCGCAGTCAACCTGCGGGAGCGAGCCTGCTCGCGAAGGAGCCGGCAAATACACCCATAAACAACGCTAAAACTACTCGACCACCAGCCGCCCCAAGCGCTGCCTGAGCATCCGGTTCTCCGCCCGCAACTCATGCACCTCCTCCAGCAGATTCAGGGCCAGGGCGACGCCCTCCCACTCCAGCTCCAGCTCGCGCCGCAACTTCGCGGCGCGCTTGGCCAGGCTCAGCTCGTAGTCGGTGAACCGCCATTCCCGGGGCTGCGCGCCCTGAGGTTCGAGGATGCCGTGTTCGACAATTTCGATCACGTAGACGTCCGACAGATCGGCCGCCTCACAGAATTCTGCCATGTCCAGTTGAACGATCAGGGGGCTGCTCATGATGGGCTACTCCGTCGTCGGATTCAGAAGTTCTCGCGTGGGTTGAACGCGGCTTTCTTCGCCAGTTCCTGCCACAGCGCCTTGACCTCGTCGTCCGAGGTTTTCGGCATCACGGCCTTGAGCTGCACGAACAGATAACCGCGCTCACCGGCCTTGTTTTTCAGACCATGCCCCTTGGCGCGCATGCGCTGGCCGTTCTGGCTGCCGGCCGGAACCTTGAGGTTGATCTTGCCGGTCAGGGTCGGCACGGCCACCTCGGTGCCCAGCGCCAGCTCCCACGGTGCCAATGGCAAGGTGATGATCAGGTTTTCGCCTTCGACATCGAATTTCGGGTGTGGCGCAAAGCGAATGGTCAGGTACAGATCGCCATTGGCGCCGCCACCGATGCCCGGCGCGCCCTGCCCCTTGAGGCGAATGCGCTCGCCGTCGGTCACGCCCGCCGGGATCTTCACGTTCAGGCTTTTGCTGGTGTTGCTGACGTGCTGACCATTGGCGTTGTATTGCGGGACCTGAAAGCTGACCTTCTTCGATTCGTTCGACAGCGTCTCCTCAAGGAAGATCGGCAGTTCCATTTCCACGTCTTGTCCCCGCCGTCCTGCACTGCGTTGCTGCCGACCTTCGCCGCCACCGAAACCGGCGCCGCGATTGCCGAAGATCGAACTGAAGAAGTCCGAGAAGTCGCCGGTGTCGCCACCACCGCCGCCAAAGCCACCACGGCTCTGCCAGCCCGGCGGGCCCTGGAACGGCTGACCATGCTGGCCATAACGGCGCAGGTCGTCGTACTCGGCGCGCTTGTCGGCGCTCTTCAGCGCTTCATAGGCTTCCGAGGCGTCCTTGAACTTGGCCTCGGCGTCTTTTTCCTTGCTGACATCGGGGTGGTATTTGCGCGCCAGCTTGCGATAGGCAGCCTTGATCGCCTTGTCGTCCGCTGTCGGCTCCACGCCGAGTATCTTGTAATAGTCTTTGAAGTCCATCGAAGGAATCACCATCCGTTATCGATTTCGCGCCGAGACCAGCATGCGCTCATTCGCACGTGCCGGGTTGACCGATCTCAACTTTGTGACCGGGTGGCGCAGCAGAAGTTTATCGGCAGTGGACGACGGTTCTTGCGACCGCCGGTATGTCTGCCGGCCCATGCCAGCAAGTTTGGGGCGAAGCTGCGACTTTCAAGAAGCTTAGTCGTGAAATAGCAGATGACCGGCCTTCGAATCTGCCGCGCACTGACATACACTGCGCGGCCGTTTTTTGACCGGAACCCGAAAGACATGAACAACGCCTCTCCAGCCCGTGCCTGCGGTATCGACTTCGGCACCTCCAACTCCACCGTCGGCTGGCTGCGCCCCGGCATGGAAACGATGATCGCGCTGGAAGACGACAAGATCACCCTGCCGTCGGTGGTCTTCTTCAACATCGAAGAGCGCCGTCCGGTGTACGGTCGCCTGGCGCTGCACGAGTACTTGGAAGGCTACGAAGGCCGGCTGATGCGCTCGCTCAAGAGCCTGCTGGGTTCCAAGCTGATCAAGCACGACACCAGCGTGCTCGGCACGGCGATGCCGTTCAAGGATCTGCTGGGGCTGTTCATCGGTCAGCTCAAGAGCCGTGCCGAAACGGCCGCCGGTCGCGAGTTCGAACAAGTGGTGCTCGGCCGCCCGGTGTTTTTCGTCGATGACGATCCACTGGCCGACCAGGAAGCCGAAGACACCCTGGTCGAAGTGGCCCGCAAGCTCGGCTTCAAGGACGTGTCGTTCCAGTACGAACCAATTGCCGCCGCCTTCGACTACGAGTCGACCATCGAAAAAGAAGAGCTGGTGCTGATCGTCGACATCGGCGGTGGTACCTCCGACTTCTCGTTGGTGCGCCTGTCGCCCGAGCGTCGCGGCATGGACAACCGTCACGATGACATCCTCGCCACCGGCGGCGTGCACATCGGCGGAACCGATTTCGACAAACAACTGAGCCTGCAAGGCCTGATGCCGCTGTTCGGTTACGGCAGCCGGATGAAGAGCGGCGCCTACATGCCGACCAGTCACCACATGAACCTGGCGACCTGGCACACCATCAACTCGGTGTACTCGCAAAAGTCCACCCTGGCGCTGGGCAGCATGCGCTACGACATCGAGGACACTGGCGGCATCGATCGCCTGTTCAAGCTGATCGAACAGCGCGCCGGGCACTGGCTGGCGATGGAAGTGGAAGAAACCAAGATCCAGCTGACCCACACCGACAGCCGCCATGTACCGCTGGACCGCATCGAGCCGGGCCTGAGCGTGGAGCTGAGCCGCGCCCTGTTCGAATCGTCGATCGACGCGCTGCTTGAGCGCGTGCGCGGCAGCGTCACGCAACTGTTGAACGATGCCAACGTCTCGGTGGGTCAGGTCGATACGGTGTTCTTCACTGGCGGCTCCAGCGGCATTCCGGCGCTGCGCAACAGCGTCTCGGCGATGCTGCCGAATGCGCGACATGTGGAAGGGAATATCTTTGGCAGCATTGGCAGCGGTCTGGCGATCGAGGCGATGAAGCGCTACGGCGCGACGGCCTGATCCAGAATCGGCAGTGCGCCATTCGCGAGCAGGCTCGCTCCCACAGTGGATCGCATTTCAACTGAAGGAATGCGCTCAAAATGTGGGAGCGAGCCTGCTCGCGAAGAGGCCAGCTCAAACACTAAAAATTCTGAATCAAACCATCCCGCCCAGCTTCAACTCACTCTTCAGATACGCGTAATAAATCGGCCCCGCCACCACCCCCGGCAGACCGAACGCGGCTTCGAACACCAGCATCGCCAGCAGTAATTCCCACGACTTGGCACTGATCTGCCCGCCGACAATGCGCGCGTTGAGGAAGTATTCGAGCTTGTGGATAAAAATCAGGTAACCCAGCGCCGCCACCGCCACCCAGATCGACAGCGACAGACCGACGATGGTGATCAGCGTGTTCGACATCAGGTTGCCGATCACCGGCAGCAGGCCGAGCAGGAAGGTCAGGACGATCAGGGTCTTGGTCAGCGGCAGCTTGATGCCCAGAAGCGGCAGAATCACCGCAAGGAAAATCGCGGTGAAGAAGGTGTTCAGCAGGGAAATCTTGATCTGCGCGAAGACGATGTTGCGGAAGGCTTGCACCAGCAAGTGCAGGCGATCAAACAGCGCGGCGGCCAGCGGCTTGCGCTTGGTCACATCCGGTATCCGCTGCAGGGCAATGATCGCGCCGAGGACCATGCCGATCAGCAGGGTGACGAACATGTGCGCCGCGTCCTTGCCCACCAGTTGCAGGTCAGCCAGGTGTTTGCTCGCCCACTCACCAATCGCCACGCGGAACTCCGCAGCACTGGCCGGCAGATAGGCATCGAGAAACGGCGGCAGTTGCCCGCGCGCGCGATCGACCACGCCCATGAATTTGTCGAGCGAGGCGCCCGGGTTTTCCGCTTCGTGCAGCAGGAAACTGATAGCACCGGCAAAGATCAGCGCCAGCACGCTGACCACCAGGGTGCCCAGCAGCGCCACCGCCAGCCAGCGCGCGCGCCGGCCTTCGATCAATCGTTGCAGTTGCGGGGTGAGCATGTTGACCAGCTCGAACACCAGCAGACCGGCCAGCAGGCTGGGCAACAAGCGCAGCGGCAATGCCAGCAGCAAACCGCCAAAAATAATGATGCAACTGACCCAAAACACAACATGACGCTCAGAAAACGTTGGCATACAGCCTCAAAACGAACGGCGTAAAAGGATTGGCAGTCTGCCAGCGATCCGGGGAGAGCACTAGGTATATGCAGGGGCACAGAGTCTTGTCGCGCTCAATGGCCCCTTCGCGAGCAGGCTCGCTCCCACAAGGGGTACGCATTTCAATGTGGGAGCGAGCCTGCTCGCGAAGAGGCCAGCCCGCTCACCACCAGACTCAAGTGATTACTTTTTCTTCAGGCAGTCACTCATGAAAGTCTTGCGCGCGTCGCCGGTCAGGGCCTTGGTTTTCGCGTCGGCGTTGCAGGTCTTCATTTTTTCCTGCTGCGGGGTCAGCACTTTGGCGTCGTTGGCGGCCGGTGCAGCCTTGAGGCAAGTGCTCATGAAAGTCTTGCGCTCATCGCCCTTGAGGTTCTTGGCGGTAGCGTCGGCATTGCAGGTGGTCATTTTGTTCTGTTGCGCCGTGGCGGCGAAACCCTGGGAACACAGGAGCAGACCGATCATCAACAAAGGGACACGCAACATCTTCATGGAGTTTTCTCCTTGTCGCCGCATCGATGGATGCGGCCTCCGCTGAAGTGTAGCCAAATCTTGTTACACCTTCCTGCCTTCCAGGTGGCTGCGCCGATACTGTTCCGGGGTACAACCGGCCTGACGGGCAAACATGGCGATGAAGGCCGAGCCACTGCTGTAACCCAGATCGAAGGCGATTTCCTGCACGCTCTTCGTGCTTTCCAGTGCCTCGATGGCAGCCAGGTAGCGCAGGCGCTGACGCCATTCACCGAAACTCATGCCCAACTCGCGCACGAACTGTCGGGCCAGCGTGCGCTCGCTGACGTGTACCTGCGCCGCCCAGTGCGCCAGCGGCTGGTTATTGCCGGGATCGGCCTGCAATGCATCGAGAATCGCCAGCAACCCGGGATGGCTCGCGTACGGCAGATAACATTCATGGACCGGCGCCTGTTGCAGCTGATCGACCAGCACCTGGGCCAGACGCTGATCGGCGTCGAGTTCGGGGATCTTCACGTCGCGGGCGGCGAAGTCCTTGAGAATCGCCTTGAGGATGTCGCTGATCGCCAGCGTGCAGGCGCGCTCCGGCAGATTGGCGCAGACCTTCGGATCGAGGCATACCGCGCGGTAGTTGACCGGTTGATGGCTGTAGAAACTGTGCTCGATCTGCGGCGGCACCCACACCGCGTATTGCGGCGGCGACATGAAACGGTTGCCGTCGACGTCCATGTGCAGCACGCCGTGGGCCGCGTACTCCAGCGTGCCCCACGGATGACGGTGCGGCGCCGCATATTCATGGGTGTTGAAATCGGCGTAGCGGAAGTACACCGCCGACGGCAGTTCGCTGAAATCCAGCAGATCGATATGTTTACTGTTCATGCTGTCCGGTTGCAGAGGCAGGTTGTCCGGTTCGCAGTATAGGGCTGCATCCAGACAGGGGATAATCACGGTTCATCAACGTTCTGGTTTTCACTCATGCAATACGCGTTTCCCCTGCTGGCGATTTTCATCTGGGCCGGCAATACCGTGATCAACAAACTGGCGGTCGGGGCGATCTTCCCCGCCGAGATCGGTTTCTACCGCTGGCTGCTCGCCGGCCTGCTGTTCACCCCGTTCATGCTCAAAGCGGTGATCGCCCACTGGCCGCAAATCCGCCCGAATCTGGGCAAGATCTTCGTTCTGGGCGTGCTGGGCATGGCGGTCTATCAAAGCCTGGCCTACTTCGCCGCGACCCTGACCAGCGCGACCAACATGGGCATCATCCTGTCGCTGATGCCGCTGATGTCGCTGGCCATGGCGATCATCAGCCTCGGTCAGCGCCTGACCGCCGGCGCACTGTTCGGCGCGGTGCTGTCGTTCGCCGGCGTGCTGGTGGTGGTGTCGTCCGGCAGCCTCGGCGCGCTGCTGCAACATGGAGTGAACCTGGGTGACGCGATGATGCTGATCGCCACCCTGGCCTACGCGATTTACAGCACCCTGCTGAAAAAATGGCAGCTGCGCCTGCCGCCGCTGGTGTTGTTGTACCTGCAGGTGCTGGTGGCGATTGTGGTGCTGTTTCCGCTTTATGCCGCTTCACCGAAAACCGGTTTCACCGCGCAAAATATTCCGCTGGTGCTGTACGCGTGCCTGCTGGCCTCGATGCTCGCGCCGCTGGCGTGGATGCAGGCGGTGCAGCGTCTAGGGCCGAGCCGGACCACGTTGTTCTTTAACTTGCTGCCGCTTATTACCGCGCTGATTGCAGCGGTGGTGTTGAAGGAAGAGTTGGCGATGTATCACCTGGTGGGTGGGGTGTTGACGTTGGGTGGGGTGATTCTTTCCGAGCGTTGGACCACCGTTCTAGGCCGCAACCTCAGCGTCGCCTGATCTTGCCTCTTCGCGAGCAGGCTCGCTCCCACAGTTGACCGTATTCCACCTGCATGAACTCGGTCGAATGTGGGAGCGAGCCTGCTCGCGAAGAACGATAACGCGGTGTAACTGACATTCACACGCCCGCAGCCTTCAGCCGCGCCGCATGCTCGACAAACAACCGCACCGGATCCGCGCCCTTGCCCACCAGCCCCAGCGACTGGTTGACGATATCGAAGTGATCCAGCGGATAGTCGTCGCCAATCACCGTGCCCAGGTGCGAGCTGTAGCGCCCGACCATCCCGTCACACTGCCCCGGCTCGCGCACGAAGGTTTTCGCGAACAATCGGCAGCTGCGGTTGGTGCCGTCGAACAGGTTGCCACCGCGGTCAGTCTTGCCCGGCTGCAATGTGCCTGACCACGAGTAATAACGCACGCCGTTGACCTCTTCCGGCCCATGCCCGCCCCAGGTTTCGGGCAGGCCCTGTGGATAACGCTGATTGAACAGCGCCACGCCCTCGCGGGTCAGCGATTGGTGCGAGGCGTGGATATCCACCGGCAGTTTCGGCCCGTGGTAACCGGTTTCCAGCAATGCCATCAGCCAGCCGACAACACGCAGCAGCGCTTCGAGCAGACGGCCCTTTGCAGTGTTCGCCGGGTAGTGTTTCTGGAGATAGTCGGCCAGTTCCGAACCGTGATTGGGCCCGGCCACCGACGTGACCGAAGCGACCAGATCCGGCCGTTTGGCAGCGGCATAACGGGCGGTCAGCGAGCCCTGGCTGTGGCCGAACAGATTGACCCTGGCCGCGCCGGTCTCGCGCAAAATCTCGTCGATCCGCGCCAGCAACTGCTCACCGCGCACCTCGGTGGAGTTGAGCGGCGACACCTGCACCGCAATCACCGTCGCCCCACCACGGCGCAACGCCTTGATGATCCCGTACCAGTACGGATACAGCAGCAGCCGGATAAACCCGAGCATGCCCGGCACCAGCACCAGTGGATAACGTGTCGCCGTACTTTGTGACATGGGCAAACATCCTTGTGGTCGTGAGTGGAGGCCTGACGTGCAAGACACCCGCCAAGCCTCCTCCATGATGATGACAACTGCACCCTCAGCCTACTTCAGGCCCACCACCCCCGCCACAATCAGCCCCACTGACAGCAGTTTGACCAGGGTCAGGCTCTCGCCGAGCAGGGCAAAACCGAGAAACACCGTGCCCAGCGAGCCGATCGCCGTCCAGATCGGGTAGGCAATGCTCACCGGCAACTCGCGCAGGGCCAGGGTCAGGAAGTAAACCCCGCCAATCGCCGCCACCACAGTGATCAGCGACGGCCACAAGCGGGTGAAGCCTTCGGCGTACTTCATGCCCATGGCGAAAGTCACCTCGAAGCCGGCGGCGATCAGCAGGAACAGCCAGGCCATCTAGAACCCCCGGGCGAGGTCGAGCAAACGCTGCTCGGCCTCAGCCACCGACACCGCGAAGGTGCGCTCGGCCGACTCTTCACCCTCGGCCGCGACCACCGTGACGTCGTTGATACCGATAAAGCCCAGCGCGGCGCGCAACCACGGATCGGCATGGTTCAACGCTTCCAGTTCGCCGCCGGGGCCGAAGCCGAACCCGCCGCGACTGGTGACAATCAACGCTTTCTTGCCCTGCAGCAGCGGGGTGTACTGGGCCACGCCGTTGTCGAGGGTGTGGTCGAACGTCAGGCCCAGGCGCACGATCTGATCGACCCAGGCCTTGAGGCCGCTGGGTACACTGAAGTTGTACATCGGCGTGGAAATCAGCAGCAGGTCGTGATCGAACAACTCGCCGACCAGTTGATCGCTGAGCGCCAGATCGGCTTGCATCGACAGTGGACGCGCCTCGGGCTCAGCATGAAACGCAGCAGCGACAAACGCCTCGTTGACTGGCGGGATCAGCGCGCGCCCGACTTCACGGCGGGTGACCTGCGCCTGCGGATGGCGCAATTGCCAGGCGCTGAGAAAGCTTTCCGCGAGGCGCCGTGAATGCGAACGGTCACCCCGTGGGCTGGCATGTATTGCAAGAATTTTGCTCATCTGTATTTCCTCCGGACTAGAATCAAACGGCTTGTGGCTTGCAGCTTGAATCGCGTGACCGCGTCCATTCAAATGAGCAAAAATCAGTCGGGATGAATTCATTTCATCCATGGAGTTTTCAATGTTCGCCTCGTTACCGCTGACCGCTCTGCGCGCCTTCGAATCCGCTTCGCGCCTGCTGAGTTTCAAGGCCGCCGCCGAAGAGCTGTCGGTCACGCCCACGGCAATCTCTCATCAGATCCGTACGCTGGAAGACTGGCTCGGCGTCGCCCTGTTCGAACGCTTGCCGCGTCAGGTGCGCCTGACCGAAGGTGGCGAGCGGCTGTTTCGCAGCCTGCACGGCGCGCTGCTGGAAGTGGCGCAAAGCGTCGATACCCTGCGCCCGCAACGCAGTGGCAGCAGCCTGACGCTGTCGACCACGGCCGCCTTCGCCGCGCTATGGCTGGTACCGCGCCTCGGGCGCTTTTATGCGCAGCACCCGAACATCAACGTGCGCCTCGATACCCACTGCGAAGTCATCGACTTGCATCAGGACGCCAGCGTCGATCTGGTGCTGCGCTACAGCCTTGACGACTACCCCAATCTTTACGGCTTGTGCCTGTTCGATGAGTCGTTCGGCGTGTACGGTTCACCGGAGCAGGTGGCGCTGGCCGCCCGGCGCACGCCGGCGCTGATCAGCGTGCGCTGGCACAACTCGAAGCTGTATGCCCACGGCTGGGAAGCGTGGTGCGCCCGCGCAGGTGAGAACTGGCTGAACCAGCATCCCGCAATGCGCGAATACGACGAAGAGCACTACGCCTTGCAAGCGGCAATTGCCGGGCAAGGCTTGGTCCTTGCGAGCAATATTCTGGTCTCGCAGAGCGTCGCCAGCGGTTTACTGGTGCCGTACAAGGGGCAGGTGCAGGTTGAGGGTGCCGGCTACAGCGCGCTGTGTGTGCCGGGACGGGAGCGCCATCCGCCGGTGCGGGCGTTTTTTGCCTGGTTGCAGGAGGAGGCCGTGTCGTCCGGACTGACGCCAAGATCGCAGCCTTCGGCAGCGCCTACAGGGGGGACGGCGCAAATCTCGTAAAACTTTTTGCATCGCGCAGGACTCACAACCAGGGTAAGCGATCACGCCTGTAGAGCGTGGCGCCCATTGGATTAGCCTCCTGGAGATCGAAATGAGCGATGACCTGCACTTGTCGGATGTCAAAACCCTGCGCGAACGTGCGCGGCAACACGTCGAGAACGGCGCGGTAACCGAAAGCTACAGTGCCAACCGTGAAGAGGTGCTGCGCCTGCTCAACGAATCGCTGGCCACCGAACTGGTCTGCGTGCTGCGCTACAAGCGTCACTACTTCATGGCCAACGGTCTGAAAGCCAATGTGGCCGCTGACGAATTTCTCGAACACGCCACCCAGGAAGCACAACACGCCGACCGTCTGGCCGAGCGCATCGTGCAACTGGGCGGCGAGCCGGAGTTCAACCCGGACCTGCTGTCGAAAATGTCCCACGCCCAATACGTGGCCGGGAACACCTTGAAGGAAATGGTCTATGAGGACCTGGTGGCCGAGCGGATCGCCATCGACAGCTACCGCGAGATCATTCAGTACATCGGCGAAAAAGACCCGACGACTCGGCGCATCTTCGAAGACATCCTCGCGCAGGAAGAAGAGCATGCCGATGATATGGCCGATATTCTGAAAGACTTGTAAGCCTTTCAAAACCGTCTTCGCGAGCAGGCTCGCTCCCACACTGGAATCCATTTCAAATGTGGGAGCGAGCCTGCTCGCGAAGGGGCCGCTACAGAAACAAAAAGATCGCAGCCTGGAATGGTCTTCCTGTAGGAGCTGCCGCAGGCTGCGATCTTTTGCTCTTGCCTTACTTGGTTGGCTTGACGGTCACGGGCGCCTTGCCCGCCTTCATCTGCTCAAGCAGCGGTGCACACTGGTTCGGCTCCCCGCCACTCGGCGCCACGAGCGCCAGCAGCCCCGCCGCCGGTGCAGCAATCACGCCCAACGCAACCATCCCCGCCCCGCGCAGCATCAACGGTACAGCCTTGACCCCGGCGTCCGGCTTGATGAACTTGCCGCGCACGTACAGCGGTGAACGCAGCGAAATCAGACGCCAGCCCTTGGATTCCGGGGTCACGGTCAGGTCCAGTTGCTCGGTGGCCATGTTCGCCGTGCCGTCGATATAGATGATCGCGTTCTCGGTATCGAACACAAACAACCGGGTGGTCGCCAGGCCGGTCTTGATATCAAAGTCCGCCGCCGCGCAGTTGATCTTCACTTCCTTGTCGCCAAAGATCTTGCCGACCACATAGTTACCGACGTTGAGCCCTGCCAGTTCCATCAGCTCGCGGCTGATTGCACCGTCGTTGATCAGCATTTTCAGGTTGCCGTTGGCGCCGCCTAGCAGCTTGGCCACCGAGTTGCCGCGGCCGCTGATATCGGCGTCGCCATTGAGCTCACCGAAACTGGTTTTCATCGGTTCGAAGGTCGGGAACAACTGCTTGAGCTTGAACCCGCGCGCGGTCAGTTTGGCCCGCCCTTCCAGCGGTTCGGCGCGACCGTTGAGGCGGATCTGCGCGTCCAGATTGCCGCCGGCCACGCCGAAGCGCAGCGGTTCCAGGCTGAGCTCGCCGTCGTTGAGTTTCAGGTGGGTATAAAGGTCGGTGAAGGGCAGTTTTTCGCTGTGCACGATGCGTTTGCCGGTGAACTCGACGTCGGCATCCATCGCGCGCCAGCGGTCGGTCTTGAACTCTTCAACCGGCAGCACTTTGTCGGTCGGCTGCTTGCTATCGCCGCCGCGGGCCTTTTGCTTGTCATTCGAGTCGGCGCCGATCAGCGGCGCGAGGTCGGCGAACAGCAGTTGATTGGACAGCAGCGCGCCACTGAGTTTTGGCCGAGGCTGACTGGCGACGTAGGTCAGATCGCCATGAATGTCACTGCCGCCGATCTTGCCGTTGAATTGCTCGTAGGTGAATTTCGCCCCGGCGGTGTCATGCAGTTTGGCGATCAGATGACCGTCGGTGGAATACGGCGGCGTGTCCGGCAGGGTCACGCCGGTTAGCGGGTAGAGGTTACCGAGGCTGGCACCGGCCAGTTTCAGCCGCAGATCGAGGGCACCGAGGTTGAGCGGGTCGGTCAACGTGCCGGCGAGTTCGAGGCTGGTGGCGCCGATCT
Source organism: Pseudomonas sp. IT-P260 (assembly GCF_949768395.1). Classification (NCBI taxonomy): domain Bacteria; kingdom Pseudomonadati; phylum Pseudomonadota; class Gammaproteobacteria; order Pseudomonadales; family Pseudomonadaceae; genus Pseudomonas; species Pseudomonas sp. IT-P260. Next base: position 136,087 of record NZ_CATKPO010000022.1, read on the forward strand.
TCGCCTGGGCCTGCAGCGGGAATGGTTTGTTCGCGTCCTGCAACGCCAGCAATCCACCGATTTTGCCCTGGCCGGTGAGACTCTGGCCGTGGTATTGGCCTTTGACCTTCAGCGCGAACGCATAGTCCTGCGGCGCGGTGCCTTTGTCCTGGGCCGTTTTCGCGGCTTTGTCACCGACGATTTCGCTGAACGGAATCGGTTTGCCCAGCGGGTCGATCACCACATCGAGATTGGTCTTCAGCGTCTGGTCGTCCAGCGTGACGTGGCCCTTGTCGAAACCGATGGCGCCGATGTCCACCACCCAGTTCGACGGTTCGGCGTGAGGGTCTTTCGGGTCGAACTTGAAGGTCCAGTTGGCGCGGCCATCGGCCAGGCGTTGCAGTTGCGCGTTGGGCTCGGTCAGGTCGATCCGCGGGATCGTCACCCGTTGCGCCAGCAGGGCCAGCGGCGAGATGCGCAGCTCCACGCGTTTGAGCGTGACCATCTGCGGCTGCTTCGACCAGTCCGGATTACCCAGCGTCAGGTCTTCAGCCACCACGTGCGGCCACGGCACCCAGGCCCGCCAGCCGCCCTCGTCCGGCTCGCGCTGCCAGATCACCGCGAGGTTGCCGTTGATGGCAAACGGTCGATGCAGTTCTTCCGAGACTTTGGCGTTGAGCGGCGGTTTGATCCGGTTCCAATCGAAGAACACGATGATCAGAACGAGTACCGCCAGCAGCAGTACGAGGATGGCGAAGGTCCAACTGAAGATTTTCCCGGTGCGCGTCATGCACAAAACTCCTGATGACGACCGCACGCCGACTTCGCGACGCACAGCTGAAACGGCGGGCCAAAGCGGCCCTCATGAATTCTACGACTGGCAAACAGTGCGCAGGTTTAATCGGAATATAGATTCCGTGGCAAAAAATCGCCCGAATGCTGACCGATTGGTCGAACAGCGTTACCGCCACCCGCACATTTGCGAGGCGCGAGTGAGTCGAAAATACCCACTGCGGTGCAAAACCGCCGCCCGCAAACGCCCGAGCTAGAGCGCCTCGGCAGAACAATCAATTCTGTTGATTATTACCATTGCGTTTATGAACTTTTATATCGACTTATCAAGAGTAGCATTGGCTTCGTACCCACTTTATCGCCCTCCCAAGGAGCAACCCATCATGAAACGCCAATTACTGCTCAGCCTTACCCTGTCGATGCTAGCCAGCACTGCTTTCGCCCTGCCCGCTGCCGATCAGGCTACCCCACAAGTGAAATCCAGCCACTCGGTGTTCAGCCAGACTGTGGCTGCTGATGGCGGCGACCGCACGCCACAAGGCCAGACCCTGGCTGAAAACGGCCGTAATCGTCTGGAAGAAAAAGGCCTGGTCCAAGACGGCTACGACAAGACGCCACAAGGCCAAGCTGTAGCAGAAGGCGGCCGTGATCGTCTGGAAGAGAAAGGTCTGGTGCAAGACGGCTATGACAAGACTCCACAAGGTCAGACCCTGGCTTCCGATGGCAGCGACCGCACTCCACAAGGCCAGACCCTCGCTGAAGGTGGTGGTGACCGCACCCCACAAGGCCAGACCCTTGCCGAAGACGGTTTCGACAAAACCCCACTGGGCCAAGCCGTTGCCGAAGGTGGTGGTGACCGTGTGATCGAACGCAACAGCGCTTTGAGCTAAGCCCATGGCGGCCTGGAAAAAAAGCCCAATCACCGGATTGGGCTTTTGACTTTTTCAGCACTGGCAATCTGCAAAACCCTTTTTTACCGCTGACATTCCCCCTGCCGTTCGACGCCAGCAAAGCCGATTTGCTAGAGTGCGGCGCTTGTCCCGCTCAAGAAAACGCCTTTGCGATGCTGCCCCGCGCCGAACAGAAACAACAGACCCGCAATGCCCTGATGGACGCTGCCCGCCATTTGATGGAAAGCGGCCGAGGATTCGGCAGCCTGAGCCTGCGCGAAGTGACCAAGACCGCCGGCATCGTGCCCACCGGTTTCTATCGGCACTTTGCCGACATGGACGAGCTGGGACTGGTGCTGGTCAGTGAAGTCGGCCAGACCTTCCGCGAGACCATCCGCCTGGTGCGCCACAACGAATTCGTCATGGGCGGCATCATCGATGCGTCGGTGCGGATCTTCCTCGACGTGGTCAGCGCCAACCGCTCGCAATTTCTGTTTCTCGCACGCGAGCAGTACGGCGGCTCGCTGCCGGTGCGTCAGGCGATCGGTCGTCTGCGCGAGAACATCAGCGCCGACCTCGCGGCCGACCTGACGCTGATGCCCAAGTTGCAACATCTGGATGCGGCCGGCCTGAGCGTGATCGCCGACCTGATCGTCAAATCGGTGTTCGCCACCCTGCCGGACATCATCGACCCGCCCGCCGAGGCCCTGCCGGAACATCTGACACCTCAGGCGAAGATCACCCAGCAATTGCGCTTCATCTTTATCGGCCTCAAGCACTGGCAAGGGCTGGGCAGTACCGAGTAATTCCCCTCCTATTACTGACACACCCTACTCCCCTGTGGGAGCGAGCCTGCTCGCGAAGGCGTCGTGTCAGCCAACTTCCAATTTACTGACCCACCGCTTTCGCGAGCAGGCTCGCTCCCACATTGGGTTCGGAGCCACGGCGCCGATTTGGTGCATGTAAAAATCTTCACGCACCAAAACCTTCCAAAATTCTGCAACATCTTGAAACATCCTCTACGCTCCGACAGTGATTTCCTACATCTCGGCCGGTTGGCAAGCCCCTTGCTCTAGCCCTCTCTACAGTCCACTGCTGGAAGCTTTCCGATGCTGGTGATTCATCGCAGAATCGACCCTCAACCTGTCTGGTCCGCCGAGTTGCACCTGACCTTCGAAGCGCGGAGCAAAAGCCGTCTGCGCTGTTTCAGTGCCGACGGCGAAGACGTCGGGTTGTTTCTGGAGCGCGGTCAGGCACCGTTATATGACGGCGAATGCCTGCAGGCCGAGGACGGCCGCATCGTTCGCGTCTGCGCCCGTCCCGAGCAACTGCTGCACGTCACCTGCGCCAATGCCTTCGAACTGACCCGCGCTGCCTATCACCTGGGCAACCGCCACGTCGCCTTGCAAGTCGGCGATGGCTGGCTGCGTCTGCTCGACGATTATGTGCTCAAGGCCATGCTCGAACAGCTCGGCGCGCAGGTCGAAGCGATTGAAGCGCCGTTCCAGCCGGAACACGGTGCCTACGGCGGCGGCCATCACCATTCGCGGCATGGCGACGAAGATTTCAACTACGCGCCCAAACTCCATCAGTTCGGCGTACGTCTGTGAATCCGGCCTGGGCGCTGCTGCGCCTGGCCAGTCCGCAACTGCCGATTGGCGGCTACAGCTATTCGCAAGGCCTGGAAATGGCGGTGGATAACGGCCGCGTGAATAACCCGGACAGCGCCCGCCGCTGGATCAGCGATCAACTGCTGCTCAACCTCGCCCGTTTCGAAGCGCCGCTGCTGCTCGCCCATTGTCAGGCTGCGGCCGAGGAAAACTGGCCCGAGTTGCTGCATCTCTGCGAAACCCACCGGGCCAGCCGCGAGACCCGCGAATTGCATCTGGAGAGCCGGCAGATGGGTTACTCGTTGCAGCAGTTGCTCAACGGTTTGCCGGAACTCGACGCGCCGGCCCGCCGCTTTCTTGAGCAATGCGCGGAACCGCATCTGGCCCTCGGCTGGGCACTCGCCGCCCGCGCCTGGGGCATCAGCCCGCAAGACGCCCTCGCCGCGTGGTTATGGAGCTGGTTGGAAAACCAGCTCGCGGTACTGATGAAAACCCTGCCGCTGGGCCAGCAAGCCGCCCAGCGCCTGACCAGCGAACTGCTGCCGCTGCTGCAACAGGCGCAGCAGGACGCCACGCGCATTAATCCCGAACACATCGGCAGCGCCGCGTTCGGCCTGTCCCTGGCGTGCATGGCGCATGAGCGCCAGTACAGCCGACTGTTTCGCTCTTAGGAGAACAAACCATGAACACACAACCCCTGCGCGTCGGCATCGGCGGCCCGGTCGGTTCCGGCAAAACCGCATTGACCCTGGCCCTGTGCCTGGCGCTGCGTGATCGCTACAACCTGGCCGTCGTCACCAACGACATCTACACCCGCGAAGACGCCGACTTTCTGGTGCGCAACGAAGCGCTGGCACCGGAGCGGATCATCGGCGTGGAAACCGGCGGCTGCCCGCACACGGCAATCCGCGAGGACGCCTCGATCAACCTCGAAGCCGTCGATCAGCTGAACCGACGCTTTCCGGGGCTGGACCTGATTCTGGTGGAATCCGGTGGCGACAACCTGTCGGCAACCTTCAGCCCGGAGCTGTCAGACCTGACCATTTACGTGATCGACGTCTCTGCCGGCGACAAGCTGCCACGCAAGGGCGGGCCGGGGATCTGCAAGTCCGATCTGCTGGTGATCAACAAGATCGATCTGGCGCCGCTGGTCGGCGCGTCGCTGGAAATGATGAACAGCGACACCCAGCGCATGCGCAACGGCAAGCCGTTCGTCTTCAGCAACCAGAAAACCGGCCAGGGCCTTGACGACATCATTGCCTTCATCGAACGCCAAGGCCTGCTGAACGCCGCCTGATTCATTGACCAACAAGGAAGCTTCTCCATGACACTCAAACGCATTCTCGGCGCCGTGGCGCTGCTGCTGACCCCAGCCCTCGCCTTCGCCCACCCCGGCCACGGCGACAGTGGGCTGGTCGCCGGTATCAGTCACCCGATCGGCGGCCTCGACCACTTGCTGGCGATGATTGCGGTCGGCCTGTGGGCGGCGCAGCAACAAGGTGCGGCGCGCTGGGCGCTGCCGTGCACCTTCGTCGGCACCATGCTGATCGGCGGCATGCTCGGTTTTGAAGGGCTGCAACTGCCGGCGCTGGAAAGCGGGATTGCTGCTTCGGTGCTGGCGCTGGGTCTGGCGGTAGCATTGGCGGTGCGTCCACCGCTGGTGATGGCGGTGGCGGCGACGGCGTTGTTTGCACTGTTCCATGGCGTGGCGCACGGCCTGGAGCTGCCGGACATGAGCAACCCGTGGGCGTATGCCGCCGGTTTTGTCGCGGCGACGGCAGCGCTGCATGCGGCGGGTTATGGCCTGGTGCGCGTGTTGCCTCAGGCGGCCGCGCCGCTGGTGCGACTGGCCGGTGCTGCTTCGGCGGTTACCGGCGCCTGGTTGCTGGCCGGTTGATTCTCCAGCGCCTGCCACTGGCCTCTTCGCGAGCAGGCTCGCTCCCACAGGTTTTGTGTACGCTGCAAATCCACTGTGGGAGCGAGCCTGCTCGCGAAGGCGGACTGACAGACACCGCGTCTCTAACGGGCGCCGCTCTGCTACCATGTCGCGCAATCGCCCCAGCCGTGACGACGTCCGCCAATGCCCCATGCTTGCCGCTCCACCTCCCTGCCCGAATTGACCGCCCTGTTCAGCGATGTGCAACAGCACTTTCTGAACGTGATCGTGCCGCTCTGGCAAGGCCCGGGCTGGAACGCCGACATGGCGCTGCCTTACGAGGCACTCGACGCGGCGCATCAACCCTTGCCACCGCAACGCTACCGGGCGATGGCCTGCGCACGGCAGCTGTACCTGTTTTCCAGCCTGATCGGGGTTGTGGATAACGCCGAGGTGCGCGCCGCCGCGCTGTTCCGCTCGCTGCAACGGCATTTCCACGATGCCGAGCACGGCGGCTGGTTCTACAGCATCGACGCGCAAGGCCAGCCGCTGGATCAGCGCAAAGACCTCTACACCCACGCCTTCATCCTGTTCGCCTGCGCCCATTACTGGGCCAAGTCCCGCGAGCCGTTGGTGGAATCCACGCTCAACGCTGCACTGGAAGTGATCGGCCAGCGCTTCGCCACTGGCGATGGCTTGTACGAAGCGTGCCTGGACCGCGACTGGAGCAACCTGCAAAGCGGTCCGCTGCAAAACCCGCTGATGCACCTGGCGGAAGCGTTCCTCGCCACCCTCGCCGTGCGCGAGAATGCGGCAACGCAGCACGCGCTCGTAGAGTTATGCACAGGCATGCAGCAACACTTCGTCGATCCACAGCACGGCGTGCTGATGGAGAAACCGCTGGGCGCTGTGGATAACTGGTACGAGCCGGGGCATCAGTTCGAATGGTATTTCCTGCTGGAGTCGTCATCACTGCTGCGCGGCTCGAAACTGCACGCGGCGCTGGACCGGGCGTTCGCTTTCACCGAGCAGTTCGGCGTTGAACACGCTTCGGGCGCGGTGCGGGCGATGCTCGATCTGCAACTGGATGGTCGCCCGAAAGATTCGACCCAGCGGATCTGGGCACAGGCAGAATATTTGCGCGCCCTGACCTTGCGTCCGGACAGCGAAGCCGCGGTGCTGCGCCAGTTGCAGGCGCTGCAGCAACGGTTTCTGCATGCGGGCGGGTGGCATGAGTGCCGGGATGAGCTGGGCGAGGTCAGCCGCAAGGACATGCCGTCGACCACGCCTTATCACTTGGCGACGTGCTATAGCGGGCTGGCTGAATACCTGAGCTAGCTGACTGAACTATCTGTGGCGAGGGAGCTTGCTCCCACTGGAGTGCGCAGCACTCACAAAAATCCGGGGCCGCTTCGCAGCCCAGCGCGAGCAAGCTCGCTCGCCACAGGAGCTTCAGCAACCCTGAATCAGGCAATCCACTTCTTGTCACCGGTGAAGCTGATGGTCAACCAGCGCGCCGCATCCGGCTCGCCCAACTGCGCCGAAATCTCCTCCCGCAACGCATCCAGTTGCCCAACGCTGTGCAACCGGTAATTCGCCGGCAGCACCACATGAATCTCGATAAACCGCGCCCGTCCGTGCTTCTGCACGTAGGTCACGTAATCGTCGAAACCGTGTTCGACCTTCGCCGCCTCCATGACCTGACGCACCTGGTCATCCAGCGTATCCGGGGCAATACCCAGCACATCGCGCAGCGCCGGGCCGAGGATCTTGAACGCCGGCGGCAACATGGTCAGCGCCAGGACGATCAGGATCAGCGGGTCGACAAACTTCGCCCACTCGTCGAAGCCCTGGGCCTTGAGCAGCAGCGCGGCGAGAAAACTGATCAACAGGCCGACCGAAAGCATCGCGTCCACCAGCCAGCTGATGTTGTCGAACTGGATCAGGCTGGACTTGAGTTTGCGATTGCGCCGACGCACGTAGAAGAAATAGGCGAATTCGACGACGGTAAACACCGCCGCATAAATGATCACCAGCCCCAACTCGATGTCGCGGCCGCCGTTGATGATGCCGAACACACCGTTAAGAAACGCATAGATGGCGATCAACAGCAGGAAACTGCCTTCGATCAGCAGCACCATCGGCTCCAGATGCCAGAAACCGAACTGGAAGCGATGATTGCTTTCTTTGGCGATCAGCCTGGCGGTGATCAACATCAGTACTTTGATGAACGTTGCGATCAGCGAGAAAAAACCATCGAAAAGGATGGATTGCGAACCTGAAACAAAACCGGTGACGATCCCGGCAATCGACACCGCGAACATCAGGATGGTCGATTGTTTGAGCAGCGACTGCTCACCTCGGTTACTCACTTTAACTCCTCGAAAACCTTGAAAACCGCGGGGTGCGGTGGGGTTATTGCGAGGGTAGTTTACCCTATCGTCCTGTTTTGGCCGATTTGACCTATTCGCGAGCAGGCTCGCTCCCACTTTGAAATGCATTCCAATGTGGGAGCGAGCCTGCTCGCGAAGAACGATGACGCGGTGTCAGGCTTTGTTACGCTCGATGGCGAACCCGGCCCAGGTCTGGCTCACCGGCATCAGCTCCAGGCTGTTGATGTTGATGTGTGCTGGCGCGTTGAGCACCCAGAAAATCGTTTCGGCGATATCCTGCGGCTGGATCGGCTCGGCACCGGCGTAAGTGGCGTTGTAGCGTTCCTGGTCACCGGCAAAGCGCACCAGCGAGAACTCGCTTTCGCACAGACCCGGCTCGATGTTGCTGACACGCACGCCGGTGCCCTGCAGGTCGCAGCGCAGGTTCAGCGAGAATTGCTTGACGAACGCCTTGGTCGCGCCATACACATGGCTGCCCGGGTACGGATAGTTACCGGCGATGGAGCCAAGGTTGACGATGCCGGCGCCACGGCCGTGAGCGATCAACCGTGGCAACAGCAGGCGGGTGCTGTACATCAGGCCTTTGACGTTGGTGTCGACCATGGTGTCCCAGTCGTCGAGGTCGCATTTCGGTGCCGGATCGACGCCCAGCGCCAGCCCGGCGTTGTTGATCAAGCCACGCAGCTTGGCGAACGACGGCGGCAGATTGGCAATTGCCTCTTCCATGGCCTTGCGGTCACGTACATCGAGTACCAGGCCATGCACTTCAGTCTGCTTCGACAGTTCGGCGCACAGGGCATTCAGACGCTCTGCACGACGACCGGTCAACACCAGTTTCCAGCCAGCCTCGGCGAAACGACGGGCACAGGCTTCACCAAAACCGGAGGTTGCGCCGGTAATAAACAGGGTGTTGGACATCGTGTTCTCCTTGCGTCGGCCGCCAGCGCAGCCATTGGAATAGAAAATCAGCAGCCAGCATGCCCGGCCCGGCATTTACGAGCAACACCCGCACCGGGACATATTCCGATCAAATTTTGATCAACCGTCGCTACGCCATACCTGCCGTGGCCTGTAGCCATGTGCACGCACGTTATCCACAATCCCTTCCACAGTTTCCGGGGGCAAGTAGAAACGCGCAAAGCCGCGCCACACAAGGCTTTGCGCGGGAAATAGAAAGTTTTTTGCTTGACCCTGAAGCCGCGGTTGTGCCGGAGATGGCATTTTGCACGACCGGCCGGTCAGTGCGGTGATTGCGCGAGGCCAGTAATTACGGCCCTCAGCGCGGTCTTTCCAGAGTTTAGTCACAGACTTATCCACAGGCTTGTTCACATGGAATTGCCTCTACTGCGCGGCCTAGAAAAAGGTTGACAACAGCGTCTACAGCTCCCGCAAAAACGCCTGATCAAAAAGCGATCACCCGCCTGCAAGCCACGTCAAACAAGGGCTTCAGCCAGCTACTCCCACGTTATTCACAGCCAGCTCCACAGCAAACGGGGACAAGTCAAAACTGTGGAAAAACAGCCATTTGCAGCGTCTATATGTCGCGCTTTGACAGCGATGGGAATTTGTTTTCCACAATTTCAGAATGTGCTTGATGTCCTGGCTTGATTCCATGTAGGAGCTGCCGAAGGCAGCGATCTTTTGATGTTGTTTTTCAGGATCAAAAGATCGCAGCCTTCGGCAGCTCCTACAGGGGGGATTTGTGTGGACTGGAGATGTAAAAAGCCCCGGGACTCGCGTCGCCGGGGCTGTGCATGACAACGGTTGGGTCAGTGCCCGCCCAGATAAGCGTTACGCACCTCCTCATTCACCAGCAGCTCTTTACCGGTACCGGTCAGGCGAATTTCGCCATTGACCATCACATACGCCCTGTCCGACAGCTTCAACGCATGGTTGGCGTTCTGCTCGACGAGGAAAATGGTCATGCCGGTTTTCGCCAGTTCACGCAGGGTGGCGAAGATCTGTTTCACCACGATCGGCGCCAGGCCCAGGCTCGGTTCATCGAGCAACAACAGCTTCGGCCGACTCATCAAGGCGCGGGCAATGGCGAGCATTTGCTGTTCGCCGCCGGACATGGTCATCGCCCGCTGAGTGCGGCGCTCTTCGAGCCGCGGGAACAGTTCGAACATGCGCTGCATGTCCTCTTTGGCGTACTTGTCGCCAATCGGGATGGTGCCCATCAGCAGGTTTTCCTCGACGGTCATGTCGGGGAACACCCGCCGCCCTTCCGGCGACTGCGCGATGCCGTTGGAGGCGATGTAGTGCGAGGACTTGTGGGTGATGTCGATGCCTTGATAGAGGATCTGTCCGCCCGCCGCCCGTGGCTGGCCGAAGATCGACATCAGCAGCGTCGATTTGCCCGCGCCGTTGGAGCCGATCAGGCTGACCGTCTCGCCTTCGTTGATCTCAAGCGACACGCCCTTGAGGGCCTGGATCGGGCCATAGAACACGTCCAGGTCTTTGAGTTCGAGGATCGGTTTGCTCATACCAGTTCCTCTTCGTCGGCGCCCAGGTAGGCGGCAATCACTTTTGGATCGTTGCGAATCGCATCGGGCCCACCCTCGGCGATGACCACGCCGTGATCCAGCACCACGATGTGGTCGGAAATGCTCATGACCATGCCCATGTCGTGTTCGATCAGCACCACGGTCAGATCATGCTCGTCGCGCAGCAGCCGGATCATCGCGCTCAGCGCTTCGGTTTCCTGAGGGTTGAGGCCGGCGGCCGGTTCGTCGAGGCAGATGATCTGCGGCCGCGTGCACATGGCCCGGGCGATCTCCAGACGACGTTGCTGACCGTAGGACAGCTCACCGGCCAGACGGTTGGCGCAGTCCAACAGATCGACCACTTCCAGCCAGTAGAACGCGCAGTCCAGCGCATCGCTTTCCGCTTTGCGGTAGCCCTTGGTGTTGAGGATGCCGGCGAGCATGTTGCGGTTGACCCACATGTGCTGCGCCACCAGCAGGTTTTCCAGCACCGACATTTCCTTGAACAGGCGAATGTTCTGGAAGGTCCGGGCCAGACCGGCGCGGTTCACCAGATGCGTGCCACCAAACATCTTGTAATACAGGCGACTGAGGAAGCTTTTCGGCGAGACGAAGTCGGTCGGTTTGAACGACTCGCCCAGCAACTGGATGACGTTGGTCTGCTTGCCGCGCACGTTGAGTTCGATCTTGCCGCCGGAGGCCTTGTAGAACCCGGTCAGGCAGTTGAACACCGTGGTTTTGCCGGCACCGTTCGGCCCGATCAGGGCAAAGATCGAGTTGCGTTTGACCTTGAGGCTGACATCGCTCAAGGCCTTGATGCCACCGAAGTGCATCATCAGTTTTTCCACAGAGAGTACGACTTCACTCATGGCGCAGTCCTCTCATAGTGAATGGCACCTTTGCGTGGAGTGACCCCGGTACGGCTGATGCGGATCAGCCCTCGAGGTCGCCAGATCATCATCAACACCATCAGGATGCCGAACAGCAGCACGCGATATTCAGCGAAGCCGCGCAGCAGTTCCGGAGCAACCGTGAGCACGAACGCTGCGATCACCACGCCGATGGTCGAACCCATGCCGCCGAGCACGACGATGGCGAGAATCAGCGCCGATTCGAAGAAGGTGAACGAGGTCGGGTTGACGAAGCCTTGATAGGTGGCGAAGAACACCCCGGCCAGACCTGCGGTCGACGCACCGATGGTGAACGCCGAGAGCTTGACCAGTACGTGGTTCAGGCCCATCGAGCGGCAGGCGATTTCATCTTCGCGCAAGGCTTCCCAGGCGCGACCCACCGGCATTTTCACCAGACGATGCTTGATGTACAGCACGGCCAGTACCACCAGGAACAACACCGTGTAGATGAAGTAATACTTCACGTCCGGGTTGTAGGCGATGCCGAAAAACTCATGGAACGGTACCCCGCCATCCTTGGCCCGCTTGCCGAATTCCAGGCCGAAGAACGTCGGTAAGGGCGCCGGCATGCCGTTCGGCCCGCCGGTCAGCGACAGCCAGTTGTTGAGGATCAGGCGGATGATTTCACCGAAGCCCAGGGTCACGATGGCCAGATAGTCACCGTGCAGACGCAGCACCGGAAAACCGAGGATGCAGCCGGCCAGGCCCGCGGTGATCGCCGCCAGCGGCAGAACAGTCCAGAAGCCCAGCCCGAGGTATTGATAACCGAGCGCCAGACCGTAGGCACCGATGGCGTAGAACGCCACGTAACCGAGGTCGAGCAGACCGGCCAGACCGACCACAATGTTCAGCCCCAGCCCCAGCAGCACGTAGATCAGCCCGAGGATGACCACGCCCAGCAGGTACGAGTTGGAGACAAACGGCACAATCACCGCCAGCACAATCAGCAGTGGAATGATCCAGCGCAGGCGTGATTTGTGATCGGCAGGCAGCACATGCACACCGGAACCGGTGCTCTCGAATCCGTCGAGGATCTTCAGGCCCTTGGGCGTCTGCAGAAACAGGCTCAAGGCAAAGCGGCCGATCATGACAATGCCGATGATCCAGGCCACGCGGGTTGGTTCGAGGTTGAAGCTGTAGCCGTCGAGCACGACACCGACAATCGGGCCGAACACGATCAAGGCAATAAGGCCGGCCAGAATCGCCTCAACCAGGCTTTTTTTGATATCGATGTTTTTTTGAGTGGTTGAAGACATCGCTTACACCTTCGACACAAGAGGACGGCCCAACAGGCCCTGAGGCCGGAAGACCAGAACAAGTACGAGCAGCGAGAAGCTGAACACGTCTTTGTAGTCGGAGTTGACCAGGCCCGAGAACAGCGACTCGGAGATCCCGAGAATGATCCCGCCGAGCATCGCGCCGGGCAGTGAGCCGATCCCGCCGAGCACTGCGGCGGTGAACGCCTTGATGCCGATGACGAAGCCTGCGTAGAAGTCGAACGTGCCGTAGTTCATGGTGATCAGCACGCCGGCCAGAGCCGCCATCGCTGCACCGATGATGAACACGTAGGAAATAACCCGGTCGGTGTTGATCCCCAGGATCGAGGCCATCTTGCGGTCTTGCTGGGTGGCGCGGCACATGCGGCCGAGCTTGGTGTACTTGATCACGTAGGTCAGCAGGCCCATGCCGACGAACGCGGCCACCAGAATGAAGATCTTGGTGTAGGTCAACTGGACGAAACCGCTGCCGACTTCGATGCGCCACGCACCGGTGAGCAGCGTTGGAACACCCTGTTGGCGGGCGCCCTGGCTGATCTGGGCATAGTTCTGCAGGATCAGGGAGATACCGATGGCGCTGATCAGCGGTGCCAGTCGGGTGGAGTTGCGCAGAGGTTTGTAGGCGACGCGTTCGATTACCCAGCCGTAGACGCCAGTGACGACGATGGTGAACACCAGCGTGCCGAGCATCAACAGCGGGAAGGATTCGATACCGAAGTAAGCCAGCAGAGCCAGACTGATTGCCGCCAGGTAAGCGGAAATCATGTAAACCTCGCCGTGGGCGAAGTTGATCATGCCGATGATGCCGTAGACCATTGTGTAGCCGATGGCGATCAGGCCATAGACCGACCCGAGGGTCAGGCCGTTGACCAGTTGCTGCAGGAAAATACCATCCATAACGCAATCTCACGCAATGAGAACCTGCCCGCCGGGGCGGGCGGTTCTTCTAGGAAAAATACAGATTTACGTCGGAGCAATGCAGATACGATCAGCCCATCCGACACCGTCCCTGTGGGAGCGAGCCTGCTCGCGAAAGCGGTCGATCATTCAACACATGTGTTGGCAGTCATTCCGTCTTCGCGAGCAGGCTCGCTCCCACATTGGATGAGTGGGGATCAACCGATCGCGTCAGCCCTTACTTCTGTTTTTCCAGCTGATGGTATTTGCCACTCGCGTCCCACTGGTAAACCACGTAGTCGGACACTTTCAGGTCGCCTTTCTTGTCCCAGGCCTTCTCACCCATCACGGTTTTCACCGGGTTGGCCTTGAGCCATTCGGCGGCTTTTTCGCCACTGTTGGATTTGGCGCCGTTGAAGGCGGCCGCCAGGGTCTGAACCGACGCGTAGGCGTACAGGGTGTAGCCTTCTGGTTCGGTGCCGGCCTTGCGGAACGCATCGACCACGGTCTTGCTGTCTGGCAGCAGACGTGGGTCGGCGCCGAAGGTCATCAGCACGCCGTCAACGTATTGCGGGCCACCGGCGGTGGTCACCAGTTCGTCGGTGACGATGCCGTCGTCAGACATGAACTTCACGTCTTTCAGGCCTTCGGTGCGCAGTTGCTTGACCAGCGGCCCGGCTTCCGGGTGCAGGCCGCCGAAGTAGACCACGTCGGCACCGGCCGCACGGATCTTGGTGACCACGGCGCTGAAGTCTTTCTCGCCACGCGTCAGGCCTTCATACAGCACCGGCTTCACGCCACGCTTTTCCAGTTGAGCCTTGGTCGCATCGGCCAGGCCCTGACCGTAGGTGTCCTTGTCGTGCAGCACGGCGACTTTCTTGCCCTTGAGCACATCGACAATGTAATCGCCCGCGACGATGCCTTGCTGGTCATCACGCCCGCACATACGGAACATGGCGCTCAGGCCGCGCTCGGTCACTTGCGGGTTGGTGGAACCCGGGGTGATCGCGATAACACCGGCTTCATCGTAGATTTCCGACGCTGGAATGGTGGAGGAAGAGCAGAAGTGACCGACCACACCGGCCACCTTCTGGTTGACCAGATCCTTCGCAACCGTTACTGCCTGTTTCGGTTCGCAGGCGTCATCGCCCTTGACCAGTACGATTTTCTCGCCGTTGACGCCACCCGCCGCGTTGACCGCGTCCGCCGCCGCCTGTGCACCCTTCATGTACTGCTCGCCAAATGCCGCGTTGGCGCCAGTCATTGGACCCGCTACACCGATTTTCACATCAGCTTGAGCAAACGCAGAAACACCCAACGCAGTAGCCACTGCGAGGGCCAGAAAGCCTTTCTTGTAAAACGTCTGGGACATGAGGTGGTGCTCCAAGGTTTTTTTTAGTTGGCACTGCGACTTCACTTCACTGAATGCTCTGAGCAAGCGCCGTGCCATCGGTTTTTTATTCTTCAAAAAGTCGCTGCTTTCTTGTTATTTCGACTGTTTCGTTCCCATTTTCATTGGGCGTGCAACCGTCTAAACCGCGGAAGGTGAAACCTTTTTAAATCTGAGGCGCAACCCGCTTGCGCCATCATTGCAACCGCGGCACCAAACGACGTGCAACCAGCCTGTAACAGCTCGCGTCACCGAACTGCACACTGCTGGTGCGGGACTGCTACAACCCGCACCATTACAGGCTAGTCGCTACGCGCAAAAGCGCCGTGTTACGCAACATATTTCAACACTCAGATGACGATGCGCAGGCACTGGCCCGCGTGATACAGCGAGAACCCGGCCTCGTACAGGCAACTGCGCAGGCCGACACCGGCCAGGGGCTGCATCGGTGCGAAGGGGATCGGCAAGGCTTGAGGATTTCCGTTACACAGATAGTCGGCGAAGGCTTTGCCGACCACAGTGCCAGTGGTCACGCCGCGACCGTTGTAACCGGTGACGGCCACCAGTCCCGGCGCCGGCTCGAACAGCCGCATCAGGTGATCGGGGGTAAAGGCAATGCGCCCGGTCCAGGTGCATTCCCATTCCACCGGTTTCAGGTTGGGGAAGTAATGCTGCTGCACCCGATCGGCCCAGGCCTTGAGGAACCACGTCGGTTTCTGGTTGCCGTTGCCCAGACTGCCGAGCAACAAGCGGCCGTCCTTGTCGCGACGGATACTGCTCAGCACCTGCCGCGTGTCCCACGAGCCCTGCCCGCCGGGGAGAATGTCATGGGCGGCGTCTTCGGTCAGCGGCACCGAGGCGACCTGATAGTAGTAACCGGGGAAGAAGTTGCGCTTGAGTTCGGTCCAGTCGCCCTCGGTGTAGGCGTTGGAGGCGATCACCACTTGTTCGGCGAGCACCGAACCGTGCTCGGTCTGCACTGACCATTGCTGGCCCACGCGCTCGAGACGGGTTACTGGCGAGTGATCGAACATCTGTCCGCCCAGGCCCTTCACCGCGTTGGCCAGTCCGGTGACGTAAGCCATCGGATTGAGCGTACCGGCGCGGCGGTCGAGCAGCGCGGCAGCGATCTTTTGCGTGCCGGTGGCTTGCTCGCAGGCCTTGCCGGTGAGCAACTCGACGGGCGCCCCGCGACGTTTCCATTGTTGCTCGCGACTGCGCAGATCCGCTTCGCCCTTGGCGTTGTGCGCCATGTGCAGGGTGCCTTCGCGGCGCAACTGGCAATCGATGTGGTATTTATCCACAAGGCTGAACACCAGCGCTGGCGCCGCCCCGAGCATGCGGTTGAGCTGACTGCCGACCGCTTCGCCGAACCCGGCCTCGATCTCGTCCGGCGGGATCCACATGCCGGCGTTGACCAGCCCGACGTTGCGCCCGGAGCCGCCGTGACCTGCGCGATGCGCTTCCAGCACGCAGACGCTTTTGCCTTTTTCCAACAGATGCAGCGCCGCCGACAACCCGGTAAACCCGGCGCCGATCACGCAGACATCGACTTTGACCTCGCCCCGTAGCGCGGCGTTATCCGGGCGCTGCGGCGTGAGTTTTTCCCACAGACATTCTTCGCGTAACGGCATTGCCAGACTCCAACAGAAACCTAACAAACACTGCATACCCTGTGGGAGCGAGCCTGCTCGCGAAAGCGGTATACCAGCCAACATCCATACCGACTGACACACCGCATTCGCGAGCAGGCTCGCTCCCACAGGGAAGATTTCCAGCACTCAGTCGAAGGTAATCCCCTGCGCCAGCGGCAACTCCAGCGAGTAGTTCACGGTATTGGTCTGCCGGCGCATGTACGCGCGCCAGGCGTCGGAACCCGACTCACGACCGCCACCGGTCTCTTTCTCGCCACCGAATGCGCCGCCGATTTCCGCGCCGCTCGGGCCGATGTTGACGTTGGCGATGCCGCAGTCGCTGCCGACCGCCGACATGAACTGCTCGGCCTCGCGCACGTCGGTGGTGAAGATGCACGACGACAGGCCTTGCGGCACCGCATTGTTCAAGCGCAGCGCTTCCTGGAAGTCGCTGTAGCCGACCACGTAGAGGATCGGCGCAAAGGTTTCGCTGCAGACCACATCGCTCTGCTCCGGCATTTCGACGATGGCCGGCGACACGTAGTAGGCGTTGGGGAACTGTTCTTCGAGCTGACGCTTGCCGCCGAATACCCGCCCGCCCTCGCTCAGTGCCTGTTCCAGCGCGTCCTGCATGTTTTCGAAGCTGTGTTTGTCGATCAGCGGGCCGACCAGATTGCCTTCCAGCGGATGGCCGATGCGCACCTTGGCGTACGCGGCTTTGAGGCGGGTGACGATTTCTTCCTTCACTGACTCATGGGCAATCAGCCGACGCAGGGTGGTGCAACGCTGACCGGCGGTGCCGACCGCGCTGAACAGGATGGCGCGCACGGCCATGTCCAGATCGGCGCTCGGGCCGAGGATCATCGCGTTGTTGCCGCCCAGCTCAAGAATGCTGCGGGCGAAACGCGCGGCGACTTTCGGTGCCACTTCGCGGCCCATGCGGGTGCTGCCGGTGGCGCTGATCAGCGCGACACGCGGGTCATCCACCAGCGCTTCGCCAGCGTCACGACCACCGATGATCACCTGGCACAGGTGCGCCGGCGCATCAGTGAAATTCTTCACCACGCGATCGAACAGTGCCTGACAGGCCAGTGCGGTCAGCGGGGTTTTCTCCGACGGTTTCCACACCACCGGGTTGCCGCAGACCAGCGCCAGCGTGGTGTTCCACGCCCACACTGCGACCGGGAAGTTGAACGCACTGATCACGCCGACCACGCCCAGCGGATGCCAGGTTTCACGCATGTGATGGCCCGGGCGCTCCGAGGCGATGGTCAAGCCGTACAGTTGACGCGACAGGCCGACGGCGAAGTCGCAGATGTCGATCATCTCCTGCACTTCACCGAGGCCTTCCTGAGTGATCTTGCCCGCTTCCCACGAGACCAGTTCGCCGAGGTCAGCCTTGTATTCGCGCAGCACCTCGCCGAACTGACGCACCAGCTCGCCGCGACGCGGGGCCGGCACCTTGCGCCACTGCTCGAACGCATGATCTGCGCGACTGATGTGCTGCTCGACTTCGGCCGGGCCTTCCCAGTTCACGGCGGCGATGCGGCTGCCGTCGATGGGCGAATGCACCGGCACTTTGCCGTTCTGGTACAGGGCCGGGTTCACACCAAGACGATCAAGCAATGCGGCAACCATGGGTCACTCCTCAAGCGAAAAACTGAATGTGTGCGGCCGAATGTTCACGACCGGGCAGGCCTTTAGTTGTAGCTTCCCGAAGGCAAGGCAACAAACGACCTTTACGCGAGATATCATTCCGTTTATTCATGCTGCGCATAGAAAGACAAGAAAAAGGACCACCCATGCTGAACAAACGCCACCTGCCGTCGATCACCGCGCTGCAGTGCTTCGAGGCCGTGACCCGGCACCTGAGCTTCACCCGGGCCGCCGAAGAACTGAACCTGACCCAGAGCGCCGTCAGCAAACAGGTCGCGCAGCTTGAGGAATTGTTGCAGCACTTGTTGTTCCGCCGAGTGCGTCGGCGTTTGCAGATGACTCCGGCCGGGGATTTGTACCTGGTGGAAGTCCGAAAAATCCTCACTCAGGTGGAAATGTCCACGCATTACCTGCGTTCCTACGGCGGCGAGACCGAAGTCCTGCGCGTCTCCACACCCTCGACCTTCGGTGCGCGCTGGCTGGTTCCGCGTCTGAAAGGCTGGCGTCTGCGCCACCCGTCGATCCATCTCGACCTGTGCAACGAGCAGGAGGCGGATGACTTGCTGCAGGGGCGCAGCGATCTGGCGTTCTATTTCGGCCAGGGTTCGCGCCCCGGCACCGAATGCCTGAAGCTGTTCGGCGAAGAGCTGGTGCCGGTCTGCGCGCCCGGCAGCCTGCCGGAAACGCCCTTCACCGATCCGACGCAACTGACCGATCTGGTGCTGCTGCAAAATGCCTCGCGGCCACAGGCCTGGCACGATTGGTTCGACAGTCAGGGTTACCACACCGAACACAGCTACCACGGGCCGCGTTTCGAAACCTTTTATATGTGCATCCGCGCCGCCCAGGTCGGCTGCGGCGTGGCGCTGCTGCCACGGTTTCTGGTGGAAGAGGAATTGGCCGACGGCAAACTGGTCATTCCCTGGCAGCATGCAATGCCCAGCTCCGACGCCTATTACCTGGCTTACCCGGAGCACGCGGCGGAAGTGCCGAAGGTGCGCGATTTTGTGAAGTGGATGCTGGAGCAGATCGATAGCCCGAATGCCTGACCCGATTGAAAACTGTGGGAGCGAGCCTGCTCGCGAAGAGGCCGGCACATTCAATATCAATGTCGACTGAAATGACGCCTTCGCGAGCAGGCTCGCTCCCACAAGGGTTCTGCGGTGATCTAAAAAATTGCTGGCAATCCCCACCGCTGATATGCGCCACTAGCACCATTGTTTGATACCGCGCCTTGCGCGGTGCACCTGGAGACCCCATTTATGAGCGAGAGTGTGTTTGCCGATCGCATCGTGCAGAACCTGCTCGACACCGACTTCTACAAACTGACGATGATGCAGGCGGTGCTGCACAACTACCCCAACGTCGAAGTCGAATGGGAGTTTCGTTGCCGTAACAGCGAGGATCTGCGGCCGTATCTGGCCGAGATCCGCTACCAGATCGAGCGTCTGGCCGAGCTGAGCCTGAGCGCCGACCAGTTGAGTTTTCTCGAGCGCATCACCTTCCTCAAGCCGGATTTCCTGCGCTTTCTCGGACTGTTCCGCTTCAACCTGCGCTACCTCCACACCGGCATCGAGAACGGCGAGTTGTTCATTCGTCTGCGCGGCCCGTGGCTGCATGTGATCCTTTACGAAGTGCCGCTGCTGGCGATCGTCAGCGAAGTGCGCAACCGCTATCGCTACCGCGAAATCGAACTGGTGCAGGCGCGTGAACAGCTCTATCGCAAGTTCGACTGGCTCAGCGCCAACGCCTCGGCCGACGAACTGG
Source organism: Pseudomonas sp. IT-P260 (assembly GCF_949768395.1). Taxonomy (NCBI): domain Bacteria; kingdom Pseudomonadati; phylum Pseudomonadota; class Gammaproteobacteria; order Pseudomonadales; family Pseudomonadaceae; genus Pseudomonas; species Pseudomonas sp. IT-P260. Next base: position 155,645 of record NZ_CATKPO010000022.1, read on the forward strand.
CGCAATTGCAGGTCGCCGATTTCGGCACCCGTCGGCGTTTTTCGTACCGCGTGCAGGAAGAAGTGGTGAACGTGCTCAAGCACGATTTCCCCGGACGCTTCGTCGGCACCAGCAACGTGCACTTGTCCCGCGAACTGGACATGAAACCGCTGGGCACCATGGCCCATGAATGGATCATGGCCCACCAGCAACTCGGCCCACGCTTGATCGACAGCCAGATCGCCGCGCTCGACTGCTGGGTGCGCGAATACCGTGGCCTGCTGGGGATTGCTCTCACCGATTGCATCACCACCGACGCCTTCCTCGGCGACTTCGACCTGTTCTTTGCCAAGCTCTTCGATGGTCTGCGCCACGACTCCGGGGATCCGGTGCAGTGGGGTGAAAAATGCATCGCCCACTACCACAAGCTCGGCATCGACCCGATGAGCAAGACCCTGGTGTTCTCCGACAGCCTGACCCTGCCCAAGTCGCTGGAGATCTTCCGCGCGCTGCACGGGCGGATCAACGTCAGCTTTGGCATCGGCACCAACCTGACCTGTGACATTCCGGGTGTCGAACCGATGAGCATCGTGCTTAAAATGACCGCCTGCAACGGCCAGCCGGTGGCGAAGATCTCCGACGAGCCCGGCAAGACTCACTGTAAAGACCCGAATTTCGTCGCCTATTTGCGACATGTGTTCCAGGTTCCTGCCGTTTCCAGTCTATCTAGCAAGGAGTGAATTCATGCAAGCCGTACAGCGTGAGATTGCTGAACAGCTCAAGGTGCAACCGCCATTCGCCGGGCATCAGGCCCTCGAAGCGGAAGTCGCCCGACGCATCACCTTTATCCAGGATTGCCTGGTCAATTCCGGCCTCAAGACCCTGGTGCTGGGCATCAGCGGCGGTGTCGACTCGCTGACCGCCGGTCTCTTGGCCCAGCGCGCCATGCGTGAGCTGCGCGAGCGCACCGGCGACAACGCCTACAAGTTCATCGCCGTGCGCCTGCCGTACGAAACCCAGTTCGATGAGCACGATGCGCAAGCGTCGGTGGATTTCATCGCCCCGGACGAACGCCACACCGTGAACATCGGCCCGGCGGTCAAATCCCTGGCCAGTGAAGTGGCGGCGTTCGAAGGCAAACACGCGGTGTCGGTGGATTTCGTGCTCGGCAACACCAAGGCGCGGATGCGCATGGTCGCCCAGTACACCATCGCCGGCGCGGCCCACGGGCTGGTGATCGGCACCGACCACGCGGCGGAAGCGGTGATGGGCTTCTTCACCAAGTTCGGTGACGGTGCCTGCGACCTGGCCCCGCTCAGCGGTCTGGTGAAAAACCAGGTTCGGGCGATTGCCCGCAGCTTCGGCGCGCCGGAATCGCTGGTGGAAAAAGTGCCGACCGCGGATCTGGAAGACCTGTCGCCGGGCAAACCGGACGAAGCGTCCCACGGCGTGACCTACGCCGAGATCGACGCCTTCCTGCACGGCGAGCCGGTGCGTCAGGAAGCGTTCGACATCATCGTCAACACCTACAACAAGACCCATCACAAACGGGTCATGCCGTTTGCGCCTTGATCGGCGACTGAATGAAAAAGCCCGCCGAGGAGCGATCCTCTGCGGGCTTTTCTTTGGCCATTGCATTCATTGATGCGGATGGCTTTTCGCGAGCAGGCTCGCTCCCACATTAACGGCGCAAACCTGTGGGAGCGAGCCTGCTCGCGAAGAACGATGACGCGGTGGCGTTGATTACTTAACAGTGATCGTGCCTTTCATCATCGAGATGTGGCCCGGGAACGAGCAGAAGAAGCCGTAGTCAGTGCCAGCGGTCAGCTTCGATACGTCGATGGTCAGCGAGTCTTTCTCGCCGGCACCGATGATTTTGGTGTGAGCGATAACGCGCTCGTCGCCGTCTTTCAGGTAGTTCTTGTCGATGCCAGCGGCCAGGCCATCGGTGGCGATCGGCTGCATGTCAGCGGTTTTGCTGACCACCAGGTTATGGCCCATGACGTTCTTCGGCAGGTTCCCGGAGTGGGTCAGTTCGACAGTGAAGGTCTTGCAGCTCTTGTCGATCACGATTTCCTTGGTGTTGAAGGACATCTGATCGGTGGAATCAACGGTGGTTTTGCACTCGGCAGCCATCAATTGGCTGCTGGCCAGCGCCAGCAGGGATACCGCAACAACTTTGGAAAACATGGTGAATCTCCAAGGCAGGGTTAACAAAAACACGAATGATGGAAAGACTGCCTGAAATCTTCGCAAGTTCCTATGACTTGAGTCAAAAATTGTATACAACTTTCAGGCTATGACACTCATCGAAACAATCTACCGGCCAGATTTCCCGGCCGGGCCTATGATCGGCGCATCTACTGAAACGGAGTGCCTGTCATGTTCTTTAACGGTCTGTTGTGCAGTTTGCTCGCCGCCTACGCCTGTGGCGCCAGCGGTACCTTTGAATCGCCAGAACGCGAAGTCTAGCCCTTGGATCGAGGCCTGCCAGCCATTACCCTGTGACGGATTGACCCAGGAGGAAGGCATGTCTCTCAAATCCGTTTGTGTATTTTGCGGTGCCAACGCCGGCACTGATCCGGCTTACACCGAAGCCGCCCAAGCCCTTGGCCGGGCCCTCGCCGAGCGCCAGCTGACGCTGGTTTACGGTGGTGGTGCCGTGGGATTGATGGGCCTTGTCGCCGACGCCGCCCTGGCCGCTGGCGGCGAAGTGATCGGGATCATTCCGCAAAGTCTGATGGACAAGGAGATCGGCCACAAAAGCCTGACGCGCCTAGAAGTGGTCGATGGCATGCACGCGCGCAAGGCGCGCATGGCCGAGCTGAGCGATGCCTTCATCGCGTTGCCCGGCGGCCTCGGCACGCTGGAAGAGCTGTTCGAAGTCTGGACCTGGGGTCAGCTCGGCTACCACGGCAAACCGCTGGGGTTGCTGGAAGTGAATGGTTTCTACAGCAAACTCACAGCTTTTCTCGACCATATCGTCGGCGAAGGCTTCGTTCGCGCGCCACACCGTGACATGCTGCAAGTGAGCGAATCGCCCCAAACCCTGCTCGACGCCCTCGATCAGTGGAAGCCGACCGTCACGCCCAAGTGGGTCGACCAAAAACCCGGCTAACCGCCAGGCACCGATACAGGGCAGAATACGCGCCGCTCAACCTCACCTTCGACCCCAGAGGATCGCCCATGGCCAAACCCAATTACTCCTTCGCCAAACGTCAACGAGACCTGGCAAAGGAGCAGAAGAAAGAGGAAAAGCTTCAGCGCAAGAAACAGATGGCTGAAGAAGCGGCACTGAACCCTGACGGGGAAGTGGCGACTGACAACGATGATGATGTTGATGCACCGAAAGACCAGGCGCCTGACGCCTGAGCCCCATCGGGTTTGATCATCGAATCAGACCCTGCGGATTTGTGACGGGGCTGGCGGTTCAGCCGCTGGCTCTCACAGCCCTCCCAAATACACCCAATTCCCATGTGGGAGCGAGCCTGCTCGCGAAAGCGGTGTATTAGCCACTTATATGCTGATTGACCTGACGCCTTCGCGAGCAGGCTCGCTCCCACCGCTGATCAGCGTTAGTCCAATGGCATCACGGTAACGCGGACCTCCGGGTCGTGAGACCCGCCCCCCAGAATCACCCCGCGCAACGGCGACACATCGGAAAAATCCCGGCCCCATGCCAGGGTGATGTGCTCCAGCGCCGGCTGCACGTTGTTGGTCGGATCGAAATCCACCCAGCCCGATACCGGACAGAACACCGACACCCACGCATGTGAAGCATCAGCGCCGATCAGCCGTGGCTGGCCCGGCGGCGGCTGGGTCAGCAGATAACCACTGATGTAGCGCGCTGCCAGCCCTCGCGAGCGCACGCAAGCGAGCATCAGATGCGCGAAGTCCTGACAAACGCCACGCCGGCGCTCCAGCACCTCGACCAGCGGTGTCGCCACTTGCGTCGCCTCGGCGTCGAAAGTGAACTCGCTGAAAATCTTCTGCATCAAAGCCTGCACGCCCAGCAACAAGGGTTTGCCCGGAGGAAAACAGCTTTCGGAGAATTCGACGAAGCTGCGCTTCAAATGCACGTAGGGCGACTGAAAGCGATAGCGACAAGCCTCCAGCATTTCGGCGGACAACGGCTGGCTGCTGTAGGTCAGCGCGTTGCGCGTCTGCTCCCACGCCGGGGACAGACTGAAATCCGCCAGTGGCCGCGCCAGCACCTCAACCGTGAGCCGGGCGTTGACCTGCAATTCGTCATGCGGGCGCTCGAAGGCCAGTCGGGTCAGCGGATTGCCGAACACATCCAGCTCATCCCGCCGCGTCGTCGGCTGCGGGCTGATCAGCAATCGCTGCTCGGTGCAGCGCTGCCATGCGCACTCACGCGGCCACAGGTGCGCCAATTGCTGTGCCAGCGACACCGGGCTGTCGTAGTGGTAACAGGTGTCGTGAAAGATCTGGTAGTGCGCGCTCATCAGACGGACACCGTGCGCTGGCTGACATCATCGACATGGGCAAAATGGCGCAGCGCCAGACGATCGGACACCTGAGCGCTGGCCTCGGCAATCGCTTGCAGCAGATCCGCCAGGCCATCGAGCGCCGCACGCACGCTGTTCTCCCCGAACAGCGGGTTCTCCAGACAGCCCAGATCGAACCGCGCCAGACGCTCGACCAATTGCGCCAGCCCGGCCTCGCGAGGCACACCGAAATCATCGTTCAAGCGTTTTAACGTGCGGGTTACCAGTTTCAACTGGAACAGCACCGCGTGCGGGTTCTGCTCATCCAGCAGCAACAGGTCGAGCACCGGAATCAACTGCGCCACCGCCAGATACCGCGAACGGTAGGTGATGCTGCTGTTGCCCAGTTCCAGCAGCCATTCCAGCCCGGCCTGATCGAACGCCCCGGCACCGCGCAGAAACGCTGCCAGACTGCTGCTGAGAAACTGCAAACGTTCGATGCGCCGGCCGATCATCAGAAAGCGCCAACCTTCGTCGCGGGTCATGTCGTCGAGGGCAAACCCGGACAACGCCGCCAGTGACATCACCAGCCGGTTGAGGAAATCCAGCAACTCGCCGAAGTCCGGCTCCTCGGTGTCCAGTTCCAGCGCCTCGCGCTGCAACTCGACCAACGCCTGCCAGTTCTCCCGCGAAAGCTTGCCGCGCACCTGCGAGGCCGCCCACTGCAAGCGCTGCAGGTTGGAGCGCAGGCTGAACGACCAGTCCTCGCCGAGCAGCGCCGCCAGCAGGCGCTCCGGCAACTCGCCCTCCTCCGGCAGCAACATCAGACGCTCGCCCAGCGCCACCGCTGCCTGCAAGGCTTGCGGATCATCACCATCGACATACCGCGCGAGCATGATCCGCAGCAGTCGCGCACTGTCGTCACAACGCTCGCAGTAACGTCCGAACCAGAACAGGTTCTCCACCACCCGCGAGGGCAGGTACGGATCGCGGCGCACCAGATCGTGCACGCCGACGTTGCGCTGGGTTTTCCATTGTTCGCCACTCGGCGCACGCTCGCCCAGCACCCAGGTGTCCTTGCTCGCGCCACCGCGCTGCATCGACACCACTTCGGCATCGGCCTCGGCGGCCACCCGGGTCAGGCCACCGGGCAGCACGCGATAGCCATCGCGACTGGCCACGGCGTACATGCGCATGCCGATGGCTCGCGGTTGCAACTGGCCGTCTTCGGCTTGCCAGATCGGCGCCTGCGACAACTGCGCCAGCTCTTGCGCGACATAAGCGTATGGCCGGGCCTGCATGCGCTCGGCGAGCGCCTGACGCTGTGGTTCACTCAGATCGCGGCCGAATACCGGCGCGAAGCTTTGTGAGGGGAATGCCGGTTTGATCAGCAGCTCCGGCAGTTTTTCCAGCGCCTGCGCCAGCACCGGCGCCTCGCCGCACCACCAGGTGGCGATGGACGGCAGCAGCAGTTCTTCGCCGAACAGGTACTGATTGATCTTCGGCAAAAATCCGAGCAATCCCGGCGACTCCAGCACGCCGCTGCCCAACGCATTGGCCACCAGCACCCGGCCCTGACGCACCGCTTCCAGTAAGCCGGGCACCCCGAGTGCCGAGTCGGTGCGCAGCTCCAGCGGGTCGCAGAAGTCATCGTCGAGCCGGCGCATGATCGCGTGCACTCGGCGCAGACCGCTGAGGGTTTTCAGGTACACCGTGGCGTCGCGCACCGTCAGGTCGCCGCCCTCCACCAGCGGATAACCGAGCTGACGCGCCAGATAAAGATGTTCGAAGTAGCTTTCGTTGAAGCGTCCCGGCGTGAGCAACACCACCAGCGGCGCGTCGTCAGCACATGGCGCCTGACGCGCGAGGGTTTCCTGCAGGGTGCGGAAGAACCCGGCCAGGTGCTGCACCTTCAGATCGCGGTACAACTCGGGAAACGCCCGTGAAACGATGGTGCGGTTTTCCAGCGCATAACCGGCGCCCGACGGCGCCTGGGTACGATCCGCCGTAACCCACCAGCGCCCGTCCGGCGTGCGCGCCAGGTCCACGGCATACAGATGCAGAAACGCCTCTTCCGGTGGCGCGATGCCCTGACAGGGCCAGAGAAAATTGTTGTGGCCGAACACCAGCTCCGCCGGCAACAGCCCTTCGCGGATCAGCCGCTGCGGCCCGTACAGATCCGCCAGTACCGCGTTGAGCAAACGCGCACGCTGGGCAATCCCTGCCGACAGGTGCTGCCATTCATCAGCAGCGATCACATGCGGCAGCAGGTCCAGCTCCCACGGGCGGTCTGCGCCCTTCGGATCGGCGTAGACGTTATAAGTGACCCCGTTTTCCTGAATCTGTCGGGCGAGCAACGCCTGCCGCTGCACGAGTTGCACCGGGGTGCTGCGCTGCAATTGATCGAACAGCCGCCGCCAGTGCGGGCGCACTTCCCCGCTGTCATCCAGCAGTTCGTGATAAGTGCCCGCAGTGCGCGGGTAGCGGTCTAGCAGGTCAGGCATGGAAAGCTCGGCAGACAGCAGGGAACGGTCAGACTAACGCAGGCACATGACGTGCGGATATACGAAAAATCCGCATGTCGTGCAGGACTTAGAAACGTCGTAAATCGAGCGTCATCGGCAACTCGTCGGAGATTGTCAGGTTGGGTATCGGAAGTTTTCCCGGCGTGTGTCCGATACGGAAAAACCGCGCCATGCGCCGGCTCTCCGCCTCGTTGGCGTTGACCGGCAACGTTTCGTAATTGCGCCCGCCCGGGTGCGCCACGTGGTACTGACAGCCCCCCAGCGAACGCTGCATCCAGGTGTCGAGCAGATCGAACACCAGCGGCGCGTGCACTGGGATGGTCGGTTGCAGACAGTTGGCCGGTTGCCAGGCCCGAAAGCGCACACCGGCGACGAACTCGCCGATGCGCCCGGTCGGTTGCAGCGGCACCGGGACGCCGTTGCAGGTCAGCAGATAACGCTGCGGCGGCAGGCCGTTGAGTTTGATCTGCAAACGCTCCAGCGACGAGTCGACATAACGCACCGTGCCGCCCGCCGTACCTTCCTCGCCCAGCACATGCCAAGGTTCCAGCGCCTGGCGCAGTTCCAGTTCGATGCCGTTGACGGCGTAATCGCCGACCTTGGGAAAACGGAACTCCAGATGCGCAGCGAACCACTCGGCGCGCAATGGATAACCGGCGTTGTTCAGTTCGACGATGACGTCGGCGAAATCCTGCTCGATAAAGTGCGGCAGCATGAAACGGTCGTGCAGCTCGGTGCCCCAGCGCGCCAGTTTTGGCGGCGCATACGGCTCGCGCCAGAAGCGTGCGACCAGCGCGCGCAGCAACAACTGCTGGGCCAGGCTCATGCGCGCGTGGGGCGGCATCTCGAACGCGCGCAGCTCCAGCAGACCAAGACGCCCGGTCGCGCCATCCGGCGAATACAATTTGTCGATGCAGAACTCGGCACGGTGAGTATTGCCGGTGACGTCGATCAGCAGATTGCGCAGCAGGCGATCCACCAGCCACGGCGCGCACTCTTGGCCCGGTTCAGGCATCTGCGCGAAGGCGATTTCCAGTTCGTACAAAGCGTCGTTGCGGGCCTCATCAACACGCGGCGCTTGCGAAGTCGGGCCGATGAACAACCCGGAAAACAGGTAGGACAGCGACGGGTGGTTATGCCAGTAGCTGATCAGGCTGCGCAGCAGATCCGGACGACGCAGGAACGGTGAGTCCGCCGGGGTCGCGCCACCGAGGACGAAATGGTTGCCGCCGCCGGTGCCGGTATGGCGCCCGTCGATCATGAATTTTTCGGTGGTCAGGCGGGTTTGCCGCGCTTGCTCATAGAGAAACTCGGTGCGTTCGACCAGTTCGTCCCACGTCGCGGACGGCTGCACGTTGACCTCGATCACCCCCGGATCCGGGGTGATGCGAAAGTTGCTCAGGCGCGGATCACTCGGCGGCTCGTATCCTTCCAGCAGCACCGGGCAACGCAGCTCTTCGGCGGTGGCTTCGATGGCCGCCACCAGTTCCAGATAGTCCTCGACCCGCTCCAGCGGCGGCATGAACAGATACAGACGCCCTTCGCGCGCTTCGGCGCAGAACGCGGTGCGGGTCAGCCAGTCGGCGGACTCGTCGATTGTAAGCGCACGTTCGTCGGTCGCGGCGGGTTCGGCATGACTGTTGAGCCGAATGGTGTCCGGCAGCTCGGGGAAGTCCTGATTCGGATCGTTGGGATGAATGAACGGATACTCGGCGGCCTTCACCCACGGCTGCGAACCGAGCGGCAGACGGTAACCCAGCGGCGAGTCCCCCGGCACCAATCGGCAATGCTCGTCGCGCAGATACCAGCGCCCGCTCTGCCATTGATCACCCTTGGCGGTGCGCGCCAGCGGCAGCACCTGACCGATCACTTTATCCAGGCCCTGATTGAAGACCTTGCGCAGACGTGCGCGCTCCAGCGGCTCTTCAAGTCGCGAATCTTCAGCGCTGACATTGCTCGGCAATGCGCCCTCGCGCCAGAGGTAATAAAAATTGTCTTCGTAGGCTGGAAACACGAAACGTGCAGGCAATTTCAGGCGTTCGGCAACACTCGCGAGAAAGCGACCGGCCAGCACGCCATCGGCGCCGTAGTCCTGCTGCTCATCGGCGATCAGCGCGCTGTTGTGCCAGATCGGCACGCCATCGCGGCGCCAATAGCAGTTGAGCGACCAGCGCGGCAATTGCTCGCCCGGGTACCACTTGCCCTGACCGAAATGCACCAGACCTTTCGGCGCATAGTGCTGGCGCATGCGCTGGAACAGTTCGGCGGAGAGGCGGCGCTTGTCCGGGCCCAGCGCGGCGGTGTTCCACTCGGCGCCGTCCGGGTCATCGATGGAGACGAAGGTCGGCTCGCCGCCCATGGTCAGGCGCACATCGCCTTCCAGCAAGTCGGCATCGATCTGCCGGCCCAGCGCCTGAATCGCCAGCCACTGCTCATCGGTGTAGGGCTTGGTCACCCGTGGCGCTTCCCAGATGCGCTCCACCGACATTTCGTGGCTGAACTGGCATTCGCACGGCTCGACCAGACCACTGATCGGCGCGGCTGAGGATGGATCAGGGCTGCAGGCCAGCGGGATATGTCCTTCACCGGCGAACAACCCGGACGTAGCATCCAGACCGATCCAGCCAGCGCCCGGCAAGTACACCTCGCACCACGCGTGCAGATCAGTGAAGTCCACTTCGGTACCGGACGGACCGTCGAGGCTCTTCACGTCGGCGGTCAGTTGAATCAGATAACCGGAGACGAACCGCGCGGCCAGCCCGAGGTTGCGCAGCAGTTGCACCAGCAGCCACGCCGAGTCGCGGCAGGAGCCGGACGCATGTTCGAGGGTGTGTTCCGGGGTCTGCACGCCCGGTTCCATGCGGATCAGGTAGCGGATGTCTTCGCTGAGGCGCTGGTTGAGCATCACCAGGAAATCCACAGCAGGCAGCGGCGTACGGTCGATCCCGTCCAGATAGGCTTTGAATGCCGGAGTCAGCGGCAGGGTTTCGAGGTACGGTGCCAGCTCTTTGCGCTCATCGGCCGCGTAATTGAAGGGGATTTTCTCGGCGTAGGGTTCGAGGAAGAAGTCGAACGGGTTGAACACCGCCATCTCGGCCAGCAGGTCGACCTCGATGCGCAACTCGTCGGTTTTCTCGGGGAACACCAGACGCGCGAGGTAGTTACCCTGCGGGTCTTGCTGCCAGTTGATGAAATGCTGCTCGGGCGAGACCTTCAGCGCATACGAAAGAATCCGCGTGCGGCTGTGGGCGGCCGGACGCAGGCGTACGATCTGCGGGCCGAGTTCGACAGCGCGGTCGTAGCGGTAATGCGTGACGTGATGCAATGCGACATGAATCGACACGGCGTGCCTCCTGCGAGCCTAAGCGTATTCGAAAGCGCGCAAGACTTATGCCATGCAGGGGCTTGGGCGCTTTCCCGGAATGCTCAGGGCAGTACAGCACCAAAATCGGGCGATGCGGGGAAATGGTTCGAGGAAGTTGCGCCTAAATGTGGCGAAGATCAAAAGATCGCAGCCTTCGGCAGCTCCTACAGGGAAACGCATGACCCGATGTAGGAGCTGCCGAAGGCTGCTATCTTTTGACCTTGAAAAAAAACGCCAACCCGAAGGTTGGCGTTTTCTGGTTTAGCGAGGAACGACGGGCTTGCGCGCCGGTTTCGGCCCCTTGCCCTTGGCCGCTTCCTTGCGCTCCTTGGCCGCCTGCTGGTTGCGGGCAAACGCCGCAGCCTTGGCTTGTTCACGCTTGTCCCAAGGATTGCCACCGTCACTGGCACGCGGCGGCAGGCCAGTATGCTGGGTGAGAATCTTGGTGGTCTTCTCTTTCGCGACCTTGTGACTGCCAGCCGGCGTCGAGTTCTTGCGACGGGCGCTCTGGTAGCTGTCGGTGGCCGGCTGATGCAGCGGGATCAACTGGTTCTTGCCCGGCCCGATCAGGTCGGCGCGGCCCATGCGGGTCAGCGCTTCGCGCAGCATCGGCCAGCCTTTCGGGTCGTGATAACGCAAGAACGCCTTGTGCAGACGACGCTGCTCCTCGCTCTTGACGATAGTCACACCGTCGCTCTTGTAGGTGACCTTGCGCAGCGGGTTCTTGCCCGAGTGGTACATCGCGGTGGCGGTGGCCATCGGCGACGGGTAGAACGCCTGCACCTGGTCGGCACGGAACCCGTTGCCCTTGAGCCACAGCGCCAGGTTCATCATGTCTTCATCGGTGGTGCCCGGGTGCGCGGCGATGAAGTACGGGATCAGGTACTGCTCTTTACCGGCTTCCTTGGTGTACTTCTCGAACATGCGCTTGAAGCGGTCGTAAGTACCGATCCCCGGTTTCATCATCTGGTTGAGCGGACCTTCCTCGGTGTGTTCCGGGGCGATCTTCAGGTAACCACCAACGTGGTGGGTCACCAGCTCTTTGACGTACTCCGGCGACTCGACCGCGAGGTCGTAACGCAGGCCGGAGGCAATCAGGATCTTCTTCACACCCGGCAAGGCACGGGCGCTGCGGTACAGCTGAATCAGCGACGAGTGGTCGGTGTTCAGGTTCGGGCAGATACCCGGGAACACGCAGGACGGCTTGCGGCACGCGGATTCGATTTCCGGGCTCTTGCAGGCGATGCGGTACATGTTCGCGGTCGGGCCGCCAAGGTCGGAGATCACGCCGGTGAAGCCAGGAACCTTGTCGCGGATCTCTTCGATTTCGCGAATGATCGACTCTTCGGAACGGTTCTGGATGATCCGGCCTTCGTGCTCGGTGATCGAGCAGAACGTGCAGCCGCCGAAGCAGCCACGCATGATGTTCACCGAGAAACGGATCATGTCGTAGGCCGGGATCTTTTCCTTGCCGTACGCCGGGTGCGGAACCCGTGCGTAAGGCATGCCGAACACGTAGTCCATTTCTTCAGTGGTCATCGGAATCGGTGGCGGGTTGAACCAGACGTCGATTTCGCCATGCTTCTGCACCAGCGCACGGGCGTTGCCCGGGTTGGTTTCCAGGTGCAGCACGCGGTTGGCGTGGGCGTACAGGACCGGGTCGTTACGCACTTTTTCCATCGATGGCAGGCGGATCACGGTCTTGTCGCGGGTCATCTTCGGGCTGGCCAGGATCTGCACGACCTTGGCTTCCTCGGGATCGTCCACCGGGCCTTTTTCCTGCTCGATGGCGCAGGCCTGGGTGTCCTGGGTGTTGACGTACGGGTTGATGATCTTGTCGATCTTGCCCGGACGGTCGATGCGCGTGGAGTCGACTTCGTACCAGCCTTGCGGCGTGTCACGGCGGATGAACGCGGTGCCGCGCACGTCGGTGATGTCTTCGATCTTGTGCCCGTAGGACAGGCGCTGGGCCACTTCGACAATGGCCCGCTCGGCGTTGCCGTACAGCAGAATGTCGGCGCTGGCGTCGATCAGGATCGAGTTGCGCACGCGATCCTGCCAGTAGTCGTAGTGGGCGATGCGGCGCAGGGAAGCTTCGATGCCGCCGAGGACGATCGGCACATGCTTGTAGGCTTCCTTACAGCGCTGGCTGTAGACCAGGCTCGCGCGGTCCGGACGTTTGCCCGCCATGCCACCCGGCGTGTAGGCGTCGTCGGAACGGATTTTCTTGTCCGCGGTGTAGCGGTTGATCATCGAGTCCATGTTGCCGGCCGCGACGCCGAAGAACAGGTTCGGCTCGCCGAGCTTCATGAAATCGTCTTTGGACTGCCAGTTCGGCTGAGCGATGATCCCGACGCGGAAGCCTTGGGACTCCAGCAGCCGGCCGATAATCGCCATGCCGAACGACGGGTGATCGACGTAGGCGTCACCGGTGACGATGATGATGTCGCAGGAATCCCAGCCAAGCTGATCCATCTCCTCCCTGCTCATCGGCAGGAATGGCGCTGGCCCGAAACATTCGGCCCAGTACTTTGGATAGTCAAATAACGGCTTGGCTGCTTGCATGTCGATAACCGGTGTTGGCTTTCATTGAATTTCGCGGGCGCGGAATATAGCACAAATTTTGACCAATTCCGACGGCCATGGTCGGAAATTGTGCTTTACCTGTGGCGAGGGAGCTTGCTCCCGCCGGGTTGCGAAGCAGCCCCCAGAATTCGACTGCTGCGCAGCCGATCGGGAGCAAGCTCCCTCGCCACAAGTGCTCGACGTTACTCGTCGTCGTCGAAGTTGTAACTGCCCGGCGCGAGGTTTTCGAAGCGGGTGTACTTACCGATAAACGCCAGGCGAATAAAGCCGATCGGGCCGTTCCGCTGCTTGCCGATGATGATTTCGGCGATGCCCTTGTGCTCGGTTTCCGGGTGATACACCTCGTCCCGGTACACGAACATGATGACGTCGGCGTCCTGCTCGATCGCTCCGGATTCCCGCAAGTCGGAGTTCACCGGACGCTTGTTGGGACGTTGTTCCAGGGAGCGGTTGAGCTGCGACAGCGCCACCACCGGGCAGTTGAATTCCTTGGCCAGGGCTTTCAGGGATCGCGAGATCTCGGAAATCTCGTTGGTCCGGTTGTCGCCGCTGGAGCCGGGAATCTGCATCAGTTGCAGGTAGTCGATCATGATCAGACCGATATCGCCATGCTCGCGAACCAGGCGCCGGGTTCGCGCACGCATTTCCGACGGGCTGATGCCGGCGGTATCGTCAATGAACAGCTTGCGGTCGTTGAGCAGATTGACCGCCGAGGTCAGGCGCGGCCAGTCGTCGTCTTCCAGCTGGCCGGAACGCACCTTGGTCTGATCGATACGCCCCAGGGACGAAAGCATACGCATGATCAGCGATTCGCCTGGCATCTCGAGGGAGTACACCAGCACCGCCTTGTCGCTGCGCAGTACAGCGTTTTCCACCAGGTTCATGGCGAAGGTGGTCTTACCCATCGACGGACGGCCGGCGACGATGATCAGGTCGGCCGGTTGCAGGCCGCTGGTCTTCTCGTCAAGGTCGGTATAACCGGTGGATAGACCGGTGATCGAGTCGGCGGTGTTGAACAGGGTGTCGATGCGATCGATGGCCTTGGTCAACAGTTCGTTGACGCCCACCGGCCCGCCGGTCTTGGGGCGCGCCTCGGCGATCTGGAAGATCTGCCGTTCGGCCTCATCGAGGATCTCTTCGGCGGTACGACCTTCCGGGTTGAACGCGGCATCGGCAATTTCGGTGCTGATGCCGATCAACTGACGCAACGTCGCCCGCTGGCGAACGATCTGCGCATAGGCCTTGATGTTGGCGACGGACGGCGTGTTTTTCGCCAGCTCGCCGAGGTAACCGAGGCCGCCGACCTGAGACGTCTGACCTTCCTTGTCCAGTTGCTCGGCAAGGGTCACGACGTCGATCGGCATGTTCTGATCGGCCAGTTTGGCGATCGCACGGAAGATCAGGCGGTGGTCATGCCGGTAGAAATCGCCGTCGGAGACTTGATCGAGCACGCGTTCCCAGGCGTTGTTGTCCAGCATCAGACCACCGAGTACAGCCTGTTCGGCCTCGATGGAATGCGGCGGCACTTTCAGCGCGGCGGTTTGCAGATCGTATTGCTCGGGAGCGGTGATTTCGTTCATGGCCACTTGGAGTCAGGGTTGAAAACGGGAGTACCAGAAAGACAAAGGGCACGACCTGTAAACAGGATCGTGCCCGATGTTACCGGCTAGCACCCGAGGGTGCCAGCCGACAAGTATTGCTTAAGCTGCTACCACGACAACGCGTACGGTGGCTTCAACTTCGGCGTGCAGGTGCACAGCCACGTCGAATTCACCCACGTTGCGGATGGTGCCGTTCGGCAGACGAACTTCGCTTTTCGCAACTTCAACGCCGGAGGCGGTCAGTGCGTCAGCGATGTCGTGAGTACCGATCGAACCGAACAGCTTGCCTTCGTCGCCAGCGGTGGCAGTGATGGTCACTTCCAGCTCGGCCAGTTGGGCAGCACGGCTTTCAGCCGATGCTTTACGGTCTGCGGCGGCTTTTTCCAGCTCAGCGCGACGCTCTTCGAACGCAGCCAGGTTGGCAGCGGTCGCAGCGGTAGCTTTGCCGAAAGGCAGCAGGTAGTTACGGCCGTAACCGGCCTTAACGTTTACTTTGTCGCCCAGGTTGCCCAGGTTGGCGATTTTTTCCAGAAGGATCAGTTGCATGTGGAAATCCTCTTAACTTTTAACCTTCACCGTTCGCGTTATCGGTGCCTTTCGACACGTGACGACCGCGAAAATCAATCAGGCTGTCGACAATGGCCAGAACCACGAGCAACGGATAGAGCAGCTGCATGAACAACAGCAGCGTGACGTACAACCCCACCAGCCAGAAACCGGCCAGTCGCTTCTGCCCGACCAGCCCGTGAATCAGGGCCAGTCCGGCGAACACCAGCGGTACGCTGCACAACGGCGTCAACATGGCCATCTGTGCACCGAGATTCGGGCCCAGAAGCATCAACGCCAGCAGCAACATCGCCGGCCCCAGCGGGATCCGGATGGCGCGAAACTCGCGACCAAAACCACCCGGGTTGTACAACAACGCCTGCCAATGACGCCCGACAATCAGGCTCAGCACGCTGACGATCTGCAACAAGGCCGCAATCAGCCCGGTCAGGACCGGTGCAATCAGGGACGCGAAACGCGCTTGC
Source organism: Pseudomonas sp. IT-P260 (assembly GCF_949768395.1). NCBI lineage: Bacteria > Pseudomonadati > Pseudomonadota > Gammaproteobacteria > Pseudomonadales > Pseudomonadaceae > Pseudomonas > Pseudomonas sp. IT-P260. The sequence continues at coordinate 171,179 of NZ_CATKPO010000022.1, forward strand.
TCATCGACCGACAATTGCTTGTAGGTTTCACCAAGAAGCGCCGGCATGACCTTTATCAAGGCTTGCGCGAGCATCTCGATCTGGGCCGCAAACGCTGCCCCGAGCACCACAGAAAACACCACTCCAATCACTACGCTGACCAGCAGCGTACGGACCCAGGATTCGCTTGCGCGCAACACCAACGCAAGCCCCGAAGACCCCAGCAGCACCAGAAGTGCTCGCGGATCATCGGCATACAGCCACCAGATCAATGCCGGCAGCAGCCCCAGGGACAGGACGCCAATGGCGTCCGTCAGTCCGCGCCGCAGAAGCACCAGGCTCCCGGCGGCAGCACCCAACCAATACAACAACGGCAATGTTGCACACCCGGCCACTACGAGAGTGGCCTGCATACGGCCGCGCATGATGAACTCAGCTAAGGCACGCATGCATTCAATCCTTTGCTACTTGTCGACTGCCCGGTCTCAGCGGCCGTGGCTGTCGGTGTAGGCCAGCAGGGCCAGGAAGCGGGCGCGCTTGATAGCGGTGGCCAGCTGACGCTGATAACGAGCTTTGGTACCGGTGATGCGGCTTGGAACGATTTTGCCGGTCTCGGATACGTAGGCTTTCAGAGTGTTGAGATCTTTGTAATCGATCTCTTTCACGTCTTCAGCGGTGAAGCGGCAGAATTTACGACGACGGAAGAAACGTGCCATTTGATAGGCTCCTTAAAAGGTCCGTGGATTACTCGTCAGCGTTATCGCTGTTGTCGCTGTCATCACCCTCAACGCCATCAGCGTCGGAGTGCTCAGGACGGTCGCGACGCTCACGGCGCTCACTGCGGTTTTCTTCAGCCTTGAGCATCTCGGACTGGCCGGTAACGGCTTCGTCGCGACGGATGACCAGGTTACGGATCACAGCATCGTTGTAGCGGAAGTTGTCTTCCAGCTCGGCCAGGGCCTTGCCAGTGCACTCAACGTTCAGCATCACGTAGTGAGCCTTGTGAACATTGTTGATTGCGTAGGCCAGTTGACGACGGCCCCAGTCTTCCAGACGGTGGATTTTGCCGCCGTCTTCTTCGATCAGCTTGGTGTAACGCTCAACCATGCCGCCGACTTGCTCGCTCTGGTCAGGGTGGACCAGAAAGATGATTTCGTAATGACGCATGAATGCTCCTTACGGGTTGTAGCCTGCCGCTCAAAAACGGTCAGACAAGGAGTGAATGACACTTATGGACTTGCTGGCGCGGGGCACATGCGTGCCTGCCGTCACAGCAAGGGGCGCAATTGTAGAGAAGGGACTGCAGAGGTGCAAGGCAATTGGTGATTATTTGAACAATCACCGATCTTCGACCTGACACAAAACACTGTGGGAGCGAGCCTGCTCGCGAATGCGATATATCAGGCAACATTATTGTCGTCTGACACACCCCTTTCGCGAGCAGGCTCGCTCCCACATTTGAACCGATTTCAGCTCAAGACTACTTCTTCGCGGCAACTTTGGCCTTGGCGCCGCGTTGACGCTGCGCTTCGAACAGACACACACCGGTGGCCACGGACACGTTGAGGCTGCTGACGCTACCGGCCATCGGCAGGTTCACCAGATAGTCGCAGTGCTCGCGAGTCAGGCGACGCATGCCTTTGCCTTCGGCCCCCATGATCAGGATGGTCGGGCCGGTCAGGTCCTGGTCATAAATGCTGACCTCGGCCTCCCCCGCCGTGCCGACCACCCAAAGACCGCGCTGCTGGAGCTTTTCCAGAGTGCGCGCCAGGTTGGTCACTGCCACCAGCGGAATCACTTCCGCCGCGCCGCAGGCCACTTTACGCACCACGGGCGTCAGGGTTGCCGACTTGTCCTTGGGCACGATCACCGCCAGTGCGCCGGCAGCATCCGCCGAACGCAGGCAGGCGCCGAGGTTGTGCGGGTCGGTCACGCCGTCGAGCACCAGCAACAACGGTGCGCCTTCGGTGCGGTCGAGCAGTTCGTCGAGCATCGCCTCGCCCCAGACCTGGCTCGGGCTGACCTCAGCCACCACGCCCTGGTGCACGCCTTCAACCCAGGCGTCCATTTCGCGGCGCTCGGCCTGACCGATCTGCACACGATTTTCGTTGGCCAGCTCGATCAAGGTCTGCACGCGCGGATCATTGCGGCTTTCGGCCAGCCAGATCTGCTTGACGCGTTTCGGGTGGTGACGCAGCAACGCTTCTACCGCGTGAACGCCGTAGATTTTTTCCAACTGACTCATGACTTCGCCTTCGGTTTACGCGACCCGCCACTTTTGGCTGGAGCCGAACCCGCTTTTGGCGGGCCTTTACGGTGTTTGCTCGGTTTGGCTGGCTTGCCGCCGACGGCCTTGTCAGGCGCCGACCGCCCGGTCTTTCCCCCAGACGCCGCTTTACCACCGCTTTTGGCTTCGGCCAGCAAGGCCTTCTTCAATTCACGGCTTTTGCGCAGCTCGGCGTTTTTCGCCACGGCATCGCTCGGGCGATAGGCCTCGACGGCTTTCTCTTTGGCTGGACGACGGCTGGCGGTTTTCGCCGGAGCCTTGTCCTCCACAGCCTTGCTCGCAGGCGCTGCGGTATCGGCGCCACGTTTCTTGCGGCCGATCGGTGCGCTGATGGTTTTTTCGGCCATCTCGAAGTCGATCTTGCGCTCGTCGAGGTCGACGCGCATCACGCGCACTTCAACGGTATCGCCGAGACGGAAGCTGCGACCGGTGCGCTCGCCCGCCAGGCGGTGATGCACAGGATCGAAGTGGTAGTAATCGCCCGGCAGCGCGGTGACGTGCACCAAGCCTTCGACATAGATGTCGGTCAGCTCGACGAACAGACCAAAACCGGTCACCGCCGTGATCACGCCCGGGAACGATTCGCCGACGCGATCCTTCATGAACTCGCACTTGAGCCAGTTCACCACGTCGCGGGTGGCCTCGTCGGCACGGCGCTCGCTCATCGAGCACTGCTCGCCGAGTTGCTCCAGCGCCGCTTCGTCGTACGGATAGATGCGCGCCTTCGGAATGGTCATCGCCCCTGCGCGGCGAACGTGCGGCGTGTCCTGCTTCGAATGGATCACGCTGCGGATGGCGCGGTGCGTTAGCAGGTCCGGGTAACGACGGATCGGCGAGGTGAAGTGGGTATAGGCTTCGTAATTGAGGCCGAAGTGACCTTCGTTCTGGGCGCTGTACACCGCCTGGCTCAGGGAGCGCAGCATCACGGTTTGGATCAGATGGAAGTCCGGACGGTCCTTGATGCTCGCCAACAGGGCCTGATAGTCCTTCGGCGACGGTCCTTCCTTGCCTTTGTGCAGGGACAGGCCAAGCTCACCGAGGAAGGCGCGCAGCTTTTCCAGACGCTCCGGCGGCGGGCCGTCGTGGACACGGTACAGCGCAGGGATTTCGTGCTTCTTGAGGAATTCGGCAGTGGCCACGTTGGCCGCCAGCATGCATTCCTCGATCAGCTTGTGCGCATCGTTGCGGGTGGTCGGACGGATTTCGGCGATCTTGCGCTCGGAACCGAAGATGATCCGGGTTTCCTGCGTTTCGAAATCGATCGCGCCGCGCACGTGACGGGCAGCCAGCAACACTTTGTACAGCGCATAGAGCTGCTTGAGGTGCGGCACCACGTCGGTGTATTCGCCACGAAGCTTGCGTGCTTCGGTGGCTTTCGGGGTTTCCAGCATCGCGCTGACCTTGTTGTAGGTCAGACGGGCGTGGGAATGGATCACCGCTTCATAGAAGCAGTAGTCGGTCATTTCGCCGGACTTGGAGATGGTCATCTCGCAAACCATGGCCAGACGGTCGACGTGCGGGTTCAGCGAGCACAGGCCGTTGGACAGCTGCTCAGGCAGCATCGGCACCACGCGCTCGGGGAAGTACACCGAGTTGCCGCGCACCTGGGCTTCGTTGTCCAGCGCCGAACCGATTTTCACGTAGCTGGAAACGTCGGCAATTGCCACGTACAACTTCCAGCCGCCGGAGAACAGACGCAGTTTGCCCGGCTTGGCTTCGCAGTAGACCGCGTCGTCGAAGTCGCGGGCATCTTCGCCGTCGATGGTGACGAACGGCAGATGGCGCAGATCGACACGCTTCTCTTTGTCTTTCTCTTCGACTTCAGGCTTGAGCTTGGCGGCTTCTTTCAGCACCGCTTCAGGCCAGACGTGCGGAATGTCGTAGGTACGCAGCGCGACATCGATTTCCATGCCCGGCGCCATGTAGTTGCCGACCACTTCGATCACATCGCCTTGCGGCTGGAAGCGCGGCGTCGGCCAGTGGGTGATTTTCACCTCGACGAACTGACCGATTTGCGCGTTGGCGTTGCGACCTGAAGTCACCAGCACTTCCTGCTGAATCTTCGGATTGTCGGCCACGACGAAACCGATGCCGCCTTCTTCGAAGTAGCGACCAACGATGCTCTCGTGGGCACGGGACACCACTTCGACGATCACGCCTTCCCGGCGACCGCGACGGTCGAGACCGGAAACCCGAGCCAGGGCACGGTCACCGTCGAACACCAGACGCATTTGCGCCGGGCTCATGAACAGGTCGTCGCTGCCGTCGTCCGGCACCAGGAAGCCGAAGCCGTCACGGTGACCGCTGATGCGACCGAGGATCAGGTCGAGCTTGTCTACCGGTGCATAGGTGCCACGGCGGGTGTAGATCAGTTGAGCGTCGCGCTCCATGGCGCGCAGGCGGCGGCGCAGGGCTTCGATCTGGTCTTCTGTGGTCAGACCAAACTCTTCGACCAGTTGCTCGCGGGCAGCAGGCGAACCCCGATCAGCAAGGTGCTGAAGGATCAGTTCGCGGCTGGGAATAGGGTTTTCATATTTTTCCGCTTCACGAGCGGCCTCGGGATCGAGGGACTGCCAATCGGCCATTAGAGAGTTTTCACCTTGTCTATATGCGGGTTAGTTTGGCATAGGCGTCATCAAACGGGAAATTTCCGACTCTATAAGGCCCTTCTGAAGCCTTGTATCGACGCCTGAAAGCCCTTTTGAACACCGCCGGTAAAAAAAATCATTTTTTTTGCTGCCGGGGGTTTACAGTTAAAAAGGCGCTCCGTATAGTGCGCGCCATCGACGACGTACACACGTTGACGAGATGCCCAGGTGGTGAAATTGGTAGACACGCCAGCTTCAGGTGCTGGTGACCTTACGGTCGTGGAAGTTCGAGTCTTCTCCTGGGCACCAATTTCGAGTTTGAGACTAGAACAGTTTCAAGACTCACACAAAAACCCGCGAAAGCGGGTTTTTTGCATTCCGGGGAACGGTTTTGTCAAACCCGATTAATTAAAATTAAATCAGGGGTTTACAGATCAAAAAGCGCTCCGTATAGTGCGCCACATCAACAGCGGCAACGCTCGCGATGAATGCCCAGATGGTGAAATTGGTAGACACGCCAGCTTCAGGTGCTGGTGACCTTACGGTCGTGGAAGTTCGAGTCTTCTTCTGGGCACCAATTCAAACTCAAGGTTACGACGTTGAGTTCCCCAAAAACCCGCGAAAGCGGGTTTTTGCGTTTCTGGCGTTTGAAAACTTGCGCCCTGCCCCTGTAGGAGCTGCCGAAGGCTGCGATCTTTGCTTTTAAAAAAAGATCAAAAGATCGCAGCCTTCGGCAGCTCCTACATTTCTGCGAATACGCCGTACCAGAGCTGGCGGCAGCCCACAAGGCGCACTTGAGAAACAATATCGTTTATCATTGTTGCAAGTTTTTGCAATGCGACAGTGAGGAACCCTGCGAATGATGTTTCGAAATACCCTGCGCCGCGGCTTGACCTTCACCCTGCTCGGCCTGGCACTCGCCACTCCCCTCACCCAGGCAGCCGATGCGGTTTCCCTGACACTCTACAACGGTCAACACAAGGAAGTCGGCGATGCGATCGCCAAGGCTTTCGAGGCCAAGACCGGCATTCACGTCAACGTACGCAAGGGCAGCAGCAACCAGCTCGCCAGCCAGATCATCGAAGAAGGTGACCGCTCCCCCGCCGACGTGATCTACACCGAAGAATCCCCACCACTGAACAACCTCGGCGAGCAAGGCCTGCTGGCCAAGACCGATGACGCCACGCTGGCCGTGCTGCCGAAAGAATACGTTGCCGGCAACGGCACCTGGATCGGAGTCACCGCGCGGGTTCGCGTGGTTGCCTACAACCCGAAACTGGTCGACGAAAAAGATCTGCCGAAGTCGGTAATGGAATTCTCCGATCCGAAGTGGCAAGGCAAAGTCGGCTTCGTCCCGACCAGCGGCGCCTTTCAGGAACAGGCCGTGGCAATCATCAAGATGCACGGTCGCGACGCCGCCGAAGAATGGCTGACCGGCCTGCGCGCTTTCGGCAAGACCTACAGCAACAACATGGTCGCCCTCAAAGCCGTGGAAAATGGTGAGGTCGCCACCGTATTGGTGAACAACTACTACTGGTTCGCCCTGCAGCGCGAGAAAGGCAAACTCGACTCGAAACTGCATTACTTCACCGGCGGCGATGTCGGCGGACTGATCACCGTGTCCAGTGCTGCCGTACTGAAATCCAGCAAACATCCAAAAGAAGCTCAGCAATTCCTTGCCTACATGGCCAGCGAAGAAGGTCAGCGCGTGATCACCCAGACCACCGCCGAATACCCGCTGCACAAGGGCATGGAATCGGATCGCGGCCTCAAGCCATTCAGCGAACTGCAAGCGCCGAACGTGACCCCGGCCGATTTGGGCAACGCCGAGGAAGCCCTGGAGCTGGAACGTGAAGTTGGCCTGAACTGATGGCCGCATCGTTATCCGCCCCCGCCGCGCGCGGGGGTTACGTGCCACAACGCAAGCGGCCATCGATCTGGCTGGTGCTGCCGGTTTTATTACTAGTGGTGCTGAGCCTGTTGCCGCTGGCCTATGTGGGTCTGAAAGCCTGGCAGGCCGGTTGGGCCGAGGCGCTGCACTTGCTGTGGCGCCCCTATGTGTTTGGCCTGCTGCGCAACACGCTGGCGTTGATGGTTGGCGTGACACTGACGTGCGGCGTGATCGGCCTGTCACTGGCGTGGCTGCTGGAGCGCAGCAATCTGCCGGGACGACGCCTGTGGGGCGTGATTCTGTGCCTGCCCTTCGCGGTGCCGGCGTTCGTCAGCAGCTTTACCTGGGTGTCGTTGAGCGCGCAGTTCGAAGGCCTCGGCGGGGCGATTCTGGTGATGAGCCTGTCGAAGTATCCGTTGATCTTTCTGCCGGTCGCGGCAACCCTGCGCAACCTCGATCCATCCCTCGAAGAATCCGCCCGCACCTTGGGACAGAACCGCTGGGGCGTGTTTTTCCGCGTCACTCTGCCGTTGCTCTGGCCATCGCTGCTGGCCGGTTCGCTGCTGATTGCCCTGCACATGCTGGTCGAGTTCGGCGCGCTGTCGATCATCGGCCTGCAAACCTTCACCACCGCGATCTATCAGCAATTCGAACTGGAATTCAGCAACGCCAACGCGGCGATGCTTTCGGCGGTGCTGCTCGCGCTTTGTCTGATGCTGCTGTGGCTGGAGCTGCGTGTCCGCGGCAAGGGTCGCCATGTGCGCACTGGCCAGGGCGCGGCACGTCAGGCCGAACAAGTGCGATTGGGGCCGTGGGCTATTGTCGGTCAGTTGTATTGCCTGTTACTGGCGATTGTCGGCAGTGGAATTCCGCTGGGCATGCTCGCGTACTGGCTGGCGGTTGGCTCATCGGCAGCCTTCCCGGTCGCAGCGATCACTGAGGCGCTGCTGTCTTCGCTGGCCTTGTCGCTCGGTGGCGCGGCGCTGTGTCTGCTGCTGGCGGTGCCGGTCGGACTGCTGGTGGTGCGTTATAAGGGCCAACTGGCGATCTGGGCCGAGCGCCTGCCGTATCTGCTCCATGCCTTGCCGGGCCTGGTGATTGCGTTGACGCTGGTGTATTTCGCCCTGCATTACGTGCCGGCGTTGTACCAGACGTCGGCGCTGCTGCTGATCGCCTATGCGCTGCTGTTTCTGCCGCTGGCGCAGGCGCCAATTCGCACGGCACTGAACAAGGCTGCACCGCAGTTGGAAGAAGCGGCACGCACGCTGGGCGCATCGTCGTTCACCGCGTTTTGCCGGGTGACCCTGCCGATCATTTTCCCGGCACTGGGCGCGGCGTTTGCGCTGGTGTTTCTGGATGCGATGAAGGAACTGACGGCGACGCTGCTGCTGAGCCCTACCGGGCTTAACACGCTCGCGACCGAGGTCTGGGCGCATACCGCAAATGTCGAATTTGCGGCGGCGGCACCTTATGCGGCGCTGTTGATTGTGGTGTCGGGGTTGCCGGTGTATCTGCTGACGACGCGGATGTATCTGAGCCGCTGACACCGCTTTCGCGAGCAGGCTCGCTCCCACATTTTGATCGAGTCCCGCCAGAGGGATGCGATCGAATGTGGGAGCGAGCCTGCTCGCGAAGGGGGCAACATCAGGCCCTGAACTGTCCCAGGCTGGCCTTCAACTGCGCCGCCAACCCATCCAGCACCTTGCCGCTGGCCGTGGTTTCCACCACCGCTTGCGCCGCTTTCTCGGCCTGTGCATGGATCGTCTCGACCCGCCCGCGCACTGCCTGTGCGCCCTGCGCCTGATGCGCCGCCGCCTGCGTCGCCAGACCGATCGCCGCATGCACCTGCTCGACCGAAGCCTGCACCGACTGCTGCAACCGCGCACTGTCGCGCAACACCAGCAACCCTTCGCTGGCCTGCCGCCCGGCCTGACCAATCGCCTCGACCGCCTCACGCGCGCCTTGCTGCAACGCGACGATGTGCGCCTGGATATCGCCCGTGGAGCTTTGCGTCTTGCTCGCCAGGGCGCGCACTTCATCGGCGACCACCGCAAAACCGCGCCCGGTCTCACCGGCCCGCGCCGCTTCGATCGCCGCGTTCAAGGCCAACAGGTTGGTCTGCTCGGCGATGCCGTGAATCACCGTCAACACCACTTCAATCTGTTCGCTCTGCTGCGCCAGTCGCTCGATGACTTTCGCCCCGGTATCGACCTGCCCGGCCAGCGCCTCGATCAAACTGCCGACCTTCGCCGAGGTGCGAGTGTTTTCATCGGTGGCCTGGCGAATATCCACCACCTGCTTCAACGCCGCCTGCATGGCGTGGCTTTCCGATTGTGCCTCGTCGGCCATCTGCGACAGCGCGCGCAGGCTCTCCGCCACTTCATCACGCTGCATCCCGGCCGCGGCATCGGCACCGGCGTTGCGCAGGGTCATCGCACCGATTTCCACGCCGGTACGCTGGGCCACATCGCCCGCCTCGCGCACGATCGGCTGTAACTTATCCACAAAGCGATTGACTGCCGAGGCCATGTCGCCGATTTCGTCCTTGCTGTTGATCTGCACGCGCTTGGTCAGGTCGCCCTCGCCCGCCGCCAGATCGTCCATCGCTGCGTTGAGCATTTTCAGGCGATTGACCACTCGATGCCCGAGCACCACCGCCAGCAACAGCAACACGCCACAACCGACCAGCGCCAGGCCCATGCCGATCCGCCAGCGCAAGGTCGCGGCGGCATCCTGCACGGTGCTGCTGGTATTGGCTTTCATTTCGGCAGCGGTGGATTGCGCGGACTGCAGGCGTGCCTGCATGGCTGTCGCGCTGTCCGCTGCTGCGCCCTTGAGGCTGTCGCCCACCAGTTGATCGCTGCTGGCGATCAGCGCCGAGAAGCGCTGGTCGAGCGCCGCCAGATCGGTTTCCACCGACGCGGTCGAGACGCCCATCAGCACTTTGCCGATTTCCACGCCGTTAGGGTTGATCGACGCTTCGAGGTAGTAGACCGACGGATCGTTCTTCGCCGCATCCAGCACCTTGTCCAGCGCACGCTCGCCCTGGCCTTTTTCCAGCAGGGCTTTGTTGATCGGGTTTTCGCGATTGAGATAACGCGTCAGGTGTTGTCCGGTGGCGTCGTCGTAAACCACGAACAACACGTTGGGGTTACGCTGGGCGCGGCGGGCGAATTCCGACAGGGTTGGCACGTCGCTGTCCCACATGGCGCGCGGCGCCACTGAGGCCAGCAACTGGGCCATGTCATTGGCCGAATCCTTCAGGTCTTTTTCCAGCGTCGCACGCAGTTGTGCCTGCTCATCCTTCAGACGCGCGGACAGACCAGCGGTCAGACGTTGCCGGGTACTTGAGGAAAGGTTGTCGAGGCTGGAGGTGACTTCACGCCCGGCCTGCTCCAGCTCGCCCGAAAGCTTCTGGCTATCAGCACCCAGACGAGTGCCGAGATCGGCTTCCAGCGCCGTGACCGTGCTTCGTGTCAGGGCGACTGCCACCAGCACTTGCACCAAAAGGGCGATACCAAGGGTAACGAACACGGGCCGCAACAAACGGCTTTGTAACAGTGAGAGAACGGCCGACACTGTGAATCCCTCTACGTCTGACGCCATTAATTTGATGGCACTCTTGTAGGAAGATTTACAGCAAAGGTCATGCCGTCCAACAGGCACAAACGACAAAGGCCCCGATGAAGGGGCCTTTGTTATTTACATCAACGACTTATCAAGCGAACGGATGACGCAGAACGATGGTTTCGTTGCGATCCGGCCCCGTCGAAATAATGTCGATCGGCGCGCCGATCAACTCTTCAACGCGTTTGATGTAGGCACGAGCGTTAGCTGGCAGCTCTTCCAGGGTTTTGGCACCCACGGTCGATTCGGTCCAGCCCGGCACTTCTTCGTACACAGGCTGCAGGCCCACGTAGCTGTCAGCGTCGGTCGGCGCCACGGCATTGCCCTGCGCGTCCTTGTAGCCGGTGCAGATGTTGATGGTTTCCAGACCATCGAGAACGTCCAGCTTGGTCAGGCAGATGCCCGAGATGCTGTTCACATCGATAGCGCGACGCAGGATAACGGCGTCGAACCAGCCGCAACGACGGGCACGGCCGGTGGTCGCGCCGAACTCGTGACCTTGCTTGGCCAGGTGCGCGCCCACTTCGTCGAACAGCTCAGTCGGGAATGGACCCGAACCGACGCGAGTGGTGTAAGCCTTGGTAATGCCCAGGATGTAGTCGAGGAACATCGGGCCAACGCCCGAACCGGTCGCCACGCCACCGGCGGTGGTGTTGGAGCTGGTCACGTACGGGTAGGTACCGTGGTCGATGTCGAGCAACGAACCCTGGGCGCCTTCGAACATGATGTCCTTGCCGGCGCGACGCAGGTCGTGCAGCTCGGCAGTCACGTCGAGCATCAGCGGCTTGAGCAGCTCGGCGTATTCCTTGCACTCGGCCAGGGTCTTTTCGAACTCGATGGCCGGCTCTTTGTAGTAACCCACCAGCATGAAGTTGTGGTAATCCACCAGTTCACGCAGCTTGTCTTCGAAACGCGGCATGTTCAGCAGGTCGCCGACGCGCAGGCCACGGCGTGCAACCTTGTCTTCATAAGCCGGGCCGATGCCGCGACCGGTGGTACCGATCTTCAGCTCGCCACGGGCTTTTTCACGGGCCTGGTCCAGCGCCACGTGGAAGGACAGGATCAGCGGGCAGGACGGGCTGATACGCAGACGCTCGCGCACCGGTACGCCTTTCTCTTCCAGCTTGGTGATCTCACGCAGCAGGGCGTCAGGTGCAACCACCACGCCGTTGCCGATCAGGCACTGCACGCCTTCGCGCAGCACGCCCGACGGGATCAGGTGCAAGACGGTTTTCTCGCCGTCGATCACCAGGGTGTGGCCAGCGTTGTGGCCACCTTGGTAGCGCACTACGGCGGCAGCATGTTCGGTCAGCAGATCAACGATCTTGCCTTTGCCCTCATCACCCCATTGGGTGCCCAGGACTACGACATTCTTACCCATAACACTTGTCCTCATTCGCGCAAACTTGGTGCCGGCGATGGCCGGCAGGAAAACTCAAGAAGCCAGTGGCGATACTTGCCAAAGCCCGTTCTGCTGAATCAATTGCCGGTCGCAGTCCGCATCACGGGCGGCGGCCAAAGGTTGTCCAGGCAATGCCTGAACGACACGCTGACCCTCACTGCGCAACTGGCAAACCTGCTGCCAGAGTGCCGCATCCGTACTGTCAGGCATCCAGATACCGCCAGACGGTAGCTCGATCTCAGCACGCCCCAGGGTCACCAGGGTTTTCAAATCGGTAGAGAAGCCGGTCGCCGGACGGGCACGACCGAAGTCGGCGCCGATGTCGTCGTAACGACCGCCCTGAGCGATGGACTGACCCACGCCCGGGACAAACACCGCGAACACCACACCGGTGTGGTAGTGGTAGCCACGCAACTCGCCCAGATCGAAGTACAGCGGCAGATCCGGGAAACGCGTCGCCAGACGCTCGGCGATCGCCAGCAAATCTTCCAGCGCGGCCAGCACCGGCGCCGGCGCATTGGCCAGACGCTCACGGGCAGCGCTCAGTACTTCACGGCCACCACACAGGTCGACCAGCGCCCGCAGCATGCCGGACAGATCGGCCGGCAGGCCTTCGGTCAAGGTAATGACCTCGTCGATGGCCTTGCGTTGCAACGCATCGAACAACTGCTGCTCAACCTCACCGGACAAACCGGCGGCACGCGCCAGGCCACGGTAGATGCCGACATGGCCAAGGTCCATGTGCACATCCGGCACATCGGCCAGTTGCAGCATGGCCAGCATCAGGCTGATGACTTCCACGTCGCTGCTCGGGCTGGCATCGCCGTACAACTCGGCACCCAGTTGAATCGGGCTGCGCGAGGACGACAGCGCACGCGGCTGGGCATGCAGCACGCTGCCGGCGTAGCACAGGCGGCTAGGGCCTTCGCGACGCAGGGTGTGCGCATCGATGCGCGCCACTTGCGGCGTGATGTCGGCACGGAACCCCATCTGCCGACCCGACTGCGGGTCGATGACCTTGAAGGTACGCAGATCCAGGTCCTGGCCCGCACCGGTCAGCAGGGATTCCAGGTACTCGATATGGGGAGTCACGACAAACTCGTAACCCCAGCTCTGGAACAGATCCAACACCTGACGACGCGCGACTTCAATGCGCGCCGCTTCCGGTGGCAGTACTTCTTCGATGCCATCTGGCAGCAGCCAGCGGTCTACCGTTGCCATTACGCCATTCCCCTTTGATCCGGGCGGCCAGCCTGCGGGCGAGCCTTGAGTGAAGCAGAAAATGACCGAACCGTTCAAAACGCACGCGCATCAACGACGCGGCGAAAGGCCTGTTACCGGCTTCGCCCATCACTTTCCTCGAAAAACGCTCGGGCCATTCAACCCGATGCCTGCAACAAAAAACAGCAATCAAACGTGCAGACGCAAAAAAGCCGGGAATTTCCCGGCTGCCGCATCATACACACGTTTTCCCAAAGGATCACCCCGCCCGAGGTTTTAGCCGCCGGGCGGAATGATTCAGGTCAACGTCGTATCAAGGCTTGGACTTTTCCAGGTAACGGAAGAAGTCGCTGCTTGGGTCGAGAACCATGACGTCGGATTTGTTCGCGAAGCTTTCACGGTAGGCACGCAGGCTACGGTAGAAACCGTAGAACTCCTGATCCTGACCGTAGGCCTTGGAGTAGATCGCAGCGGCCTGGGCATCGCCATCACCGCGAATCTCTTCAGACTCACGATAGGCTTCAGCCAGCAGCACGCGGCGTTGACGATCGGCGTCGGCACGGATGCCTTCGGCCAGCTCGTTACCCTTGGCGCGGTGCTCGCGAGCTTCACGCTCACGCTCGGTGCTCATACGTTCGAACACGCTGCGGTTCACTTCTTTCGGCAGATCGATGGCCTTGACCCGGACATCGACGACTTCGATACCCAGCTCTTTTTCCGCCATCTTATTCAGCGACGCGGTGATGTCAGCCATCAGCGCATCACGCTCACCCGACACCACTTCGTGCAGGGTGCGCTTGCCGAACTGGTCACGCAGACCGGATTCCAGACGACGGGACAGACGCTCGTCGGCGATCTGCTTGAGGCCGGAAGTCGCGGTGTAGAAGCGCTCGGCATCTTTCACGCGCCACTTGGCGTAGGCATCGACCATCACGGCTTTCTTTTCCAGGGTCAGGAAGCGCTGTGTCGGTGCATCCAGCGTCATCAGACGTGCGTCGAATTTACGCACCTGGTTAACGTAAGGCACTTTCACATGCAGGCCCGGCTGGACATCGGCCTGAACCACACGACCGAATTGCAGCAGCACCGCGCGCTCGGTCTGAGCCACGATATAGAAGCAGTTCCAGCCCACCAGCACCACGACAACGCCAACGATCAGGGCGATCAGCGATTTATTGCTCATCAGCGGGCCTCCCTTGTACGTGCCTGCGGCAGGTCAGTGACATGCGGCGCGACGTCCGTGTTGTTGCTGGCGGCAGCCGAACCGGTCACCGGTGCATTGCTGCCCGAACTGTTCTGGATCATTTTGTCCAACGGCAGGTAAAGCAGGTTGCTCTGGCCGTTTTTGTTGCCGGTCACGAGTACCTTGCTGGTGTTGCTGAAGACTTCCTGCATGGTGTCCAGGTACAGACGCTGGCGGGTGACTTCAGGGGCCTTGCGATACTCGGCGACCAGTTTGGTGAAGCGGTCTGCCTCACCCTTGGCGCGCGAGACCGTTTCGTCACGGTAACCGTTGGCATCCTCGAGGATACGCTGGGCCTGACCACGGGCTTCCGGCACGACGCCGTTGGCGTAGGTTTCCGCCTGGTTGCGCGAACGCTGCTCGTCTTCCCGGGCGCGGATCACGTCGTCAAAGGCTTCCTGCACTTCGCGCGGTGCCGCTGCGCTCTGTACGTTGACCTGAGTGACGGTGATACCAGTGCGATAGGTATCGAGGAAACGTTGCAGACGCTCCTTGATTTCGCTGGCCATCAATTCACGACCTTCGGTCAGCACCTGGTCCATGGCGGTCGAACCCACCACGTGGCGCAGTGCGCTGTCGGTCGCATGCTGCAGGCTGATTTCCGGCTGATCGACGTTCAGCACGAAATCCTGCAGGTTGCTGATCTTGTACTGCACGGTCAGCGGCACTTCGACGATGTTTTCGTCTTCGGTCAGCATCTGGCCCTGCTTGGTGTAGGCACGCTCACGCGTGACGTTCTCCATGTATTTCTTGTCGATCGGCGGGAAGTAGATGTTCAGGCCGGGGCCGACAGTCTCATAGTACTTGCCGAAGCGCAGCACCACGGCTTGCTCCTGCTCGTCGACCACATAGACCGCGCTGTACAGCCAGACAGCCGCCAGCACGACAAGGCCGATGCCGAGCAGACCGCCGAAGCCGCCACCACTCCTGCCCGAACCACCGCCGTCATCACCACCGCGTTTCTTACCACCACCGAACAACCCGTTCAGGCTTTCCTGCAGCTTTCGGAAGGCCTCGTCGAGATCCGGTGGCCCCTTGCGGTCGCCGTTATTGCGGCGCTTGCCACCCCAGGGATCCTGATTATTCGAGTTGCCACCCGGCTCATTCCAAGCCATAGCGCTCTCCATCTGATAAAGCAAAGACGCACCCACGGCGCGCCGACCAATGCTACAGAATGCCTGCCGTTGCGGCACAACCGCTTTGTCAGGCTTTTATTGCAAAGTGTGTTGCTCGATGAATTCCATCGGCTGCAATCCTTCGCGGCTTACCAGTCGATTCAACTCGACCCGGGGCAAACGAACGGCCAGCAGGCAGATGCCTTCTTCGTCGTGTTCTTCTTTCTGTACAGCGCCGAGTTCGAAGAACTGCGCACGCAGTCGAGCGAACCGTTGCGGCAAGCGCAATGTGCCCACAAACAAATCACTGCCCAGCAACTCGGCAATGGCTTGCTCAAGCAATTCCAGACCCGTGCCATCACGCGCTGACAGCCAGACCCGTTGTGGCTTGCCATCGGCATCGCGCTGGATCTGTGGCTCAACGCCTTCAAGCAAATCGAGTTTGTTGTATACCTCGAGGATCGGCAAGTCCTGCGCCCCGATCTCGCCCAGCACCACCATCACCTGCTCGATCTGCAACATGCGATCCGGCTCGGCCGCGTCGATCACGTGCAACAGCAGGTCGGAGTTGCTCGACTCTTCGAGCGTAGACCGAAATGCCTCGACCAGCTTGTGCGGCAAGTGCCGAATGAATCCTACGGTGTCCGCGAGAACAATCGGTCCCAGGTCGTCCAGTTCCAGACGACGCAGGGTCGGGTCCAGCGTGGCGAACAACTGGTCGGCCGCGTACACCTCGGATTTGGTCACGTTATTGAACAGCGTGGATTTGCCGGCGTTGGTATAGCCCACCAGAGACACGGTAGGGATATCCGCACGGGAGCGGCCGCGTCGCGATTGCTCGCGCTGGCTGCGCACTTTTTCCAGACGACCCTTGATCTGACGCAGACGTACCCGCAGCAGACGCCGGTCGGTTTCGAGCTGGGTTTCACCCGGGCCGCGCATGCCGATACCGCCACCCTGACGCTCAAGGTGAGTCCAGCCGCGAACCAGGCGAGTGCTCATGTGATCAAGCTGGGCCAGTTCGACCTGGAGCTTGCCTTCATGGGTACGCGCGCGCTGGGCGAAGATATCGAGAATCAGACCGGTACGGTCGATCACGCGACACTCGAAAACACGTTCGAGGTTACGTTCCTGACTGGGCGTGAGAATGTGATTGAAAATCACCAGATCGGCCTTCTCGGCATGGACCAGGTCGCGTAACTCTTCGACCTTGCCGCTGCCAATCAGGAATTTGGCGGTTGGCCGATGACGCGGTACGTTAAAAAACGCAACGGTCTCGGCGCCCGCCGAATTAGCCAATTCCTGAAACTCCTGCGGATCTTCGCGCGCCTCAGGGTCCTGACCTTCCAAGTGAACGAGGATGACTCGCTCACCACCACCGTGGCGCTCAAAGAACAAAGGAGACTCCTATCAGGCGTTACCTGGCTCAGCGTCACCTGCATCGGATTCGGTTGCGCTAGGCAGACGAATTGGACGTACTGGCACGACTGTCGAGATAGCGTGTTTGTAAACCATCTGGCTGACGGTGTTTTTCAGCAGGATAACGAACTGGTCGAACGACTCGATCGTGCCTTGCAGTTTGATACCGTTGACCAGGTAGATGGAAACCCCAACTTTCTCTTTACGTAAAGTATTCAAGTAAGGGTCTTGTAGCGAATGCCCTTTTGACATGTGCCGCACTCCTTTAAGGATTCAATAATAAAAATAGGTAATTCAGATGGCTTTGGCCGCCACACCCCCAAGGATAGACGGCAATTGCAAGGACTCAGCTCAATATGGAGATGGTCCCAAGGTATTTCAAGGCGCGTGGCAGATTGTCGCAATCAAGACTGTCCAGCCAGTGCAGTTCTTCCCAGCTGCGCAGCCAGGTGAACTGGCGCTTGGCCAATTGACGCGTGGCAATGATGCCGCGTTCCTGCATTTCAGCTAACGACAGCTTGCCATCCAGGTAGTCCCAGACTTGGCGGTAGCCTACCGCACGTATAGACGGCAACCCGACATGCAGGTCACTTCTTTTACGCAGGGCTACGACCTCGTCGATGAATCCCTGTTCCAGCATATTTGTGAATCTTTGTTTAATGCGTTCGTGCAGTACCTGGCGATTTGCCGGAGCAATGGCCAAGTTCGCGACAGTATAGGGCAATTGTTGCCGTCCCGAAGCGGCTGCTTCAGTACTTTGCACAGATTGTTGCTGACGCAGGGCGGTCATGCTCTGGCCACTGACCCGATAAACCTCCAGCGCCCGACTCAGGCGCTGCGGATCGTTCGGGTGAATGCGTGCCGCCGACACCGGATCGATGATCGCCAGCTGCTCGTGCAGGGCTTGCCAGCCAAGGCGCGCAGCCTCTTCTTCGATCTGTGCGCGGACTTCGGGATCAGCCGCCGGCATGTCTGCCAGACCTTCAACCAACGCCTTGTAATAGAGCATGGTGCCGCCGACCAGCAGCGGAATTTTCCCGCGCGCGGTGATCTCGGCCATGGCTTGCAGGGCATCGCGACGAAAATCCGCAGCCGAATAGGCTTCAGCCGGATCGAGAATATCGATCAGCCGGTGCGGAAACTCGGCCAGCAATTCTTTGGAAGGCTTGGCGGTGCCGATGTCCATGCCGCGATAGACCAGCGCCGAGTCGACGCTGATCAGCTCGCACGGCAGGACCTTGGTCAGCTCGATGGCCAGGTCGGTCTTGCCCGCAGCGGTCGGGCCCATCAGGAAAATCGCTGGAGGGAGCTGGCTCATCAACGACCGCGCAGGAACAGTTTGTCCAGATCGTCCAGGCCCAGTTGGGTCCAGGTCGGTCGGCCATGGTTGCATTGACCGCTGCGCTCGGTGTTTTCCATGTCGCGCAGCAGGCCGTTCATTTCTGGCAGGGCCAGGCGCCGGTTGGCGCGGATCGCACCGTGGCAGGCCATGGTCCCGAGCAGTTCGTTCAGGTGTGCCTGAATCCGGTCGCTGGTGCCGTATTCCATCAGGTCCGACAACACGTCACCCACCAGCCGGTTGGCCTCGGCCTGCTTGAGCAGCGCCGGAATCTGCCGGATCGCCAACGTTTCCGGGCCCAGACGCTGCAGCTCGAAGCCCAGCTTCTGGAACCATGCAGCGTGCTCTTCGGCGCAATCGGCTTCACGCTGACTGACCGCCAGCGACTCCGGCACCAGCAGCGGCTGGCCACTGAGGCCTTCGCTGGCCATGGCGATCTTCAGGCGTTCGTACATGATCCGTTCGTGCGCGGCATGCATATCCACCAACACCAGACCCTGGGCGTTCTCGGACAGGATGTAGATGCCCTTGAGCTGCGCCAGTGCGTAACCAAGCGGCGGAATATCTTCCTGACCGGCCGGCAGCGCGTTGGCATTCGCTTCCGGCAACGGCGCGAAGAACTCGCGGTAAGCGGCTTGAGCCTCGGCGGCCGGCGGCATCGCCGACTGCGGACGTGGCGTGTACTGATACTGATAAGCGCCGCCAGCGCTGGCACCCGAAGATGTGCTGAACGCCGGTTGCGCCTGCGGTTGCTCGAGCAGCGCATTGGCTGCCAGACGCATTTCACCCTGTGGGCCGAACTCACCGGCCTCGATGCCCGTTGGCCGAACGACAGCGGTCGTCACGGAACCGGCCAATTGATCCTCGGGACGCACATCGCCCAGCGCACGGTGCAGCGTGCCGTAAAGGAAGTCATGCACCATGCGCCCGTCACGGAAGCGCACTTCGTGCTTGGTCGGGTGCACGTTGACGTCCACCGCCGCCGGATCAACCTCGAAAAACAGCGCAAACGTCGGATGACGACCGTTGAACAGCACATCGCGATAAGCCTGACGCACCGCGTGCGCCACCAGTTTGTCGCGTACCGCACGGCCGTTCACAAAAAAATACTGCAAGTCCGCCTGACTGCGGTTGAAAGTCGGCAACCCGACCCAGCCCCACAGGTGCAAGCCGTTGCGCTCGATCTCGATCGGCAGCGCCTGCTCCAAAAAGCCCGAACCGCAGATCGCCGCCACACGCCGGGCGCGGGCCGCATCATCGTGGGCCTCGTGCAGGCTGAGGATGGTCTTGCCGTTATGGCGCAGATGGAAGGCGACGTCGAAACGCGCCAGCGCCAGACGTTTGATCACTTCTTGCAGGTGATCGAATTCGGTTTTTTCGGTCTTGAGAAACTTGCGCCGCGCCGGCGTGTTGAAGAACAGGTCGCGCACTTCCACCGAGGTACCGACCGGATGCGCTGCCGGCTGTACCCGAGGCGTCATGTCGCGGCCTTCGGTTTCGACCTGCCACGCCTGATCGGCATCGCGGGTGCGCGAGGTCAGGGTCAGGCGCGCCACGGAACTGATCGACGCCAGTGCTTCACCACGGAAGCCCAGGCTCATCACCTGCTCCAGATCTTCGAGGTTGCGAATCTTGCTGGTGGCGTGACGGGCCAGCGCCAGCGGCAGGTCGTCGGCGGAAATGCCGCTGCCGTCGTCACGCACCCGCAGCAACTTGACACCGCCCTGCTCGACATCGACGTCGATGCGCCTGGCACCGGAGTCGAGGCTGTTTTCCAGCAACTCCTTGATCACCGAAGCCGGGCGTTCGACCACCTCACCGGCGGCGATCTGGTTCGCCAGCCGTGGGCTGAGCAGTTCAATGCGCGCGGCGTTCAACACCTGGTTCATTCTTTGGACGCCAGTTCGGTGCCAGGGATGGTCAGGTGCTGACCGACCTTCAGTTCATCACTGCTGAGGTTGTTGGCGCTGCGCAGCGTCGCGGGGGATACCTGATAACGCACCGCAATCATCGCCAGCGTCTCGCCCGGGCTTACGCGGTGATCACGCGGGCCTTGGGCGATCTTGCCGGAGTCACGCAGCCAGGCGATGTAGGTGCCCGGTGGCGGGTTCTGCTGGAAGAACTGGCGCACGCCGCTGCTGATCGAGCGGGCCAGCGCCTGCTGGTGGCTCGATGCCGAGAGTTTGTTCGCTTCGTTGGCGTTGGAGATAAATCCGGTTTCAACGAGGATCGACGGGATGTCCGGCGACTTCAGCACCATGAACCCGGCCTGCTCCACGCGCTGCTTGTGCAGCGGCGTCACGCGGCCGATGTTGGTCAGGACTTTCTGGCCGACGTTGAGGCTGGAAGTCAGCGAGGCGGTCATCGACAGGTCGAGCAACACACCGGCGAGCATGCGGTCCTTGTCGTCGAGGCTGACGTTGCCGGCACCACCGATCAGGTCGGAACGGTTTTCGCTGTCGGCCAGCCAACGGGCGGTCTCCGATGTCGCGCCGCGATCGGACAGGGCAAACACCGAGGCGCCGAAGGCTGCCGCGGACGGCGCGGCGTCGGCGTGGATCGAAACGAACAGGTCGGCGCCCTTCTTGCGAGCAATTTCGGTACGGCCGCGCAACGGGATGAAGTAGTCGCCGGTACGGGTCAGCTCGGCGCGGAAACCTTTCATGCCGTTGACCTGACGCTGCAGCTCGCGGGCGATCTGCAGCACCACGTCTTTCTCACGCTGGCCGCGCGAGCCGGACGCACCCGGGTCTTCGCCGCCGTGGCCGGCGTCGATCACCACAATGATGTCGCGCTTGCCGGCCGGGGCCGGTGGCAACTTGATCGCTGGTTCCGACGGTGTGACCGGCACGGCCGGCACGGTGGCGACCGATGGCGTCGGGGCTGGCGGCGGCGCCGCATCGGCCGGGTTATCGAACAGGTCGACCACCAGACGGTTACCGTATTGCGCGTTCGGCGCCAGCGAGAAACTCTTCGGGGTGACGGCTTTTTTCAGGTCGATGACCACCCGCAGGTCGGTCGGCGTACGCTGGGCCGAACGCATCGCGGTGATTGGCGTGTTGGCGGTCGAGACTTTCAGCGGCGCACCCAGGGTGGCGCCATTGATGTCGATCACCAGCCGATCCGGTGCGGTCAGGGTGAAGACGCTGTGCTGCACCGGGCCGCTCAGGTCGAAGACCAGTCGCGTGTTGTCCGGCGCCCGCCACAGGCGCACGCTGTTGACCTTTGTCTCGGCCACAGCGTTGACGGTCACTGCCATCAACATCAGTCCAACGGCAGCCACCAACGCGCGAAAGCGCATACCTAACCCCATCATTTAATTGGATTCCAATGCCAAAGCGGCACACCAGGCCTCGCCACGCGAGCCCTGGGATAAAATTTTCAGCGAACGCCCGCTGTCTTGCGGGCTAATGGTAATGGTCAGGTCAGGCTTTGGCAAAAAGCCTGCACCTTTATCGGGCCACTCGATCAAGCACAGCGCGTCATCTTCGAAATAGTCGCGGATGCCGAGAAACTCCAGCTCTTCCGGATCGACCAGGCGATACAGGTCGAAGTGGAAGGCGCGCACGTCACCGATTTCGTAGGGCTCGACCAGGGTGAAGGTCGGACTCTTTACCGCGCCAACGTGCCCCAGGCCACGAATGATGCCCCGCGACAGAGTGGTTTTGCCCATGCCCAGGTTGCCTTCGAGAAAAATCAGGCCGTGGCCCCCGGTAACGCGGGCGATCCGTGCGCCAAAGTCGCTCATGGCCTGTTCATCGGCCAGGTACAGGGTTACTTCAGACACGGTGCATGCTCCTCCAACAACTGACGAATGACTGGAATCAGATCACTGGCCGCCAGCCCACGGCCGAATTTACCTTGTTGCGCACCGGCATTGGCGTGCAGCCAGACCGCCAGACACGCGGCGTCGAAGCCGTCCATGCCCTGCGCCAGCAGCGCCCCGATCAAGCCGGCGAGTACGTCGCCCAGGCCGGCGGTGGCCATGGCCGGATGGCCTTGATGACACAGCGCCAGACGCCCATCGGGGTGGGCGATCAGGCTGCCGGCGCCTTTCAGCACGACGACGGCCGAGTATTTTTTGCTCAACGCCCGCGCGGCGGCCGGACGATCTGCCTGCACCTCAGCGGTACTGACGCCCAACAGGCGCGCCGCCTCTCCCGGATGCGGGGTGATCACACAATCCTCAGGCAGGCTGACAAATCCGCTCGCCAGCAGGTTCAACGCGTCGGCGTCCCAAATTTGTGGCAGCGGCGCATTGGCGGCCGCCGACAACAGCGCCCGCCCCCAGCTCGCCTGCCCGAGACCCGGGCCAACCACCAGCACCGAAACCTTTTCCAGCAGCCCCATCAACTGATTGGCTGACGACGTGCCGAGCACCATGACTTCCGGCATCCGCGTCAGTGCTGCCGGGACATGTTCCGCACGGGTTGCCAGCGACACCATCCCGGCGCCACTACGCAGCGCACTTTCGCTGCTGAGCAGAATCGCCCCGCCAAAACCCTGATCGCCACCGATCAGCAGCAAATGCCCGAAGCGCCCTTTGTGTGCAGCGGGCGCACGCGGGGCCAATCGTGGAAGATTAGCCGCCGAGAGACGCACAGCGCTGGCAGGAACGTCACGGTAGACGTCGGCGGCGGCTTGCAGATCGTTAAACACCAACGCCCCGACCTGATCCGCCGCATCACCGGTGAACAGGCCGAGCTTCAAGCCGATAAAGGTCACGGTAAGGTCGGCGCGAACCGCAACGCCGAGAACATGCCCGGTATCGGCAGACAGTCCGGAAGGAATATCCACCGCCACCACCGGCAGGCCACTGGCATTGATTGCCTTGATCGCGGCGACATACGGCTCGCGCACATCGCCGGTCAGCCCGGTGCCGAGCAAGGCATCGACAATCACCCCAAGCAGCTCGCTGTGCGCAGTCCAGCCCTGCACGGCGACACCATCGTTGATGGCCTGCGCATAAGCCTGCGCCGCGTCGCCCTGCAAGCGTTGCGGATCACCGACGGCCAGCACCCGCACCGCCCACCCGGCACGGTGCGCCAGCGCGGCGATCAGAAAACCATCACCGGCGTTGTTGCCATGCCCGGCAAGCACAGTCATTTGGTTCGCCGCAGGCCACTGTCGCACCAATGCGCGCCAGGTCGCATGAGCGGCGCGCTGCATCAATTCTAAGCCCGGCGTACCCGCAGCGATCAGCCGCGCATCGAGTGCTCGCACCTGCGCGGCGCCATACAGCGCGTCGGGTAATTCATCTTTCGTGTGCGGCATGCGTCTTCGGGCTCCGATGTCTGGCAGAATTATACGCACCTCAGCTCCGGTTTCTCTCGCCTCATGTCCGCCATCACCACAGATCTGCCCGCCCTCGCCCAATCGATCAAGGATTGGGGCCGCGAGCTGGGCTTCCAGCAAGTCGGCATCAGCGGTCTGGACCTGGCCGAGCACGAGCAGCATCTGCAGCGCTGGCTCGCCGCCGGCTACCACGGCGAAATGGATTACATGGGCGCCCACGGCAGCAAACGCTCGCATCCGGAGGAACTGGTTCCCGGCACATTGCGTGTGGTTTCGCTGCGCATGGACTACCTGCCCGGCGACACCCAAATGGCGCAAATGCTGGCGCAACCGGAGAAAGCTTACGTCTCGCGTTATGCCTTGGGCCGCGATTACCACAAATTGATCCGTAAACGTGTGCAGCAATTGGCCGACAAGATTCAGTCGCAGATCGGCCCGTTCGGTTTCCGTGCCTTCGTCGACAGCGCCCCGGTGCTGGAAAAAGCCATCGCCGAGCAGGCCGGGCTGGGCTGGATCGGTAAAAATACGCTCGTGCTGAACCGCAAGGCCGGCAGCTATTTCTTCTTGAGTGAACTGTTTGTCGATCTGCCGCTGCCCGTGGACGAACCGCACAGCAGCGAACATTGCGGGCGCTGCACCGCGTGTCTGGACATCTGCCCGACCAACGCCTTCGTCGGCCCCTACGTGCTGGACGCTCGGCGCTGCATCTCGTACCTGACCATCGAACTGAAAAACGCCATCCCCGAAGACCTGCGCCCGCTGATCGGCAATCGCGTGTTCGGCTGCGACGATTGCCAGATTGTCTGCCCGTGGAACCGCTTCGCCCGACCGTCCGGAGAAAGCGATTTCAAGCCGCGGCACAACCTGGACAACGCCGAACTGGCGGAGCTGTTCCTGTGGGACGAGGACAAATTTCTCAGCAGCACCGAAGGCTCACCGCTGCGCCGCGCCGGTTACGAGCGCTGGTTGCGCAATCTGGCGGTCGGCCTGGGCAACGCGCCATCGAGCATTCCGGTACTGGAAGCCTTGAAGGCGCGCCGTGACTACCCGTCCGATCTAGTCCGCGAACACGTCGAGTGGGCGCTGAAACAACACGGTCAATTGTAGGAGCTGCCGCAGGCTGCGATCTTTTGACTTTGATATTTAAAAGACAAGATCAAAGGATCGCAGCCTGCGGCAGCTCCTACAGGGGAATGCATTAATGCTCGTCGTTATAGACAAACTTGGGCATTTCCCAATGGAAACGGATGGCCAGCAACCGCAGCAGAAAACCGCCGAACAAGGTGATCAGGATCGCCTGTTCGCTCGGCACATTCAGGTACAGGCAGAGCATGTAGCACCACGCGGCGGCGAACGAGACGCTGGCGTACAGTTCGCGGCGGAAGATCAGCGGGATGTCGTTGCAGAAAATGTCGCGCAGGATGCCGCCGAACACTCCAGTGATCACGCCGCTGACCGACGCCACCAGCATGCCGTGGCCCATTTCCAGCGCAGTCATGCAGCCAATCAGGGTGAACGCCACCAGGCCGACCGCGTCGAGCACCAGAAACAGTGAGCGCAGGTGACGCATCCAGCGCGCGGTGAACACGGTGAGCATTGCGGCGGCCGAGGTCAGCACCAGATATTCCGGGTGCTTGACCCACGTCAGCGGATAGTGCCCGAGCAACACATCACGCACCGAACCGCCACCCAGCGCCGTGACACAGGCGATCAGCACCACCCCGAACCAGTCCATGCCGCGCCGTCCGGCAGACAGCGCGCCGGTCATGGCTTCGGCGGTAATGGCGATCAGATAGAGCATCAGCAACATGGTGGCGGTCCTGGCAGGAAGGCGCGCAGTCTAGCCATTTCAGCGCCGCACCAGAAGGGGGCGGTAAGCGCCCCCTCAAAACCTGTGGCGAGGGGATTCATCCCCGATGGAGCGCGAAGCGCTCCCCGCTACAGTTTCACCAAGTGGCCCGGTGCAACATCAGAACTTGATGAAATGCTTGCGGTAGTGCTGCAGCTCGGCGATCGATTCGCGGATGTCGTCCAGTGCCAGGTGCGTGCTGCCCTTCTTGAAGCTGTCGCGCACGTCCGGTGCCCAGCGTGCGGCCAGCTCCTTGAGCGTCGACACGTCGAGGTTGCGGTAGTGGAAGTAGCTTTCCAGCCCTTTCATGTGGGTATAAAGGAAGCGCCGATCCTGGCAGATGCTGTTGCCGCAGATCGGCGACTTGCCTTTCGGCACCCACTTTTCCAGGAAGGCGATGGTCTCGGCCTCGGCTTCGGCCATGCTGATGCGGCTGTCGCGTACGCGCTGGGTCAGGCCCGAGTTGCCGTGAGTGCGGGTGTTCCACTCGTCCATGCGGGCGAGCACTTCGTCACTGTGGTGAATGGCGATCACCGGGCCTTCGGCCAAGGTGTTCAGGTCACTGTCGGTGACGATGGTGGCCATTTCGATGATGACGTCGTTTTCCGGATCCAGACCGGTCATTTCCAGGTCGATCCAGATCAGGTTCTGCGGGTTTTGCATATTCGGGCTCCTAGGCAATGCTGCGCAGTTTAGCCTAGGCCGGTGCCCGGGCGTGCTAAACTCGCGGCCGTTTTACCTAATCGCTGCATTCTTCAGACGGAACACCCATGGCCAAACGCCAACTCAATCGTCGTCAAAACTGGCGCATCGAAAAGATTCAGGGCGAGCGCGCCGCCCGCGCTGCCAAACGCGAGTCCTCGGCGGTCGAAGCCCTCGAGGGCGGCGATCTGGGGCCTGAGCAACACGGCCTGGTGATCGCCCACTTCGGGGTGCAGGTCGAGGTCGAGGCCGTGGACGGCGAACTGGCCGGTCAGGTATTCCGTTGCCACCTGCGCGCCAACCTGCCGGCGCTGGTGACCGGTGATCGGGTGGTCTGGCGCGCCGGCAACCAGGGCATCGGCGTGATCGTCGCGCAACTGCCGCGCACCACCGAGCTCTGCCGCCCGGACAGCCGTGGCCAGCTCAAACCGGTGGCGGCCAACGTCGACATGATCGTCATCGTCTTCGCGCCACTGCCCGAGCCGCACGCCAACCTGATCGACCGTTATCTGGTCGCAGCGGAACATGCCGGCATCCGCCCGTTGCTGCTGCTGAACAAATTCGACCTGATCGACGAGCAGAACGCCCCGGCGCTCAATGCCCTGCTGGCGGTGTACCGCACGCTGGGTTATCCGGTGCTGGAAGTGTCCGCACATCACGGCAATGGCATGGAACAGTTGCAGAAGCAGCTCGACGGGCGCATCAGCGTATTCGTCGGCCAGTCCGGCGTCGGCAAGTCATCGCTGGTCAACAGCCTGTTGCCGGAAGTCGAGACCCGCGTCGGCCCGTTGTCGGAGCTGTCCGGTCAGGGCACGCACACCACGACCACCGCGCGCCTGTTCCACTTCCCGGGCGGCGGCGAGCTGATCGACTCCCCGGGTATTCGTGAGTTCGGCCTGGGCCACGTCAGCCGCGCTGATGTCGAAGCCGGCTTCATCGAGTTCAACGACCTGCTCGGCACCTGCCGCTTTCGCGACTGCAAGCATGACCGCGAACCCGGCTGTGCACTGCTCAAAGCCCTGGAAGATGGCCGCGTGCAGCAGCAGCGGATGAACAGCTACCGCTCGATCATCGCCAGCCTGCCGGAAAACGGCTACTAAACACCTGCACCGGCAGTCCCTCGCCCGGGGGCTGCCGGATGTCGGATCACGCCTGACAAATCCCCGATTCCGTTAAACGTCAGACTCTTCTGACGGACCCGCCCGCACCTGTTTGCAGGACATTTCTCTTTCACCGCCCAGCCCTTGTAGGCCCGCGTCAGATGCCTAGATTGGGGTCCTCCTTCGCACCTTCGCGACCTTCGAGGAACCCCATGCAGACTTACCATTTGTTCATCAGCCATTCGTGGAACTACGCCCACGCCCACGACAATCTGGTACGCCTGCTCGGCGCCAGACCGGATTTCAGTTTCAAGAATTTTTCCGTGCCGCCGCACAACCCGATCATGGGCGCGCAGACCGACAAGCAGCTCGAAGAAGCCATCGAAAACAAGATCCGTCCGTGCTCGGCGGTGCTGATCATGGCCGGGATGTATTCGACCTACAGCAAGTGGATCAACAAGGAAATCGAGATCGCCAAACGCATGGGCAAAGTGATCATCGCGATCAAGCCGTTCGGCGCCGAGCGCATTTCCACTGTCGTGCGTGAGGCGGCTCACGCCGAGTGCGCATGGAACACCAACAGCATCGTCAGTGCGATTCGTCTGCACACGGCGGTGTAACCATGCGCAAAGGACTGTTTATCGGCATCAACCACTACGACCACGTCTCACCCTTGAGCGGCTGTAACAACGACGCCATGGCCATGGCGTCGGTGCTCGAGCGTCACGCCAACGGGCGACCGAACTTCAGCAGCAAAGTGCTGACTTCCGCCGAAGAAAAACTTACGCTCGGCCACATGAAACAGCAGATCCAGAGCCTGTTCTCAGGCGACTGTGACGTGGCACTGCTGTACTTCGCCGGCCATGGTCAGTTCGACACCAGCATCGACGAAGGACTCCTGATCCCCCAGGACTATCAGCCTGGTGGAGACGGGATCCGCATCAGCGACATTCTGGAATGGGCCGACAAGGCCCCGCACATCAAGAACAAAATCATCATTCTCGATTGCTGCCAGGCCGGCGCAGCAGGCGCCATGCGCAATCTGCGTGGCGGCAGCAGTGTGATCGGCGAAGGCGTGACCATTCTCACGGCCTGCAAAAAAGAACAGTACGCCCTGGAAAGTCGCGGTCATGGCGTCTTCACGGATCTGTTGCTGCAAGCGCTGCACGGTGGCGCAGCCAACGTACTCGGCAAGGTCACCCCCGGTAGCGTTTATTCGTTTGTCGACAATGCGCTGGGCGCCTGGGAACAGCGCCCGGTGTTCAAGACCAATGTCTCGCAGTTCGTGCCGCTGCGCGAAGTCGCGCCGCTGATTGCCGAGGAAACCCTGCGCAAACTCAAAGACTGGTTCCCCGAGCCAAGTTTCGTCTTCCGGCTCGATCCCAGCTACGAGCCCACCGAAGCGCTGTTCGACCCCGAGCACGGCGACATCTTCAAGCAACTGCAAATGTGCAACCGCCACAGCCTGATCGAACCGGTGGATGCCGAACACATGTACTACGCCGCGCTTCACTCCACCGGCTGCCGCCTCACGGCGCTCGGCGCCTATTACCGCGAACTCGCCTTAAAAGGACACTTCTGATGCCCGTATTCATCAGCTACCGCCACATCGATCGTCCGCAAGCCATGGCGATCAATGCCCAATTGATGCAGGCCAACATCAAGACCTACCTCGACGTACTCGACCCGGAATCGCAGACCACCGACGACATCACCGGGGTGATCACCCGCAACATCACCGAGTGCACGCACCTGCTGGCGGTGGTTTCGGAGAAAACCGCACTGTCGTGGTGGGTGCCGTTCGAAATCGGCGAAGCGACGATCAGCAACCGGCGGATCTGCTCGTTCCGCACCGGACAAGCGCAGTTGCCGGAGTATCTGGACAAGTGGCCGAAGCTGAGCACAGCCAGTGATCTGAATTTCTTCATCGATGCCTATCGTGAAGAAGTGTCGAGCAAGCGTTCGATGACGCTGGATTCGAGCAACGAATCCTTCAGCGGCACCTATAAGCGCAATGCCGATCTGTTCCATGAACAACTGAAAAACCGGATTCGGCGCGGTTTCTGAGGCCAATCGACAGCCACAAAAAAGCCGACATCACTGTCGGCTTTTTTGTCGGTCACTGCTTCGGCGCGGGAGCCGGTGCAGCGGCTGGCGGAGCTGTTGGCGCTGGCGCCGCAGCCCCCGGCGCGGCCGGTTTCGGTGCGGCGTCGTCGAACAGGTTCAAGCGTTCGCGCAACTCGTGGGCCGGCACCGGTTGCTGGTCTGCCGGCAACGCGTTCGGATCGACCGGCGTCGCCGGAGCGGCGCCATTCTGACCTTCGGCGGCTGGCTTGGCCGCGTCGGCACCCTGCGAGCCTTCGATGGCTGCTTGCGCTTTTTTGGTCAGGACCACGATGTCGATGCGGCGGTTGACCGGGTTGAACGGGTTTTCCTTGTCGAACAGCGCCGACGAGGCATAACCGACGACCCGCGCCACCTGCGAATCCGGATAGCTGCCTGCCACCAGCGCACGCCGCGCGGCGTTGGCACGGTTGGCCGAGAGCTCCCAGTTACCGAAATCACCGGTGCCGGTGTACGGCTTGGCATCGGTGTGACCGCTGATGCTGATCTTGTTCGGCACCGCTTTGATGGTGTCGGCCATGGCCAGCAGGATGTCTTCGAAGTACGGCTTCAGACGTGCCGAGCCCGAGTCGAACATCGGCCGGTTTTCCGCGTCCATGATCTGGATGCGCAGGCCGTTCGGGGTGATCTCGAACAGGATCTGATCCTTGAACTTCTGCAGCTGCGGGTTCTCGTCGACCTTGTTCTGCAGTTCCTGCAGCAACAGTTCCAGGCGTTCTTTCTCGACCTGCTCGGCCATGCCTTCGACCTGCTCGGTGTCGACCGTGACCTTGTCCGGTTGCGGCTGCGATTTCACTTCAGGGTTGAGGGTATTTTCCGGCGCCAGGGTCGGCGTGCCGCCCAGATCAATGATGTACGGCGTGCCACTTTCGGAGAAGCCGACCGGATCCTTGAAGTAACCGGCGATGGCGATCTTCTGCTCAGGCGTTGCGGTGGACAGCAACCACAACACCAGGAAGAACGCCATCATCGCCGTGGCGAAGTCGGCGAAGGCGATTTTCCACGCCCCGCCGTGGTGCCCACCGGCTATGCGCTTGACGCGCTTGATGATTATCGGCTGATTATTTTCCATGGCTTAGCGACCGCGAACGGCTTGTTCCAGCTCGGCGAAGCTTGGACGGTGCGCCGGGTACAGAACCTTGCGCCCGAACTCCACCGCCAGCGATGGCGGCATGCCGGAAGCCGACGCCACCAGCGAAGCCTTGATGGCTTCATAGACGTTCAGCTCTTCCTTGGCATCGTGGGCCAGGGAATGCGCCAACGGGCCGAAGAAGCCGTAGGCCGCGAGAATACCGAAGAAGGTACCGACCAGAGCCGCACCCACGTGCAGACCGATGGATTTCTGATCGCCTTCGCCCAGGGACGCCATGGTCACCACGATACCCAGTACCGCCGCGACGATACCGAAACCGGGCATGGCGTCGGCGATGCCGTTCACCGCATGGGACGGGTGCTCAAGGTCTTCCTTGAGGCTGTAGAGCTCCATGTCGAACAGGCCTTCCAGCTCATGCGGAGCCATGTTGCCGGAGGACATGATGCGCAGGTAATCGCAGATGAACGCGGTCATGCGTTCGTCTTTGAGCACGGCCGGGTACTTGGCGAAGATCGGGCTCGCGGCAGCGTCTTCGATGTCGCCTTCGATGGCCATCATGCCTTCGCGGCGGCTCTTGTTGAGGATCTCGTAGATCAGGCCCAGCACTTCCAGATAGAACGTGTGGCTGAAGCGCGAACTGAACATGCTCAGGGATTTCTTGAGCACGTGCATCGTCATGTAACCGGGGTTGGCCTGGAGGAATGCACCGAGGGCCGCACCACCGATGATCATCACCTCGAAGGGCTGGATCAGGGCGGCAATTTTGCCGTGGGAGAGCACGTATCCGCCGAGCACGCTCGCGAATACGACGATGATGCCGATAATTTTAGCCATAGGTAGAAAGTACTTACTTAAGTCGGGTTCAAGGTCATATTCGGAAGTTAAAAAATCTCTTCTTCTACTTATCGGCAAAACTGCGCCAGACTATAGCCAGTTCAGGCGAAAAGCCAATTTAGCCCATGCCGGGCGCGTCTACAGTCAGTGAAGATCCCGTCCAGACATGGCTAATGAAACGAACGTCCCACACGTAAAACCGACCACCCTCGAAGGCTGGGTCAAGCTGCTCGACAGCGTCCGGCTGCCCGTGCCGCAAGAGGCTCACGACAAGGTGTGCCGCGCGATCCGTGACAACCGCAGTTCGCTGCGCGACATCGCCGACCTGATGCAGGACAGCCCGGCACTGGCCTTGAGCATCATCCGTGAGGCGAATCGTCACACCCACGGCACCCTGGCCGCACCGGCGGAAAATCTCGAGGTGGCGATCAACCGTCTGGGCCTGGCGCGTACCGAAGAATTGCTCGCGCGCCTGCCGGTCGAACCGCAGCTGCAGATCCCCAAGGCCCTGCGCCAGTTGCAAATGATCAGCCAGCACGCCACACAACAGGCCAACGGTTTTTTCGCCAGTCGCCTCGCGCGTCTGTGGCAGGACATTCATTGGGGCAGCCTGTTGTTTCTGTCACCATTATGGCCGCTGGCGCTGACGTTTCCCGAGTTGCTCGAAGAGTGGGAGCTGCGGGTGATCCACAAGGGCGAATCGGCGCTGGTGGTCGAGAAGCAATTGTTTGGCATCCGCCTGCTGAAGATCGCCGAAGCACTGGTACAGGTCTGGCACCTGCCGATCTGGGTGCAGCAGGGCTATAAACTGCTGCTCAGCGAACAGCGCGAACTGGTGAAAGTGCTGCGTATCGCCCGCGACAGCGAGCATCCGCTGCGCCAGCAGAATCGCCTCGATGACGATCCGACTTTGCGCCGCTGGCTCAATCAACCGGCCAACACCGTATTGCTGGCCAACGGTCTGGCGCTGTCGGCGCAACAGGCCTGGGACAGTCCGCACAGCGAGCGCTGGCAGTACCTGACCAGCCTTTATCTGCAAATCTCGATGGATGAAGTGCAGCAGCAGTTGCACCAGCAAGCCGCCAACAGTGCGCGCCAGCATGCCATGCCCGATCTGTGGCACCCGGCCGTTTCATTATTGTGGCCGTGGGGTACCCATCGCTTGCCGGCCGGGATGCTGCCAGCGGCCGCGCCGAATGCCGAG
Source organism: Pseudomonas sp. IT-P260 (assembly GCF_949768395.1). Taxonomy (NCBI): domain Bacteria; kingdom Pseudomonadati; phylum Pseudomonadota; class Gammaproteobacteria; order Pseudomonadales; family Pseudomonadaceae; genus Pseudomonas; species Pseudomonas sp. IT-P260. The sequence continues at coordinate 203,491 of NZ_CATKPO010000022.1, forward strand.
GACCTGACGCAATGGCGCCGACAATGCGCCGAACTGCTGGCCGAGCCGAGCCGTTTCACCAATGCCATGAGCCTGACCGTCGCCGCCCGCGATGCGCTGGTCGCCAGCGGCATGCGTCGGGTGATGATTCTGATGGCCGACCGCACGCAGTCCAATCTGCGCGTACACCAGACCTTCGGTTTGCCGAAGGAAGCCGCCGCGCTGAATTTTGTCGTCAGTCAGAGCAAAGTCCTGCAGCGGCTACTCGCGCAGCAGGCACAAGTGCGGATCAACCCCGAGAACAACGCACAGTTTTCCGCATTGTTGCCGCCGGGCCTGCGTTCGCTGTTCCGTGGCGAGCACCTGTTCCTGCGTTCACTGGTCAATAACGGCCGGGTGATCATGATCGTCGTGGCCGATCAGGGCGGCGGGCCATTCGCCGACATCACCGTGCAGGCATTCGGCAAAACTGCACAATGCATCGAGAAAGCCCTGCACAGCTTTAGCAGCCGTGGCCGATGAGGCTGCGCTACAATCCCCCCCTTTGTGCTCTGGAGACCTCACATGTCTGACTTCTCTGGCTTGCCGCTCGTCATCGAGCCGAGCGACCTGCTCCCGCGTCTCGATTCCCCTGAACTGATTCTGGTGGATCTGACCAGCCCTGCCCGCTATGCCGAAGGTCATCTTCCCGGCGCACGCTTTGTCGACCCGAAACGCACCCAGCTCGGCCAGCCGCCGGCGCCGGGACTGCTGCCGGCCAAAGCCGATCTGGAGGCGTTGTTCGGTGAGCTGGGGCATCGCCAGGATGCGGTCTACGTGGTCTACGACGACGAGGGCGGCGGTTGGGCCGGACGTTTCATCTGGCTCCTGGATGTGATCGGTCACGACAAATACCACTATGTCGACGGCGGTCTGCCGGCGTGGCTGGAAGCGGGCATGCCGATGTCGATCCAGGTGCCGCCTGCGGTGGGCGGCCCGGTGGCGCTGACCCTGCACGAAGGGCCGACCGCCACTCGCGAATACCTGCAAAGCCGTCTCGGCGCCGCCGATCTGGCGATCTGGGATGCGCGCGGACCGCTGGAGTTTTCGGGCGAGAAGGTGCTGGCCGCCAAAGGCGGACACATCCCCGGCGCGGTGAACTTCGAGTGGACCGCCGGCATGGACAAGGCGCGTCAGCTGCGGATCCGCACGGACATGCCGCAGATCCTCGAAGACCTCGGGATCACCAAGGACAAAGAAATCATTACCCACTGCCAGACCCATCACCGGTCGGGCTTCACTTATCTGGTGGCCAAGTCCCTCGGTTATCCGCGGGTCAAGGGCTACGCCGGTTCCTGGGGCGAATGGGGCAACCACCCTGATACGCCTGTCGAGATTCAAGGTTCTAAGGACAACTAATGAAAGAGCGTCTGTTTATCCTCAGCCAGTACCTGCTGCCTCATCACCTGCTGTCGCGTCTGGCCGGCTGCATTGCCGAGTGCCGCGTGCGCTGGTTCAAGAATGCCTTCACCCAGTGGTTCGCCAAGCGTTATCAGGTGGACATGTCGCAAGCGCTGGTCGAAGACCTGACCGCCTACGAGCACTTCAACGCGTTCTTCACCCGTGCCCTGAAAGACGGCGCGCGTCCACTGGACCAGACCCCGGGCGCGATCCTCAGCCCGGCCGACGGTGCGGTCAGCCAGCTCGGCCCGATCGAACACGGTCGCGTGTTCCAGGCCAAGGGCCACAGCTTCAGCGTGCTGGAACTGCTCGGCGGTGATGCGGCGAATGCCGCACCGTTCATGGGCGGCGACTTCGCCACCATTTACCTGTCGCCGAAGGATTACCACCGCGTGCACATGCCGCTGGCCGGCACCCTGCGCGAAATGGTCTACATCCCGGGCCGGATTTTCTCGGTCAACCAGACCACTGCGGAAAACGTGCCGGAACTGTTCGCCCGCAACGAACGTGTGGCGTGCATTTTCGACACCGAGCGCGGACCGATGGCTGTGGTGCTGGTGGGCGCGATGATCGTCGCTTCGATTGAAACCGTATGGGCCGGTCTGGTGACCCCGCCGAAGCGCGAGCTGAAAACCTTCCGCTACGACGAAGCTGCCCGTGCGCCGATTCATCTGGAAAAAGGTGCTGAACTGGGACGCTTCAAGCTGGGTTCGACCGCGATCGTGCTGTTTGGCCCGGACCAAGTGAAATGGGCTGAAGAGTTGGTCGCCGGTTCGCCAGTACAAATGGGCCAGGCTCTGGCACTGCCAAACGCCTGATACATCGGCGCCCCCTGTAGGAGCTGCCGAAGGCTGCGATCTTTTGACTTTGTTTTTAAAAACCAGGATCAAAAGATCGCAGCCTGCGGCAGCTCCCACCGGTTGAAGGCCGACATGCTCATTTGCTGCTATGGTTTTTGGCATGAGCCAGACCATCTCCCCCCCGCTGCTGAGCGCTCCGATTCCCACGCAGTCGCGCCTGTCGTTCTGCGAAGCCACCCCGCGCGACCTCAAGCGCTGGATCGCCGGCCTGCCCAAGGCGAACATCGGCGAAACCGCCCGCCAGTTGTACCAAGGCCTGGGCGAACTCAATCAATTGCTGACCCCTAGTGACAATCGCTTGCAACTGCTGGAGCTGTTGCGTCCCGAGGTGTATTTCGTCTGTCAGCATCTGGAGCGGCACTTCCTGCATCAGGCGATCATGCTCGATGACCGTTCGCGCAAGATCAGCAACCTGTGTCAGGCACTGCAAAGTCAGTTGGCCATCGGTTACAAACAGATCGTGCTGCGCATCGTGCCCAAATACCACAAGGATCGTGCGGCGCTGGTCAGTCAGGCCCTGCAACGCGCTGCGCATGCGCTCAAGGGACAACTGCTGCGCGCCGCGCAGCTGTATAGCCCGGCGCCGGAACAACTGTGGTTCGAGCTGCATCAGTTGTATCGCTGCGCCTGCGGCTTGCAACTGCAACAGCGTCGGGTGCACGACGACCTGGCGAGCCTGACCACCGAGCTGAGCCTGGAGCAGACCTACATCGCCACGCTGCTGCTGGGCAGCGCTCGTTGCAATCAACTGCGGCAGAACCAGATCGCCCGACTGGCTGAGGTGCTGGAGCCGTGGAGCGCCCTGCTCAGACTGCATCCCGGCAGCCCGGACGACGGGCTGTTCGCCATCAGCGCCGATCTGGACACCGGCCCGCGCTACCGCAGCATGTTTCGCCAAGAACAACAGGGCACACTGCTCGGCATCAATCCGCAGCCGCTGGTGAATGTCATCGAAGCGCATTTGCTGCATCAGGAAACATCGACGCCGCTGCCCGTCCCGTCGGGACTGAGCGTCGACACCCTGCAGCATCTGCACGCCAGTTGGGGCCAGACCGCCGAGCGCAGTTTTCAGCGCACCCCCGGCCAGGGCAACCTGACCGTGTGCGTAGGCATGAGCGCCCTGCACTTCTATTTGGGAGGCGAACGCACTTTCAGTGAGTTGCTCAAGCATCCCGGCGCCCGCGCGGCGAACTTCAGCCGCGCGGTGGCCAAGGGCGAAAAAGACAGTTGGAGCCAGGCGTTCGACGCCGCCCCGCAAAACAGCGCTGATGAATTTCTGCCGTACGAAGAGATTCAGTACGACCATATCGGCGAAGACGACAGCACAGCCGACCACACTCCGCACTACCCGACTTACACCTTGCCGGTGATCAACCATAGCCCCGGAGGTTATTGCCTGGGCTGGCCGAACGAGGTGCCCGCCGAGTTGCAGGCCGGGGAGATGGTCGGGATTCAGGACAGTTCGAATCAAGGCTGGAGCATTGCGGTGGTGCGCTGGATTCGTCAGGTACGCGGTGGCGGACCGCAAATGGGCATTGAGCTGGTGGCGCCGCACGCCGAGCCCTGCGGTTTGCAACTGGTGCGTTCGCGGGACGATCACAGCCACTACTTGCGAGGCCTGCTGCTGCCCGAGATCAGTGCCATCGACTTGCCCGCGACCTTGCTGGCCCCGCGCCTGCCGTTTCAGGAAGGCAATAAAGTGCTGATCAACACCCATGGCGAAGAACACCGCGCCGGGCTGGATCGACGAGTGGCGAGCACGCACAGTTTCAATCAGTTTGCCTATCGCTCGCTGGAGGCCGCACGCAATGGCGGGGGCGAGGAGGATTTCGACTCGTTGTGGAAATCGCTTTGAAAGCAAAAGATCGCAGCCTGCGGCAACTCCTACAGGAAAACGCGTATTCCAGTGTAGGAGCTGCCGAAGGCTGCGATCTTTTGATCTTTAATTACAACTGCCCGTCGCGATCGCGAAAGCCCAGCAGATACAGCACGCCATCCAGCCCCAGCGTGGAGATCGCCTGTTTGGCCGACTGCTTGACCAGCGGCTTGGCGCGGAATGCCACACCCAGACCGGCAATCGCCAGCATCGGCAGGTCATTCGCACCGTCGCCCACGGCGATGGTCTGCTCCAGACGCAAGCCTTCCTTGTGCGCCAGTTCTTTCAGCAGATCCGCCTTGCGCTGCGCATCGACGATCGGCTCGATCGCCACGCCAGTGCACTTGCCGTCGACCACTTCCAGTTCGTTGGCGAACACGTAGTCGATGCCGAGTTTGGCCTGCAACTGTTTGGCGAAGTACGTGAAGCCGCCGGACAGGATCGCGGTCTTGTAGCCCAGGCGTTTGAGCTCGGCGAACAGGGTTTCGGCACCTTCAGTCAGGCGCAGCGAGGCGCCAATCGAATCCAGTACGCTGACATCCAGGCCCTTGAGCAACGCCAGGCGTTCTTTGAAGCTGGCGCGGAAGTCCAGTTCGCCCGCCATCGCCCGCTCGGTAATGGCCGAGACTTGCTCGCCGACACCGGCAGCCTTGGCCAGCTCATCGATGACTTCGGCTTCGATCAGGGTCGAGTCCATGTCGAACACCGCCAGACGCCGGTTGCGCCGGAACAGCGAGTCTTCCTGAAAGGCGATGTCGACGTTCAGCTCCTGGGCGACGCTAAGGAATTCGGCACGCAGCGCCTGCGGATCAGCCGCTTCGCCACGCACGGAGAACTCGATGCAGCCTTTGCCCTTGTCCGCCGGCGTGTCCAGCGGCATGCGACCCGACAGACGGTCGATATGGTCGATGTTCAAGCCATATTTGGCGGTAATCGAGCTGACCGCCTGCAATTGGCCGGCGGTCACTTTGCGGGTCAACAGGGTGACGATGTGGCGTTTCTTGCCCTGATTGCCCACCCATTGCTGGTAGTCCTCTTCGGACACCGGGGTGAAACGCACCTGCTGGTCGAGCTCGTAGCCCTTGAACAGGATGTCCTTGAGCACGGCTTTGCCTTGCTCGGAGTCGGGAATCTCGACCAGGATGCCGAACGACAGGGTGTCGTGGATCACCGCCTGACCAATGTCGAGAATGTTCACACCACCTTGTGCCAGAACGCCAGTAATGGCCGCAGTCAGACCCGGACGGTCGACTCCCGTGATGTTAATCAGGACGATTTCGCGCAACGCGCACCCCCGCAACTGGAAAAAAACCGCATTCTACCCACTTTCAGTGACCATCGGGCACCGCGAGCGCTTTGCCGGTCTAGGGCCTGTCGCTATACTGCGCGTCAACTTCACGGACAAAAGAGCCGAGCTCAGTGAACCGGCCCACGCCAGTTAAAACCGATAACTTCTTCCTGCTGATCTTCCGTGCACTGCGTCATCGCCGTGTGCCGATTGCATTGCGCATTGCCAGCCATAACGTGATCCTGGTCGCTCTGGCCCTGGTGATCTATGCCGGGGTGATGGGCTTGCAGTTCAAGCAGGCCATGCACGAGCAGGCCGACGCGCTGGGCGAAAGCCTGACCACGCAGACTGCCACCTCCGCCACTGAGCTGTTGGTGTCCAACGACATCCTCAGCCTCAACGTGCTGCTCAACAACCTGACCAAGAACAAGCTGGTGGCCCACGCGGCCATCTATAGCGTGGACAACCGCATCCTCGCCGAATCCGGTCAGCGCCCCAAGCACAGCCTGTTGGGCGAAGCCGAAGGCATGTACGAGAGCAAGATCACCTTCCAGGACGTGACCGCCGGGCAACTGCGCATCAGCCTGGACATGGATCAGTTTCAGCAGCCGATGACCATCAGTCTGCAGAGCATGGGCATTCTCAGTGCGATCCTGTTGGCGCTGTCGCTGGCCCTGAGTCTGCGCATGGGCCGCTATCTGTCGACGCCCCTGCTGCAATTGCGCGTCTGGCTGCGCAACATCGACGAATACACCCCGGGCACCGACCGTCAGGACGAGATCGGCGATCTGGCGCGTCAGCTGCACGCCAACTTCGCCCCAGAGCCTGCGCCCAAACCCGAGCCCGAGCCGGAACCCGAGTTCGAAGAAGAGGATGAGCCAGAGTTCGAAGTGCGCAACCTGCGCGATCCGAGCTTTGACGAAACCCGCCCGATGGCTGCACAAAAACCTGCACCGCGCCATGTGGTCAGCACCGTTGAAGACGATGAAGACGACGACGCTTTTGCTGACCTGCGCGACGAATCGCTGGATGCAGCGCCGCAACCGATCACGCGCAAGGCCACGCCTAGCGTGCCCCAACACAGCGCGGTACTGGCCGTGCAACTGGGCTCGCAGGAACAACTGCGGCGCCTGCCGCGTGCCCGTCTGGAAGAGTTGCTGGAGCGCTACCGCGATTGCCTCGATCAGGCCGCTTCGCTGTATCAGGGCGAAATCGAAACCCTGAACGATGGCAGCACACTGATGCTGTTCCACACCGAAGACAGCGGTGACGACTACCTGACCAATGCGATCTGCTGCGGTGAATTGCTGCGGGCGCTGGGCCATCAATTGCAGATCGAAGTCGCCGACAGCGGCATCACCCTGCAATTGCAGTTGGGCCTGACCCTGGGTGAAGACCTGTTCGGTCTGAGCCAGATCGACCTGCTGCTGACCGATTCGGCCCAGGATGCCCTGGCCCTGTCGCAGCACAGCCGCAACCTGCTGCTGGTCGAGCGCAAGATCGGTGATGACGCGCTGATTCGCCAGCGTGCGCGGATCCGTCCGATCGCCAGCCCTGAGGGGGCCTGCTGTGTCGAGCGCTTGATGGAGCCGTATCCGTCGATGCTCGAGCGGCAACTGGCGCGGATGCATGAGCGCCGGGCGTAAGCCTTAGGCCAGATGCACAGAAGCCCGCAGACGAGTGATTATCTGCGGGCTTTTTTGTGGCCTGTTGAAAAGATCGCAGCCTGCGGCAGCTCCTACAGTGGATTGGCGTAAATCTCTGTAGGAGCTGCCGCAGGCTGCGATCTTTTGGCGTCTGTCCGGGCCTCTTCGCGCGCACTGACGGCAAAGATCTCCAGCCCCCAGACACAACAAAGCCCGCACAAGGCGGGCTCTGGTTTGACGCTGATTCAGCCTTAGAAGCGGAACACTTCCATATCGGTACGAATCGGCGAGGCCATCGGGATCTTTGGCTGTTTCTCGGCATCCGCTGCCGGCGCGGCCGGTTTTGGCGCCGCTTTGCGCGGTGCTTCGGCCACCGGCGGCTGGTTGGCCAATGGCTTGAGCGCCACCGACAACTGCTCGGCCAGACGCTGCAGCAGAATCCCCTGTGCTTGCACCTGCGAAGCCGTGGTCCCGGCATGCAACTCTTGCAGATGAACGATGCGGTTATCGCGTACCTGCCCACGACGGTCGATCAGACGCCATTGCGCATCGAGGATCGCCGGTTGTTTCTGACCGGAATCCAGTCGCGTGATGGTCAGCAATACCTGCACATCCGGCGTGAAGCCCAACGTCGCGGGTGCCAGCACCACACGCTGGCTGTCCAGATGACCCGCCACCTGTCGCATCAGCAATTGATCGATATCCGACGAAAGGCTGCCCGCCCAGCGACCATCGGTCGAGGCTTGCAGGCTGCCGTCGGGCTGACGCTGCAGCAGGGTTTCTCGTTGCAGGTAATCGGCCACGACGATCGGGCCCAACAAAACCGCCATGCCAGCGCTTTGCGCAGGCTGAACCGGACTTCCGCTGTCCAGTTGATACAGCGACACCGGCTGGTGAACGCTGCAGCCCGCCAGGCCCAAAACGCCAGCGAGCAGGAAAATAAGAGGGCGCAGAGCAGTCATCATCCCGTCCAGGTGGCCGCCACAAGGCTGACCACAGTGAAAATACTCAATAAATATGAAGAACGCTCGGCCACGCCGGCGCTTGGAAAGGCCATATCATCCGTGAATATGCGTTCCGACTCCAGCGCCAAAGCGTCGATCTACGCGTTAAATCGTAGTTCGACGCCTCTAGAGGGGCGTTTTCGCCTAATTGAGGTTTTCGACGAGCAGCGCATCCACCCGCTGAAAGCCCCTCGGGAGTTTATTCCCGCGACGTCCACGCTCACCTTTATAGTGTTCGAGATCGTCGGCCTTCAGCGACAGGGTCCGTTTTCCGGCCTGCAGCACCAAGGTAGCGCCTTCCGGAAGTACGGCGATGTCCGTGACGTATTCTTCGCGACTGGCCACACGCTCACCGGAAATACCGATGATCTTGTTGCCTTTGCCCTTCCCTAATTGTGGCAGATCGCTGATTTTGAAGATCAGCAGGCGACCTTCGGTCGTGACCGAGGCCAGCCAGTTCTGCTCACGATCGGCCACTGGGCGCGGCGCAATGACTTTGGCGTTGTTCGGCAGGCTCAACAGGGCTTTACCGGCCTTGTTTTTGGCTTGCAGGTCTTCACCCTTGACCACAAAACCGTAACCGGCATCGGAGGCGATCACGTACAACGCATCGTCTTCGGGCATCAGCACGCATTCGAATGTGGCGCCGGGCGGCGGAGTCAGACGACCGGTCAACGGCTCCCCCTGGCCTCGAGCCGACGGCAAGGTGTGCGCGGCCACCGAATAACTGCGACCGGTAGAATCGATAAACACCGCAAACTGGTTGGAGCGCCCCGCCGCCGAGGTCTTGAAGCCATCGCCAGCCTTGTACGACAGGCCGGTGGCGTCGATATCGTGGCCCTTGGCCGAGCGGATCCAGCCCTTCTCGGACAGCACGACGGTGACCTTCTCATTCGGCAGCAGATCGTGTTCAGTCAGCGCCTTGGCTTCGGCACGCTCGACGATCGGCGAACGACGATCATCACCGTAGGTTTCAGCGTCTTTCAGCAGCTCGGTACGCACCAGCTTCTTCAGCTTGGCTTCGCTGCCCAGCAAGGCTTGCAGCTTGGCCTGTTCCTTGAGCAGTTCGTCCTGCTCGTCGCGCAGTTTCATCTCTTCCAGGCGCGCCAACTGCCGCAACCGGGTGTCGAGGATGTAGTCGGCCTGGATTTCGCTGAGGGCGAAGCGCTCGATCAGCTTGGCTTTCGGATGCTCCTCGGTGCGGATGATGTGGATCACTTCATCCAGATTGAGGTAAGCGATCAACAAACCGTCCAACAGGTGCAGGCGGCGCTCGACCTTGTCGAGGCGGAATTGCAGGCGACGACGCACGGTCAGTACGCGGAATTCCAGCCATTCGACCAGCAATGCGCGCAGGTTCTTCAACTGCGGCTTGCCGTCCAGACCGATGATGTTGACGTTGACCCGGTAGGTCGACTCCAGCTCGGTACTGGCGAACAGGTGCTGCATCAGCGCTTCGTGATCGACGCGGCTGTTGACCGGAATGATCACGATGCGGCACGGGTTTTCGTGGTCGGATTCGTCACGCAGGTCGGCGATCTGCGGCGCTTTCGACGGCTTGGCCTGCATCAGCGCGGCGATCTGCTCCAGCACCTTGGCCCCGGAGACCTGATGCGGCAGCGCGGTGACGATGATGTCGCCGTCCTCGACGTGGTACACGGCGCGCATGCGCACCGAGCCCTTGCCGGTTTCGTACATTTTCAGCAGGTCGGCACGCGGCGTGATGATTTCCGCTTCGGTCGGATAGTCCGGGCCTTGAATGTGTTCGCAGAGCTGCTCTACCGTGGCTTTCGGCTCATCGAGCAGGCGCACGCAAGCAGTGGCGACTTCGCGCAGGTTGTGCGGCGGCACGTCGGTGGCCATGCCCACGGCGATACCGGTGGTGCCGTTGAGCAGGATGTTCGGCAAACGTGCCGGCAACACCAGTGGTTCCTGCAAGGTGCCGTCGAAGTTCGGCCCCCAGTCGGCCGTGCCCTGGCCCAACTCGCTGAGCAGCACTTCGGAATAGCGCGACAGGCGCGCTTCGGTATAACGCATGGCGGCGAAGGACTTCGGATCGTCCGGTGCACCCCAGTTACCCTGACCGTCGACCAGCGTGTAACGATAGCTGAACGGCTGAGCCATCAGCACCATCGCTTCGTAGCACGCCGAGTCGCCGTGCGGGTGGAACTTGCCGAGCACGTCACCGACGGTACGCGCCGATTTCTTGTGCTTGGAATCGGCGTCCAGCCCCAGCTCGCTCATGGCGTAGACGATACGCCGCTGTACCGGTTTCAGACCGTCGCCGATATGCGGCAGGGCACGGTCCATGATCACGTACATGGAGTAGTTGAGGTAGGCATTTTCGGTGAAGTCAGCCAGCGAGCGGCGTTCTACACCGTCCAGGCTGAGATCAAGGGAGTCGCTCATGCGGGCCTCATCGGTTCGTTGTCTGGCGCAGCAGCATGGTGCCACCGCGCTGGGTGAATTCAAGTTTGTTCAGAGCGCTCATGCCGAGCAGCACCTGATCGCCATGCAGCCCTGGCGCCACCAGTGCGCGGACGTCCCGCAGCACAATGTCGCCCAGCTGCAGGCGCTCGATCTTTGTCCGGTAGCCCTGGCTCAGGCCGTTGGCCGTGCTCAGGGTCACACCGAAACCTTCTTCCAGTTTCAAGCGTTTGGCCAGATCCGCCGGGATCGCCACATCGGTGGCGCCGGTGTCGAGCATGAACTCCACCGGCTCACCGTTGATCTGGCCACTGGCGACGAAATGCCCTTGGGCATTGCCCGCCAGTTTTACTTCGACCACGCCGTCATGCTGCTCGGACGTGACCACCACATTCGGATTCTGCTGACGCTCTTCCCACTGGCCGAAAAACCGTGTGGCCAGAAACAGTCCCGCGCACCAGGCCAGAATCATCAACACCCGGCCGGCGCGTTTGCCCGGCGGTTGCTGACTCACGGTTTGGCGCTCCAACCACCTTCAGGCGCGGCGAAGCGCCAGACGATCGGCCGAACCTCGCCGTCAGCCCGCGGGCCGAAATTATTGTCGACGCCGACCCACGCCCCCTCCGCATCAACGATCAGCGCCTCTTCCAACCCGAAGTTCTGCGAATAACGGCGGTTGGCCTGCAACAGTTCAGCAGCGTACGACCAGCAACGCTCGACCTTGGCGGTCTGCGCATCACGCCGACAAATCTGGAAGGCGTTGCGTTCAAGGGTAAACAATTTGCCGTTGAACAACGAAAGGTCGGAAAAGTCGCGGTCGACCGCTTTGGCGTGCGGGAACTGCGGCGGCTGCATTTCCTTGCCGCCCTCGCTGAGCAGCACGCAACGACCGTCGCAATCCCACACCGTCTGCTGACGCTTGATCAACAGCAAGCCACGGTTTTGCCGTTCGCCGGCCAGCCACATCTGATCGCCCGCCGGGTTGATCGCCAGACCTTCGAAGATCGCATTGAAATGCAGAAGCATGCCACTGGCCCGCGCTTCGCGAACCATCATCGGCGAGATCTTCAGCCAGTTGACCGGGCCGCTGACGGGTACTTGCAGGACCGCCGCGTGCCCCTCGCTGACGATGTAGCGATTGCCAGTGCTGTCGCAACTGATGCCTTCGAAATCCAGGTCGCCACCGCGCACGAACGACGCGGCCCAATTGCGCGAGCGCAATCCCCACGGCAAACCGGTCTCCGGCACTGGCGGCACGTCGATGTGCAAGGCTTCGGCCTGCCAGGCCTGATCGGCGGTATTGAGTCGGTAGATCTGATCGTCATCACGGTCCGACACCGCCCACAACTCGCTGCCACACATGGCCAGCCCCGACAGGTTGCCGCCGCGCATGCCGTCGACCGGGTGTTCGGAGAGCACCCGCAACTCCTGCAGCGGTTCGGCCGACACGCTCGTCGCACTCAGCAGCAAGGCACCCGCCAAGGCCCAGCCAAACCGCATCAGGCCAGCACCTCGGCGAGGTTGCCCTTGGATTCGAGCCAGGTCTTGCGGTCACCGGCGCGTTTCTTCGCCAGCAGCATGTCCATCATTTCCGAGGTTTGGGCAAAATCGTCGCCCAGTGTCAGCTGCACCAGACGCCGGGTGTTCGGGTCCATGGTGGTTTCGCGCAGCTGCGGCGGGTTCATTTCACCCAGGCCTTTGAATCGGGTGACCTGTGGCTTGCCGCGTTTCTTCTCGGCCACCAGACGGTCGAGAATCCCGTCGCGCTCGGCTTCGTCGAGGGCGTAGTAGATTTCCTTGCCGAGGTCGATGCGGTACAGCGGCGGCATCGCCACATAGACGTGACCGGCGTCCACCAGCGGGCGGAAATGCTGGACGAACAACGCGCACAGCAGCGTCGCGATGTGCAGACCGTCGGAGTCGGCGTCGGCGAGGATGCAGATTTTGCCGTAGCGCAGCTGGCTCATGTCCGTGGCGCCCGGATCGACACCGATGGCCACGGCAATGTTGTGCACTTCCTGGCTCGCCAGCACTTCGCTGCCGTCGACTTCCCAGGTGTTGAGGATCTTGCCGCGCAACGGCAGGATCGCCTGGAACTCCTTGTCCCGCGCTTGCTTGGCGGAACCACCGGCGGAATCACCTTCGACCAGGAACAGCTCGGAGCGCATCGGATCCTGACCCGCACAATCAGCCAGTTTGCCCGGCAGCGCAGGGCCTTGGGTGACGCGCTTGCGCTCAACTTTCTTGCTCGCCTTGAGGCGACGACCGGCGTTGTTGATCGCCAGTTCGGCCAGCGCCAGACCGGTTTCCGGATTGGCGTTGAGCCACAGGCTGAAAGCGTCCTTGACCACGCCGGAAACGAACGCCGCCGCTTCACGGGACGACAGACGCTCTTTGGTCTGGCCGGAGAATTGCGGTTCCTGCATCTTCATCGACAGCACGAAAGCGATGCGCTCCCAGACGTCTTCCGGCGCCAGCTTCACGCCGCGTGGCAGCAGGCTGCGGAATTCGCAGAATTCGCGCATCGCATCCAGCAGGCCCTGACGCAAACCGTTGACGTGGGTACCGCCCTGCGCCGTCGGGATCAGGTTGACGTAGCTTTCCTGCACCGCGTCGCCACCTTCCGGCAACCACAGCAGCGCCCAATCGACCGCTTCTTTATTACCGGCGAGGCTGCCGCAGAATGGCTCGTCCGGCAGGCGTTCGAATTCGCTGACCGCGTCTACCAGGTAGGAGCGCAGACCGTCTTCGTAATGCCACTCGACCTTTTCGCCGGTGCCCTTGTCTTCGAAGCTGACCAGCAGGCCCGGGCACAACACCGCCTTGGCTTTGAGCACGTGCTTGAGACGGCTGATGGAAAATTTCGGTGAATCGAAGTATTTCGGATCCGGCGCGAAGTACACGCTGGTGCCGGTGTTGCGCTTGCCAACGGTGCCGACGATTTCCAGCTCGGTGGCCTTGAAGCCATCCTTGAAGGTCATCTGGTATTCGTTGCCGTCACGCTTCACGCGCACCCGGACTTCGGTCGACAAGGCGTTGACCACGGAAATACCCACCCCGTGCAGACCGCCGGAGAACTGGTAGTTCTTGTTGGAAAACTTGCCGCCCGCATGCAGCTTGGTGAGGATCAGCTCGACACCCGACACGCCCTCTTCCGGGTGAATGTCGACCGGCATGCCGCGACCATCGTCGCTGACCTCCAGCGAGTGATCGGCGTGCAGAATGACCTGCACCGATTTGGCGTGGCCGGCCAGGGCTTCGTCGACACTGTTGTCGATGACTTCCTGGGCGAGGTGGTTCGGCCGACTGGTGTCGGTGTACATGCCGGGGCGTTTGCGCACCGGGTCGAGGCCCGAGAGGACTTCGATGGCGTCGGCGTTATAAGAGCTAGCGCTGGGAGTGGCCATAGGGTCTCGTCGTCAGTGATTCAATGAAAAAGGGGCAAGACTTCACAGTGCGGTGAAATCGATTGCCTGATACAAATCGGCGCCAATGCCGGCAAAACTCAACAACGCCGGCAATTGTCCGGCAAACCCTTGGAAGCCATGGTCGCCGCCGGCCTGAATGCGCAAGGCGCAGGCCCGGTAATACTGCTGGGCGAGGCGATAATCCAGTGTTTCATCGCCGGTCTGCAACCACACCTGATAGCGCTGCGCATCCACGGGTGCCGGCACTTCCAGCTCGGCCAGGGCCGTCACATGGTCGTGGGTCAATTCCCAGGTCTCATCGGTATACAGGTTTTTCTGCGTGCCCAGGTAGCCGTCGAACATCCGGTGCGGGCTGACCGCCGGGTTGACCAGCAGGGCTTTCAAGCCGTGGCGCTCAGCCAAGTGAGTCGCATAGTAGCCGCCGAGTGAGCTTCCCACCAGCAACGGCCGGCCCAGCTCGGCAATCGCCTGCTGCAACTGACCGATGGCTTCACGCGGGTGGTGATGCAGCGCCGGGACACGCAATTGCTCGCTCAAACCCAGCCGTTCCATCACCTCGACCAGCTGACAGGCCTTTTTCGAGGCCGGCGCGCTGTTGAAACCGTGGATATAGAGGATCGAACCGGACATTTGAGCTCCCTGAGTGTCGGCGAAAGATAGCGGAGTTTACAGGGAGTCGCGGTGGGATGGGCCATACAAATGATGTGCATGCCCTGCTGCAATGCTGCCCTCCCGGCCCCCGCTACCTCCTGTAGGAGCTGCCGAAGGCTGCGAGCTTTTGATCCTGTTTTTTAAAATCAAAAGATCGCAGCCTTCGGCAGCTCCTACAGGGAGTGTCAGTAACCGTTGGAGCCGTAATCGACGGTGAATTCGAAGTCGGTAACGCGCTCGACACCGGTTTCCAGCCGCCCGTCCGGCAGCAGCCGCAACCAGCGATAGCCCGGCGCCTGTTCGCCGACCTTGAAGTCGTGACTGCCCGGTTCGAACTGGATGCAGGTCGACGGTGAGGCCATCAGCCGTACGCCGTTGCGTTCGCGATCGATCTCCTGATGCACATGCCCCCACAGCACCGCGCGCGCCTGTGGAAAACGATCCAGCACGTCGAAGAATGCTTCGGGATTACGCAAGCCGATCGGCTCTGCCCAGGCACAACCCACCGGCACCGGATGATGATGGAAACACACCAGATGATGGCGCTCCGGCGCTTCGCTCAACGAACGGGCCAGCAGTTGCAGCTGATCGTCCTGCAGATAACCCGGCACCGAGCCCGGCACCGCCGAATCGAGCAAGGTCACGCGCCAGTTACCGACATCGACCACCGATTCCAGCAACGCACTTTGCACCGCGGCCTGAGCCATGATTTGCGGCTCATCGTGATTGCCGGGAATCCAGCGCGCCGGCGCATCGATCTGCGCGGTCATCTGGCGAAACAGTTGATACGACTCAAGTGTTCCGTCCTGTGACAAATCCCCCGTGGCCAGCATCAGGTCAATCCGCGGCTGCTGCTTGAGTACCTGCTCAATGACCTTTTGCAGACTCTCGCGGGTGTTCATGCCCAGCAGCGTGCCGTCCGCCTCGGCGAACAGGTGACTGTCGGATAACTGCACCAGCAACGCCGGATCGGCGGTGGTCAATGTGGATACGCTCGGCAAGGCGTTCTCCCAGGGCAAGAGCACGGAATCGGTTGAGTGCCGCAATTATGCTGGGGGATGGCGCAAAGGGGAAACCGGCGAACCGGACGCAGTTCACAACTAGCGTACGACTTCGTACTCGTGCCCCAGGGCCAGGCAATGGCTCAGCCATTCCCCCAGGAACAGATTGAGCTGGGCCTTTTCATCCGGCTGATGCATCGCGGCGTTCGGGTAAGGATAGATGCCGCGAAAGCGTCGTGCATGTTCGGCGCTGATCACCTCGGCCATACGCGCATCGTGATAGACCTGCACCTCCAGTTGCGGCACCGGCAACCACGGCAGACTGTGCTCCTGGCGCACCTGCAAAGTGGTGGTGTACGGGCAGGTCTGCAGCACTTCGAGGGCCAGCACGCCGAGCATCTGCTCGCCCTGAGTCACGGCGATGCGCCGCGCTTCGGGGTCGTTGCGCATGTCCGGCACCAGTCGCATCAGGCGCGCGTAGTTGGCCTCGCAGGCGGCTTGCAGGCCCGCAAGGTCAACTCGATAACGATCGCGCAGCTTGTTTACGACCATAACCCCCTCACTTCGGCGCGGTTCAGCGCCAGCCATTGCAAGGCGATGATGCTCGCCGCATTGGCAATGCGTCCGTCACGGACGGCCTGCAAGGCATCTTCAAAGGCCCAGACCGTAACGCGGATATCTTCTGCTTCTTCCTCCAGCCCGTGCAGGCCGCCTACGCCGTCGGTGCTGCAGTGCCCCAGGTACAAATGCACGAATTCGTTGCTGCCGCCCGGCGACGGAAAATATTTGGTCATCGGCCACAGGGCCTTGATGTCCAGTCCAGCTTCCTCCTGTGCCTCGCGGTGAGCAACTTCTTCCGGCACTTCAACTTTGTCGATCAGACCGGCGACCAGCTCAACCAGCCACGGGTTGTCGGTCTTGCCCATGGCCCCGACGCGAAACTGCTCGAGCAGCACCACTTCGTCACGCTGCGGATCATACGGCAGCAGGCACACGGCATCGTGGCGCACGAAGACTTCGCGGTTGATCTCGCGGCTCATGCCGCCGGCGAACAGCTCATGGCGCAGGTGCAAACGGTCGAGCTTGTAGAAGCCCTCGTAGCAGCGCTCGCGCTTTACGACGTCGACGTTGGCCGGAGTGGCGTTGGCAAAATCTGTCATGAGCATCCTCTCTTACTGCAAATCCCGATACGAGGTGCCTTGTGGTGACCGGCAACCTCGACTTCGCGCCATCCTAACGCGCCGGTGATGATTGATGCAGCCCCTTTACCGTCAGCGGGATGGACGGTGGCGGCGAAACCCACTCTAATTAGCTTAGTGGCGAACTGACTGCCTCGGCGAGAGTCGAAGCGGATAACTTTTTGCCTTCCCCTGTTTCAGAAAGGACGCCCATGTCGCTTTTCAAAATTGCCTCCGTGGCCGCCATCGCCCTGACCCTGGGTGCCTGCGCCAACCTGTTCCAGCCCAACTACCGCACGCCGCTGGAAACCACCCGCGACGCCTCGGAAACCCTGAAACCCGGCTGTTCCAACCCTGATTGTCCGCTGGTGAATATCGATACCGTGCACTTCGCGGCCGAGCCTGCACTGGACGGCATTATCGAAAAGCGCCTGCTGCAAATGACCCGCACCGAGCAGAACGCAGCGGTAGCGCCAACCCTGGCGGCCTATCGTGATCAATTCCTGCGCACCGCCGGCCCGCGCAACAGCAGCTATCTGCAGGCCAAGGTACGCGAGCAGCATGACGGCTTGGTGATCATCGAACTGTCGAGCTACCTCGACACCGGCGGCGCCCATGGCACCCCGGGGCGCGGCTTCATCAACTACTCGCGTCAGCAGCACAAGGTGCTGAACCTGTCGGACATGTTGCTGCCGGGTCAGGAAGACGCGTTCTGGAAGGCTGCGCAGGTGGCGCACAACAGTTGGCTGATCAGCACCAAGCTCGATCAGGAAGCGGATTTCGTGAAGAGCTGGCCGTTCGTGAAAACCCCGAACGTGGCGCTGACCTACGGTGGCGTGATCCTCAAGTACGACGTGAGCACCATCGCGCCTTACGCGCTGGGCCACGTCGAACTGAAGATTCCTTACCCGCGTCTGAACGGCATCCTCAAACCCGAGCTGTTTCCCGGCCGTAACTGAAAGCCCGGCCCAGCACCAGTTGCAACAGCCCTGCCAGCACCAGTGCCGGCAGGGTCGCGCCGACATCCGGATACAGATTCGCCAGCAAGTGGTAGGTGCTGATCCCGCCCAGCCACGCCAACAGCGCCGGCCAGCGCAATGCGGCTGACGCCACGTGGGCGCTGCGCTTGCGCAGAATGAAGTGATCCACCAGCACCACGCCGAACAGCGGCGCGAACACCGAGCCGATCAGCAACAGGAAGTTCTGGTACTGCGCCAAGGGCGCCAGCAGTGCAATCAGAGTGCAGATCACGCCGATGGCCAAGGCCAGATGCTCGACCTTCAAACGCAACAGAATCCCGCTGGAAACCGCTGCCGAATGAATGTCGGCGAAAGCGTTTTCCGACTCATCCAGCAGAATCAGCAACAGCGGAATGCCGAGACCGGCCCCGGCCAGTGCCAGCAGCAACGCATTGACCTCACCGCTTGGCGCAAACGCCAGGGTGTAGGCCACGCCGAGGCTCATCAACCAGAAGTTGCCGACGAAGAAACCGATCGCCGTGCCGCCGAATACGTTTTTCGCGCGCTTGCCGAAACGCGAGTAATCGGCGATCAGCGGCAGCCACGACAGCGGCATCGCGATGGCAATATCGAAGCCCACGGCAAACGGCATCGAACCGTCCCCGGCCCGCGCCCAGAGTGCCGCCAGATCCGCCTTGGCGAACAGATTCCAGGTCAGCCAGATGCACGCGGCGAGGATCAGCCAGATGCCCCACTTGCGCAGGATCTTGCGCACGAACGTCAGCGGCCCGCTGACCGCGAGCAGGGTCGCCAGCGCACCGAAGCACAAGGTCCAGAGCATCGGACTGGCCCACAGCGAACCCTCGCTGAACGCGCGAGTACCGAGCAGGCTGGCGGCGTCACGCATGACGATGATTTCGAACGAGCCCCAACCGATCAGTTGCAGCAGGTTGAGCAGCGCCGGCAGGCTTGCGCCTTTGCTACCGAGGCTCAGTTTCAGTGCGGCCATCGATGACAGGCCGGTGTCGCTGCCGATCACGCCGACGGCGGCCAGCAGCAACACGCCAACCAGCGTGCCAAGGAAGATCGCCAGCAGCGAGCCGGAGAGGCCCAGACCAGGCGCAAGCAAGGCGCCGGTCTGCAATACCATCAAGCCGATGCCGAGGGAGAACCACAGGGAAAACAGATCGCGACCGCCGAATACTCGCTTGTCGGCGGATACGGCGAGGTCGGGGGAATAAGTGCCGGGTTGAATGCTCAAGGTGTTATCTCAGAGGGACATTTGTTGTTGTGTGTGATCGCACACCATTCCTGTGGCGAGGGAGCTTGCTCCCGCCGGTCTGCGCAGCAGACCCAAAACCGGCCAACGCGTTCTTTCAATCAGAACGCGTTGGCCGGATTTACGACTGCTTCGCAGCCGGGCGGGAGCAAGCTCCCTCGCCACAGAGGCTCCGGTCATCCCAGAGCCTTTCAGGTCAGATCAAACCTTCTTGTACAGCTGACTGCCTTCCTTCTTGAACCGCTCGGCCTGTTCCGCCAGGCCTTGGGCGACGTCCACGTCGACCGCGTCGATCCGCTGGTTGGCCGCGTATTCGCGGACTTCCTGAGTGATCTTCATCGAGCAGAACTTCGGCCCGCACATCGAACAGAAATGCGCGACCTTGGCCGAGTCCTTCGGCAGGGTTTCGTCGTGATACGAACGCGCGGTGTCCGGGTCCAGACCGAGGTTGAACTGGTCTTCCCAACGGAATTCGAAACGCGCCTTGCTCAAGGCGTTGTCACGAATCTGCGCGCCCGGGTGTCCTTTGGCCAAGTCCGCTGCGTGGGCGGCGATCTTGTAGGTGATGATCCCGGTCTTCACGTCATCCTTGTTCGGCAGGCCCAAGTGCTCCTTCGGTGTCACGTAGCAGAGCATCGCGCAACCGAACCAGCCGATCATTGCCGCACCGATACCCGAGGTGATGTGGTCGTAACCCGGGGCGATGTCGGTGGTCAGCGGGCCGAGGGTGTAGAACGGCGCCTCGTCGCAGCACTCCAGCTGCTTGTCCATGTTTTCTTTGATCAACTGCATCGGCACGTGACCCGGGCCTTCGATCATGCATTGCACGTCATGTTTCCAGGCGATCTTGGTCAGCTCGCCGAGGGTTTCCAGTTCGCCGAATTGCGCTTCGTCGTTGGCGTCGGCAATCGAGCCCGGACGCAGGCCATCGCCCAGCGAGAAGCTGACGTCGTAGGCCTTCATGATTTCGCAGATTTCGTCGAAGTGGGTGTAGAGGAAGTTCTCTTTGTGGTGCGCCAGGCACCACTTGGCCATGATCGAACCACCACGGGACACGATGCCGGTCACGCGCTTGGCGGTCAGCGGCACGTAGCGCAACAGCACGCCGGCGTGGATGGTGAAGTAGTCGACGCCCTGCTCGGCCTGCTCGATCAGCGTGTCGCGGAACAGCTCCCAGGTCAGGTCTTCAGCGACGCCGTTGACCTTCTCCAGCGCCTGATAGATCGGCACGGTACCGATCGGCACCGGCGAGTTGCGAATGATCCACTCGCGGGTTTCGTGAATGTGTTTGCCGGTGGACAGGTCCATCACGGTGTCCGAACCCCAGCGAATGCCCCAGGTCAGTTTCGCCACTTCTTCTTCGATGGACGAACCCAGGGCGCTGTTGCCGATGTTGCCGTTGATCTTCACCAGGAAGTTGCGGCCGATGATCATCGGTTCCAGTTCGACGTGGTTGATGTTGGCCGGAATGATCGCGCGGCCGCGGGCGATTTCTTCGCGGACGAACTCAGGGGTGATTTCTTTCGGGATGCTCGCGCCGAAGCTGTGGCCGGCGTGTTGCTGAGTCAACAGGCCGGCAGCACGGGCCTCTTGCAGCTTCATGTTTTCGCGGATGGCGACGTATTCCATCTCGGCGGTGATGATGCCTTTGCGCGCGTAGTGCATCTGGCTGACGTTGGCCCCGGCCTTCGCGCGGCGCGGGTTGTTGACGTGGGCAAAACGCAGTTTGGTCAGCTCCGGATCGGCCAGGCGCTCCTGACCAAAGTTGGAGCTCAGGCCTGGCAGACGCTCGGTGTCGCCACGGTCGTCGATCCACGCCGAACGCACGTCGCCCAGACCTTTGCGCACGTCGATCACCACGTTCGGATCGGTGTACGGGCCCGAGGTGTCGTAGACGGTGACCGGCGCGTTGATTTCGCCGCCGAAGTCGGTCGGCGTCACATCGAGGGTGATTTCGCGCATCGGCACGCGGATGTCCGGGCGCGAGCCCTGAACGTAGACTTTTTGCGAACGGGTGAACGGCTGAACCGACTGCTCATCGACCTTGGCCGAGTCACTCAAGTTGATCGCGTTTTTAGATTTTGTAGTCATCACGGGCTCTCCAGACAGCATCCAGGCAGTGGATTGTCGGAGCAGAACCTGAAAGGCACGGACGCACCAGGACTGGTGCTGTGCATCGTCGTCGAGCGTTCGATTGTCGAACAATTTCCCGGACGAAGCACAAGAGGACTCGCCGGGTGACGAGAAATCTTGTTCCCTACGCAGGCGCTAACCTGATCAGGTTCAACGGGATCCGAAATTATTCGATCTCAGCCTCATAGCAAGGCACCCCGACAAGAACCCGGCCAGTCTAGACACAACCGGCAAAGAACGCCAACACCGCGGCAAACACCATGATGAATGGCGCAATTACCGGGACTTGCAGGATTGTTGCCGCACGTTTGCACAACTACACTCGCTTTGCCCTGCGCACCTTGACGCTGTCGGGGCCGCGCCGTAGCCTTGGCGCGCACATTATTTTCGTAATATTTTTGCTAGGGATCGCCTCATGCTGCGCAAACTTTCACTGGCTCTTGCCGTGTCTTGTGCGTCCAACGCAATGGCCTGGGCAGCAGAAGCGCCCTTGTCGACCAAGACCGATCTGGTCAGCGTCTATCAGGAAGCCGTCGACAACAACGCCGATCTGGCCGCCGCCCGCGCCCAGTACGGCGCGCAGAAAGAAGTGGTGCCACAGGCCCGTGCCGGCTTGCTGCCGAACCTGTCCGGCGGCGCCGAAGTGGCGGATGTGCGCACCTCGATCGACCAGCCTTCAGCCATTGCCAATCGCAGCGCACACTCCTATCAGGCGACCCTGGCCCAGCCCTTGTTCCGTGCCGACCGCTGGTTCCAGTACCAGGCCGCCAAGGACGTCAACGAACAGGCCGCCCTGCAACTCTCGGCCAGCGAACAGAACCTGATCCTGCAATCAGCCGAAAGCTACTTCAACGTGCTGCGCAGTCAGGACAACCTGGCTTCGACCAAGGCAGAAGAAGCCGCGTTCAAGCGTCAGCTCGACCAGTCCAACGAGCGCTTCGATGTCGGCCTGTCGGACAAGACCGACGTCCTGCAATCACAAGCCAGCTACGACACCGCGCGTGCCAACCGGATCGTTGCCCAGCGTCAGGTCGACGATGCCTTCGAAGCGCTGATCACCCTGACCAACCGTCAGTACAACTCGATTCAGGGCATCGTCCATACGTTGCCGATCCTGCCGCCGACACCCAACGACGCCAAGGCCTGGGTCGACACCGCCGCCAAACAGAACCTCAATCTGCTGGCGAGCAACTTTGCGGTCAGCTCCGCCGAACAGACCCTCAAGCAGCGCAAGGCCGGCCACTTGCCGACCCTCGACGCCGTGGCCAAATACGAAAAGGGTGACAACGACGCCCTCGGCTTCGCCAACCCTAACGCCTTCGGCACGCCGTACGGTGGCAACGTCGATCAACGCACGCTGGCGTTGCAACTGAACATTCCGATCTACAGCGGCGGGCTGACCAGTTCGCAAGTGCGCCAGTCCTATGCGCAACTGGATCAGAGCGAACAGCAGCGCGAAGCCCTGCGCCGGCAGATCGTCGAAAACACCCGCAACCTGCACCGCGCGGTGAACACCGATGTCGAGCAGGTACAGGCGCGGCGCCAGTCGATCATTTCCAACCAGAGCGCGGTGGAAGCCACGGAAATCGGTTATCAGGTGGGGACGCGCAACATCGTCGACGTGCTCGATGCTCAGCGTCAGCTGTACACCTCGGTGCGCAACTACAACAACACCCGTTACGACTACATCCTCGACAACCTGCGCTTGAAGCAGGCGGCGGGGACGTTGAATCCCGGTGATCTGGAAGACCTGCGACGTTATTTGAAGGCCGACTACAACCCGGACAAGGACTTCCTCCCGCCGGATCTGGCCAAGGCCGCCGAAGCACAGCTCAAGGCGCGGCCGTAAACAATCTGAATAAATCCCCTGTGGCGAGGGGATTTATCCCCGATTCGACTGCGCAGCAGTCGTAAACCCGGCTTACCCGATCTGACTGAATCACCGAGGTGAATGGTTTGGGGCTGCTGCGCAACCCATCGGGGATAAATCCCCTCGCCACAATGTTCCAGGCGACTATTTGATCAACCGGCCCAGCCCATCCAGCAGCCGCTGCAACGCTCCCTGATTACGCCGCATCACTGCCAGCCCGGCCTCGGCCATGCGCTGGGCATCGCGCGGCAATTCGAACAGGCGCTGCACTTCCACCGCCAGCCCTTCGGCATCATCCACTTCAGCCAATGCCCCGGCTTCACGCAATTGCGCGGCGATGTCGAGAAAGTTGAACAGGTGCGGGCCGCTGAGCACTGGTTTTGCCAGCGCCGCTGGCTCCAGCAGATTGTGTCCACCGTTCGGCACCAGACTGCCGCCAACGAAGGCGCTGTCCGCCAACGCGTAAAGAAACAGCAATTCGCCCATGGTGTCGCCGAGCAGCACCGCGGTGTTTGCCTCGACATTCGCACCGGTGGAACGACGCACCGTGGCAAAGCCTTCGCGCTGGCACAACTCGAACACCGAATTGAAACGCTCGGGATGACGCGGCACCAGAATCAGCAGCGCATTCGGGTAGTTCGCCAGCAGGCGACGATGGGCGTCGAGCACCACTTCGTCTTCGCCTTCGTGGGTGCTGGCGGCGATCCACACCGGGCGTTCCAGCGCCTGCCATTGGCCGCGCAACTCATGGGCGCGCTGCAGCAGTTGCGGGTCGATGGTCAGGTCGAACTTGATCGAACCGGTGACCTCGACCGTCTGCGGACGCGCGCCGAGATCTCGGAAGCGCTGGGCTTCAGCCTCGGTCTGCACCGCGAAAAAACTCATTTCAGCGAGCATCGGCGCGGTCAGCTTGCTGAAGCGCCCATAGCCCCGCGCCGAGCGCTCGGACAGACGACCGTTGGCCAACGCCACCGGAATCCCGCGTTTGGCACACTGATGAATGTGGTTGGGCCACAGTTCGGTTTCCATGATCACCGCGAGTTTCGGTTTGGCGTGATCAAGAAAACGCGCCGCTGCGCACGGCAAGTCGTATGGCAGATAGCAATGCTGGATGCGCGGCTCGTTGGCGAACAGCGCCTGTATCCGCTCCGATCCGGTCGGGGTCATGCAGGTCACGGTGATCGGCAGCTGTGGATAACGTTGCAGCAAGGCGCGAATCATCGGTGCAGCAGCGATGCTCTCTCCCACCGATACCGCATGCACCCAGATGCCTCCGGGTCGCAGTGACGGCATGCCATAAGAGAAGCGCTCGCCAATCCGTTTGGCATACGCCGGAGCCTTGCGCGAGCGCAGCCACAGCCGAATCGCCACCAATGGCAGCCCCAGGTAAAACAGCGCGGTGTAGAGAGTTCTATTCATGGCGGCGGAGTTTATCGACTTTTGTCGCCGATCGCCCGCAAGTGCACGGCAAAACGTTCCGCCAGCCAGCGCGCCGCAGGTCCAAGGGGTTCGTCGCGGCGCCAGACCAGTTCCACCACCAGCGCCGGCGGCGTCCATTCACAGTCCAGCTCAACCATCAGGCCCTGATAGGCCGAATACTGCACCACATGCCGGGGCAGCCACGCCCAGCCAAGATCCCGCACCAGCCATTCGGCCATCACATAGAAACTGTCGGCACGCCATACCTGCGGGCTGGCCGGTTCGTTGCCGGGATAGACGCTGGTTTGTGTCGACATCAGCAATTGCCGATGCTGCGCCAGCTGCTGACAGGTGACGTAGGACTGCGTCGCCAACGGATGATTGATGCCGCAGACGGTGACCATTTCCACCCGCCCCAAGACCCGACGCTCCAGCGCTTCGGGGATTTCATCGTGATAGAACAGCAGGCCCAGATCGGCCCGGCGCTCGACCAGTTTGCGCGCCACTTCGCCCTGAGCGGCGCTGGTCAGTTGCACTTCGAGGCTGGGAAATTGCCCGGCCAGCGCATCGAAGCTTTCCACCAGTGCCTGATAAGGCATGGCCTCGTCCTGGGCCACGCGCAACTGCGCCTCCTGACCGCGCATCATCGCCATCGCCCGACCGTTCAGACGCTCACATTGACGCAACACTTCTCGCGCCTCTTCGAGCAGCGCCTCGCCGGCTTCGGTGAGTCGGGGCTGGCGACCACTGCTACGCTCGAACAGGCTGACGCCCAGATCATCTTCCAGCAGGGCAATCGCGCTGCTGATCGCTGACTGCGCCTTGCGCTGCTGGCGTGCTACGGCGGAGAACGAGCGCTGTTCGGCGACGCTGACGAAGGCGCGCAGTTGTTCCAGATTCCACTGGGTATTCATCGGTCGACCCATCTTCAAAACAGATAGGTAATGACTTTACCGCATCTGGCGAATCACTAGAATGCCGCCTCAGCAAGCAACGTTTTACATGAGGATCTACACATGAACGCCTACGCCTTCCTGGCTATCGCCATCTGCGCCGAAGTGATTGCCACCGTTTCGATGAAAGCGGTCAAAGGCTTGAGCACTCCGCTGCCGCT
The DNA here is from genome assembly GCF_949768395.1 of Pseudomonas sp. IT-P260. Lineage (NCBI taxonomy): Bacteria > Pseudomonadati > Pseudomonadota > Gammaproteobacteria > Pseudomonadales > Pseudomonadaceae > Pseudomonas > Pseudomonas sp. IT-P260. The sequence continues at coordinate 229,043 of NZ_CATKPO010000022.1, forward strand.
GATCCTGGTGATCGTCGGCTACGGGATCGCCTTCTGGATGCTGACCCTCGTTGTCCGCACCGTGCCGGTGGGCGTCGCCTACGCCGTGTGGGCGGGTATGGGCATCGTCATGGTCAGCGTCGCGGCGCTGTTCATTTATGGACAAAAGCTGGACGTGCCAGCGATGCTCGGGATGGCGCTGATCGTGCTCGGCGTGGTGGTCATCCAGTTGTTCTCCAAGACCGCAGGGCATTGAAGAAAAAGATCGCAGCCTTCGGCAGCTCCTACAGGGATATGCATTTCAATGTAGGAGCTGCCGAAGGCTGCGATCTTTTTTCGCCTCTGAGCTCCGATCCCCGAGTCTGTATACTGCGCCCTCGTCTTGAACACTGAGGTCGTTGCATGCCATCCGTTATTTCCACCGACGTTCTGATTGTCGGCGCTGGTGTCGCCGGCCTCTGGCTGAACGCGCGTCTGCGCCGCCAGGGTTTTTCGACCGTGCTGGTGGAAAGCGCCAGCCTCGGCGGCGGGCAGAGTGTGAAGTCCCAGGGCATCATCCACGGCGGCGCCAAGTACGCGCTGCACGGTGCACTGACCGGCGCCTCGGAAGCCATCGCCGACATGCCGCGCCGCTGGCGTGAGGCGCTGGCCGGCAACGGCGAGCTGGACCTGTCCGGCGTGCGCGTGCTGTCCGAAGCGCATTACCTGTGGTCGCCCGGCACCCTCGCCGGCAACCTCACCAGTTTCTTCGCCAGTAAAGCCGTGCGTGGCCGAGTCGATCAGGTCAAGGGCGATCAACTGCCGCCGGCGCTGCAAGACAAGCGCTTCAAGGGCAAGGTCTATCGCCTCGCCGAGTTGGTGGTCGACGTGCCGAGCCTGATCCAGCGTCTGGCCGATCTGGCCGGTGACGGTCTGCTCGCCGGACAAACCATCGAGCCGCTGCTGGAGGCGGGCGTGCTGGTCGGCCTGAAGGTCGACGGCCGCGAGATTCGTGCCCAGCGCATCGTGCTCAGCGCAGGGGCCGGCACCGCGCAATTGCTGGAACATCTGGGCCTGACCCAACCAGCGATGCAACGCCGACCGCTGCACATGATCATCGCCAAAGGCCCAAGCCTGAAGCCGTTGTACGCCCATTGCCTGGGTGGCGGCACCAAGCCGCGCATCACCGTCACGACTCACCCGGCCGCTGATGGCAACTGGGTCTGGTACCTGGGCGGCGACATTGCCGAAAGCGATGGTGTGGCCCGCGAGCCTGCCGAACAGATCGCCACCGCGCAGAAAGAACTCGGCCAATTGCTGCCGTGGATCGACCTGAGCCAGGTGCAATGGGCGACCTTGCGGGTGGATCGCGCCGAACCGCTGCAAACCGGCCTGACCCGCCCGGACAACGCTTTCCTTGCCGAGCAGGGTCGCCTGCTTGTGGGCTGGCCGACCAAACTGGCGCTGGCACCGGACTTTGCCGACCGGGTCATCGCCTCACTGGAGCGCGACGGCATTCAGCCACAACCGACCGAACCACTGCCGACATTGCCAAAACCACCAATGGGCGTACCGGCCTGGGAGCAATTGTTGCCATGAGCGTAGCGACCCTGCACGAACTGCATCGCCCGCTGGGCAGCACCGGCCTGCTGGTGTCCCCGCTGGGCCTGGGCACAGTCAAACTGGGCCGCGACCAAGGCGTGAAATACCCCAACGGTTTCCAGATCCCCGACGATGACGCGGCACGCATGCTGCTCAATCAGGCCAAAGGTTTGGGCATCAACCTGATCGACACTGCCCCGGCTTATGGCCGCAGCGAAGAACGCCTCGGCCCGTTGCTGCGCGGCCAGCGACAGGACTGGGTGATCGTCAGCAAGGTCGGTGAAGAGTTTGCCGACGGCCTGTCGCGCCATGACTTCAGTGCGGCGCATACACGGATGTCGGTCGAGCGCAGCCTGCAACGTCTTGAAACCGATTTTATCGACCTGGTGCTGGTGCACTCCGACGGCAACGATCTGGCGATCCTTGAGCATGAAGAGGTCTACGCCACCCTTGCCGCACTCAAGGCCGAGGGCAAGATTCGCGGGTTCGGTTTCTCCGGCAAAACCGTCGAAGGCGGGCTCAAGGCGCTGGAGCAAGGGGACTGCGCGATGGTCACCTACAATCTGAACGAACAGCACGAGAAGGCAGTCATTGACTATGCTGCTGCCCACGGCAAAGCCATTCTGGTGAAGAAGGCCCTGGCCAGCGGCCATGTGTGCCTGAGCCCCGGCGTGGATCCGGTGCGCGCCAGCTTCGAGTTGTTGTTCCAGCAGCCCGGCGTGGCCAGTGCTATTGTCGGGACGATCAATCCGCTGCACCTCGCCCATAACGTTGCGACCGTTGCCCAGGTCCTTCGTGGTCACTGACGCCGCCCCGCGGCCTTAAGCAGGAGCCGACATGCCGCGTACGCTCATCAGAAAGAACCCGAGCAACTTCAAGACACTGCCGCTGTTCGTCGAGGCCACGCCCGAGGGTCTGACCTATCAGAGCGTCGGCATGCCGCTGAATTTCGCCCAGACCTTGCAGCGGCGCAAACCGGTGAGCGTGGCGGATGCCGAGCGCTTCGCGGTGGAACTGGCCAACCTCGGAGTCTCGGTGCGCCTGACCCTGCATTGGCAGAATCGCGACTACTGGGTGCTGGTGCGCCAGCGTCGGCAGGATCGCGGCGACGTGGTGCTCAAGCTGATTTCCGGTTACGTGCCAGCCCATGAGCTGAACATCCCGCTGCACACCGCGATTCAAGAGATTGCCGAAGAGTGCCTGCTGGAAACCCCGGAGGGCTGGCTCGGCGGGCGATTCAACGACACGTGGCTGCCCGCGCCCTACTCGTCCGCCCTGCATTATCGCGAAGCGCTGCCGTTTCGCCTGACGCCGTTGTCCGGCTCGGCGCGGCCGGTGCGCTGCGCCAATCTGCAATTGCTCGAACGGCCCCGGGCCTATGTGCATTTGCCCACCGCGTCGCTGCAACTGATCTACGACCTGCGCCTGGAAGTACCAAAAGAAGCCAAATCGCTGAGCCTGTTTCATGTCGATGAGCGGCTGGAGGGTGATCAACTGGTGGCGCGCCTGGACCGCAAGCGTCCGGATCTGTACCTGATGCCGTTGCAGGATGGTGAGCCGCTGGCCGAGCTGTACACCTTGAAGAAAGGTCAGCTGTCTCCGGCCGGCACGCGCGGTCTGTATCTGGCCGAAAGTTTTGCCAGACAGGATGGCTGGCTGGTGCGCGAGGAGCGGATTCGCTGGAAGGACTGGCTGCGCCAGCAAGGCCTGACGCCGCCGGAGAAACCCACGGGCCTGGCGCGGTTGCGCGGCAAGGCGAAGCAACTGCTGAAGAAGATCGTACCGCGCAAGAAAGTCAGTTCCTGAAACGCAAAAGATCGCCGCTTGCGGCACCTCCTACAATGGAATGCATTTCCCTGTAGGAGCTGCCGCAGGCTGCGATCTTTTGGCTTTATTGACCGCGAATTTTCTCCACGATCGCCGTGGTCGAGCTGTTTTCCACCAGCCCCAGCACTTTCACCGTGCCGCCGTACGCTTTGACGATGTCGGCGCCGACCACCTGGTCGATACCGTAATCACCACCCTTGACCAACACATCCGGCTTGACCTCGCGCAGCAGGTTTTCCGGGGTGCATTCCGGGAAGCTGATCACCCAGTCCACCGCGCCGAGGCCGGCGAGGACCGCCATGCGGCGGTCGACACTGTTGATCGGACGACCCGGCCCTTTCAGGCGGCTGACCGAGGCGTCATCGTTGATCGCCACGATCAGACGGTCGCCCTGGGCGCGCGCCTGCTCAAGGTAGGTCACGTGCCCGGCGTGCAGAATGTCAAAGCAGCCATTGGTGAAGACGATGCGCTCGTTATGCGCGCGAGCATCGGCCACTGCCAGTACCAGTTGCTCCAGCCCCAGCACACCGCGTTCCGAACCTTCTTCACGCTGGATCGCGCGACGCAGTTCCGGAGCGCTGATTGCTGCAGTACCGAGCTTGCCGACCACAATACCGGCGGCCAGGTTGGCCAGTGCCACCGCGTGCGGCAGTTCTTCACCGGCAGCAATTGCCGCCGCGAGGGTGGAAATCACCGTGTCACCGGCACCGGTCACATCGAACACTTCACGGGCACGGGCCGGCAGGTGCAACGCCGGATGCTCCGGACGCAGCAGGGTCATGCCGTGTTCGCCACGGGTGACCAGCAGCGCGCCGAGTTCGAGATCGTGCATCAGGGCGGCGCCCTTGCTCACCAGCTCGTGCTCATCGGCGCAACCACCGACGATGGCTTCGAATTCGCTGAGGTTCGGCGTGATCAGACTGGCGCCACGGTAGATCGAAAAATCCTTGCCCTTGGGATCGGCCAGCACCGGAATGCCTTTGGCCCGGGCCGCCTGAATCAAAGCCTGATGGTTTTTCAATGCACCTTTGCCGTAGTCCGACAGCACCAGCACCTTGATCCCTTCGAGCAGATCATCGACCTGCGAGGCCAGGGCCAGCGCATCGGTGGCAAACGGTTCTTCGAAGTCGATACGCAGCAATTGCTGGTGCCGGCTCATGACCCGCAGTTTGACGATGGTCGGCTGATGCGCGATGCGCTGGAACAGGGCACGCACGCCCGCGCCCTTGAGACTGTTGCTCAGGCTGTCGGCGGCTTCGTCATCACCGGTCACACCGACCAGCGACGCCGGCGCACCGAGCGCGGCAATGTTCAAGGCAACGTTGGCAGCACCGCCCGGACGGTCTTCGATTTGCTCGACTTTTACGACCGGAACCGGTGCCTCAGGGGAAATCCGTGAGGTTCCACCATGCCAGTAACGGTCGAGCATGACATCGCCGACCACCAAGACTGGGGCTTGATCGAATCGCGGCATGGACAACTTCATGGAGCAACCCACATACAAAATGAACAGGGGCGCGATATTAACACAGGGATGGCAAAGGCTCGCGCAGCGGCTGCAACAGGATGAAACAGAACGCTTTTGCGCTTGTTTTCTGTATGCCGCCGATCACTCGTAACCCAGCAAATCGTAATCGCGCTGGTAGATCCGCCGCACCAGCCTGCGCGTGCGTATTGTGCAGAATTCCCGGGCCGGCACGGCTCGACGCTGTTGCGAGCGATTGACGTGCGGCAGATTCACCGTTTGTCCAAGGTGTTCACACACCAGACTGAAATCACGCTGCAGATGCTCCTGATAACCGACGAAATCCAGCCCGAGACGCCCCAGCGAGTCAGTCAGGAAATCGGTTTGTGGCGCGAAGTGCAATTGCCGCGAGATCGTTTCGGGGTGCAGCCAGCGGGCGACAAAATCGTCGAAGTCGCGATAATGCCTGACCAGTTGCTGGGCGGCGTGATCACGCTCGCTCAACGCATTGCCACGCAAAAAGGCGTAGGCCGAATAGGCGCGCTCCAGCGGGTCGCGGACAAAGGCGAACTTGAAGGCGTTGGCGAACTGCTCGGGGAATTGCTCTTCGTACCAGTACAACGGCAAGTGCCCGGGACGCCAGCCGTCGAACAACGCCGTGCAAACGCTGCTGCCGGCACATTTCGGGACATGGATGAACAGGCAGGAGCGCTGCTGGAAGGGCTGGGGAAACGTCAGGTTGGCCGACATCGACTTGTTCACCACCTGCCGATCGACCACCGACAGGCGCCCGAGCAGAAAGGCTCGCTGCGGCTTGGGCAGCAGTTTCCAGAGATAGCGTTGCAACATGAAAGCACCCGCGCGACGGGGATGGCCCCCTCGATAAAAGTCAGAGTTCAGTGAGGAACCTTAACAAGCGCGGTGTCCGGATTTATTCCGGTTTGGTCAAGAAGAGTAAAGGTCTGGATACAAACGACTGTGGGAGCGAGCCTGCTCGCGATAGCGGGTGAACATGCGACACGGACGTCGTCTGTTGCAGTGCTTTCGCGAGCAGGCTCGCTCCCACAGGGCAGGGCCTGGAATCAGGCGATATCTTCGGCCGGCGCATCCAGGCCCATGGCGTTGAGGCGCGCGTAGTAACCATTTTGCGCCAGCAACTGATCATGGGTACCACGCTCGACAATCCGCCCCTGATCCATGACCAGAATCAGATCGGCCTTCTCGATGGTCGACAGACGGTGGGCGATCACCAGTGTGGTGCGACCCTTCATCACCTGATCCAGCGCGGCCTGAATATGCCGTTCGGATTCGGTGTCAAGCGCCGAGGTGGCCTCGTCGAGAATCAGCAGCGGCGCGTTCTTGAGCAGCGCGCGGGCAATTGCCAGACGCTGGCGCTGGCCACCGGAAAGCAAGACGCCGTTCTCGCCGACCTGGGTGTCCAGGCCTTGCGGCAGTTGCGAAATGAAATCCATCGCGTAGGCATCACGCGCGGCTTTCTCGATGTCTTCGCGTGGCGCACCGGCCAGATCGCCATAAGCGATGTTATTGGCCACGGTGTCGCTGAACAGGGTGACGTGCTGGGTCACCTGGGCGATATGACGGCGCAGATTGAGCAGCTTGTATTGCTCGATTTCCACATCGTCGATCAGGATTTCGCCCTTGTCGTGGTGATAGAAGCGTGGAATCAGGTTGGCCAGCGTTGACTTGCCGCTGCCGGAGCGGCCGACCAGCGCGACCATCTGTCCCGGCTGGACCGAGAAGCTGATGTCGTCGAGCACCTGACGCTCGGTGCCCGGGTAGGTGAAGCTCAGGTTGCGCACGTCCAGGCGACCGCTCACCGAATCGCGTTCGACCGTACCGGTATCGACTTCCGGCTCGACGTCCAGTTGTTCGAAAATGCTCTCGGCACCGGCCACGCCTTTCTGGATGGTCGAGCTGACTTCGGACAATTGACGGATCGGCTTGGGCAGCAGACCTGCCAGGGTGATGTAGGCGACCATGTCACCGGCCGAGGCGTCACCGCGCAGGAACAGCACGAGGAACATCAGCACCGCCATGGCGGTGTAGATCACCAGTTGCAGCATCGGCGTGTAGATCGCGCCGGTACGGGTCATGCGCAGTTGCTTGTCGGTGTTGCTCTGGCTGGCGTTGAGGAAGCGTTGCTCTTCGTAAGCCTCGCCACCGAAGCTGCGCACCACGCGATAACCCTGGATGGTTTCCGAGGCCACATGCGTGACATCACCCATCGCCAGCTGGATCTTCTTGCTCTGCTTGCGGAATTTCTTGCTCGCGGTGCGCACCATCACGGCGATCAGCGGCAGGATCGCGACCATCACCAGCGTCAGCTTCCAGTTCATGAACAGCAGCGAGGCAAACAGGAAGATCACCGTCATGCCTTCACGGATTACGACCTTGATCGCATCTGTTGCCGCCCCCGTGACCATGGTCACGTTGAAGGTGATACGCGAAATTAGATGACCGGAGTTATGCTTGTCGAAATAGCGGTTGGGCAGCACCAACAGGTTGTTGAACAGCTGCACACGCAAGTCATGCACCAGCCCAAGGGAAACCTTGGCCAGGAAATAGTTGCCCAGATAGGAACCCAACCCCTGCCACGCGGCGATCAGAATGATCAGCAGCGGTACGGCCTGCAGCAGTTGCAGGTCACGCAGGTAAGGCACGGAGGGAAACAGCACCGCTTCAGGATTGGACAGGCCATCGACAAAGTACTTGAGGATGTAGCCGAGCATCGGCTGCGTCGAGGCGAAAATCAGAAAGCCGACGATGCTAATCAGGAACAGACTGATGTACGGCCGGACGTAGCCGAGCAGGCGGAAGTAGATTTTCAAGCTCGAAGGGCTTGCGGCGGGACTGGAGTCGGTCATATCACGCGAAAGTCGATAAAAAGGACGCTGACTTTAGCACAGCTTCTTCAGGGTTCTGGCAATCGGCGAAAGGCTGTTATTGTTATGCACCTTTTCTGCATCAAATAGCCATCACTCGAATGGTCGATCAACCTCAGGAATGAATCTCACAGCATGCAACTTCGCGGCTTCAGCGGTACGTCCAATCGAGTTTTCGATTTCATTAGCCTGTGGATACTCCCCACCGGTTATTTCCTGCTCCTGTGCGCGCTGTTCTTTTTGCCCGGTCGAAGCCTGCATCACAAGTTGTTCTACGGACTGTTCAGCATCCCGACACTGATCGCACTGTGCCTGCGCCCGCGTGAGCTCAAGGAGCTGCTGCGCGAGCCGGTTTTCGTCGCGGTCCTGCTGTTCGCTGCGTGGGCGTTGCTCAGCCTCGCCTGGGGGCCGGGCGGGGAGCCGCTCGGCGGAATGTTCAAGCCGCCACTGCATACCTTGCTGCTGTTTGCCGGCTGCTACCTGCTGGTGCGCTACCGCAGCGACATCCTGCAACCCTTGCTGTTCGGCGCAGCGCTGGTCGCCCTGATTGCTACCACCATTTTCCTGTTCATGTTCGCCCGGATCTATGAACCGGGGATGCGCCTGATTGGCGGCGGCGCCTTCGATAACCCGCTGCTCAGCTCACACCTGTTCGGGTTCTTCAGCGCCTACTGGCTGAGCGTGACCATGACCTGCAAGCGCCGCCAGATGATGTGGCTCAGCGTCCCGGCGATGGCCGTCATGTTCATGGCGGTGATCGGCACCGGCTCCAGAACACCACTGGTGGCTCTGACCATGGCTGCGTTGTGGCTGTGTTTCATTTGCTGGAACCGACGCTCGGTAGGGTTACTGATCGCGCTGGTCCTGAGTGCCGCGACCGTTCTGACCCTGTTTGCGCAGATGATCATTGAACGTGGCGATTCCTACCGCCTGGAAATCTGGCAGAAAGTGCTGCACATGATTGCTGATCACCCCTGGATCGGCCATGGCTACAACGCCAGCCTGGCTGTCGACCCCGGCAATGGTGTCAGCTTTCAAGAGCCGCACAGTTTTGTCCTGGGGGTCCTGTATTACGTCGGCATCATCGGCCTGCTGCCATGGCTGTTCTTCCTGCTATGGGGCCTGCTGAGCAGTTGGCGTCAGCGTGTACAGCCCATGCTGATCATTGCTTCGACCTTGCTGATATTCGGTATCGGCGCAGGCCTGACGGAAGGTGGCGGGATCATTTCGCGGCCCAAGGAGCACTGGTTCCTGCTGTGGATCCCGCTGGCACTGATCGCGGCGCTGAGCATCAATCAACGCGCGCGTCGGCTGTTGACCCTGCCCGTGCAAAAGCTGTCGGTGACAGGCCTTGAGCAATTGAGCCGCGAGGCCCGGATCATCGAAGAAGACGGCCTGGGCCCGAAAGTCCTGTGCTTGAGCGATGGCAGCTTCCTCAAACTGTTCCGTCGCCGCCGCTGGTACACCTCCGGCAGTTTCAACCCCTACTCCGAGCGGTTCGCAGTCAACAGCGAACAACTGCGTCAGATGGGGATTCCCACCCCGCAAGTATTGAACGTTTACCGTCTCGATGATGGCAGCAGTGCCGTGCATTACGCACCGTTGCCTGGCCACACCCTGCGTCAGGTGCTGCAGAGCATTACCGCCCCGGCGGTGCGTCAGGCGTTGATCGAACGCTTCGGCAAATTCATGGCGCAATTGCATGAGAAAGGCGTGTACTTCCGCTCGCTGCACCTGGGCAACGTACTGGTACTGGAAGATGGCGAGTTCGGCTTGATTGATCTGGCCGACCTGCGCATCTACCCGACCCCGCTCAGCCTTTCGATGCGCCAACGCAATTTGCGTCATATGCAACGTTACACTGTCGACAAACGCTGGCTGTTCGAGGATCACCTCGATGCCCTGCTCCAGGGATACGCTGTGACGGCGTCCAAATCCGCAGTTGAAAACCTGCACAGGCAAGTGCTGGCCGGCAACGCCCCGGCCCGAGTTCAGTGATGATCGAAACCAATCCTCTTATTGCGCTGGCAGCCTACCTGCTGGCCATCGCCACCTCCGCCCTGCTGTTGCGCGCGGTGCCGAAAATTGCCCGGCACCTGCAGCATTCCGGCGAAAGCCGCTATGCGAGCATCGACGGTCTGCGCGGCTATCTGGCATTTGGTGTGTTCGTGCACCATTCGATCATTACCTGGATCTTCTTGCGCACCGGCGTGATCGACTTCCCCCCGAGCAACTTCTATTCGATGCTGGGCCAGGGCAGCGTCGCGCTGTTCTTCATGATCACCGGGTTCCTGTTCTGGAGCCGATTGCTCGCGCAAGGCCGCAAACATGACTGGCTGGCGTTCGGCGTCTCACGGGTATTTCGTCTGTACCCGCTGTACCTGCCATTGATGCTGCTGGTGTTCGTCTCGATCTTCCACTTGCAGAGCTGGCAATTGAAAGAGCCGGGGCTGGAAGTGCTCAAGCAGGTGCTCGCCTGGCTGACGTTCGACCGCCCGGACATCAACCAGTACCGACACTCCGGCATGCTGATATCCAACGTCACCTGGACGCTGGCCTATGAAGTGTTTTTCTACCTGGCACTGCCACTCGCCGGACTGGTGTTCATCTACCGCGGCAGTTGGTTGCAAGTGGTGCTGTGCCTGATCGGCATCTACGCGCTGTACCAGATCATCGGTTGGGAGCATTCGCTGAAGAAGCACTTTCTGGCGAGTTTCCTCGGCGGTATCGCCGCCGCGTACTGGATTCGTCGCCCGGCGCTCGTGGCATGGAGCCAGTCACGCCTGGCGAGCATCATCGCCGTGCTCGCGCTGGTGATTGCATTCACCGCGTTCAGTCGGGCGTTCAAGACTGCGCCGCTGTTTTTGCTGACGCTGTTTTTCGTGATCGTGGCGTCCGGCAACAGCCTGTTCGGCGCGCTGAAACCACGCAGCATTCGCTGGCTCGGCGAAATCAGCTACAGCACTTACCTGCTGCACGGTTTCGTCCTGTGGCTGATGGTGCAACGGCTGCCGCTGCTGCTGGATATCGATGCGCGGGAAGCTTCGGTGTACCTGCCTCTGGTGGCGGTCTGCACATTCCTGCTGATTCTGATCAGCAGCGTGACCTTCCTCTATATCGAGCAACCGGGCATGGCTGCCGGCAAGAAGGTTGTGCATTGGTTGCGCCAGCGCCAGAAGGGCGGAAAGCGCCTGCCGGAGAAAGTCGCTCGCTGAGTGCGAGCGACCATGACCTCAGTCCTTTTCCAGCGGAGAAAAGAGCAAACGCCCCAAGCCGCGCCAGGTCTTCTTGTTCCAGGCCTTGAACGGGATCTGCGCCAGCAGTTCGCGGGCCAGCTTGCGATTGCGGTTGGCGGTCTTGAGGAACATTGAGTTCAGCGCCTTGAAGCGTACTTCGTCATACAGCGGATGATCGCTGAACAGCGCATAGGTGCGCAGAATGTTCTCGATCATGAAGCGATGGTTCTTGTACGAGTTGGTGGCGTGCTTGCGGTAACGCGCCATCACCACGTTCAGACCATCGATGAAGTAACCGGCGCGGGTCACCTTCAGTTCGATGTACAGGTCTTCAAGACGAATCGTCGGATCGAACCCACCCACCTTGTCCAGCGCCTCACGGCGGATCATCAGTGTTGGCGCCGGTGGATACGGCTTGCGCTCAAGGAACATATCGTCGAAATCCAGACGGCGGAACGGCACGTCACGGCGTTGACGCTTCTCCGGGTAAAGGCTGCCATCGGCGTGCATCAATTCGATGTTGCCGGCGCAGATCCCGACTTCGGGCTTGCCGGCCATGTACGCCACCTGGGTGGCGATTCTCTCCGGGTACATGATGTCGTCGGAGCCGAATGGCACGATCAGGCTGCCCTTCGAACGGGCGATAGCGCCATTGAGGGTATTGGTCAGGCCCTGATTCTGCTGCACACGAAAATCGAAACCGTACTGCGCCTGCAACGCGCTGATGCGCTCGACACTGTCGTCCTTCGAACCGTCATCGACCACCAGCAGCTCGATGTTCTTGTAGGTCTGATTGAGGACGCTGAGGATGCTTTCCTCGATGTACGGGCCGTGGTTGTACGAGGCGATGATCACCGTAACGAGGGCGTTGGCTTCACTCATGGCTTGTACTTCGCTCACAACTGCTCCTTGCGGGCCTGTTCCAGGCCAGAATCGATCAGGTCCAGGTATTGCTGACGGAACACCTCGATGTCGTGTTGTTCCTGCAGGTAGCGATAAGCCTGCTCGCCCTTGGCCTTGAGTTCTTCATCCGATAACGCGAGATAGTTGTCCAGCGCGGCGACCAGACTCGGTACATCCTTGGGTGTAATCGCCAAGCCACCGGCGCCTTCGATCAGCGGCAACATGGCCGGCACATTCGAGGCGATCACCGGCAGGTGTCCGCTCATGCCTTCGAGCAACGCCAGACCGAGGCCTTCGGCCAGCGACGGCATGGTCCAGATGTCGAACGCACGCACGTATTGCAGGGCGTTTTCCTTGAAGCCCAGCAAGTGCGCACGCCCGCTCAGGCCCAGTTGTTCGATCTCGGCCGCCAGCGGCGCTTGCAGGCGCCCGGCTCCAATGATCGCCAATTGAGTGTTCGGGTATTTGTCTTTCAGCGCGGCAAAGGCTTGCAGCAGATAGGTGTGGCCCTTGACCGATACCAACCGCCCCAGCGCGCCAATCAAACGCACATTCGGGTCGAGGCCCAACAACTCGCGGGCTTTGTCGCGACTGTGCTGCAAGCCCTCGGCCTGCTCGATGTCGATGGCATTGGTAATGGCGTAGGTGTTCTGGTCGGTGAAGCCGCAGTCGCAATCGAGCAGGTACTGTTTGACCGCCGGTGACACGCCGACAAAGCGCCAGTGCCGATCGATCAGACGCTGGGTCTGACGACGTCGGTAAAAACGGTCGTATTCGCCGAAACCGTGGGAGATGCCAATGCACAGCGGCACCTTCAACCAGCGGTTGAGCGCCAACATCATGTTCACCGGCTTGAAGCGGTTGCAGATCACCACATCGAACTTTTCCCGACGGCAGAACTTGTACAGCTGCCACATTGCCCGCAGGCGCATGCCTTTGAGCGACTTGTCGGAAAACTCGAAGTACACCGAACGGTCAGCTCGGCTCACCGGCTCGCCCGGCCCCGGTTTGCCGCGCAGGAACGCCGCCGTGACTTCATAGCGATCAGCCGGTAACGCCTTGACGATCTGCTCGGCCAGGTCGGCGAAATCATGGGCTTTGACGTTGTAGTCGGGTTGCAGCTGCAACACCTTGGACCGTTGACTCATGACTCTCCCCGCTGATCGCCTGGTTCACCGTGCTTCAATAACCAGAACAATTCCTGGCGTCTGACCGCTTTTCGAAAAAACTCGTTTTCCCCGTATACCGAGGATGTCCGCCCGGCGAGCAGGCGCTGAATCACGCGGCGCAGGCGACGCTTGAACGGTGCCGGCGGCTGCAGGTCATGCATCATGCCCAGCGCCATGGCCTTGTCCCGCTGTTGTTCAAGGGACAGCGACAGGCACAGCGGCTGCATCGGCACCGCCGCATCGAAGGCCGGCGGCAAGGCAATGCCCTGCCCGGTGTTGCCCATCGGCCAGCGGTCGTTGTCGTGCAAATGGTTGGCATAACCGAGCAACGTCGGCTGCCAGTCGAGACTTTGGAGCGCCTGCAAAACCGCTTGCTGGGCGCAGACATGATCGGGATGCGGATCAAGAGTCGGGTGCGGCAACACAATCACGTCCGGACGGGCGCGCAGCAGCACTTCACGCAGGTCGGCCAGCAGGTTGTTCCAGGTCGGCGCACCATCGGCGTCGCCCGGCAGAGTGAACGGATTCAACTGACGAAACAGGCGCGTGTCATTCAAGTCCGCTTCGCGCGAGCCTACCGCCTGATTCGGCGCAGCTTGCATCGCGGCCAGTTGCAGGCAGAAGTAACCGAGTTGCACGCAGTGTTCCTGCGCAACCCCGGCCCAACGTGGCACGGCGAGGCTGTCCCAGGCCCGCAGGCGACCCTTGAGTCGCGCCGCTTCGACCTTGTTCAGGCCCATCTGCTGATAGTGCTCGGCTTCGATCTCGCCTGCGGTCAGGGTAACGATCCAGGCTTCGTCGGCCTGACTGTACAAGCCATAGGCCGCCAGCTCGGCGTCGTCGGCGTGCGGGGCGATGACCATCACCCGCTGACGACGGTAATCAGGCTGTTCCAGCGCCCACAACACCGGTTCGCCAGAGACCCGGCAAAAGCGCCCGCGCAGGCGCAACTGGCCTTGCGACAGAGCTTGCGCCTGACCGCTGAGATTCAGATAGCGCAGGCCATTGACCCCGCGTTCGAAGGTTTGCGCATCCGGATTCGTCCCGCCGAGCAGCTCGACGCGCGGATCGAAAAAGCGTCCCAACCAGATGCTTTTGACCTTTACCGCGAGGATCAACGTCGCCTCGTCGACCAGCATCACACCTTCATCCAGACGCAATTGTTCGCCGTTCAGATGCACCTTCGGCTGCGGTGTAAACGGCGGGAAGCTGTACTGGTAATCGTCTTTCGGCGAATAGAACAGGTGATCGGCAAACCACGCTTCATGGGCGATCCAGCCAACCACCGCGAGCACCAGCGGCAACCACCACGCGACCAACACACCGAGCGCGATCAACATGACCAGGGCGATCAGCAAGGTAATGCGCTTGTTGCGGCGATGACGCTTGAGCAGTTGCTGTTTGCGGCTCATGGGCTGACTCATACGGTGAACACCGGCACGGGATTGCACCAGCGATCCTTGTATTCACGGTCGGCGCGACCGAAGGAAAACCGCAGCGGCTTGTTCAGTGCTCGCGCCTGTTCCCAGGCGCTTTGCGTATTGAGGAAGCTCAACACGCTGCCGGGGCTGAATTCGCGGGTTTCGGGGTCGACGCCGCCGTTGATGTACTCGACGCTGATCCACTCCGGCGCTTCGACGCGGTACACCAGTTGAATGGCGATCGGCGCATCATTGAGGAAAATCACCGAGCCGATCAACAGTTCGCGCAGCAGCTCGATGACTTCCCCCATACGCGCCGCGCCGGTGGCCGGAAAGCCCCAGCGGCGCTGGAACAGATCACAGTAGATCGCCGCCAGTTCGGCACTGGAAAACTCACTGACCGGACGCACCAGTCCACCCGCCTCTTCCAGCAGGCGCAGTTCGCGGCGCTGGTTGTAGCGAAATTTCTTCGACAATTCTTCGGGGGTGCGGGCCATGGCCAGTTGTTCGGTCTGCAACTTGAGGCCACTGAAGCGGTTTTCGTTGAGCGCCGACAGATAGCGTGCGCGATGGCGCAGCGGCGCCTGGGCATCGGCGGCGGCCGGCAGGATCAACTCGGCATTGCCGAGGTCGAACAGGCCTTTCTTGCCGTTGCGCTTGAGCACGTCTTTGGACAGCGCCAAATCACGGCCCCAGGTCGGGATTGCCGCTTTGACTTCGCCGTCCTGCTCCCAGGCCAGATAACGCACCGGGATACCGGCCAGATCCGCCAGGCGTTCGACCACCAGCGGATGGGTCGCGACACTGCCGCCAAAACGCTGCCAGGCGGTGGCATAGGTGGAGGCGTCAACGGGCGACCAGCCACGTTCGCGCCAGCCTTGAAATCGGTTGAGCATCAGCCCCTCGGTGCCAGATCGGTAACTTGCGGCAGACGCCAGAAGGTGTCGCGCACCGCACGGTCGGAGAAACGCTCACGCAGGCGATCGAGCATCAGCTCGGCGCACTGCCGGCGCTGCTGATCATCCATACCGGCCAAATGTTGCAGGCCTTGTGCAAGATGTTCGGCATCGCCCAGCGGGAACAGAATCCCTACACCTTCGACCACTTCCTTGGCCCCGCCACAGGCCGTGGCGAGCAAAGGCACGCCGGCCGCCATGGCCTCCAGCAGCACCATGCCGAACGGTTCGTGATCGGAGCTCAGGGCAAACACATCGAAGGCGCGGAAGTAATTGCGCGCGTCCGGCACCTGGCCGAGAAACAGCACCCGGTCACCGATGCCCAGTTCGCGCGCCAGCTCCTTGAGGTCCTGTTCCAGACGGCCCTTGCCGAGAATCACCAGCTGACTATTGCCCGGCAGTCCGGGTAACGCCGCGGCGAAACCGTGCAGCAAGGTGGCCTGATCCTTGTCCGGGTGCAGCCGTCCGACGTTGCCGACAATGAACGCATCCGCCGCCAGACCGAGGGTCTCGCGAGCTTCGCGGGCCGACACCTGACTGGCCTGCAAGGCCGGCACATCGATGCGGTTGTACAAGGTCTGGATGCGGGTCGACGGCCATTTCGGCAGGCAGCGCCGCATGTCGTCGCGTACTGCGTCGGAGACGCCGAGCAGACTCAAACGCTTGCGGAAAATGTGCGCGAACAGCTTGCGCGTGCCGCGTTTGTAATCGTCAAACGCGTGGTGCACGCCAATCACCGGCAGCGACGTGCCGAGCAAGGCGATGTAGATCGGCTTGAAGCGATGGGCGATGCAGAAACTGAAATTGCGTGAAGCGGCGATCTTGCGCAGATCGCCGATAGCGCCCAGCTTCAGGCCACGAATGGCCTTGGAGCTGTATTCCATGAACAACACTTCATCGGAAGCACACGCTGCGGCCACCTCGCTGTCGGCGGCCCCGGTCAGAAAGACCGTGGTCACCCGATAACCGGTGCCCGCGAACAGGCTGGCGTACTGCCGTGCGCAGTCGAGGAACGGCCCGTCATAGCCGTGACAGAACTGCAGCACATGGCGTTCAGCCGAGCGAGTCATAAGCGTTTGCGCCCTCTTTGACCACCAGAATGTCTTCCATGATCAGGTACTGCAGATCGGAGCCGAAGAACATGTTCAGGGCGTCGGTCGGCGAGCAGATCATCGGCTCACCACGACGGTTCAGCGAGGTGTTCAGCGACACGCCGTTGCCGGTGAGGTTTTCCAGCGCCTTCATCATGTCGTAGTAGCGCGGGTTGTATTCGCGCTTGAGGACCTGGGCACGGGAAGTGCCGTCTTCGTGAACGACTTCCGGCACGCGGGTCTTCCACTCTTCCGCCACTTCGAAAGTGAAGGTCATGAACGGTGCCGGGTGATCGATCTTGATCATCTGCGGTGCAACGGTGTCGAGCATCGACGGGCAGAAAGGCCTCCAGCGCTCGCGGAACTTGATCTGGTGGTTGATCCGGTCAGCCACACCGGCCACGCTCGGGCAACCGATGATCGAACGACCACCGAGCGCACGCGGACCGAATTCCATGCGGCCCTGGAACCAGGCCACCGGGTTGCCATCGACCATGATCTTGGCGATCTGCTCCGGCATGTTGTCGAGCTTGCGCCAGGTCGGCTTGTTCTCGTGACGGGCGCACGCGGCGATCACGTCTTCGTTGCTGTACGACGGGCCGAGGTAGACGTGTTCCATCTTCTCGACCGGCACGCCACGGGCGTGGGACACATAGGCCGCTGCGCCGACCGCGGTGCCGGCATCGCCGGACGCAGGCTGGACGAACAGTTCCTTGATGTCATCGCGGGCGATGATTTTCTGGTTCAGCTTAACGTTCAACGCGCAGCCACCGGCGAAGGCCAGCTTGCCGGTTTCCTTGAGCACGTCGCCCAGGTAGTAGTCGATCATCTGCAGCGCCAGTTTCTCGAACAGCGCTTGCATGCTGGCGGCGTAGTGGATGTACGGCTCGTCGGCGATGTCGCCTTCACGCTTCGGACCCAGCCACTCGATCAGCTTCGGCGAGAAGTAGAAGCCTTTGCCCTTCTCTTTGTAACGACGCAAGCCGATCACGTTGGCGTAGTCGGTGTTGATCACCAGCTCGCCGTTCTCGAACGAGGCCAGACGCGAGAAATCATATTTGCTGGCATCGCCGTACGGCGCCATGCCCATGACCTTGAACTCACCGTCGAGCATCTCGAAACCGAGGAACTCGGTGATCGCGCCGTACAGGCCGCCGAGGGAGTCCGGATCGAAGAATTCCTTGATCTTGTGGATCTTGCCGTTTTCGCCATAACCGAAGAAGGTCGTGGCGTACTCGCCCTTGCCGTCGATGCCGAGGATCGCGGTTTTCTCTTTGAAACCCGAGCAGTGGTAGGCGCTGGAGGCGTGAGCGAGGTGGTGCTCGACCGGCTCGATCTTGATCTTCTTCGGATCAAAACCCAGTTGTTCCAGGCACCAGACGATCTTGTTGCGATAGCGCTTGTAGCGACGGTTGCCCATCAGAATCGCATCAAGGGCGCGATCCGGCGCGTACCAGTAGCGCTTGGCGTAGTGCCAGCGGGCCTTGCCGAACAGGCTGATCGGGGCGAACGGAATCGCCACCACGTCAACGTCGGACGGCTTGATACCGGCCTGTTCCAGGCAGAACTTCGCCGATTCGTAGGGCATGCGGTTCTTTGCATGCTTATCGCGGACGAAGCGCTCTTCTTCAGCCGCCGCCACCAGCTTGCCGTCGATGTACAAGGCGGCTGAAGGGTCATGGCTAAGGGCGCCGGACAGGCCAAGAATCGTCAATGCCACAGGGTCTAGCCTCTTTAGTCTGCATTCAGGCGCGATGCGCCTTGAAAATTGATGTGCCCTCGCACCGGGCGAGAGACAGCTAAAGGGCGGGATTATAGCGTAAACCTAGCGGGAATGACCCTGTGCGAATTGCCCCAGGTGAATCGACCCGGTGAAACCTAGCTTTCACACTCAATAACCGCCCGCGCGCCAATAGATGCCGATATTGCCATCCACGACCTGTTGATAAATCGTATACGGCAACACCACCGTATCCAGCACCCCGGACAACGGCAGATCCAGCAGCACAAATGGCAGCAGCACGCCGGTAGGGTCAGGAGGGGCATTGAGTACGCAGAAATCGAACGCCAGACCGCTGTAGATCCGTGGAATCGATTGGCAGTAGGTTTTCTGTTTGCGCATGTCGCGGGCGACGTCGGCGTCCATTTGCATTACCGAGGCGGCGGTGCCGCAGCCGGATAAAAGCCATGCGCAGGTGCTGAGTGTTAAAGCATTTTTGATGGTCAAGTCTTGCCCTCCGAAGTGGTCAGGGCAAGCTAGCATCGGGGCTGGAGCGGGCACAGTTCATGGCTTCTGGAGAAGCTGTAGGACAAGTCAGTGCAGTTTGTCCGCTATTGCTCAACGGGAGTTTTTTGGGGCTTTAAAACCCTGTTGCGAGCAGGCTCGCTCCTACAGGGAAATGCTTTCCCATGTGGGTGCCAGCCTGCTGGCGAAGGCGGGTCAGGCCGCGCTGGAGATGTCCTTGGGCAACCGCTGATCGATCACCTGATACAACGCGCTGCTCTCGGGCCAGTTGCGCATGAACCGTGCCCGATCCCGCGCATAGGCCGCTGCGAAACTTCCGACAGAGCTGTGCTGACACATCGAATCCAGATCGATCAGTGCCCAGCGATCTTCCTGCCAGAACAGGTTATGGCCCTTGAAGTCACCATGGCTGATGCGCTCGGCAATCAACC
This sequence comes from Pseudomonas sp. IT-P260, assembly GCF_949768395.1. NCBI lineage: Bacteria > Pseudomonadati > Pseudomonadota > Gammaproteobacteria > Pseudomonadales > Pseudomonadaceae > Pseudomonas > Pseudomonas sp. IT-P260. Next base: position 248,250 of record NZ_CATKPO010000022.1, read on the forward strand.
GTGCGAACAGTTGATCCAGCGCCTGCAACTCGGATTCCGGCGCCGCACCGCTTTCCACATACGGCGCAAAGCGCTCGATGATGTCCGGCCCCGGCAGGAACTCGGTCACCAGATAGGCACGACTGCGCAGCCACAGGAAGCGTTTTTCCAGCACCGCCAGCGGTTTCGGCGTGGCGATGCCGAGGAACGCCAGGCGATTGCCTTCACGCCACGAGTGCCACGCACGGCTCGGGCGCCAGAAGCGCTTGAGCCAGTGCGCAAAGCCTTTGATGTTGTAGCGCTTGATCACCAGCGTACGCCCGGCCACTTCGACCTTGCCGACGCTCGCCGCGCCGCCGGTCTTGTACAGATGGCCCTGATCGAGCAGCGCATCGGCCTGATCCAGCACCGGGAGCATCGCCGCTTCTTCCTCGCGACGGATCGCCCGCAAGGCGAACGCACCGCGCTGCACACTGAACAACGTGCACTCGCGGCCCACCTTGATCAGGTAATCCTTCAGGCGCCAGGCGCGCACCTTGGCGATCTGCTTCTGCAAGGCTTCCAGCGGCAACGCGTGCTCGCTGTTGCTCAGTAGGTAATACACCAGCAATTCTTCGGTGAACGGCTCAAGAGACTTGGGCAACTGGGCGAAAAACACCCCGAGGTTTTCCAGCACTTTCTGCCGTGACAACGGCTGGCCAGCGGTCTCGGCACAAATCCCGGCACCGTCGATCAGGTACAGCTGACCGCCCTGGCGCAGCAGGTTGTCGAGGTGCAGATCTTCCTGCCACAGGCCTTTGCCATGCAGTTGACCGATAGCGCCCAGCGCCTCGGCGAGTACCGCCGATTGTTCGTCCGCCAGCACTGGCAGCGATTCGACTTTCTGCCAGGCCTCACCGAGGCTTTCGGCACCTTCGAGAAATTCGAACAACAGCCAGCCACCCTCGCCGTCCTGCAAGCCGTCAGCCAGCAACAGTGGCGTGGTCAGACCTTGTTCGGCGAGCAACTTGACGCCCGCCAGTTCGCGCTGAAAATGCCGCGCAGCCTTGCTGCCCACCAGTAATTTGGCCAGCACCGGCCGCCCGCGCCAGACCCCGGCACCGACATAGCGCTGCCCCGGCAGCACCCGCAGCAAGCTCAACAACTGCAAATCCGCAGGACCGGCCGCGTCGGCCAGGCTGATCGTCAGCGGCAGACTCGGCGCACGTCCGGCGTTTTTCAGTTCGGACAAGCGCATCAACGGGTCTCCTTGCGACTGCGCCGCGCAGTCAGGCGCGTCACCCAGCTGTCGACCAGCGAACTGTTGACTGGCTGATCGAGATAGGCCGCGAGCAACTCGCGCAATTGCGCTTCGCTCCATTCCGGCGCACGACGCAGCAGCGGCTCCAGATCCTTGACCCGGTCGCGCATGCCGAACAGCAGGGGTCGGGTCTTTTCCAGGTCGATCAACTGCGCCTTATACGCGTCGCCATCAGCCTGCAAAAAGATGTGTTTCGGATAAAAGCAGCCGTGCACCTGACGCACGCCGTGCAGCTGGCGCGCCAGTTGTCCACAGGCCTTGAGAATGGCCGATTGCTGCGCGGCGGTCAGGTCGGACCAGCGTTGCAACAGCGAATCAAGGTCGTCCCAGCCGTCGAGGGCACGGGTCAGCAGGATCGCCTGGACTTCGCCCTTGACCTTGCGCTCACCGAAGAACGCCGCTTGCAGCGCCGGGATCCCCAACTTGTGGTAGCGGCTGATATTGCGAAACTCGCGGGCGAAACTCGGCTCGCCGAACGGCGCATGCAGGGTGCGGGTCAGGTAGTTGCTCTGGCGCTTGAGGTAGTAGGCCTGCCCTTCCAGCTCCAGGCGAAACACGCTGCTCCAGCCACCGCCATCGGTGTTCGGTTCGTCCACGGCTTCGAGCTGTTTGGCCCAGAGCGCGTCGAAAGTGCCGAGGCCATGACGCTCAAGCAGCGCCCGGTCTTCAGCAGCCAGGAAATCAGTCATTCGCGTCCCTCGAAAAATCTCACCACGTGGCGAATCCGTTTCTTGTCGGCGGCATTCAGCCGATCACGTCCGCGGTATTGCAGATAAAAGCGCAGGCGCTGGGTGTTCGACAGGTGATACTTGGCCACCTTGTCGAGACAGGCCAGATCCTTGGTGATCCGGTATTTGAGCCAGAAGCCGCGCCAGAAATCGCCATTCGGGCAGTCGATCAGAAACAGCTGCGCCTCATCGTCGATCAGCAGGTTGCGCCATTTCAGATCGTTATGGGTAAAGCGGTGGTCGTGCATGGTTCGGGTGTAGCCGGCCAGTTGGCGGCTGATGCCATCGACCCACAGGCGATCCTTGAGTTTCGGATCGTTGCGTTCGGCCAGCGCCGACAGGTCTTCGGTGCGCGGCAGCTCACGGGTGATCATGGCGCCACGGGCATAGGCCGCGCCCCGCCGTTCCAGGCCCCAGGCCACCACTTCGGCCGTGGGAATGCCCCACTTGGCGAAGCGCTTGAGGTTCTGCCACTCCATCTTCACCCGCGGCTTGCCCAGGTAGCGGCGCAAACCTTTACCGGCGCCGACGTAGCGCTTGACGTAGTAATTGACGCCGTTGCGCTGCACGCGGATGACTTCGGACAGCGGATCACGGGTCAGGCGCTCGCCCTGCAGAGCAAACACCGCTTCGAGGCTGCCGAAATCTTCGCTCAGTTCGCTGTATTGCGGCTCAAGAGTCCAACCCGCCATCAGAGCGCATCCCCGTATCGCTGTTTGCGCGCATAAAGCTTGTTGGCCTTGCCTTCGAGCCAGCTCAGCAGCGGCGCTTCTTCGGCGAGGATCTGCCGCAGCGGCTGCTGGAAGTAGCCCTTGAGGAAACGCAGTTTGTCGCGACGGGTCAGGCCGATGTCCAGCGCCGAAAAATACAGCGCGGCCAGGTCCTTGTTGCGCCAGCGTTGCGTGATCTTTGCACGGGTTTGGGCGCGGTGCAGGTCGATCACCGAGAGCTTGAAATCGTCCGGCGCGACCGGCTTGTCGGTGTGCAGCAGGAAATGGCAGATGTAGCAGTCGCGGTGGTTGACCCCGGCGCGGTGCATCATACCGGTCATGCGTGCCACTTCAGCGATCAGCGCGCGCTTGAGTTTCGGCTGCGGCGGGTTCTTGACCCAATCGATACTGAAATCTTCGAGGCTGACGGTCGGCGCCAGCTCTTCAGTGACGATGAACGAATGTTGGTCCGCCGGGTTGCTGCCCTTCTCGCCGTAAGCCACGGCGGTCATGGTCGGCACGCCGACTGCCTGCAAACGCTGGATTGCCTGCCATTCCTGACCCGCGCCGAGCACCGGCAGCTTGGCGGTCAGCAGGTTCTTGAAGATCTCGCCCCAGCCGATGCCCCGGTGGATCTTGACGAAAAATCCGTTGCCGTCGACTTCCGTGCGCAGCGTGCGTCGAGCTTCCAGCTCGCGATAGACCTCGCCCTGCAAGCCTTCGACTTCGGCGAACGGGTCGCGCCCGGCCCACAGGCTCTTGAACGGTTCAGCCAGCATCAACTTCATTTAAGCGTGCTCCGCCAGAATCACATCGGCCGCGTGCTGCGGCATGCTGTAGAGGTCGGCCGTCTCGGCGAAAGCCAGACCATTGCGGCTCCAGGCCGCGCGTGCAGCGTCGTCATTCAACATGTCAGTCAGGTACTGCGTCAGTTGCGCCTGATCGAACGGCTCGTCCAGCACTCGCCCGGCGTCCGCCTCGGCAATGTAATGGGCGTAACCGCAGACCGCGCTGACCAGCACCGGCAAACCGGCCACCAGCGCTTCGAGCAGCACCGTACCGGTGTTTTCGTTGTACGCCGGATGGATCAACAGATCGGCGCCAAGCAGAAAACGCGGGATATCGCTGCGGCCCTTGAGGAACATCACGTTATCGCCCAGACCCAAAGTCGTACTCTGCATCTGGAACAATTTGGGGTCATCCTGGCCGATTACAAACAGCCGGGTGCGTTTCTTCAGCTCGGCGGGCAATGCGGCCAGTGCCTTGAGGCTGCGATCGACGCCCTTGGTCTTGAACCCGGAGCCGATCTGCACCAGCAGCAGTTCGTCGTCCTTGAGGCTGAATTCGGCGCGGAAACCGGCGCGAATCTGGTCGGCATCCGCCGGCCGGCGACGATCCTGGGCGATACCCGGCGGCAGCAGGTGGAAGCGCTCCAGCGGCGTGTCGTAGTGCTTGATGAACAGCGGCTGCTGCACTTCGGAAATCATCAGCACTTCGGTTTTCGCGTCTTTGGCGAACACCGCGCGCTCGTACTCGGCGAAGTGGCGGTAGCGGCCCCAGCGGCGGTACAGCGAATGGCGCAGGTTCTGCGCCTTGTCTTCGAAGCAGCCGTCGGCGGCGTAATAGACGTCCAGCCCCGGCATCTTGTTGAAGCCGATCAAGCGGTCCACCGGACGCTTGGCCAGATCCGCTTCCATCCACGCCGTGAGTTTCTCGTTGCGACGGTGGTTGAAGAACGCCTTGACCGGCGCCACCAGCACTTCGAAACCGGGCGGCACGTCGCCTTCCCAGATCAGCGTGTAGACGCGGATCTGATGGCCGCGCTTCTGGCATTCGAGCGCGATGCGCATGAAGTCGCGCTGCAAGCCACCGAACGGGAAATATTTGTACAGGACAAAAGCCAATTGCATCAGCGCAGCTCCTCAGCCATTAACAACGTGCTCAGTCGGCTGGCGACACGCTCGGGATTCAGACGCGTGAAGCACAGGGGCTGCTCGCGTTTCAGGTCAAACTGACGGGCATCCTGCGCGGTCGGTTGATACGTGCATTTCTTTTGCAGGCAAGGGGCGCAGGGGAAATCACTGGCCATGTGAATCTGCACCTTGCCGTAGGCGCCAGTCAGGCCCGGATTGGTCGGGCCGAACAGCGAAATCGTCGGCACATCCAGCGCGGCTGCAAGGTGGCCGAGACCGGTGTCCACCGCAACGCAAGCCTGGGCGCCAGCCAGCACTTTGCCGACCCCGGCCAGATTCAGCCTCGGTAGCACTTCGGCGTGCTTGAAACCGGCGGCAATCCGTTCGGCACGGGCCTTCTCCAGCGGGTTGCCCCACGGCAGTTTGACCCCGACGCCCAGATAGCCGACGCGCTCTGTCAGCTCGCGCCAGTAGGCTTCCGGCCAGTGCTTGGTGTCCCACGTGGTGCCATGCAGGAACACCACGAACGCACTCTTGCGTGGCAATTCCACCAGACGCTCGACGTTGAGGCCGTAGTCGCCCAGCCCTTTGGGCAGGTCATAGCCGAGGGCGATAGCGAACAACTGACGCACCCGTTCGACCGCATGCTGCCCACGGGCCACCGCCAGCTTGCGGTCGTAGAAACGTGCGGCGATCGGCTCGCGCGCCGAGCCTTTGTCGAGGCCGGCCACCGGGGCTTTGACGTAGCGCGTCAGCCAGGCACTTTTCAACAGACCCTGAGCGTCGATCACCAGATCGTATTGGCTGGCACGCACGCTTTGCTTGAAGCGCTTCCACTCGCCGCTCTTGATGGTCTGCCAGAGGTTCTTGCGCCAACGACGGATCGCCACCGGAATCACCTTGCCGACGGCCGGGTGCCAGGTCGGAATTTCGGCGAAGCCTTCTTCCACCACCCAGTCGAACTTGATCCCGGGGATGGCCCGGGCCGCGTCGGTCAGCGCCGGCAACGCGTGAATCACGTCGCCCAGCGATGAAGTCTTGATCAGCAATACCCGCAACTTAATGAACCTCGACCACAGTGCCCTGCAATTTCTGCAAGGCATCGTTGACCGCGTCCGGCATCAGCTGGCGCAGGCAGTTGTAATGGCCGAACCGGCAGGTACGGTCGAAGCACGGGCTGCAATCGAGACCCAGCCGAACGATTTCCACGTGCTCGGCCAGCGGCGGGGTGAAACCCGGCGACGTCGAGCCGTAGACCGCCACCAATGGACGGTTCAACGCCGCCGCCACGTGCATCAGGCCGGAGTCGTTGGACACCACCGAATCGGCACAGGACAGCAGGTCGATGGCCTCAGCCAGCGAGGTGCCGCCGCTGAGGTTGACCGATTCTTCACGCAGGCCGGGAATCAGCCGTGCGCGAATGTCTTCGCCTACCGCGTGGTCGTTTTTCGAGCCGAACAGCCACACCTGCCAGCCTTCGCGAATCCGCGCTTCGGCGACCTTGGCGTAATGCTCGGACGGCCAGCGCTTGGACTCGCCGAATTCGGCACCGGGGCACAGCGCCAACACCGGACGGTCGAGGGTCAGGCCGAACTTGGCCAGTGCCGCTTCGCGGGTCACCGGATCGATTTGCAGGCTCGGACGTGGATACGGTTTCGGCAGCTCGGCGTTCGGCTCGTAAGCCAGGGCCATGAAGCGCTCGATCATCAGCGGATAACGTTCTTTATCCAGCGTGCGCACGTCATTGAGCAGGCCGTAGCGGAATTCGCCGCGCCAGCCGGTGCGTTGCTTGATGCCAGCAAAAAAAGGCACCAGCGCCGACTTCAGCGAATTCGGCAGCAGGATCGCCTGATCGTACTGGCCGGCCAGGGATTTGCCGATGCGCCGACGCGTCGCCAGTTCCAGCGCGCCATGGCCGAGCGGAAAGCTCAAGGCCTTGCGCACTTCGGGCATGCGTTCAAGGATCGGCCGGCTCCACTCGGGGGCCAGCACGTCGATTTCGCATTGCGGGTGGCGCTGTTTGAGACACTGAAACAGTGTCTGCGCCATCACCATGTCACCGACCCAACTGGGCCCAACGATCAGAATATTCATGTGGTTTCCATAAACGAACCGGGGAGGCATTTACGCCTCCCCGCCTCGAGAATCACTGAGGGAGCGGCGCTGCTTGCGATGGGTCATTAACTTCAACATGACTGTCGACTGTCACTCCGCTATCGCGAGCAGGCTCGCTCCTACATGGTTTTGCATCTGTTCACATATCTGCGACTCACCGCAGATCACTGTGGGAGCGAGCCTGCTCGCGAAGGGGCCGAATCATTCAGCATTGATATTGACTGACACTCCGCATTCGCGAGCAGGCTCGCTCCCACCTTTTGAATCTCATTGCCTTCACTGGCGCGTTTCAGCTTAGCCCCAGCTCTTTCCAGATCCGCAATACCTGCCGGCGTTCCTCGACAAACTGGTCGCCTGCAATCACCCCGGCGTCCTTCTGCAAGGCCTGCCGGTGGGCGGCGGAGCGGTAAGCCTTATAGGCTTCGCGCAACAGGCTGGCGTCTTCGGCGGGCATCAGCCCTTCGTGTTCCAGCTCTTCCAGAATGCGGATGTTATCGGTCCAGCGCAGCAATGGCGGGTGGCTGTGCGACCACGCCAGGGCCGCGTATTGCACCATAAATTCAATATCGACGATACCTCCGGCGTCCTGCTTGAGGTCGAACGGCGCCGTGGCCTCGAAGGCATTAGCCGCCGTACCGGCTGCGGTGCCCTTGGTGCCGAGGTTGTCGCGCATCTTGGCGCGCATCTCGCTGACTTCCTGTTGCAATTTCGCCAGATCCCGCGCTTTGCCCAAAACCTGCGCGCGGACTTTCTCGAAGGCCTGGCCGACATCCTGACTGCCCACCAACACCCGCGCCCGCACCAGCGCCTGATGCTCCCACGTCCAGGCTTCATTTTCCTGATAGCGCTCGAAGGCACCGAGTGAACTGACCAACAGCCCCGACGCGCCGGACGGGCGCAAACGCATGTCCACTTCGTACAGCTGACCAGAGTTGGTCTGCGCCGTCAGCAAGTGAATGATCCTCTGCCCCAGCCGGGTGAAGAACTGCGCGCCATCAATTGGCTTCGGCCCATCGGTTTCCGCCTGCGGATCGCCGTCATGGATGAACACCAGATCCAGGTCCGAACCATGCCCCAGTTCCAGCCCGCCGACTTTCCCATAACCGACAATGATGAAGCCCGGATCGCACAAACTGCCATCGGTGCGCAGCGGCGTGCCGTACTTGGCCACGGTCTGGCGCCAGGCCAGCGCCAGCACTTGCTCGAGAATCGCTTCGGCCAGCCAGGTCAGGTAATCGCTGACTTTCATCAACGGCAGGCTGCCGGCGATTTCCGACGCGGCAACCCGCAAACGGTGCGCGAGTTTGAAGTGACGCAGCGCCTCCATCTGCTGTTCGAGGTCGTCTTCGGGAATCCGCGTCAGCCGTTCGCGCAGCTCGGCGGCCAGTTCCGGCGCCAGTGGCGGCTTGAACAGGCGACCTTCATTGAGCAACTCGTCGAGCAGCAATGGAAAACGGGTGATCTGCTCAGCAATCCACGGACTGGCCGCGCACAGCGTCAGCAAGCGCCGCAGGGCGCCGGGGTTTTCCGTCAGCAACACTAAATAAGCCGAACGTCGGGCCACGGCTTCGACCAGTGGCAGCACCCGTTCCAGCACCAGATCCGGGTTGTCATGCTCCACCGCCTGGGCCAGCAGGCGCGGGATAAACGCATCAAGACGCTCGCGACCCAGCCGCTGCATCGCGCGCAATTGCGGACTGCCGCGCAGGCTCGCCAGCGCTTTCAGGGCCTTGGTCGCATCGGCGAAACCGCCCTCTTCGAGCTGCCGGCAAGCGGCCTCTTCATCCTGCGCCTCTTCCCACAGCGGCAACCACTCACCGCCCACCACCACTTCGCAGTCGGCGCCCTCTTCTTCATCGGGATCGGCGATCACCTGCGCAAAGTGCCAGGCCACCCGACCACGCCAGAACATCAGCTTTTCGTGGAAGGCATGCCAATCGGCGAAACCAAGCATGAACGCGATCCGCGCCTGATCCTGAGCGCCGTCCGGCAACATCTGGGTCTGGCGATCGGCAATCGCCTGGATCGCATGCTCGGTGTAACGCAAAAATTCATAGCCTTCGCGCAATTCACTGATCACTGCCGGCGGCAGATAGCCTTGCCCTTCCAGCGTGCTCAATACCTTTAATAGAGGACGCTGCTGCAGACTCAGGTCGCGCCCGCCGTGGATTAACTGGAAAGCCTGGGCGATGAACTCGACTTCGCGGATGCCGCCGGAACCCAGCTTGATGTTGTCGGCCATGCCCTTGCGCCGCACTTCTTGCTGGATCAACTGCTTCATGGTGCGCAGCGCTTCGATCGCCGAGAAATCCAGATAACGCCGATAGACGAAGGGGCGCAGCATGTCGAGCAACTGCGCGCCAGCAGTCTGATCGCCGGCCACCACCCGCGCCTTGATCATCGCGTAGCGTTCCCAGTCGCGGCCCTGATCCTGGTAATACTGCTCCAGCGCATTGAAGCTCAGCACCAGCGCGCCGGACGAACCGTACGGGCGCAGGCGCATGTCGACGCGGAACACGAAGCCGTCGACGGTCATCGGGTCGAGGGCCTTGATCAGGCGCTGACCGAGGCGAATGAAGAATTCCTGATTATCCAGCGCGCGTTTCACGCCGACGGTTTCGCCGCCCTCGGGGTAGGCAAAGATCAGGTCGATGTCCGACGACAGGTTCAGCTCCACCGCGCCGAGCTTGCCCATGCCGAGGATGACCATCTGCTGCGGCAGACCGCTGCGCCGACCGGTCGGCGTGCCGAACTGCTGGCAATGGCGGCTGTACAGCCATTGATAAGCCTGATCGATGGTGGCGTCGGCCATGTCTGAAAGATCGCGGCAGGTCTGTACCAGATCGGCCTGGCGGTTCAAGTCACGCCAGATGATCCGCACTTGATGGCGTGCGCGCTGGCGGCGCAGGACGCGCCCGAGTTCGTCTTCGCTTTGCGCGGTGTTCACGGCGGCGGCAATCTGCGCGCACAATTCACCCGGTGCGAACGGCCGGTCGAGTTCGCCGGACTGCACCAGTGACAACAACATCAAAGGGTCACGAACGCTCTGTTCAATAACGAAATCGCTGCCGGCACTGACGCGGGCGAATTGCGCCCAGCGTTCCGGGGTCCAGTTGGAGAAGCCGTGATCGTCTTCCAGCGCGGCGACGGCCGTACGGAACGACTGCTCGGATCGAGTGACCAACGGCAGGAGAATGGCGGGGAGTTCGGCAAGCACGGGCAGGGTCATGGTCTATCCTTGATCGGCGTGTAAATGGCCGCTTGTAGTGTTTGATGAAAACCCGCTACGTGAAGGACTGTCGAACAAAAGTTAGAAATAGCTGAAATTTCTTCTTCTTTGGCATCCAGCATCAAACTTTCACCTTTTTCGGATGGTAATCGACCAACCTTAACGATTATTCTCACAACGCAGTCGGAGGCCACAAGCCTTTCCTCTGTAGTTTTACTACTCGTCTATACAGGCGAAAGGCTGAAATGCTCAAAGATTTGTAGTAAAACTACACGCCGCCGGAACAACCTGTCGGCAATCCAAGAATTTTAAATCGTCTGCCCACAAGGCCAGTCGCAAACTCAGGCAACCGATTCTGGAAGCCTTTCCGCCCTGGAGCAAGCCATGCAAGACCTCGATCCCGTCGAAACCCAGGAATGGCTGGACGCCCTGGAATCGGTTCTCGACAAAGAAGGCGAAGACCGTGCTCACTATCTGATGACCCGTATGGGTGAACTGGCGACCCGCAGCGGTTCGCAGCTCCCTTACGCGATCACCACGCCTTACCGCAACACCATCCCGGTAACCCACGAAGCACGCATGCCTGGCGACCTGTTCATGGAACGCCGCATTCGCTCGCTGGTGCGCTGGAACGCGATGGCCATGGTAATGCGTACGAACCTGAAAGATTCTGACCTGGGTGGTCACATCTCCAGCTTCGCTTCCAGCGCGACCCTGTATGACATCGGCTTCAACTACTTCTTCCAGGCCCCGACCGACGAACACGGCGGCGACCTGATCTACTTCCAGGGCCACACCTCGCCAGGCGTTTACGCCCGTGCGTTCATGGAAGGCCGCATCACCGAAGACCAGATGAACAACTTCCGCCAGGAAGTCGACGGTCAGGGCCTGTCGTCCTATCCGCACCCTTGGCTGATGCCTGACTTCTGGCAGTTCCCGACCGTATCCATGGGTCTGGGTCCGATCCAGGCGATCTACCAGGCACGCTTCATGAAGTACCTGGAACACCGCGGTTTCATCCAGCCGGGCAAACAGAAAGTCTGGTGCTTCCTGGGCGACGGCGAGTGCGACGAGCCGGAATCCCTGGGCGCGATCTCCCTGGCCGGCCGCGAGAAGCTGGACAACCTGATCTTCGTCATCAACTGCAACCTGCAGCGCCTCGACGGCCCGGTTCGCGGTAACGGCAAGATCATCCAGGAACTCGAAGGCGTGTTCCGCGGTGCACAGTGGAACGTGACCAAAGTCATCTGGGGCCGTTTCTGGGATCCACTGCTGGCCAAGGACGTCGACGGCATCCTGCAACGTCGCATGGACGAAGTCATCGACGGCGAGTACCAGAACTACAAAGCCAAAGACGGCGCGTTCGTTCGCGAGCACTTCTTCAACACGCCTGAACTCAAGGCGATGGTTGCCGACCTGTCCGACGACGAGATCTGGAAACTCAACCGTGGCGGCCACGACCCGTACAAGGTCTACGCGGCGTACCACGAAGCGGTCAACCACAAAGAACAACCTACCGTCATCCTGGCCAAGACCATCAAGGGTTATGGCACCGGTGCCGGCGAAGCGAAAAACACCGCGCACAACACCAAGAAAGTCGACGTCGACAGCCTGAAGCTGTTCCGCGACCGCTTCGACATCCCGGTCAAGGACGAAGAGCTGGAGAACCTGCCGTTCTTCAAGCCAGAGCCAAACAGCGCCGAAGCCCGCTACCTGAGCGAGCGCCGTGCCGCACTGGGCGGTTTCGTACCGCAGCGCCGCGCGCAGAGCTTCAGCGTACCGACCCCGGACCTGGACACCCTGAAAGCCATCCTCGATGGTTCGGGCGACCGTGAAATTTCCACCACCATGGCCTTCGTGCGGATCCTCGCGCAACTGGTCAAGGACAAGGAAATCGGCCCGCGCATCGTGCCGATCATCCCGGACGAAGCCCGTACCTTCGGTATGGAAGGCATGTTCCGTCAGTTGGGCATCTACTCCTCCGTCGGCCAGCTCTACGAGCCAGTCGATAAAGACCAGGTGATGTTCTACAAGGAAGACCAGAAAGGTCAGATCCTTGAAGAAGGCATCAACGAAGCAGGCGCCATGAGCTCCTTCATCGCTGCCGGTACTTCGTACTCCAGCCACAACCAGCCGATGCTGCCGTTCTACATCTTCTACTCGATGTTCGGCTTCCAGCGTATCGGTGACCTGGCGTGGGCCGCTGGCGACAGCCGTACCCGTGGCTTCCTGATCGGCGGCACCGCCGGCCGTACCACCCTGAACGGTGAAGGCCTGCAGCACGAAGACGGTCACAGCCACCTGCTGGCCGCGACCATCCCGAACTGCCGCACCTACGATCCGACCTACGGCTACGAGCTGGCGGTGATCATTCAGGACGGCATGAAGAAGATGACCGAAGAACAACAGGACATCTTCTACTACATCACCGTGATGAACGAGTCGTACCAGCAGCCAGCCATGCCGGCCGGTGCCGAAGAAGGCATCAAGAAAGGCATGTACCTGCTCGAAGAAGACACCCGCGATGCAGCGCATCACGTGCAACTGATGGGCTCCGGTACCATCCTGCGTGAAGTGCGTGAAGCGGCGAAGATTCTGCGTGAAGAGTTCAACATCGGCGCCGACGTATGGAGCGTCACCAGCTTCAACGAACTGCGTCGCGACGGCCTGGCCGTAGAGCGCAGCAACCGTCTGAAGCCTGGCCAGAAGCCCAAGCAGAGCTACGTTGAAGAGTGCCTGAGCGGCCGTAAGGGTCCGGTGATCGCCTCTACCGACTACATGAAACTGTTCGCCGAGCAGATCCGTCAGTGGGTACCGTCCAAGGAATTCAAAGTCCTGGGCACCGACGGTTTCGGCCGCAGCGACAGCCGCAAGAAACTGCGTCATTTCTTCGAAGTCGACCGTCATTTCGTGGTGTTGGCAGCCCTGGAAGCACTGGCTGACCGTGGTGATATCGAACCTAAAGTGGTGGCCGAGGCCATCGTCAAGTTCGGCATCGACCCGGAAAAACGCAACCCACTGGACTGCTGAGGAGACATTTTGTGAGCGAACTCATTCGCGTACCTGACATCGGCAGCGGTGAAGGTGAAGTAATTGAACTGTTTGTAAAGGTCGGCGACCGTATCGAAGCCGACCAGAGCATCCTGACGCTGGAATCGGACAAGGCCAGCATGGAAGTGCCGGCTCCGAAAGCCGGCGTCATCAAGAGCCTGAAAGTGAAGCTGGGCGACCGCCTGAAAGAAGGCGACGAACTGCTTGAGCTGGAAGTCGAGGGCGCCGCGCAAGCGGCACCTGCGCCTGCTGCTGCACCGGCCAAAGCCGAAGAAAAACCGGCTGCTGCCGCTCCTGCTGCTGCCGCGCCAGCCGCTGCCCCTGCTGCCGCTTCGGTGCAGCAAGTGCACGTGCCGGACATCGGTTCGTCGGGTAAGGCCCAGATCATCGAGATCCAGGTCAAGGTTGGCGACAAGGTCGAGGCTGATCAATCTTTGATCACTCTCGAATCCGACAAGGCGAGCATGGAAATCCCGTCGCCTGCCGCGGGCGTGGTCAAGGCCATCAGCGTCAAGCTCAACGACGAAGTCGGCACTGGCGACCTGATTCTGGATCTGGAAGTGGCGGGTGCTGCGTCCCCGGCTGCGGCCGCTCCGGCTCAGGCTGCTGCGCCGGCCGCTGCCGCTGCGCCTGCTCCGGCTGCCGCTCCAGCCGCCCCGGTCGCCGACAGCGTTCAGGACATCCACGTTCCGGACATCGGTTCGGCCGGCAAGGCCAAGATCATCGAAGTGCTGGTCAAGGCTGGCGACAGCGTTGAAGCCGACCAGTCGCTGATCACCCTCGAATCCGACAAGGCGAGCATGGAAATCCCGTCGCCTGCCGCGGGCGTGGTGGAAAGCGTTTCGATCAAGCTGGACGACGAAGTCGGCACCGGCGATCTGATCCTCAAGCTGAAAGTCAAAGGTGCGGCCCCGGCTGCTGCCCCGGCTCCAGCTGCCGCTGCGCCAAGCGCTCCGGCACCGGCCGCTGCTGCTCCGGCTGCCGCTGCCCCTGCTGCTGCCGCTCCGGTTGCTGCGCCGGCCAAGCCTGGTGCCAAAGTTCACGCCGGCCCGGCCGTGCGTCAACTGGCCCGTGAGTTCGGCGTCGAGCTGAGCGCTGTTGGCGCCAGCGGTCCGCACGGTCGCATCCTCAAGGAAGACGTGCAGGTTTACGTCAAGGCGATGATGCAGAAGGCCAAGGAAGCGCCAGCTGCTGGCGGCGCAACCGGCGGCGCGGGCATCCCGCCGATCCCGGTGGTGGACTTCAGCCGCTTCGGCGAAATCGAAGAAGTGCCGATGACCCGTCTGATGCAGGTCGGCGCGGCCAACCTGCACCGCAGCTGGCTGAACGTGCCGCACGTGACGCAATTCGACTCGGCGGACATCACCGAGCTGGAAGCCTTCCGTGTTGCGCAGAAAGCCGTCGCGGAGAAGGCCGGCGTCAAGCTGACCATCCTGCCGCTGCTGCTCAAGACCTGCGCGCACCTGCTCAAGGAACTGCCGGACTTCAACAGTTCGCTGGCACCAAGCGGCAAGGCGATCATTCGCAAGAAGTACGTCAACATCGGTTTCGCGGTCGACACCCCGGATGGCCTGCTGGTGCCGGTCATCAAGAACGTCGACCAGAAGAGCCTGCTGCAACTGGCCGCAGAAGCTGCTTCGCTGGCTGAAAAAGCCCGTACCAAGAAGCTCTCTTCGGACGAGATGCAAGGCGCCTGCTTCACCATTTCCAGCCTCGGTCACATTGGCGGCACCGGTTTCACGCCGATCGTCAACGCGCCGGAAGTGGCGATCCTCGGTGTTTCCAAGGCAACCATCCAGCCAGTCTGGGACGGCAAAGCCTTCCAGCCGAAACTGATGCTGCCACTGTCGCTGTCCTACGATCACCGTGTGATCAACGGCGCCGCTGCTGCACGCTTCACCCAGCGTCTGGGCAGCCTGCTGGGCGACATCCGCACCATCCTGCTGTAAAGCGGTTCGGCCCTCCGGCAACGGAGGGCCGACTGCGTTCCACGTTTTCGAGCGCCACACGCTCGTACCTCAACCCCGTCAGTTTGACGGGGCTTTTTTTTGCCCTGAGAAAAGTGCAGCGGCTCTTCCTACAAGTTGGGTTTACTTGAACTACGACTGCAGTCGAATTCGTCTCGATATTTTTCATCGACAGGCAACTAATCTCTGCCCTCGGATTAAATAACGATTTTCCTGCGTTATTTATAAAAAACGAAACTTACTCGAACGGACTCGAATATGTTCAAGCCAACTATTGGCCCGATTATCGGCCACACGACAACTCATCACGCGCATATATTCATGCGCGCCGACAAGCAAGGCAACGCACCGGTATTTTCCGCCATTCGCTATCGGAAGTCTGGAACACAACAGTGGTCAGCTAGTACTTTCGCCGAACCCAGTGCGCTGCGCGACATGACCGAAGTGTTCACCCTCAACAACTTGAGCAGTGACACCGAATATGAATACCAGACCGGCTGGTTCAGCCCGATGAATCCGGTCCATACAATGGACAGTGTCGCCGAACTGCCGCTGCAGTGGCCGCGGGAAATCTATCGATTGCGTACCCGCTCAAGCAATGCCCTGCAGCCAAAGGCCTATATCGTCGGCTCTTGCCGCTATTTGCGCATGACGGCGGGGCTGCCGGTGCTGCCCCATCTGGGTGACCGGATCTTTGCCTCCATCAATCAATTGATCGAAGGTGCGCAGCCGCCGATCAGTGCCACCCTGATGACGGGTGATCAGATTTATGTCGACGACCTTAATCTGTTTGCACCTGATCGTGAATATAAGGACATCCTCAGCAAGTACCGTGCGGCCTTCTCTCAGCCGAACATTCAGCGTTTGATGTCCGGCACGTCGACTTACATGATCCTGGATGATCACGAAATCGAAGACAATTGGCCAGCGAATGCCGAACAATCAGATCAAGTGCTATATCGCAACGCCATGGCCGCCTATGAAATCTATCAAGTCAGCCACAGCCCGGCGCATGAACTTACAACTAACGAAAAGGTGAATCGGGCAAAACTCGAGCACTACTGGTATCAATTCAGTGACGGTGATATCGAATGGTTTGTGACCGACAGCCGCACCCGCCGCAACCTGTCAGCCGATGATCGCCGCATACTTGATGAGGCGCAGGAACAGGCATTGATCGCATGGCTGATCAATAGTCCAGCGCGGGTGAAATTCGTCGTGACCAGCGTAATGTTCTACCCGGATCGCCAACTGCTGGGCGACGACGCCTGGAAAGCTTTCCCGGAGCAGCGCCTGCGCCTGCTGGAAACCATCCGCACCCGACGCATCAGGAATGTCGTGTTTGTCTCGGGCGATGTGCATGGCTCGCTGACCTCGCGCCTGACGCATAGTGAAGACCCGGATTTCGAAGTCCACACCATCGTTTCCTCGCCGCTGTGCAACAGCAAGCTGTTGCCCTATGCCAAGGCGTCAACGTTCATCCTCGATCGACCGCTGGCGCGCACGGCGACGGGTGATTATCAGCATGAGTTGACCAGCCCGGTCATCAGCGAAGACAACTTCGCCCATGTAGTCGTCGAGACTGATCAGATTCTGGTCAATTACCATGATCGTGATGGCAAGAAGCTGCAATTGATCAGCCTGAAATTACGTTGAAATCTTGAAAGATCGCAGCCTTCTGCAGCTCTTGCATTGGCATGCATCCCCTGTAGGAGCTGCCGCAGACTGCGATCTTTCGCTCTTTTCAACCACCTACTGGAGAAATGCTCTGAGCGGCCGACACATTCTTATAGCACTTGGCCTTCATCTCTCTTGTCAGTCGGTGCCGCAATGATGCAACCTTGCCGCAGGCAACAGTAAAGAGGGCGCGAGCCCGGCGCGTTCAGCATATTTCCAAGCGAGTTCCTTCATGAAGAGCCAACCCGATGCCGCCAGCCGTATGGCGGCCGAGGTAGTGACGCAGTTGCCTGTGCCCTCGCGGCTCGGCATGCTGCGTTTCGAGCGCTTGAATGAAGCCAGTTGGGCGATGCTGTTTCTCGATCCCAACTGCGAACGCCAGTTCGGCCAGCCGGCAGTCGAGCTCTGTGCACTGGTCGGTTCACCGTATGCCAGTCTGATGGAGCCGGAAGCGCGCTATCAGTTGCACGACGCGATCCAGCAGCAACTGCGCGACAGCCCGCATTATCTGGTGCGTTACACCTTGCACACCGCCGCCGGCGTGTTGAGCATCCTCGAGCTCGGCGAAGCTTATAAGCAGCACAATCGGCACTTGCTGCGCGGTTATTTGCTGGCGGTCGATGATGTCTTCGACGAAGCGCCCGCGTTGCCCTCGGTCGACCTCGAAACCCAGAACTCGCGCCTGCAGATCGCTCTCGAACTCAACCAGCGCGCCCAGCAAGAACAACTGCAGCACCTTGATCGGGTGCGCGCCCAGCAGGATCTGATTCTGCTGCTCGCCCGCCAGCGCTACAGCAGCCACAACTCGCTGCAGGAAGCCGCCGAACTGATCACCCGCTGCGCCTGCGACATCTATGAAATCGACTGCGCCAGCCTGTGGAACCTCGAAGGCAATCTGCTGGTGCCAATTTCCGCGTATCACCGCGCAACGCAGGAATACCTCCTGCCGGAGGTGATCGACATCAGCGGCTTCCCCGACTACATGGAAGCGCTGCACGGCAGCCGCGCCATCGACGCGCACAATGCGATGCGCGACCCGCGCACCCGCGAGATGGCTGAGGCCCTGCGCCCGCGCGACGTCAACGCGATGCTCGACGCCAGCATCCGCGTCGACGGCCAAGTGGTCGGCGTGCTCTGTCTGGAGCAGACTGGCGTGACCCGCGCCTGGCAGTCCGATGAAATCGCCTTTGCCGGTGAGCTGGCGGATCAATTCGCCCAAGTCATCAACAACCACAACCGCCGCACCGCCACCAGCGCCCTGCACCTGTTCCAGCGCGCAGTGGAGCAAAGCGCCAACGCCTTTCTGCTGGTCAATTGCGACGGCGTGGTCGAGTACGTCAACCCGAGTTTCACCGCGATCACCCAGTACTCCACCGAGGAAGTCCACGGCCAGCGCCTGTCGGAACTGCCGGCCTTGGAAAACCTCAGCGAGCTGCTGTTTGACGCGCCGTCGGCGCTGGCCAAGAGCAACAGCTGGCAGGGCGAATTCAAAAGCCGGCGCAAGAACCTCGAACCGTACTGGGGCCAGTTGTCGATCTCCAAGGTGTATGGCGACAACCGCGAACTGACGCACTACATCGGCATCTACGAAGACATCACCCAGACCAAACTGGCGCAGCAGCGCATCGAGCGTCTGGCGTACACCGACAATCTGACCAACCTCGGCAACCGTCCGGCGTTTATCCGCAATCTGGACGAGCGCTTCGCCCGCGATAGCGATACGCCGATCAGCCTGCTGCTGGTGGACATCGACAACTTCAAGCGGATCAACGACAGCCTCGGTCACCAGACCGGTGACAAGTTGTTGATCAGCCTCGCCCGGCGCCTGCGCAACAGCCTCAGCCCGAGCGGCAGCCTCGCGCGGTTCGCCAGTAACGAGTTCGCCGTACTGCTCGACGACACGGATCTCGCCACCGGCCAGCAGATCGCCAACCAGTTGCTGGCGACCCTCGACAAACCGATGTTCGTCGACAACCAGTTGATCAGCGTCACCGGCTCCGTGGGCCTGGCCTGCGCGCCTCTGCACGGACGCGATCCGCAAACCCTGATGCGCAACGCCGGCCTCGCGCTGCACAAGGCCAAGGCCAACGGCAAACACCAGGTGCAAGTCTTCACCGAGGCGCTGAATGCCGAGGCCAGCTACAAGCTGTTCGTCGAGAACAACCTGCGCCGCGCCCTGACCCAGAACGAGCTGGACGTGTTCTACCAGCCCAAGCTTTGCCTGCGCAGCGGTCGCCTGCTGGGCATGGAAGCACTGCTGCGCTGGAACCACCCGGAGCGCGGAATGATCCGCCCGGATCAGTTCATCAGCGTTGCCGAAGAAACCGGCCTGATCATTCCGATCGGCAAGTGGATTGCCCGCCAGGCCTGCCGCATGAGCAAAGCGCTGACCGCCGCGGGCATGGGCAACCTGCAAGTGGCGATCAACCTGTCACCCAAGCAATTCTCCGATCCCGACCTGGTCGCGTCCATCGCCAACATCCTCAAGGAAGAAGCGCTGCCGGCCAGTCTGCTCGAACTGGAGCTGACCGAAGGCCTGCTGCTGGAAGCCACCGAAGATACGCACTTGCAGCTCGATCAGCTCAAGCGCCTGGGCCTGACCCTGGCCATGGACGACTTCGGTACCGGTTACTCGTCGCTCAGTTACCTGAAGAAATTCCCGATCGACATCATCAAGATCGATCGCAGCTTCATCCACGAAATCCCCGACAACCAGGACGACATGGAAATCACCTCCGCGGTGATCGCCATGGCGCACAACCTGAAGCTCAAGGTCGTGGCCGAAGGCATCGAGACCGCCGAGCAGCTGGCGTTCCTGCGTCGCCACCGTTGCGACGTCGGCCAGGGCTACCTGTTCGACCGGCCGATCCCCGGCGGCGAGCTGATTCAGGCGCTCAAGCGCTACCCGCGCGGCCCGCTCTGCCTGTAGCCCTCGCCGCCCTTTCATGTAGGAGCAGCCTGCGGCAGCTCCTACATTGAATAGTGCGAAATCCGGCATCATTCGGCACACTGGCGGTCTGATTTTTTACATCCCATCCTGACTGAGAGGAACGATCATGGTTCTGCGCTCGGAAATTCTGGTGAACAAAAACGTGCTACCGACCAAAGACCAAGCTCTACCCGGCCGCGAAACCGCGATGGCCCTGCCTGAAAAGCATTTCGTCTTCGAAGAAACCCCGTTGCTCGGCCCGTTTTTCCAGGACGTCGACTTCGCGATCTTCGGTCTGGGTTGCTTCTGGGGCGCGGAGCGCCGTTTCTGGCAGCGCGAAGGCGTGGTCAGCACCGTGGTCGGTTACGCTGGCGGCTACACGCCGAACCCGACTTACGAAGAAGTGTGCTCGGGCCTGACCGGCCACGCCGAAGTGGTGCTGGTGGTGTATGACAAAGCCAAGGTCAGCTACGAAGAGCTGCTGGCGATGTTCTGGGAACTGCATAACCCGACTCAAGGCATGCGTCAGGGCAATGACATCGGCACTCAATACCGCTCGGTGATCTACGCGACCTCGCCAGAGCAACTGGACGCGGCGCTGAAGAGCAAAGCGGTGTATCAGGCTGAACTGTCGAAGGCAGGCCTGGGCGAAATCAGCACCGAAATCGAACAGGCGCCGACCGTGTATTTCGCCGAGGCCTATCACCAGCAATACCTGGCGAAAAACCCTGAAGGTTATTGCGGGATCGGCGGCACCGGCGTGTGCATGCCACCGAGCCTGGCGGGTAACTGACCCTTAAAAGCAAAAGATCGCAGCCTTCGGCAGCGCCTGCAGAAAATCAGTGATCGTCCGCACATTGGTGGACGACACTAAATCCTGTAGGAGCTGCCGCAGGCTGCGATCTTTTGATCTTGCCGTTGATCAGCTCTCGGCAATCAACCAATCCATCTGCCATCCACCCTGAGTCTGCCCAAGCTTCTTCGACAACCACGGCAACAACTCGCGCAATTCTTCTTCCAGCCCCCACGGCGGATTGGCAATCGCCATGCCGGAGCCGTTCAGGCTGTTCGGCGTGTCCAGCGGATGCACCAGCAGTTCCACGCGCAGCAACTTCGGCGCGCCGGTACCGGCCAGATCCTGATAGAAACGGCGCAACGCACGCTGATCCTTTACCGGATACCAGATTGCCGCCACGGTCTGGCGCATCCGGCCAATCGCTTCTTTCAGCGACGCCGCACACTTTTGCATCTCGTCGAGCTGTTCGAACGGCGGATCAATCAACATCACCGCGCGTTTCTCCTGCACCGGCAGCATCGCCCGCGCCACATGCCAGCCCTCGCCTAGATGCACCTTGACCCGACGATCGCCGGCCATGTTCTCCTTGAGCTGCACGCCGTCTTCCGGGTGCTTCTCATTGAGCATCACCCGATCCTGCGGCCGGGTCAGACGCCGCGCCAACTCCGGCGAGCCCGGGTAGTAGCGCAACTGGCCATCCGGGTTCATCTCGTGCAGCACCTTCATGTAGTCGGCGATCAGCGCCGGCAGATCCGGCTGATCCCACAACCGCGCGATGCCTTCCAGGTACTCGCCGGTACGGTTGGCCTGATCGCCCCGCAGGTCATACAGACCGATACCGGCGTGCGTATCGAGATAGGCAAACGGCTGTTCCTTGCGCGACATCAGGGCGATGAGGCGGGTCAAGGTCAGGTGTTTGAACACATCGGCGTGATTGCCGGCATGGAAGGCGTGACGATAATTCATGGCTGCTCCTGCGAGGGCCGTGAAGTTTACCTTTTACCGGGCGGCAAGTCAGGGGTTGGGGGCTGAGTGGGTGGTCCAGGCGTTACACTGGCCGCAACCACCTGACAGGAAGTCTGAAAATCATGTACCGCCGGATCATTGCCCTCCTGTGTCTGCCGGGCTCATTACACGCCTTCGCTGGCGAAGAACACACCGAACAAGCACGCCAGAATCTAAAGAACTACGGTTTGAGCCACTGCATCCTGGCGCAATTCAAAGAACAGTCTGCACTGGAAAAGGACATCAAACTGTCCGCCGGAGCCTACTCGTTCATGGGCAAAGGCCTGCACACCGTTGTTCAGAATGAGGACACGCTGCAAGTCGTACATGATCCGTACAGGGAAACCGAAGACTACATACTGACTGCTTACGACCAGACACCCTCGGCCAGCCAGCACTCGAATCGGAAAGTTGTGTTTTACGCGTGCCTTGAGGTTTACAACTCCCAGGCTTTCGACAGCTTCATCAAGACCCAAGACGCCTACATCTCGGAATGACCACCAAACGATAGAGCGGGCGATCCTTTGAGTTCGCTGTTTTGGCCAGGGAGTTTGCAGGGACTGTCAGGCCTGCGTGCGTAGGCGCTTGCCAATCACATCCAACACATCACAGCCATCACGCAACGGAATCACGCAGAGCTGGGCGAAGTCGCTGAGGATGACCGAGTCGCACTCGACCGAGCCGCGCATGCACATGTTTTCCAGAACCTGAATCACGGCGCGGATGCGGTAGTTGGCGGCGTCCATCAGGATGTCGAGCGGGGCGTGCGTATCGATGAACAGGGTGGGCATGTCGTTGCAGTTGCTGGTCAGCGCCATGAGGCGGTTTGTGGGGTGGGGGATAAAGGGTTCGTAGGGTGGATCGGGTTTCAATGTTGGCACTGGAATGACTCCTAACGTATTGGGTGGTGCCGCCAACTCTCACTTCCACGCATTAGGTGGCGGCTGTACGCAGGTGTGGAAGACCGGGACGTTAGGCACCCGGCGCACTCGAAAGCGCCCCGCGCACAGCCACCAAAAACTCAAACGACAAAAACGTCTGACTGGTGCAGCTTGACGCGCCTAACGATAAAAGGGCTTCCACGCCCTGTCACCGAATTTGCGGTGACAGCCAAAAGACTATCCCCGCATCTCCGCGCCCACCAGTTCACGCAAACCGCCGCAACTCGCAGGAAACGTCCGAAGCCTTTGCCCGGAAATTTCACTCTGACTCGTCCCGCAAGTAGTCCAGCAACGCCGAAGCCGACGATTCGTCCGACGCCGAAACTGCAAAAAACCTGACGACCTTGCAGCGCAAGACATCGGCAGGGAATGCTTCGAACAACGCTGGTTGCTCCTCGCTCAACCACTGCAAGGCGTTGTTGATCCGGGCATCATCGCCGAATTGCGCCAGCAGCTTTTCCGGCACCGACCACCAAGGAAACTCCCGCCCCGAGACCCGCGCCCTGCCCCCGATCTCGACGGCCTGACCGTTGATCAAGCCTCGCGTGAGGACCGGCAGCAACTGCCCGGCTTCCACCCCTGACGACTCAAGGATCGGCAACAAATACCGCCCATCCCAAAACCGGAAGAACACGGCTTTCCCGTCCGGCATCAGCACCTGGGTCAAACTGCGAAAGTGCTCGACCACCGCTTCAAGTTTCGCCGGAGAAACCGTTAGCCAGCCCCAATCGCCAGACTCTGTGGCCGCCACCCAATCCAGAAACTCACTGCCCTTTTCGACGATTCCCACGTAGGGCATCACCGCATCCCACGCGGCATAAATCGTTTCCGCCCAGACCGGTGTCGGCATCTGCGCATTCGAAGGCCAGGCCTTCAGTGGCTCTGCCGCGCTGGCGCTACTGAAAACCGCGAACAACTGCTCCGAAGATTTCAGCGGCTCATCCTTCAACCATTGATCAGGCTGCACAGACACCATCCTTGCAGCGTTCACACTCTTCGCAGAACGGCGCGTCTCCCTTAAAGCTCATGATTTGCGCGGCAGTCAGGATCGCGGCAGGCGCTGCCGCCAGTTTTTCCGGCAACCCCGGCACACCGGGTGCCGCGCTCATTGCCGCCATCGGCGCGCCACCGACCTGAATCGGCACGCTACTGAAGATGCCGCCGGGCCCGATGTTGATCCACTGCCCACCGGCCTGAATCGTGGCGCTCGCGCCGCCGTCGATCACCACTTGCTGCCCGGCACTGACGTGGATTTGAGCGCTGGCGCTGGTGGCCTGGTTGCTCACCCGAATATGTCGATCGCCGACCACCGTCAGGTGATCGTCCTGTTTGACTTCGATCTGGCGCTGGCCGTGGGTGATGCGTTGTTCGTCGGCCTTCAACTCATGTTTGGCGGTGCCGGTGACGACGATGCTGCGCTGGTTGTCGACCTGCACCTGCTGGTCGTGCAGTACATGCTGGGTCCAGTTGCGCTGGGCGCGCAGGTAGATTTCTTCGGCGCCCTTTTTGTCCTCGATGCGCAGCTCGTTGTAACCACCGCCACCCGGGCTGCTGTGGCTGCGGAAGATGCTGCGGGTCTTGTCCGCCGGGAGGTCCAGCGGTACCGGGGTCGCGGCATTCGGCAGGCACCCCATCACCAACGGTTTGTCGGCATCGGCGTCGATGAAACCGACCAGCACTTCCATGCCGACTCGCGGGATCAGCACGCTGCCGTAGTGGTCATGTGCCCAACCGGTTGCCACACGCAGCCAGCAACTGGAATGCTCGTTGAGCTCGCCGTCGCGATCCCAGGCCAGTTGCACCTTGACCCGACCGTACTCGTCGCAGTGGATTTCCGCGTCGTGCGGCCCGGTGACGACGGCAGGTTGATAGCCAAGCATCCGTGGCTTTTCCGGGCCGAGGGCCGGGCGGAAGAATACGTCCCACGGCGTAGCAAGAAAGGTATTACGGTAACCCTGGAATGTTTCCCCATCGCTGGTGACCGATTCCTCCAGCACCTGCGGCTGTCGCCCACGGTGTTCGATGGCGGTGAGCAGCCACAGGTCATTCCAGTCCCGGCGCGGGTGTTCGGTCAGTTGCAGGAAATGTCCGCACACCAGTGCAGATACGTCGCTGATGCCTTCGGCCTGACGGTAATCGGCGACATGTCGCTCAAGCGTGCGCTGCGCCAGATGCTTGCCGGTCTCGCGATCGTTGAACTGGCCGGGAAAACGATAATCCTCCAGCACCGGGCGCTGCTCGCTGTCGCTGCGGCTTTGCAGTTGCAAGTGCGGTTTTTCAAAGTTGTAGTCGCGCCGGGTGACGACGCTGGTGCGGGTTTCGACCCGGACATTGAAACGCTGGATGGCGGGTGCACCAGCCGACATGCCGCTCCCCGGCAAATACAGCGTCGGCTCGGCCAGGCGCGGGAACACCGTTTGATCGTCGCCGAACACAAGTAGATGCCCATCGGGGCTGTGCTGAAAATGGAAATGAATGCCGACTTCGGCACACAGCCGTTGGATGAACGCCAGATCGCTCTCGGCGTACTGCACGCAATATTCGCGCACCGGGTAATCACTGCCGAGACGAAACTCGAAGGCGTCGCGCAGGATCGCGTGGTCTTTGAGGATCCGCGTCACGATCTGCGGCACCGTCTGATGCTGAAAAATCCGCTGGTTGATGCGATGCCCGAGGTACGTCAGACGCGGTACCAGGCTCAGGTGATAGCGCGTCAGACGTTTCCCGGAATCACCCTGCCCGACTCGATAAATCTGACCATGGACACCGGAACCTTCTGCATCGAAGCTCAGAAACGCCTGACGATGCAGCAGGCTCTCGAGGTCCAGATCGGGCCGTTCACTGACCAGTTCCAGCTCGAAACGAAAGGGTTGGCTGATGGCTTCCTTGCCCGTGAACTCAAGGACTTTGAGATCAAATTGGGCGCCTTCAAGGGTCAACGTGAAACGCGGTTGATTGGCAGGCGCGAACATCCGATGTGTCTCTGCAGATTGAGGGCGGGCGATTCTGCATGAGGGGCAAGGGGTGTTGGACGGGTGACGGGAAAATCAGATTTGCCCTACTTTTTCTGGCGAAAAAGCCTTCGGATATTGGCGCAATCGACTACAGAC
This sequence comes from Pseudomonas sp. IT-P260, assembly GCF_949768395.1. Classification (NCBI taxonomy): domain Bacteria; kingdom Pseudomonadati; phylum Pseudomonadota; class Gammaproteobacteria; order Pseudomonadales; family Pseudomonadaceae; genus Pseudomonas; species Pseudomonas sp. IT-P260. Next base: position 273,700 of record NZ_CATKPO010000022.1, read on the forward strand.
AACTCTCTCAAAATCACCACCGAACAACTGTGGGAGCGAGCCTGCTCGCGAATGCGGCATGTCAGTCGACACATTCATTGAATGATCAATCGCATTCGCGAGCAGGCTCGCTCCCACATTGGATCTCCACAGGATTCGAGAAATCACGGGCATAAAAAAACAGCCCGCCTCCTTGTAGGAAACGGGCCGTTTTTCTGTGAGCCGAAGCTCAGTGCATCACTTGTTCAGGTGGAAATCTTTTTCCGCCGCTTCGAAGCGCTGCACCATGCCTTTGGTTGGCTCGCCCATTTTGCTGACGATGTAGATCGCCAGGCTGGCGAAGATGAAGCCCGGGATGATTTCGTACAGACCCATCACCTCGAAATGCTTCCACACCACCACGGTGATGGCGCCGACCAGGATGCCGGCCAGTGCGCCGTTGCGGGTCATGTCTTTCCAGATCACCGAGATCAGCACCACTGGACCGAACGCGGCACCGAAACCGGCCCAGGCGTAGGACACCAGGCCCAGTACGCGGTTTTCCGGGTTGGCGGCCATGGCGATAGCGATCAGTGCCACCAGCAACACCATCGCGCGGCCGACCCAGACCAGTTCCACCTGGGAGGCGGATTTGCGCAGGAAGGTTTTGTAGAAGTCTTCAGTCAGGGCGCTCGAGCACACCAGCAGCTGGCAACTCAGGGTGCTCATGACCGCGGCGAGAATCGCCGACAACAGGACACCGGCGACCCACGGGTTGAAGAGGATTTTCGCCAGTTCGATGAACACCCGCTCGTGGTTCTCGGTCACCGGACCGGCCACTTCCGGGTGCGCCGAGAAGTAAGCGATGCCGAAGAAGCCCACGGCGACGGTGCCGCCCAGGCACAGGATCATCCAGGTCATGGAGATGCGACGGGCGTTGGCAATCGACTTCACCGAGTCAGCGGCCATGAAACGCGCGAGGATGTGCGGCTGACCGAAGTAACCCAGACCCCAGCCCATCAGCGAGATGATGCCGATGAAGGTGGTGCCCTTGAGCATGTCGAAGTTGCTTGGGTCCTGGGCTTCGATGGCGAGGAACGTGGTATCGACGCCACCGGTGGCCAGCAGCACGATGATCGGCGTCAGCAGCAGGGCGAAGATCATCAGCGTGGCTTGTACGGTGTCAGTCCAGCTTACCGCGAGGAAACCGCCGACGAAGGTGTAGGCAATCGTCGCCGCGGCACCGGCCCACAGCGCCGTCTCGTAGGACATGCCGAAGGTGCTTTCGAACAGACGGGCACCGGCCACAATGCCGGAAGCGCAGTAAATGGTGAAGAACACCAGAATCACCACCGCCGAGATGATGCGCAGCAGGCCGCTTTTGTCTTCGAAACGGCTGGAGAAGTAGTCCGGCAGGGTCAAGGCATCACCGTTGTGCTCGGTCTGCACGCGCAGACGGCCGGCGACGAACAGCCAGTTCAGGTAGGCGCCGACGATCAGACCGATGGCGATCCAGCTTTCGGACAGACCAGACATGTAGATGGCACCTGGCAGGCCCATCAACAACCAGCCGCTCATGTCGGAAGCACCGGCGGACAATGCCGTCACCACGCTGCCGAGGCTGCGGCCGCCAAGAATGTAGTCAGAAAGGTTGTTAGTGGAGCGATAGGCCATGAAGCCGATCAGCACCATTGCTGCGATGTAGATCACGAACGTGATCAGTGTTGGATTGCTTACGCTCATTAAGTTACGCCCTGGCTTTGTTTTTATGTAGCAGCGGTGATCAATCGCACACAAACGACGATGTTTGGCAGACGAATCGGGATCCCGCGCATTTAGGACTGATGTTTCCCCAGGAAAGCCACCAGCCGATGCACCGGGTATTCCCGGTTGCACCTTGGGCGCGAATGCTATGCAACAAAGTAAAAAAGGTGCAACCAGTTTCTGGCGATTAAGTTGCACCTAGTCGGATATACCGATAAATACGCCGTTTTTGCTCCTTTTTAGCGCAGTCACGGCGCTCCGCTAGAAGTAAAAGCACCAAGCAGGAGCGGCACTTCAGTACCAGAAAATAATTCCTGACGAAGCGTTTATTTTTCCGACAAAAAAAGGGTTGCACCCGGTTGCACCTCTTTCGGCGCACGGCTAATCTTGCCGCCAGCTGATGCCACGCAACTGTGGCAACCATGAGGATAAAAATATGGCTACCACCACCCTTGGGGTCAAACTCGATGACCCGACCCGCGAGCGCCTGAAGGCTGCCGCGACCTCGATTGATCGCACACCGCACTGGCTGATCAAGCAGGCAATTTTCAATTACCTGGAAAAACTCGAGGGTGGTGCAACCCTGACCGAGCTGAACGGTTTGACCGCCAAGGACAGCGACGACGCCGGTGAAGTCCACACCGATCACGCGCACCAATGCTTCCTCGAATTCGCTGAAAGCATCCTGCCGCAATCGGTACTGCGCGCCTCGATCACTGCCGCCTACCGCCGCCCTGAGCCGGAAGTGGTGCCGATGCTGATCGAGCAGGCGCGCCTGCCGGCTCCGATGGCCGAAGCCACCAACAAACTCGCCGCGACCATCGCGGAAAAACTGCGTAACCAGAAAAGTGCCGGCGGTCGTGCAGGCATTGTTCAGGGCCTGCTGCAGGAATTTTCCCTTTCGTCCCAGGAAGGCGTGGCACTGATGTGCCTGGCCGAAGCGCTGCTGCGCATCCCGGACAAAGGCACTCGCGATGCACTGATCCGCGACAAGATCAGCACTGGCAACTGGCAGCCGCACCTGGGCAACAGCCCGTCGTTGTTTGTCAACGCGGCGACCTGGGGTCTGCTGCTGACCGGTAAACTGGTGTCGACCCACAACGAAGCCGGCCTGACTTCGTCACTGAGCCGGATCATCGGCAAGAGCGGCGAGCCGATGATCCGCAAGGGCGTCGACATGGCCATGCGTCTGATGGGCGAGCAGTTCGTCACCGGCGAAACCATCGCCGAAGCACTGGCCAACGCGAGCAAGTTCGAAGCCAAGGGCTTCCGCTATTCCTACGACATGCTCGGTGAAGCGGCACTCACCGAACACGACGCGCAGAAGTACCTGGCATCGTACGAGCAAGCCATTCATTCGATCGGCAAAGCCTCCCACGGCCGTGGGATTTATGAAGGCCCGGGCATTTCCATCAAGCTCTCGGCCCTGCACCCGCGCTACAGCCGTGCGCAGTACGAGCGCGTGATGGATGAGCTGTACCCGCGCCTGCTGTCGCTGACCCTGTTGGCCAAGCAATACGACATCGGCCTGAACATCGACGCCGAAGAAGCCGACCGCCTGGAACTGTCGCTGGATCTGCTCGAGCGCCTGTGCTTCGAACCGCAACTGACCGGCTGGAACGGCATCGGTTTCGTGATTCAGGCTTACCAGAAGCGTTGCCCGTACGTGATCGACTACGTGATCGACCTGGCCCGCCGCAGCCGTCATCGCCTGATGATCCGTCTGGTGAAAGGCGCGTACTGGGACAGCGAAATCAAGCGCGCCCAGGTCGAAGGCCTGGAAGGCTATCCGGTCTACACCCGCAAGGTGTACACCGACGTTTCCTACATCGCTTGCGCGCGCAAACTGCTGTCGGTGCCGGAAGTCATCTACCCGCAGTTCGCCACGCACAACGCCCACACCCTGTCGGCCATTTATCACATTGCCGGTCAGAACTATTACCCGGGCCAGTACGAATTCCAGTGCCTGCACGGCATGGGCGAACCGCTCTACGAGCAGGTTGTCGGCAAAGTGTCCGAAGGCAAGTTGAACCGTCCATGCCGCGTGTATGCACCGGTCGGTACTCACGAAACCCTGCTGGCGTACCTCGTGCGTCGTCTGCTGGAAAACGGCGCCAACACCTCGTTCGTCAACCGCATCGCCGACCAGTCGATTTCGATTCAGGAACTGGTGGCCGATCCGGTGGCACAGATCGAGCAGATGGCGACTGTGGAAGGTGGTTTCGGCCTGCCGCACCCGCGCATTCCGCTGCCGCGTGACCTGTACGGCGCCGAGCGCGCCAACTCCGCCGGCATCGACATGGCCAACGAACATCGTCTGGCCTCGCTGTCCTGCGCCCTGCTCGCCACTGCGCACAACAACTGGAAAGCCGCGCCAATGCTCGGTTGCACTTCCAGCAACGAAGCCCCGGCGCCAGTGCTGAACCCGGCGGATCACCGTGATGTGGTCGGTCACGTGCAGGAAGCTACCGTCGAAGACGTCGACAACGCGATCCAGTGCGCGCTGAATGCTGCGCCCATCTGGCAGGCCACCCCGCCAGCCGAGCGCGCGGCGATTCTGGAGCGTGCCGCCGACCTGATGGAAGGCGAGATCCAGCCACTGATGGGCCTGTTGGCCCGTGAAGCCGGCAAGACCTTCGCCAACGCCATCGCCGAAGTGCGTGAAGCGGTCGACTTCCTGCGTTACTACGCGGTGCAGGCGCGCAACGATTTCAGCAATGACGCCCACCGCCCACTGGGCCCGGTGGTGTGCATCAGCCCGTGGAACTTCCCGCTGGCCATCTTCAGCGGTCAGGTCGCTGCCGCACTGGCGGCCGGCAACCCGGTACTGGCCAAACCGGCCGAGCAGACGCCGCTGGTCGCCGCGCAAGCCGTGCGTTTGCTGCTGGAAGCCGGGATTCCCGAAGGCGTGCTGCAACTGCTGCCGGGTCGCGGTGAAACCGTCGGTGCCGGTCTGGTCGGTGATGAGCGCGTCAAAGGCGTGATGTTCACCGGTTCCACCGAAGTCGCGCGTCTGCTGCAGCGCAATATCGCCGGTCGCCTCGACAATCAGGGTCGTCCGATTCCGCTGATCGCTGAAACCGGCGGGCAGAACGCGATGATCGTCGACTCTTCGGCACTGACCGAACAAGTGGTGATCGACGTGGTGTCCTCGGCCTTCGACAGCGCCGGTCAGCGTTGCTCGGCCCTGCGCGTGCTGTGCCTGCAGGAAGATTCCGCCGACCGCGTCATCGAAATGCTCAAAGGCGCAATGGCTGAAAGCCGTCTCGGTAACCCTGAGCGCCTGTCCGTGGACATTGGCCCGGTGATTGACGCCGAAGCCAAGGCCGGTATCGACAAGCACATCCAGGCCATGCGCGACAAAGGTCGCAGCGTGTACCAGGTGGCTATCGCCGACAGTGAAGAAGTCAAACGCGGCACCTTCGTCATGCCGACCCTGATCGAACTGGAAAGCTTCGACGAGTTGCAACGCGAGATTTTCGGCCCGGTGCTGCACGTGGTGCGCTACAAGCGCAAGGACATCGACCAGTTGATCGGCCAGATCAATGCCTCCGGTTATGGCCTGACCCTCGGCGTGCACACCCGTATCGACGAGACCATCGCCAAGGTGATCGACAACGTCAACGCCGGTAACGTCTACGTCAACCGCAACATCGTCGGTGCCGTGGTCGGCGTGCAGCCGTTCGGCGGCGAAGGCCTGTCGGGTACGGGCCCGAAAGCCGGTGGTCCGCTGTACCTCTATCGTCTGCTGTCGACGCGTCCTACGGACGCCATCGAACAATCCTTCGCTCGCGGTGATGCGCTCGTCGCCCCGGACGTGCGTCTGCGTGAGGCCATGAGCAAACCGCTGAACGCTTTCAAGGCCTGGGCCGAGAGCAACCAATACGCCGAACTGAGCACCCTGTGCGTGCAATACGCCGCGCAGTCGCAAAGCGGTATCACCCGCGTGCTGGCCGGCCCGACCGGCGAGAAAAACAGCTACGCGATCCTGCCGCGTGAACACGTGCTGTGCCTGGCGGACGTCGAAGGCGATCTGCTGACCCAACTGGCGGCGGTATTGGCGGTCGGCGGTTCGGCGGTATGGCCGGAATCCGACATCAGCAAGGCCTTGTTCGCACGCCTGCCGAAGGACGTTCAGGCGCGGATCAAACGGGTTGCCGACTGGCACAAGGATGAAGTGGTGTTTGATGCCGTGCTGCATCACGGTCATTCCGACCAGTTGCGTGGCGTCTGCCAGCAGATTGCCAAGCGTGCCGGTGCGATCGTGGGCGTTCAGGGCCTGTCCCAGGGCGAGACCAACATCGCGCTGGAGCGCCTGGTGATCGAGCGCGCGTTGAGCGTCAACACGGCGGCGGCGGGTGGTAATGCCAGCCTGATGACTATCGGTTAAACCGATTAACCGGGCAGCCGCAATGGCTACCCGTTACGCAATACCCTGTGGGAGCGAGCCTGCTCGCGAAGAAGGAGTGTCAGTCGACATCAATGTTGCCTGACCCACCGCTTTCGCGAGCAGGCTCGCTCCCACAGTTGTTTTAAGGTGTTTGTTAAGTCGGTGCTCGGCTCCAACATCACCGTCATCAATCATCCTGTTCAGCCTTTATCAGCACGCCTAGACTCGGCCCAACCCCAATTTACAGGTAGGCCGCCATGTCCGAGACGCTGCTCAGTTCCCGCAATCTGGCTTTCGAGCTGTACGAAGTCCTCGATGCCGAGGGCCTGACCCGGCGTGAGCGCTTTGCCGAGCACAACCGTGAAACGTTCGATGCGGCTATCGGCACGGCGCGCAACATCGCCGAGAAATACTTCGCGCCGCACAACCGCAAGGGCGACGAGAACGAGCCGCGCTACGAGAACGGCCAGGCGGTTCTGATCCCGGAAGTCAAACCGGCGGTGGACGCGTTTCTTGAGGCGGGCTTCCTGAATGCCGCGCGCAGTTTCGAAGCGGGCGGCATGCAATTGCCGACGCTGCTGTCGCAAGCGTGTTTTGCGCACTTTCAAGCGGCGAACGCGGCGACCACTTCCTACCCGTTCCTGACCATGGGCGCGGCCAACCTGATCGAAAGCTTCGGTAGCGACGAGCAGAAACAGCGCTTCCTGCAACCGATGATCGACGGCCGTTTCTTCGGCACCATGGCCCTGACCGAACCGCACGCCGGCTCGTCGTTGTCGGATATTCGTACCCGCGCCGAGCCGGCGTCTGACGGCACCTATCGCCTCAAGGGCAACAAGATCTTCATTTCCGGCGGCGATCATCCGCTGTCGGAAAACATCGTGCACATGGTCCTGGCCAAGCTGCCGGACGCACCGCCAGGGGTGAAGGGGATTTCGCTGTTCATCGTGCCGAAATTTCTGGTCAACGCTGACGGCAGCCTCGGTGCGCGCAACGATGTGCTGCTGGCCGGGCTGTTCCACAAGATGGGCTGGCGCGGCACCACCTCGACGGCACTGAACTTCGGCGATAACGGCGAGTGTGTCGGCTATCTGGTGGGCAAGCCGCATCATGGCTTGAGCTACATGTTCCAGATGATGAACGAGGCGCGGATCGGCGTCGGCATGGGCGCGGTGATGCTCGGTTACGCCGGCTACCTGTATTCGCTGGAATACGCCCGCGAACGCCCGCAAGGGCGGGTGCCGGACAGCAAGGATCCAACCACCGCGCCAGTGGCGATCATTCAGCACGCCGATGTCAGACGCATGCTGTTGACGCAAAAGTCCTACGTCGAAGGGGCGTTTGACCTCGGTTTGTACGCGGCGCGACTGTTCGATGACACCACGACGCTGGAGACCGAAGCCGAGCGCAAACAGGCCCATGAGTTGCTGGATCTGCTGACGCCGATCGTCAAATCCTGGCCGTCGGAGTTCTGCCTGAAGGCCAACGAATTGGCGATCCAGATTCTCGGCGGCCACGGTTACACCCGCGAATACCCGGTTGAGCAGTATTACCGCGACAACCGTCTGAACCCGATCCACGAAGGCACCCACGGCATCCAGTCGCTGGATTTGCTCGGGCGCAAACTGGCGCAGAACGGCGGCGCCGGATTGAAGCAACTGATCCGCCTGATCGCCAACACCGCCGAGCGCGCGACCGCGTATGAATCGTTGACCGCACTGCGTGAGCCACTGGAGCAACTGGTAGCGCGCCTGCAAACAGTCACCATCGGTTTGCTCACCGATCTGGCGCAGGGCAAGGTCAACAGCAGCCTGGCGAATTCGGCGCTGTACTTGAAGGTATTCGGGCACACGGTGATTGGCTGGCGCTGGCTGGAACAGGCGATCCGCGCCGAGGAAGGTCTGGCCAAAGGCAATGCGGCAGATGCTGACTTCTATCAGGGCAAGCTGCAGGCGGCGCGGTACTTCCTGACGTGGGAAGTGCCGGGCTGTCACCATGAGCTGGCGTTGCTGGAGGCGCGGGATGATACGTGCCTGGCGATGCAGGATGGGTGGTTCTGAGAGCCAACCCTCACCCCAGCCCTCTCCCGGAGGGAGAGGGGGCGGAACAGGGTATGCTTGAATACTCCATCGACCTGAAAGAGGTCTACCGAATCCATAATCGACCGGCGTTTTCAGGTCGATGTATAGCGAGAGACGGCTCGGTCAGTCCCCTCTCCCTCGGGGAGAGGGCTAGGGTGAGGGGCTTTCAGACTCAGCACTCAGCTCAACTTGAACCCACCCATCTGCCGCGCCAGATCATCCGCCAACCGCTGCAACATCTGACAATCCTCACGACACGCCCGCACCTCTCCGGCCGTGGCCCGGGCCAGATCGGAAATCCCCTGCACGTTGCGGTTGATCTCTTCAGTCACCGCCGACTGTTCTTCTGTCGCGGTTGCCACTTGCTGGTTCATGTCGCTGATGCGCTCGACCTGCCCGGTAATCGCGGTCAGGGAGGCGCCGGTACGCTGACTCGACTCAACCCCGGTGCCGGTCGCCGCCTGCCCGGTACGCATCGATGACACCGCATTCTCCGCGCCTTGCTTGAGGCTGCCGATCATCTGTTGGATCTCGTCGGTAGACGCCTGAGTCCTGCGCGCCAAGGTGCGTACTTCATCGGCCACCACGGCAAACCCACGACCCATGTCCCCGGCCCGCGCGGCTTCGATGGCAGCGTTGAGCGCCAGCAGATTGGTCTGCTCGGACACCCCGCGGATCACCGCCAGCACCGAATCGATCGACGCCACCTGATGCGCCAGTTCACCCACCGCGCCCGCCGCCACACCAATCTCATCGGACATGCTTTCGATATGACGAATCGAACCGCCAACCACTTCCCGCGCCTGCAGCGCTTCATCCCGGGCGGTCTGTGAGGCGAGTGCGGCGTTGCCGGCGTTCTGCGCGATTTCCTGCACGGTCAGGCCCATCTCGTGCACCGCCGTGGCAACCATGTCGGTCATTTCCTGCTGGCGCCCGGAACGTTCGGCGGTGTTTTCCACCACCTTCGCCACTTGGCCGACCGCCGTGCGCAAGCGTTCGCTGGTGGTCAGGACTTCGCCGATCAGCCCGCGCTGGCTGTCGAGGAAACGGTTGAAGCCTCGCGCCAGATCGCCCAGCTCATCGGCGCGGCTGGAATCTAACCGATGGGTCAAATCTCCACCGCCGCTACCGATCGCTACCAGCGCGGCTGTTACTTGACGAATCGGTCGCACCAGCCCTTGAGCCAGCCACACCACCAGCGCCAGACACACCAATGCCACCGCCAGACCGATACCGCCACTCATCCACATCGCCTTGCGGGCTTCGGCGTAGATCTGCGCTTGCGGCACTTCGGCCACCAGCGTCCAGCCCAGATCGCGCAGCGGCAGGCTGAAGGCGAGGAAGTCTTCGCCATCGCGCTGGAACGAGCTGTTGGTGGCGACTTTTTGACCCATGACCGCTTGCGCCGCCGACGCACCGATTTGCTCCGTGAGGGTGCGCTTGCCGCTGAACTGCGCCTCGGGATGGACCTGGATCAAACCGTCGGAACGCACGAGATAGACCTTGCCGCGCTCGCCAAAGCTGAAGTTGTGAATCAGCTCCGACAGCTCTTTCATGCTCAAGCCCAGCCCGGCGACACCGACCACTTTGCCGGCCTGCTCGACCTTCAAGTCGATGAACAGCGCCAATTCTCCAGTGGCGCCATCGTTGTCGATGTTCAGGGTGCGCGGCTGGTTGCTGTCGAGGAAGGAATAGAACCAGGCATCGGCTGGTTTGGTCCGGCTGAGCGTGCGATCCAGGCCTTTTTCGGTGATGTAGTGATTGGAGTCACTGCCGATGATCAACGCAGTGAAGGCTTTATGTTCGGCGCGGATGCCTTCCAGATACTGCGCGAAGGCCGCTGTTTTGCTGCTGTCTTCACCCGAGGCCAGCCAGTCGCGCACCATGCTGTTGCTGGCGATGTCTTTGGCGGCGGTCAGCGGCTGGACGAGGATGCGTTCGATGTCGTTGCGCGTCGCTTCGATGCTCGACGGCAGCGCTTGTTCGACCAGATAGCTCTGGGCGAGGCGGTTGACCACCAAGGTATAAATGCCAACCACGATCAGGATGCTGACCAGCAGGGCGGTGCCCATGCTGAGAATCAGCTGCCATTGAATACTGCGTCGCCACAACTGCATGGAGCACCCCCAAAGAATAAGTGCCGAAACAATGCAACAGCCGTGCCGATTGTATACAACCCGATCGACAATCTATTCTTTGGTTGTGCGCAACCCCATCAGCCCTGATTGATGGTCTTGGCGATGGTGTCGACCGTGGCGCTGACTTGCTCTTGGTAACGGTCGAGTTCCTGCTGGTGCTGCTTCTTCATTTCGATCTGCTGCGAGCACAGGTTCATCGCTGCCAGCACCAGCAAACGGTCACCGATCAGCGTCGGGTATTTGCGTTTGGTGTCGGCCAATGCGGCCTTGAGCATCAGTGCGGCGTCCAGCAGGGTCTGTTCTTCCCCGGCCGGTGCCTTGATCGAATAGTCCTCCCCGAGAATGGAGATGACTTTTACCCCTGCGGTGCCGTGGTTCATGCGCTGACAGGACCTGCGTTGACGCGATCAACCAGGGCCTGGATGCGCGCTGCGGTGGCGCCATGCTTCTCTTCCTGTTCCATCAGGCTCAGTTGCAGGCTTTCGTTTTCATCCTTGGCCTGGGCCAGTTCCGTGGACAGGGTCTGGTTGGTTTGCGCGAGGGTCTGGTTCTGTTGCACCAGGTCGCTGACGAGCTGTTCCAATTGGCTGAGGGATGCTTCCAACATTTTGATCTTCCAGGCGTTTTTCAAAGGGCGCGTACGATAAAGAAAAGTCACTGCGGATGCCAGGGCTATACCGGCGCAAGGCCTTGATTTTCCTGGCGGCCGACCGTTCTCGCGAGTTTAAAAGACTGTGATCTGCCGATCTGGTTCCTGCACTTCGTCGCTCAGGCCCCTATGCGACAAATACGCACAGTGCCTCAAGACTTTAGTCGTATGACCGATAAGTCATCCATACAGCAGTCTCAGCCCGCATGGATGCGGCCCTTTCTGGTATCCGCGCCATGTCCCTTCGCAATATGAATATCGCCCCCCGGGCGTTCACCGGTTTCGCCCTGATCGGCGGCCTGATGCTGATTCTCGGCGTGTTCGCCCTGAACCAGATGAGCAAAATCCGTGGCGCCGCCGAGGACATCACGTCCAGCAGCGTGCCAAGCATCAAGAACCTCGACGAGTTCACCCAGCTGACCTTGCGCCTGCGGGTGCTGTCGTATCGCTTGCTGGTCAATCGCGAGCCGGACGTGCAGCAGAAGACCATGGAATTGCTGGACACCCGCAACCAGCAGATCCGCGCCGCCCAATCGGCCTATGAGCCGTTGATCAGCGGCCCGCAGGAACGCGCGGCCTACGATCAATATGTGCAGTTGCTGGGCCAGTACCGGCAGATCGAAGACCGGATGAAAACGCTGTCGCGCAACAATCAGGTGGATGAACTGCGCAACCTGCTCAACACCGAGTTGCTGAACAACTCCGAAGCGATGAACACGGTGCTCAACCGCCTGATGCAGATCAACGGCGAGCAGATCAGCCAGACCAACCAAGAGGCTGCCGAGCAGTATGCCTCGGCGTTCAATCTGGTGGTCACCCTGCTGGTGGTGGCGACCGGTCTGACCTTTCTGTTCGCCTGGTTGCTGACCATCAGCATCACCAAGCCGATTTCCAAAGCGCTGGACGCGGCGGAAACCATCGCCGAGGGCAACCTGACCCAACCGATCCACGTCGACGGCAGCGACGAAGCCGGGCGTCTGCTGGCGGCCATGGCCAAGATGCAATCGAAACTGCGCGACACCTTGCAGCGCATCTCCGGCTCGGCCACCCAGCTTGCATCTGCGGCGGAAGAACTGAACAGCGTCACCGACGAAAGCGCCCGTGGCCTGACCCAGCAGAACAACGAAATCGAACAGGCCGCCACCGCCGTCAACGAGATGACCAGCGCCGTGGAAGAAGTCGCCCGCAACGCAGTGAGCACTTCGGAAGCCTCGAAGAACGCCACCACCTCGGCGGGCGACGGCCGCGACCTGGTGCAGGAAACCGTCAGCGCTATCGAGCGCATGAGCGCCGATGTACAGAGCACGGCAAGCCTGATCGGCGATCTGGCGAATGAGTCCCGTGACATCGGCAAGGTGCTGGACGTGATTCGTGGACTGGCGGATCAGACCAACCTGCTGGCCCTGAACGCGGCGATTGAAGCGGCACGTGCCGGTGAAGCCGGGCGTGGTTTTGCCGTGGTGGCGGACGAAGTGCGTGCGCTGGCGCATCGCACCCAGCAGTCGACCAGCGAAATCGAACGCATGATCGGCAGCATCCAGAGCGGCACCGAACACGCCGTAGACTCGATGCGCAACAGCACCGAGCGTGCCGAATCGACGCTGAACATTGCGCGTGGCGCCGGGATGTCGCTGGACACCATCAACAGCGCGATCGTCGAGATCAACGAGCGCAACCTGGTGATCGCCAGCGCCGCTGAAGAGCAGGCACAAGTGGCCCGCGAAGTGGATCGCAACCTGGTGAACATCCGCGACCTGTCGGTGCAATCGGCGACCGGCGCGAATCAGACCAGTGCGGCAAGTAACGAGCTGTCACGGTTGGCGCTGGACCTGAACAATATGGTCGGGCGGTTCAGCCTGTAACTTTTAAAAGCAAAAAGATCGCAGCCTGCGGCAGCTCCTACAGGGAAACGCAAATCCCTATGTAGGAGCTGCCGCAGGCTGCGATCTTTTGATCTTGAAAAAACCTTTTTGACAGCATCACATTTCAACAGGTTAGAATCGCTGGCACGCAGACTGCATGGTCAGTTTGCGCCCGTCTTTACGCTTCTGGAGTACTGCCTTTGAATGCGACGACCATCAACAGCCTGTTCTTGATCGGCGCGTTGCTGGTAGGTGCGAGCATTCTTGTCAGCTCACTGTCCTCCCGTCTCGGCATTCCCATTCTGGTGATCATCCTCGCGGTCGGCATGACCGCCGGGGTCGATGGCGGCGGGATCATCTTCGATAACTACCCGACGGCCTATCTGGTCGGCAACCTCGCACTGGCGGTGATCCTCCTCGACGGTGGCTTGCGCACCCGGGTTTCGAGTTTCCGCGTGGCCTTGTGGCCGGCGCTGTCACTGGCGACGGTCGGGGTCTTGATTACCACCGGGCTGACCGGCATGGCCGCCGCGTGGCTGTTCGACCTGAACCTGATTCAGGGCCTGCTGATCGGTGCCATCGTCGGTTCGACTGACGCCGCTGCGGTGTTCTCACTGCTCGGCGGCAAGGGCCTCAACGAACGGGTGACCGCCAGCCTGGAAATCGAATCCGGCAGCAACGACCCGATGGCGGTGTTCCTCACCGTGACCCTGATCGACATGCTCGCCAGCGGCCAGACCGGCCTGCACTGGAGCCTGCTGACGCACCTGATCCGCGAGTTCGGCATCGGCGGCGTGATCGGTCTGGGCGGCGGCTGGCTGATGCTGCAACTGGTCAACCGGATCAACCTCGCCACCGGCCTGTACCCGATTCTGGTGATCGCCGGCGGTCTGGTGGTGTTCGCCCTGACCAACGCCCTGCACGGCAGCGGCTTCCTCGCGGTGTACCTGTGCGGCCTGGTGATCGGCAACCGCCCGGTACGCAGCCGTCACGGCATTCTGCACATGCTCGATGGTATGGCGTGGCTGGCACAGATCGGCATGTTCCTGGTGCTGGGGCTGCTGGTCACTCCGCATGATTTGCTGCCGATCGCCCTGCCCGCCCTCGGTCTGGCGCTGTGGATGATTCTGTTCGCCCGCCCGCTGTCGGTGATCGTCGGCCTGCTGCCGTTCAAGGCGTTCCATGGTCGCGAGAAAGCGTTTATTTCCTGGGTCGGTCTGCGCGGCGCGGTACCGATCATTCTCGCAGTGTTCCCGTTGATGGCCGGGCTGCCGAATGCGCAGCTGTACTTCAACCTCGCGTTCTTCATCGTGCTGGTGTCGCTGCTGGTGCAGGGCACAAGCCTGCCGTGGGTCGCCAGACTGCTCAAGGTGACAGTGCCGCCGGAGCCGGCGCCGATCTCCCGATCGGCGCTGGAAGTGCACATCACCAGCGAGTGGGAACTGTTCGTTTACAAGCTCGGCGCCGAGAAATGGTGCATTGGTTCACCGCTGCGCGAGCTGAAAATGCCCGAGGGCACACGTATCGCCGCGCTGTTTCGTGGCCAGCAACTGCTCCATCCGTCGGGTAGTACGGTGCTGGAAGTCGATGATTTGCTGTGTGTTATCGGCCATGAACACAACCTCCCGGCCCTCGGCAAACTGTTCAGCCAGGCGCCACAACGCGGTCTGGATCTGCGTTTCTTCGGTGACTTCGTTCTCGAAGGAGACGCCCAGCTTAAAGCGGTTGCAGCGCTGTACGGGTTGCCGGCCGAGGGCATTGATCCGGACATGACCCTGGGCGCGTTCATTGCCCAGAAGGTTGGCGGTGCGCCGATCGTTGGCGACCAGGTGGAGTGGAACAACACCCACTGGACGGTCGCGGTCATGGACGGGAACAAGATCGGCAAAGTGGGCGTCAGATTCCCCGAAGGAAGTCGCCCGGGTCCCGGTCTCTTCCTCTAAACTGCGTCCACTCTCACTTGCTTGACCGGTCTCTATGCCTACCCTGCGCTCTTTCTTTTTCGCGGCCCTGCTGGGCCTGAGTCTTTCCGTCGGCCCGCTGTATGCCGCTGAACCGCCGTCCAGCGAAGCCGTGCAGGCCAGCCTGGACAAACTGGCCGACAGCAAACTGCCGGATGCCGACAAAAAGACCCTGCAAACGGTCCTGCAAACCACGCTCAACCAGCTCAACAGCCGGCGTGATTACGAGCAGAAGCTGATCGACCTCAAGCAGCAACTGGCCTCCGCCCCGCGGCAGACCATCGAGAACACCCGTGAACTCACGCGCCTCAAGGCCACGGCAGTGGTGCCGGTGGCGCAGCGTTTCAGCAAAGAGTCGATCCAGCAGCTGGAGCAGATCCTCACCGATCGCTCGACCCAGCAAAGTGACCTGCAAAAAGCCCTGGCCGATGCCAACAGCCTGATCATCACCGCCCAGACTCGCCCAGAGCGTGCGCAGGCTGAAATCTCTGCCAGCCAGACGCGCATCCAGCAGATCAACAACATCCTCAAGTCCGGCAAGGACAGCGGCAAGACCGTCAGTGCCGAGCAACGCGATCAATTGAACGCCGAGCTCGCCGCGTTGAACGCACTGATCCCGCTGCGCCGCCAGGAACTGGCCGGCAACAGCCAGTTGCAGGATCTGGGCAACAGTCAGCACGACCTGCTCACGGAAAAGTCCGACCGACTCGATCGCGAAATCCAGGAACTGCAGACGCTGATCAACCAGAAGCGCCTGGCACAGTCGCAGGAAACTGTCACTCAGCAGTCGATCGAGGCACAGAAGGCCGGCGGCAGCAGCCTGCTCGCCACTGAAAGCGCCGCCAACCTCAAACTTTCCGATTACCTGCTCAAAAGCACCGACCGCCTCAACGAAGTCACCCAACAGAACCTGCAGACCAAACAGCAACTCGACAGCCTGACCCAGAGCGACTCAGCCCTCGACGAGCAGATCAACGTGCTCAAGGGCAGCCTGTTGCTGTCGAAGATTCTCTATAAGCAGAAGCAGGCGTTGCCGCGGCTCAAGGTCGACCGCGATCTGGCGGACCAGATCGCCGACATTCGCCTGTATCAGTTCGAAGTCAGTCAGCAGCGCGAACTGCTGAGCAACCCGGCGACCTACGTCGACAACCTGCTTTCCACCCAGCCACCGGAACAAGTCACCCCGCAACTGCGCAAAAGCCTGATGGAACTGGCCAACACCCGCGCCGACCTGCTGGAACGTCTGAACCGCGAGCTGAGCGCGGTGCTCAACGAATCGATCACCCTGCAACTCAACCAGAAACAACTGCTGAGTACCGCGCAGAGCCTGCGTGCGACCCTCGACGAGCAAATGTTCTGGATCCCCAGCAACAAACCACTGGACGCGGAATGGCTTCGCGGCGTGCCGGAGCGGCTCAAGCGGCAGATCGATACCCTGCCGCTGGCCTCAAGCCTGAGCGAGCTGACCGACGGTCTGACCCAACGTCCGCTGCTGTTTCTGCCGCTGGCCCTGCTGATCGGCGCTCTGCTGTGGCGGCGCAAGGCGCTGTATGCGCGGCTGAACAAGGTTCACCAGGACATCGGTCACTTCAAGCGTGACAGCCAGTGGCATACCCCGCAGGCGATCCTGATCAACATTCTGCTGGCGATGCCGGTGGCCCTTGGCCTGGCGCTGTGCGGGCTGGCCCTGCAGATCGACGCCCGCGGGCAGAACGCCAACATGGGCGCGGCGCTGCTGCAAATGGGTCAGGCGTGGCTGGTGTTCTACACCGCTTACCGGATTCTCTCGCCAGGCGGCGTGGCCGAGTTGCATTTCCGCTGGGACAAGCCGCAGGTCGAGTTCCTGCAGGGCTGGATCCGCCGCCTCGGGCTGGTGGTGATGGCGCTGGTGACCGTGGTGGCGGTGGCCGAATTGCAACCGGCGGCGCTGGCCGACGACGTCATCGGCATGCCGGTGGTGCTGACCTGCTACGCGCTGATGGCATGGCTGCTCAGCCGCCTGCTGATCAGCAGCCCGGCCCACGAAAACACCTCGCTGTTCCGCAAGGCCGTGGGCGTGATGTTCACTCTGTTGCCAATCGCCCTGTTCGTCGCGGTGTGCTTCGGCTACTACTACACCGCGCTGAAACTCAGCGACCGGTTGATCAACACCCTGTACCTGCTGATGTTCTGGCTGGTGATCGAGGCCACATTCGTGCGCGGTCTGGCGGTCGCTGCACGCCGTCTGGCCTATCAGCGCGCCCTGGCCAAACGTCAGGCGGCCAAGGAGGCCGGCGACGGCGAAGCGGTGATCGAAGAGCCGACCCTGGACATCGAGAAGGTCAACGAACAGTCCCTGCGCCTGATCCGTCTGGCGCTGCTCGGTGGCTTCATCGCCGCGCTGTACTGGGTCTGGGCTGACCTGATCTCGGTGTTCTCGTACCTCGACAACATCACCCTCTACGAGTACACCAGCGGCACCGGCGCGAACATGAGCATGGTGCCGATCAGCATCGGCGACATGCTCGGCGCACTGATCATCATCGGCATCACCTTCGCCCTGGCGCGCAACTTGCCGGGTCTGCTGGAAGTGTTCGTGCTGTCGAAACTCAATCTGGCGCAGGGCAGCGCTTACGCGACCACGACGCTGCTGTCCTACGTGATCGCCGGCGTCGGTTTCGTTTCCACGCTGTCGACCCTCGGCGTCAGCTGGGACAAGTTGCAGTGGCTGGTGGCGGCGCTGTCGGTCGGTCTCGGTTTCGGTATGCAGGAGATCTTCGCCAACTTCATCTCCGGCATCATGATCCTGTTCGAACGCCCGGTGCGGATCGGTGACACCATCACCATCGGCAACCTGTCGGGCACGGTCAGCAAGATCCGCATCCGCGCCACCACCATCACCGATTTCGACCGCAAGGACATCATTGTCCCGAACAAGACGTTCATCACCGGGCAACTGATCAACTGGTCGCTGACCGACACCATCACCCGCGTCACCCTGAAACTCGGTGTGGATTACGGCTCCGACCTGGATCTGGTCAAGGAACTGCTGCTCAAGGCTGCCCGGGAAAACCCGCGCGTGCTCAAGGAACCCGAGCCGCATGTGTACTTCCTCAACTTCGGCGAAAGCACCCTCGATCACGAACTGCGCATGCACGTGCGTGACCTCGGTGACCGCAACCCGGTAATCGATGAAGTGAACCGCTTCATCAACCGCGAGTTCAAGAAGCAGCACATCAACATCTCGTTCCGCCAGATGGAGGTGTACCTGAAAAACCTTCATGGCCAGGAATACAAGCTGGTACCCATCGAAGACGAGAACAAAACCATCGTCCCGATCGGCGCGGAGCAAAAGCCGCTGCAAGAGCCGCCGCCGGCCAAACTCGACTAACCGGTCTGATCCCAGCAGAATGCTCGGACATTCTGCTGGAGCCGGCCCTTGAAAGCCCTCGACGAACTGACCTTCGACAATCGCTTCGCCCGCCTCGGCGATGCGTTCTCCGCCCATGTGCTGCCCGAGCCGATCGACAACCCGCGTCTGGTCGTCGCCAGCCCGGCGGCGCTGGCCCTGCTCGATCTCGAGCCGACGACGGCGGACACTCAGGAATTTGCCGAACTGTTCGGCGGCCACAAGCTGTGGGCCGATGCCGAGCCGCGGGCGATGGTCTATTCCGGGCACCAGTTTGGCGGCTACACGCCACAACTGGGCGATGGTCGCGGGCTGTTGCTCGGCGAGGTGTATAACCAGGCCGGCGAACACTGGGATCTGCATCTGAAGGGCGCCGGGCAGACGCCGTTTTCGCGCATGGGCGATGGTCGGGCGGTGCTGCGCTCATCGATCCGTGAATTTCTCGCTTCCGAAGCGCTGCACGCGCTGAACATCCCGTCTTCACGCGCGGCCTGTGTGATCGGCTCCGACACTCCGGTGTGGCGTGAAAAGCAGGAACGCGCGGCGATGGTGCTGCGTCTGGCACCGAGCCACATTCGCTTCGGCCACTTCGAATATTTCTATTACACCAAGCGTCCCGAGCAGCAGAAATTGCTCGGCGAACACGTATTGGCGATGCACTATCCCGAATGCCTGGAGCAGCCGGAGCCGTATCTGGCGATGTTCCGCGAGATCGTCGAGCGCAATGCCGAACTGATTGCCAAATGGCAGGCGTACGGCTTCTGCCACGGGGTGATGAACACCGACAACATGTCGATCCTCGGCATCACCTTCGACTTCGGCCCGTTCGCCTTCCTCGACGATTTCGACGCCCACTTCATCTGCAACCACTCGGATGATCAGGGCCGCTACTCGTTCAGCAACCAGGTGCCGATCGGCCAGTGGAACCTCAGCGCCCTGGCCCAGGCGCTGACGCCGTTCATCAGCGTCGAAGCCCTGCGCGAAACCCTCGGCCTGTACCTGCCGCTGTTTCAGGCGCACTACCTCGACCTGATGCGCCGACGTTTCGGCTTTACCAGCGCCGAGGATGACGACCAGAAACTGCTCGAAGACCTGCTGCAACTGATGCAGAACAGCGGCGTCGACTACACCTTGTTTTTCCGCCGCCTCGGCGAAGACTCAGCAGAACAGGCTGTCGCCCAATTGCGCGATGACTTCGTCGACATCAAAGGCTTCGACGCTTGGGGCGAGCGTTACGTGGCGCGGGTTGCCCGCGATGGTGACAGCAGTCAGGAACAACGCCGTACGCGGATGCACGCGGTCAATCCGCTGTACATCCTGCGCAACTACCTGGCGCAAAAGGCCATCGATGCCGCCGAACAAGGCGACTACTCCGAGGTGCGCCGGCTGCATGCGGTGTTGAGCAAACCGTTCGACGAACAGCCGGGAATGGAAGGTTATGCCGAACGGCCACCGGAGTGGGGCAAGCATCTGGAGATCAGTTGTTCGTCTTGAGGCAGACTAGATGAATACGTCTACAGGCACCTTGAAGTAGTCGGCCAGCCAGCGAACTTGCCGCAAGTTCAACTTGCGCTTGCCGTTCAGAATTTCCGAAACAACGGATTGAGTACCCACACCCGGCAGGTCGCTCTGAGTCAGTCCATGTTCGCGCATCAGGTAGCCAAGCACCTCTTCGCCGCTCGCCTCGGCCATCGGATGGTGTGTGCGATCCCACTCCCCAATCCAGTCACTGATGATGTCCACCAGACTCGCGAGTGGATGCGAGCCATCATCACCGGTTATCTCAAGGATCTCGTCAACGGCCTGAACCAAGGCGTCGTAATCCTCTTCATTTTTCGGTTTTCGCAGCAACGGAGAGATAAACTCCCAGTGCTCGGCAACTGTCTTGATCAAACTACTCATACCTTTCCCTCCTTCCATTTGCCCCGATCGTATTCGCGGTGGTCGAGCACATGCTTGATGTAGAGCCTTTGTGACCGATAACTGACAAAAGCAATTAGCCTCAGTTTGTTGCCACCAATGTCGAAAACGTGGAGATCACCCACCTTGTCAGTGGCAGGAAATATCGACTTCATTGCCGCGAAGTCCTTTGGATAACTCCTGCTTGCCAGACGAAACCATTGCGCTAACGCGCTTGCTGCCTGTGGCCACTGCTCCTTGGCCTCTCGAATGGGTTTTTCACTGAACACATGCATGCAACATCCTTATCGCATTCTGCTATGGGGAGTTAATCACAAAACAAAATTATCGCAACTTGCGATACACCGAGGCAGACCAACGGTCTGCCTCGGTACGACTCAGCCTAGATCCAACATTGAAATCCGCATGATTGAAAATATGAGCAAACGTCTCCAACTAGGGTTTATCGCCCTTCACTGGACCTCGCTCATGACCACCCAATTGCTGATCCCCTGCCCCGCCTGCAACGGCCTCAACCGCATCCCCGCCGAACGCCTCGCCGACGAGCCAAAATGCGGGCGCTGCAAGTCCGCGGTGCTGCTGAGCAAGCCGTTCGAACTCAAGCAAGGTGACTACGCCAGCCAGATCAAGGGTGATCTGCCGTTGTTGGTGGATGTGTGGGCGGACTGGTGCGGGCCGTGCAAATCGTTTGCGCCGGTATTCGAGCAGGCGGCGGCGCAGTTGGCAGGCAAGTGCCGGCTGGCCAAGCTCGACAGCGAAGCCAATCAGCAGTTGTCGGCGCAGTTGGGGATTCGTTCGATTCCGAGTTTGATTCTGTTCAAGAACGGCCGGGAAGTGGCGCGCCAGAGCGGGGCGTTTCCGTTGCCGCAGTTGCTGGCGTGGCTGCGTAGCCAGGGCATCTGACCCTCCACAGGACCCCATGTGGGAGCGAGCCTGCTCGCGAAGGCGCCCGTTCAGTCAACCGAGATGTTGAACGTGCTGGCCGCTTCGCGAGCAGGCTCGCTCCCACAGGAGGGTGGGGCGCAATCCGGAAATCAGTGATCTTCGAGCAGATCGTGCAGTTCAACGAACTGCTGCGTCAGTTTGTGCCGTGGGTCGAGGTGGATCAGCGGGGTGCTGGCCTGGTGCGACTCGCGCATGCGCACCGAGCTGTTCAGATACACCGGCAGCACCGGCAAGCCCTCGGCAATCAACTCATCGAGAATCTGTTGCGGCAGGCTGGCCCGGGCCTGGAACTGGTTGACCACAATGCCTTCGACTTCCAGGCCGTCGTTGTGGTCTTCCTTCAACTCTTCGATCTCCGCCAGCAGCCCGTACAGCGCCTGGCGCGAGAAGCTGTCGCAATCGAAGGGAATCAGCACACGATCGGCGGCGATCAATGCTGACACCGCATAGAAATTCAGCGCTGGCGGCGTATCGAGATAAATCCGGTCGTATTCGCCATCCAGCTCATCGAGCAATTTGCGCAGCTTGTTGATCTTGTGCTTGGCCTCAAGCTTGGGCTGCAGATCGGCCAGCTCGGCGGTGGCGGTGATGATGTGCAGGTTGTCGAACGGGGTTTCGTAGATGTCGGCCTGGTTTTTCTTCGAAAACGGCCCGGAAGACAGGGTCTGTTTGAAGAAGTCGGCAATGCCCATGGGAATGTCATCACCAGTGAGCCCGGTCAGATACTGAGTGGAGTTGGCCTGGGCATCGAGGTCGACCAACAGCGTGCGATAGCCCTCGCTGGCACTCACTGCCGCCAGATTGCAGGCAATGCTGGATTTGCCCACACCACCTTTCTGATTGAACACCACGCGCCGCATGACAAAACCTCCGTGTATCAAAGAATGACCGAGTGTAGTTGCCTGTGCGTGCGCTTCGCTACCTTCAACGACGCGGACTACAGAATCAGGTGCAAAAATCAGCGGGCACAGAGGGCAAAAACCTGCCGTGTGCGCTGACAGGCCCGACAGACAAATCCGGCACGATCCGGATAATGGCCAAGTGACAGTTTTTCTGCGGACCACTCGGTACATTTTGCTGCGCAAAACGTAACCAACATTTGCTACACACTCGTCGCACCGGGATAATGCGCGCCACCCGGCGCCAAGCGCCACATCAGGTCAGCCGCGGCTTTGGCGACTCAAAGCGTCATAAAAAGCCCGCAGGGGCGGGATGAACATCCGTGATCAACTTCAACATCGCCCAATGGCGCGCGTGGGCCCCGGGGCTCGACAGCGTGGACGCGTGGCAGGCCTGGAGCCGACAACCGGTCGTACTCCCGGACAGCGATGCCGCGCCCGATGTGTCGTTTCTGCCCGCCATGCAGCGCCGGCGCCTCAGCCGTCTGGCGCGGATGGCGTTCAGTGTCGGCTGGCCACTGGCCGACGGACGGGAAAACCTGCCGCTGGTGTTTGTTTCACGACACGGCGAAACCCCGCGCACCTTCGAGATCCTCAGTGACCTGGCCAAGGACGAGCCGTTGTCGCCGACGCAGTTCAGCCTGTCGGTGCACAACGCGATCATCGGTCTGTGGTCGATCATGCGCGGCGAAACCAGCGAAATGACTGCCCTTGCGGCAGCAGGCGATGGCCTGGAACATGGCATTCTCGAAGCGGCCGCCCTGCTCGGTGAAGGCGCTCCGGCGGTGCTGCTGATCATCACCGAAGAGCAGCCGCCGCAAGCCTATTCGCAGTGGATCGACGACGTGCCGTTCCCTTATGCGGTCGGTTTGCTGCTCACCCCCGGTACCGGCTGGCGGCTGACCCTGAACAGCGGCCAGGAAGCAGTGTCCAAAGCGCACTGGCCACACGCACTGAACCTGTTGCGAACCCTGCTCGGTCAGCAAACCCATTGCCAACATGCCTGGAAAAATCGTGTATGGACCTGGCAACGCAACCCGTGACCGAGAAAAACCGCGACGCCTACTACTGGCGCCTCCTGGCCACTGCCGCAAGTTTCGCGCTGTTCGGGCTGGGCGGGTTGTGCCTGCGCCTGCTGGTGTTTCCGCTGCTCGGTTGCCTGCCCGGCGATGCGTTGAAACATCGTCAGCGCGCACGGCAGACCGTCAGTCGGCTGTTCTGGTTTTTCGTCCGCTTCATGGCCCGCACCGGTGTGCTGACGTATGACATTCAAGGGGCGGAACGTCTCGGTCGCCCGGGGCAAATGATCATCGCCAACCACCCGTCGCTGATCGACGTGGTGTTCCTGATCGGCCTCGTGCGTCAAGCCAATTGCGTGGTGAAGAAAAGCCTCTGGGAAAACCCGTTCACCCGTGGCCCGTTGCGCCGCACCGAATACATCAGCAATGACGGCAGCATGGACATGCTCGACGCCGCCGCCGAGTCCCTGCAAAACGGCCAGACCCTGATCATTTTCCCCGAAGGCACGCGCACACAGCCCGGTCAGGCGCCCGCCTTTCATCGGGGGGCGGCGGCGATTGCCCTGCGCGGTGCGAAAATCCTTACGCCAGTGGTCATCAAGGTCAATCCGACCACCTTGACCAAGGCCGAACCCTGGTATCGGATCCCCCACCGCCGCGTGCACTTCAGTTTTCGTGTCGGGGCCGATATAGACCCACAGACTTTCGCCACGCAAGGTCCGGCACCGCAGGCCTCGCGCAAGCTCAACGATTATTTGCACTCTTACTTCATTAAGGAGCTCGCCGAAGATGAGCGATCTGAATAACCCTGGCCTGGTGCGCGACATCAAACGGCTGATCATCGATGCCTTGGGCCTCGAAGACATCAGCGTCGACGATATCGGTGACGAACAGACGCTGTTCGGCGAAGGCCTGGGCCTGGATTCTGTCGACGCGCTGGAACTGGGTCTGGCGATCCAGAAAAAATACGGCATCAAGATCGACGCCGACGCCAAAGACACCCGTAACCACTTCACCAACGTGGCGAGCCTTGCGGCATTCGTCACGGCAAAACAGGCAGCTTGAGACCGGACCATGCAAACTCGTGACGACATTTTCAACACCCTGCGCGATGCCTTGGTCGAGCTGTTCGAACTGGATCCGGGGCGCATCAGCCTGGAGTCCAACCTGTATCAGGATCTGGAGATCGACAGCATCGACGCGGTCGATCTGATCGATCACATCAAACGCCAGACCGGCAAGAAAATCGCCGCCGAGGAATTCAAGTCGGTGCGCACCGTCGGTGACGTGGTCGAGGCGGTCTACCGTCTGGTTCAACCGGCCGCATGAGCCGATTGATCGGCCTCGGCCTGCTGCTGGCGGGGCTGCTGTACCCCTTTGCGGTGTATTTCGGCATGGAGCACTTCGCCCCGTGGCAGTTCGGGCTGCTGCTGGGTAGCCTGTGGCTGGCGCGCGCCCTGACTGGCGAGCGCAAGCCAGGCAGTCTGTGGATGGCCTGCGCGGCGATCGTGTTCTGCCTGCTGCTGGCGCTGTTCGACAGTCCGCTGTTGCTGCGCTGGTATCCGGTGCTGATCAGCGGCTTCATGCTGGTGCTGTTCAGCCTGAGCCTGAAATACGGGCCGCCGATGGTCGAGCGCCTGGCGCGGATCCGCGAGCCGCAACTGCCGCCCGAGGCGATCCGTTACACGCGTCAGGTCACCGTGGCCTGGAGCGTGTTTTTCTTCTGCAACGGTTTGTGCGCCGCGCTCCTGACCCTGTGGGCGCCGCTGCATTGGTGGATGTTGTACACCGGCCTGATCTCCTACGGATTGATCGGCCTGATGTTTGCCATTGAATGGCTGATACGACAACGGGTAAGAGGCCGTAAATGAACTGGATAAAACTTGAGCAACTGTTGCTCAAGGCCCTGCCGGGGCGAGCGATCACCGACACCCCGGCCCTCGACCATGCACAACTGCGCGAGCAGGCGCTGCGCTTTGCCGCCGGCCTGCAGGCACGCGGCGTGCAGCGCGTGGCGGTGCATCTGGAAGATGCCGCCGACCTCGCCATCGCCCTGCTCGGGGCCTGGCGCGCCGGCGTCAGCGTCCTGTTGCCCGCGGACCTGCAAGCGCAGACCCGCCAGCGCTGGTCGAGCGAAGTCGATTTGTGGCTGAGCGATCACTCCGATGATTCACACCTGAGCGATCTGTTGCAGCCTGCCCTGCCCGGCGCCGAACTGGATCTCGAACAGTGCCGCCTGAGCCTGTGCACCTCCGGCTCCAGCGGCGAGCCCAAGCGTATCGACAAGACCCTGCGCCAACTGGACAACGAGGTCGAAGCGTTGGAGCAACTGTGGGGCGCAGATCTCGGTGAAGCCTGGATCATCGGCAGTGTCGCCACCCAGCACATCTACGGTTTGTTGTTCCGGGTGCTGTGGCCGCTGTGTGCCGGCCGTCCGTTCGTGCGCAAGCAACTGGCGTTTCCGGAAGACCTGCAGCGCGCCAGCCGCGAACACCCGGCCTTCGCCTGGGTCGGCAGCCCGGCGTTGCTCAAGCGCATGGGCGACAACCTCGACTGGCCGGCCCTGAGCGCCGTGCGCCGGGTGTTTTCCTCCGGCGGCGCGTTACCCACAGACGCGGCGCAGAGCCTGCAGCAACGTTTGCAGCAGTGGCCGACCGAAATCCTCGGCAGCTCGGAAACCGGCGGCATCGCCTGGCGTCAGGGCTCCAGTCTGTGGCAGCCCTTCGCCGGGGTTGAACTGAGCCAGGACAGCAACGGCGCCATGCTGATCGCTTCCCCCTATTTGCCGGCGGGGCATGTCGAACACACCGCCGACGCTGCGTGCATCGCTGCCGACGGGCGTTTCGAGCTGCTCGGGCGGCTGGACCGTATCGTCAAACTCGAAGAGAAGCGTATCTCCCTGCCGATGCTCGAACAGGCATTGGTCGCCCACGACTGGGTCGCCGACGCACGGCTGGGCGTGGTTCAGGAAAACCGCGCAGTACTCGGCGCCCTGCTGGTGCTCAGCGACGCCGGCCTGTTTGCCTTGCGCGAACACGGCCGCCGCAGCCTGACCGAAGCCCTGCGCAAGCACCTGAGCCAGCATTGCGAAGCGCTGGCCTTGCCCCGGCGCTGGCGTCTGGTGCGGCAACTGCCGCTGAACAGCCAGGGCAAACTGATCCAGGCCGACATCGAAGCACTGTTGCTGGCGCCACGGCCGAAAGCGCCAGAAGTGCTGGAGCAAGTTGAAACCGACGGCGAGTGGAGCCTGCAATTGAGTGTTCCACCGGATCTGGCCTACTTCAGCGGCCACTTCCCCAAAGCCCCGGTGCTGCCCGGCGTGGTGCAGGTCGAATGGGCACTGAACCTCGGCCGACAACTGCTGAACCTGCCCGATAAATTCGCCGGTATGGAAGTGCTGAAATTCCAGCAACTGGTGCGCCCGGGCGATGAAGTCCAACTGCATCTGCGTTTCGATCCCGAGCGCGGCAAGCTGTATTTCGCCTACCGCAATGACACCGCAACCTGCTCCAGCGGACGCATCCTGCTAGGAGCCGCCGATGCATGACCTGTGGCGAGGGAGCTTGCTCCCGCTGGACTGCGCAGCGGCCCCAAACCCGGTTCACGCAAAACTGCGAGCGAGTGCTGTGCACTCGAGCGGGAGCAAGCTCCCTCGCCACAGTGGGGATGTGTTCAATGCATAAGCCTTGCGCCGTGATTCCGGTCTACAACCATGAAACCGCGATCGGCACCGTGGTCGACGCGCTGCTCGCCCAAGACCTGTCGTGCATTCTGGTGGACGACGCCAGCACCCCGTCCTGCGCGCGCGTGCTGGATGCGCTGGCCGAGCGCGATAACGTGCATCTGGTGCGCCTGACCCTCAATCAGGGCAAGGGCGGCGCGGTGATGACCGGCCTGCGCGAAGCGGCGCGTCTGGGCTTCACCCACGCCCTGCAAGTGGACGCCGACGGCCAGCACGACCTGCACGACGTCGCGCGTTTCGTCGAGGAATCCCGCGCCCATCCGGACGCCATGATCTGCGGTTATCCGCTGTTCGACGAGAGCGTGCCCAAGGGCCGCTTGTACGCGCGTTATCTGACTCATGTGATGGTCTGGATCAACACGCTGTCGCTGCAGATCCGCGATTCGATGTGCGGCTTTCGCGTCTACCCGCTGGCTCCGACGCTGGCGGTGATCGACTCGGCGCGGGTCGGCAAGCGCATGGATTTCGACTCCGACATCCTCGTGCGCCTGTCGTGGCGCAATCAGCCGATGCGCTGGCTGCAGACCAGCGTGCATTACCCGCTGGACGGCGTCTCGCACTTCCGTCTGCTGCACGACAACGCGCTGATTTCCAGCATGCACACCCGGTTATTCTTCGGCATGCTGCTGCGCCTGCCGCTGATCCTCTGGCGCCGGTGGCGCACATGAGCGTCGAGACCGACAAGAAGCACTGGGCCGACCGTGAAGAACGCGGCAGCTTCCTGCTGATGAAATTCACCGCGTTCGCCGCCAAGGTGCTTGGCCGGCGTCTGCTCAGTCCGCTGCTGTACGGCATCGTCCTGTACTTCTTCCTGTTCGGCCGTACCGCGCGCAACAGTGCCTGGCAATACCAGCAACGGTTGGCCGACTGGAGCCAGCGTGCCGAATTGCGACCGAGTTACTGGCGGGTGTTCCGCCAGTTCATGGCGTTCGCCGATTCGCTGCTCGACAAGCTCGACGTGTGGAACGGTAAGCTGCGCATCGAGCAGATCGAAATCATCGACCCGGCACTGCTGCGCAATCAGTTGCGCGGCAGTCGCGGGCAACTGCTGGTCGGCGCGCACCTGGGCAACCTTGAGGTATGCCGGGCGCTGGCGGAGATCGGCGAAAAGGTCACCATGAATGTGCTGGTGCACACCAAGCACGCCGAGCAGTTCAACCGCTTGCTGGGCGAGGCCGGGGCGACCAATCTGCGCCTGATTCAGGTCAGCGAACTGGATCCGGTGATCATGCTGCAACTGCACGAACGCCTGGAGCGCGGCGAATGGCTGGCGATTGCCGGCGACCGCGTGCCGTTGCATGGCGGGCGCAGCGTCAGCGTGGATTTTCTCGGCCACCCGGCAGCGTTTCCGCAAGGCCCGTGGTTGCTGGCCGGTTTGCTCAAATGCCCGGTCAATCTGCTGATGTGCCTGAAACAACCGGACGGTCACTATCGCCTGACCCTCGAACCGTTTGCCGACAGCGTGACCTGGACGCGCCGCGAGCGCGAGCAGGTCATTCATCAGTGGGCCACCCGCTATGCGCAGCGCTTGAGTCACTATTGCCTCGAAGCCCCGCACCAATGGTTCAACTTTTACCCTTTCTGGAAGACCGATGACGACGCCAACCCATGAGCCGGTAACCTTCGGCGAACGCCCTTTGCGCATCGAAGACGTGCTGGCCCTGGCCAACCGTCAGGCGCCCGTGCAGTTGCAGAGTGACGCCGACTACCGTGAGCGCATCGCCAAGGGCGCGCGTTTTCTCGATTCGCTGCTGGACAAGGAAGGCGTGATCTACGGCGTGACCACCGGTTACGGCGATTCCTGCGTGGTCGCGGTGCCGCTGCATCACGTCGAGGCACTGCCGCGTCATCTCTACACCTTCCACGGTTGCGGGCTGGGCAAGCTGCTCGACGCCCAGGCCACCCGCGCCGTGCTGGCCGCGCGCTTGCAGTCGCTGTGCCACGGCGTGTCCGGGGTGCGCATCGAACTGCTGGAGCGCCTGCACGCCTTCCTTGAGCACGACATTCTGCCGCTGATCCCCGAAGAAGGTTCGGTCGGCGCCAGCGGTGATCTGACGCCGCTGTCCTACGTCGCCGCGACCCTGTCCGGCGAGCGCGAAGTGTGGTTCCGTGGCGAGCATCGCCAGGCGGCCGACGTGCATCGTGAACTCGGCTGGACGCCGCTGGTGCTGCGCCCGAAAGAAGCGCTGGCGTTGATGAACGGCACTGCGGTGATGACCGGTCTGGCCTGCCTCGCCTTCGCCCGCGCCGACTATCTGCTGCAACTGGCCACGCGCATCACCGCGCTCAACGTGGTCGCGCTGCAAGGCAATCCGGAACACTTCGACGAGCGTCTGTTCGCCGCCAAGCCGCATCCGGGACAGATGCAAGTCGCCGCGTGGCTGCGCAAGGATCTGGCGATCGACGCGCCGACCGCGCCGCTGCATCGCCTGCAGGATCGCTACTCGCTGCGCTGCGCCCCGCACGTGCTCGGGGTGCTGGCCGACAGCCTGAACTGGCTGCGCTCGTTCATCGAGACCGAACTCAACAGCGCCAACGACAACCCGATCATCGACGCCGAAGCCGAACGCGTGCTGCACGGCGGGCACTTCTACGGCGGGCACATCGCGTTCGCCATGGACAGCCTGAAAAATCTGGTGGCCAACGTCGCCGACCTGCTCGACCGGCAGCTCGCGCTGCTGGTCGACGAGCGCTACAACCACGGTTTGCCGAGCAACCTGTCCGGCGCTCCGGCGGAGCGCGCCATGATCAACCACGGCTTCAAAGCCGTGCAGATCGGCACCAGTGCCTGGACCGCCGAAGCGCTGAAAAACACGATGCCGGCTAGCGTGTTCTCACGCTCCACCGAGTGCCACAACCAGGACAAGGTGAGCATGGGCACCATCGCCGCCCGTGACGCGATCCGCGTGCTGGAGCTGACCGAACAGGTCGCCGCCGCCACGTTGCTCGCGGCCAATCAAGGCGTGTGGTTGCGCGGTCGCGATGAAGACGCGCGTGCGCTGCCACCTTCGCTGGCCGCCATGCACGAAGAGCTGGCCAAGGACTTCCCGCCGGTGATCGAAGACCGTGCACTCGAGGGCGAACTGCGCCTGTGCCTGCAACGCATCGCCGAGCAACACTGGAGGCTGCATGCGTAGCGCCGGAGTGCTGCACGCCGACACGGAAATCCTCGTGCCGTTCTTTGACGTCGACACTATGCATGTGGTCTGGCACGGGCATTACGTCAAATACCTGGAAGTGGCGCGCTGCGCGCTGCTCGACCAGATCGGCCACAACTACACGCAGATGTCCGAGTCCGGTTACGCGTGGCCGATCATCGACCTGCAACTGCGTTATGTGCGCGGCGCGGTGTTCGGCCAGCGCCTGAACGTACGCGCCAGTCTGGTGGAGTGGGAGAACCGCTTGAAGATCAATTATCTGATCACCGACTTGCAGACCGGCGAACGCCTGACCCGCGCCAGCTCGGTGCAGGTAGCGGTCGAGATCAGCAGCCGCGAGATGCAACTGGCTTCCCCCAAAGTGTTCACCGATGCGGTGCAAAGGATGCTGCGATGAACCTGTTCTGCAAAGGCCTTGGCGCGCTGGCGCTGCTCGCCGTGTCGATGCTGGCCAACGCCTTCGACCTGCAACAGCTCAGCGAGCAACTGGCGAAACCGGAAGTGATCCACGGCCAGTTCATTCAGGAAAAACACCTGCGCGCCCTGCCCCAGCCGCTGATCAGCAAGGGCAACTTCGTGCTGGCAAAAAATCACGGCCTGCTCTGGCTGCTCAAGACCCCGTTGCAACAGGATTACCGCATCACCGCCAAAGGCATCGCGCGACGCGATGGCAACGCTTGGCAACTGCTGCCGAACAAGAGCGCCGGGGCCGAACAGAACCGCTTGTTCCTCGCCGTGCTGCAAGGTGACAGCAGCGGCTTGCAGCGGGATTTCGAGCTGGCCCTGAGCGGCGATGCACAGCAGTGGAAGCTCACCCTGACCCCGCGCTCGGTGCTGCTCAAGCAAGTGTTCAATCAGATCAATATCAACGGTGGTGAGCTGGTACAGACCATCGAACTGCTGGAAACCCAGGGCGACAGCACCGTGCTGCGCATGCAGGACAGCATTGCAAACCAGCCGTTGAGCGAAGCGGAGCAACATGACTTTGCCGAGTGAACGCAGGCTGCCGTGGCTGTTCCTGATCCTGCTGCTGGCGGTCATCGCGCTGGCCGGGTGGCAGTGGCGCGACGGTGCGCCGCTGTCGGCCAACCTCATGGAACTGGTGCCCGGAACCAACCCTGACGCCCTCGAACTGCGCGCCGAACAGCGCATGCAGGAGCCGCTCAATCGGGAAATGCTGGTGTTGGTCGGGCACGCCGATCGCCAGCAAGCTCTGGCCATGGCGCAGACCCTCGGCGAGCAATGGCAGGCCAGCGGTCTGTTCGAAAAGGTCCAGTGGAATCTGCAGGCAGACCTCCCGGCGCTGCGCACGCAACTGCTGCAAGGGCGGCTGGCGATGCTCTCGGCGGATGACCGGCAACTGCTGACCGAGCATCCCGATGCGTTCATTCAGCAACGGGTGCAGGCACTGTTCGACCCGTTCAACGGTTTCACCTTGGTACCGAGCCAGGACGACTGGCTGGGCCTGACCGGACGCATTCAGAACAGCCAGCCGAAACACGGCGCGGTGCAACTGGACATCGGCAGCGGCGCACTGGTCGCCGATGCGGACGGAAAAAGCTGGGTGCTGCTGCGCGCGCGCACCACTGGCAATGCCTTCGACATGAACCTGCCGCTGAAAGTCGCCGATCTGCTGCAGCACAGTCGCGAGCAAGCGGCGAAAGCCGACGTGCAACTGTTGGCCGCCAGCGGTCTGCTGTACGCCGCCAACGGTCAGCAGCAAGCCACCCGCGAAATGACCTGGGTCGGCGGCGGCGCCACCCTCGGTATTCTGCTGTTGCTGCTGTTGGCGTTCCGCCGCTGGCGGGTGCTGCTGGCGTTCGTGCCGGTGCTGGTGGGCATGCTGTTCGGCGCGGTGGCCTGCGTCGCGGTGTTCGGCCACATGCATGTGATGACGCTGGTGCTCGGCTCCAGCCTGATCGGCGTGGCGGTGGATTACCCGCTGCACTATCTGTCGAAAAGCTGGAGCCTCAAGCCGTGGCGCAGTTGGCCGGCGCTGCGCCTGACCCTGTCCGGGCTGACGCTGAGCCTGATCACCAGCGCCATCGGTTATCTGGCGCTGGCCTGGACGCCCTTTCCGGCGCTGACGCAAATCGCGGTGTTCTCCGCTGCCGGCTTGCTCGGCGCGTATCTGTCGGCGGTGTGCCTGCTGCCGGCCCTGTTGAAAAACGTTGAGCTGCAACCGGCGCAATGGCCGCTACGCCTGGCCGAGCGCTTGGTGCAACTGCGCGAAAACCTGCTCGAACACGTGCGCACCCCGGTGCTGCTGGCGCTGTTGATCGCGTTCTGCGCCGGTGGTCTGGTGCAGTTGCAAAGCAAGAATGACATTCGCCAGTGGGTCGGTGCGCCACAACGCCTGACCGATGAAGCCCAGACCATCGCGCGCATCACCGGTTATCAGCCGACCAGCCAGTTCTTTCTCGTGCGTGGCGCCAATCAGCAGGAATTACTGGAGCGTCAGGCCGCGTTGAGCGAGCGTCTGCAACAACTGGTCAACCTCGACAAGCTGCAAGGCTATCTGGCCCTCGACCAACTGCTCAGTCCGCCGAGCCAGCAACAGCAGGTTCGCGAAGCGCTGAGCAACCTGCCGCAACACTGGCAGCCGTTGCTCGACCTCGGCGTACCGCTCGCGGCGTTGCAAACCGAACTGCAACAGTTGCAGAGCCTGCCTGCCGAAGACATCGACGCGGCACTGGCCGGGCCCTTGGGCGAACCCTATCGCACGCTGTGGCTCGGCCCGACTGAAGACGGCGTGGCGGCGATGACCAGCCTGCAAGGCCTGAACAATCCGTCACTGCTGCGGGTGCAGGCGCTGGACTTGCCGGGGGTGATGCTGGTCGATCGGCTCGGTGAATTGAACAACGTGTTTGCCGCGACCCAGATCAGCGCCGCCGAACTGAAGCTCGCCTCCTGCGTATTGATTGTGCTGGTGCTGATCGTGCCGTTCGGCTTCGGCGGCGCGTTGCGCATCGTCGCCCTGCCGCTGCTGGCGGCGCTGTGCAGCCTGGCCAGCCTCGGATGGCTCGGCCAGCCGCTGACCCTGTTCAGCCTGTTCGGCCTGCTGCTGGTGACGGCGATCAGCGTCGATTACGCGATCCTGATGCGTGAACAGGTTGGCGGTGCGGCGGTGAGTCTGCTGGGCACCCTGCTGGCGGCGCTGACGACTTGGCTGTCGTTCGGTCTGCTGGCCGTTTCCAGTACGCCGGCGGTGAGCAATTTTGGCCTGGCAGTGAGCCTCGGTCTGGCCTTCAGCTTCATTCTCGCACCATGGGCCGGACGTCACGCCCACAGCACCAGCGTCGCGGAGCCGGTAGCGTGATCGTCGTCGGCTTCTGGTTCATGGCCCTGGCGCTGTTCGCCGTGGCGACCCGTGTCGGTCGGCACTTCGGCCTGATCCCGATCGTCAGCCAGTTGCTGCTGGCCAGCTTCGGTTTGCCGCTGCTGGTGTATTTCTGGATCGAACCGGACTGGCAGCTCAGCGGCGCCGAACTGATTGCGCCGGGGTGGTTGAAAGACCTCTACAGCCTGAGTTTCGCGCTGTTGCTCGGGCACATTCTCAGTGATGTGATCGACCTGCGTCTGGATCGCCAGAGCGTGAAAATCGCCGTGCCGAGTTTTGTTGTGCCATTCGCCTGCGGTCTGGCCGTCGCCTGCTGGCTGCTGCCGGCGCAACCGTGGCTGAACTCGCTGGCAATCGGTCTGGTGTTCGCGATCACCGCGATCCCGGTGCTGTACCTGTACCTGCGCCACATCGACTATCCGCCCGCCGCCACCCGGCGTCTGGTACAAACCGCAATCCTCATCGACCTGACCTGCTGGACCCTGTTCGGCCTCGCTCAAGGCAGCCTGCATCTGAGCAGTCTGTTGCTGCCGCTGGGACTGGCCTGCGTGCCGCTGCTGTTGCATCTGTTGCGCGTGCGCCGACCGCTGACCTACAGCCTCGGCTTCTTTGCGCTGCTGGTGTTGGCCGAGCACTACAAACTCAACGCGCTGATTTTCGGCATCGGTTATCTGCTGTGCATGGCCTTGCTGAAAGTGCCGTTGGTGCTGCCATTGCCGGCGCGGTGGATGAGCCGTTTGCAGACGTGGATCGCGATCCCGCTGATCCTGACCTTCGGCATCGTGCAGATCGACGTGCACAGCGCCCTCGCCAGCCTTGGCGTGGTGCAATGGGCGGCGCTGCTGCTGTTGCCGATTGCCAGTAAACTGCTCGGCAACTGGCTCGGGCTGGGCTGGGCCGGTGCATCGTTCGAAGGCGCCAGCCGCTGGCGCGAAAGCGTGCTGCTGAACATTCGCGGGCTGAGCGAAATCGTCTTTCTCAACCTGTTGCTGC
This sequence comes from Pseudomonas sp. IT-P260, assembly GCF_949768395.1. NCBI lineage: Bacteria > Pseudomonadati > Pseudomonadota > Gammaproteobacteria > Pseudomonadales > Pseudomonadaceae > Pseudomonas > Pseudomonas sp. IT-P260. Next base: position 307,907 of record NZ_CATKPO010000022.1, read on the forward strand.
AACAACAGCTCATCAGCCCGGCGCTGTACTTCGCGCTGATGCTGATGGGCCTGATCGCGACGCTGTTGCCGGCTCTGATCGGCCTGCACCGCGCGCCTATGAAAACCAGCGCCACTGCGCCCGGGAGCTCACGTGCCAATCGTTGAAATGGAATCCCGTCAGGTCGTGATCATTGGCGCGGGCCCCTCCGGGGCCATCGCCGCCGCCTTGCTCAAGCGCCAGGGCCACGATGTGCTGGTGATCGAGCGCCAGCATTTCCCGAGGTTTTCCATTGGTGAAAGCCTGCTCAGCCATTGCCTGGATTTCGTCGAAGAGGCCGGCATGCTCGACGCCGTCAACGCCGCCGGCTTCCAGCGCAAGACCGGTGCTGCGTTCGCCTGGGGCGAGCGCTACAGCGCCTTCGATTTCAGCGACACCTTCACAGCAGGCAAGCCGACCACGTTCCAGGTGCTGCGCGCCGATTTCGACAAGCTGCTGGCTGATCAGGCTGAATTGCAGGGTGCCGAATTCCGTTACGGCGATGCCATCGTCCGCGTCGATTTCGACCGGGCCAGACCGCAGCTCGACGTGCTGCGCGAGGACGGCAGCGAGTACCGCGTCGAAGCGGATTTCGTACTCGACGCCAGCGGTTACGGGCGGGTGCTGTCGCGTTTGCTCGAACTGGAAGCGCCGTCGAATTTCCCGGTGCGCCAGGCAGTATTCACCCACGTTGAAGATCACATCGACAATCCGGCCTTCGACCGCGAGAAAATCCTCGTCACCACCCACCCCGAGCACCGCGACATCTGGTTCTGGACGATCCCGTTCAGCAACGGGCGCTGCTCGGTGGGCGTGGTCGCTGATGCCGAGCACTTCAAGGGGCGCGACAGCGATCTGGATGCCTGTCTGCGCGGTTTCATCGGCGAAACGCCGAGCCTCGCCGCTGTATTGAACAACGCGGTGTGGGACACCCCGGCGCGCACCCTCGGCGGTTATGCGGCCAATGTGAAAACCCTGCACGGCCCGGGCTTCGCCCTGCTTGGCAACGCGGCGGAATTTCTCGACCCGGTGTTCTCCTCCGGCGTGACCATCGCCATGCGTTCGGCGAGCATGGCCGCCGCTGTCCTGCACCGGCAGTTGCAGGGGGAAATCGTCGATTGGCAGCACGAGTTCGCCGAGCCGCTCAAACGCGGGGTCGACACCTTCCGCTGCTACGTCGAGGGCTGGTACGCCGGTACCTTCCAGGATGTGATTTTTTATCAAGACAGCCAGGCAGACATCCGCCGGATGATCTGCTCGATCCTCGCCGGTTACGCCTGGGATGAGCGCAACCCGTTCGTCAGCGAAGCGCGTCGCCGGTTGAAGATGATTTCCGAACTTTGTGCAAAGGACGCCCCATGAATTACTTGAGCGACAGCTACGTCGAGGAAACCCGTTTCGGTTTCTGGTTCCTGCGCAGCCACACCTGGCAGCACCATGTGTTGCGCGTGGCGATCAACGACTTGCGCGGGTTGTTCAGCGAGTCGCTGCCGGCCAATCCGGTGCTGCTGGATGCCGGTTGTGGTCAGGGCAAATCGTTCCGCCATCTGCGCCAGACCTTCGCCCCGCAGCGTCTGATCGGCGTCGACGCCGACCCGCACAGCCTGCAATTGAGCGCCGAAGAAGCGGCGCGGCAGGGCTTCGACGTCGAGCTGATCGGCAGCGACTGCGCGACGCTCAATGTGGCCGATGCCAGTGTCGACCTGCTGTTCTGCCACCAGACCTTTCACCATCTGGTGGAGCAGGAAAAAGCCCTCGCCGAGTTCTACCGCGTGCTCAAACCGGGTGGTTATCTGCTGTTCGCCGAGTCCACCGAGGCTTACATTGATACCTGGGTGATCCGCTGGCTGTTCCGCCATCCGATGCAGGTGCAAAAGAGCGCGGCGCAGTACCTGGAAATGATTCGCCAACAGGGTTTCGAGTTCGGCGAGCGCAATGTTTCGTACCCGTATTTGTGGTGGAGCCGGTCGAAGGATTTCGGACTGCTGGAGCGATTCGGATTGCGCCGGCCGAAGCCGTTTGGCGAGCGTGAGGAAACGTTGGTGAACGTTGTCGCCCGCAAGCCATTCGCAGAGGTTTCCTGATGCAACTCTTAACCTGTGGGAGCGAGCCTGCTCGCGAAAGCGATGGGTCAGCCAGCCTCTTTGTTGAATGTGCCGGCGTCTTCGCGAGCAGGCTCGCTCCCACAGTGTCCGCGGTGTGGCGACTTTTTGTGGTCAGCATGATGCTTCTGTTAAGCGCCTGCGCCAGCCAGGCCCCGCTGCCCGCGAGCGACCCGACGCTGCCGTTACCGCTGCAACTGCACATCGAACGCCAACAGGCCGATCAGCGTCAGGACTGGCTGTTGGTGATCCAGCGCGAAGGCCCCGGCATCCGCTGGTCGATGATGGATCCGCTGGGCATTCCCCAGGCCCGTCAGCAACTGATCGACGGGCGCTGGCAGGCCGACGGGCTGCTGCCGCCCAATGCCGAAGCCCGGGAGCTGTTTGCCGCGCTGCTGTTCGCCCTGACCCCGTCCGGCGAACTGGCGCGCACTTACCCCACCGCGCAGCAGCAGGGCGAGCAACGCACGCTGGCGCCGCGCTGGACGATCCGTTATGCACAACCGTTGAGTTTCCAATTGAATCTGCCCCAAGGCCCGCACTATCGGGTTTCTCCTCTCGGTGAACCGACGCCATGACTGCCTACCTCAATGCCCTCGGCGTGATCTGCGCGCTGGGCCGCGACAAGCAACAGGTCGCGCAGAACCTGTTTGCCGGTGACTGCTCGGGCATGCGCCGCGAGTCCGGCTGGGTTGCCGAGCGTGAATTGCCCGTGGCGGCGGTGCATGGTGAGCTGGCGCCTGTTCCGGCCGAACTGGCCGACCAGCGCAGCCGCAACAATCAACTGCTGCTGGAAGCCGCGCTGCAGATTCGCGAGGACATCGACCGGGCCATCCAGACGTATGGTCGCGAGCGCATCGGCGTGGTGCTCGGCACCAGCACCTCGGGGATCGACGAGGCCAGCCGCGGGCTGGCGCACTACCTTCGCGAGCAGCAGTTCCCTGGCGAGTACGACTATCGGCAACAGGAACTCGGCGCGCCGGCGAATTTTCTCGCCGATTGGCTGCAACTCAGCGGCCCGGCCTACGTGATTTCCACCGCCTGCACGTCCAGTGCGCGGGCGTTGATGAGCGCACAGCGCCTGCTTGATCTGGGCCTGTGCGATGCGGTGCTGTGCGGCGGGGTCGACAGCCTGTGCAAACTGACGCTCAACGGTTTCAGCGCGCTGGAAGCGGTGTCCGACCAGCGCTGCAATCCGTTCTCGGCCAACCGTAACGGCATCAACATCGGCGAAGCGGCGGTGCTGTTTCTGATGAGCCAGCAGCGCAGCGACGGCCCGGCCATTGCCCTGCTCGGCAGCGGCGCCAGCTCCGACGCGCACCATATTTCCGCGCCGGAACCGAGCGGTCGCGGCGCCCTGCAAGCCATGCAGAAAGCCTTGAGCCGCGCACAGTTGCAAGCGGCGCACATCAGCTACCTGAACCTGCATGGCACCGCGACCCAGCACAACGATGCGATGGAAAGTCTGGCAGTCGCCACACTGTTTCCCGACGGCGTGGCCTGCTCGTCGACCAAGCCGATGACCGGTCACACCCTCGGCGCGGCCGGTGCGCTGGAAGCAGCGTTCTGCTGGCTGAGCCTGAGCGCCGACAACCCGCAACAAGCCTTGCCGCCCCACGTCTGGGACGCCCAGCCCGACCCCGACTTGCCGGCGCTGAAGTGGGTGACCGCGAGCGAACGCCTGTCGTCCATTGCACCCCGCTACCTGATGAGCAATTCGTTTGCCTTCGGCGGCAACAACGTCAGCCTGATTATCGGAGACGCTCCATGAATGACTGGCCGCTCGCCGAACTGCTGCCCCACGCTGGCGACATGATCCTGATCGACCGCATCCTCAGCTTCGACGAAGAGCAGATCCACACCCGCCTCACCGTCAAGCCCGACGGTTTGTTCAACCTGCCAGACGGCAGCCTGCCGGCGTGGGTCGGCATCGAGTTGATGGCGCAAAGCGTAGCCGCCTTCGCCGGTTGCCACGCACGGCAGAAGGGCAACCCGGTCGCGCTGGGTTTCCTCCTCGGGACACGTAAATTCGAGTGCAACGTCGAAGCGTTTCCGGCCGGCAGCGAACTGACCATCCACGGCATCCGTTCGCTGGAAGACGACAACGGCATGGGTGTTTTCGAATGCCATATCAACGCCCCCGGCATTGAGGCCAGCGCACGTTTGAACGTGTTCCGCCCGCCGCAGCCCAGCCAATATCTTGAACAAACCAGGGAGTCGAACGATGACTGAATCCGTACTGGTCACCGGCTCCAGCCGTGGTATCGGCCGCGCCATTGCCTTGCGTCTGGCACAGGCCGGGCACGACATCGTCCTGCATTGCCGCAGCGGCGTTGCCGAAGCGCAAGCGGTGCAGGCCGAGATCGAAGCGCTGGGCCGTCACGCGCGCATCCTGCAATTCGACGTCGCCGACCGCGAAGCCTGCAAAACCATCCTTGAAGCTGACGTCGAAACCCACGGCGCTTATTACGGCGTGGTGCTTAACGCCGGCCTGACCCGCGATGGCGCTTTTCCGGCGTTGAGCGATGACGATTGGGACGTGGTGCTGCGCACCAACCTCGACGGTTTCTACAACGTCCTGCACCCGGTGATGATGCCGATGATCCGTCGTCGCGCCGCTGGTCGGATCGTCTGCATCACCTCGGTGTCGGGTTTGATCGGCAACCGGGGCCAGGTCAACTACAGCGCCTCCAAGGCCGGAGTGATCGGCGCTGCGAAGGCGTTGGCGATCGAACTGGGCAAGCGCAAAATCACCGTTAATTGCGTCGCGCCGGGCCTGATCGACACAGCGATGCTGGATGAAAACGTGCCGGTGGAAGAGCTGATGAAAATGATCCCCGCACAACGAATGGGCACCCCGGAAGAGGTCGCTGCTGCGGTGAATTTCCTGATGTCGGCGGAAGCCTCGTACATCACCCGCCAGGTCCTGGCGGTCAACGGAGGCTTGTGCTGATGAAGCGCGTCGTCGTCACCGGCATGGCCGGCATCACTTCGCTTGGCAGCGACTGGCAGACCATCGCCGGCAACTTCGCGGCCAACCGCAGCGGCATTCGCCGCATGCACGAGTGGGACCGTTTCAGCGAACTCAACACCCGTCTGGCCGGACCGATCGATGATTTTCTCGTCCCGGCGCACTGGACCCGCAAGCAACTGCGCAGCATGGGCCGGGTCTCGCGTCTGGCCGTAGGCGCGGCAGAACAGGCACTGGCCGACGCCGGCCTGCTCGGCGATGAATCGATCAAGGACGGGCGCATGGGCGTGGCCTGTGGTTCGTCCACCGGCAGCACCGACGAGATCAAGGCCTTCGGCAACATGCTGCTCAACTCGGTGGCCGAAGGCCTCAACGCCAACTCCTACGTGCGGATGATGCCGCACACCACCGCGGCCAACATCAGCATCTTCTTCGGCCTCACCGGGCGCCTGATCCCGACGTCCAGCGCCTGCACCAGCGGCAGTCAGGGCATTGGCTACGCGTATGAGGCGATCAAGTTCGGACGGCTGCCGCTGATGCTCGCCGGCGGCGCCGAAGAGCTGTGCCCGACCGAAGCGATGGTCTTCGACGCGCTCTACGCCACCAGCCTGAAAAACGATGCGCCACAGACCAGTCCGCGTCCGTACGACAAGGGCCGCGACGGTCTGGTGATCGGCGAAGGCGGCGGCATGCTGGTGCTCGAAGAGCTGGAGCATGCGCTGGCTCGCGGTGCGCGGATCCACGCCGAGATCGTCGGCTTCGGCAGCAACGCCGACGGCCAGCACACCACGCGCCCGGAACAGGTCACCATGCGCCGCGCCATGGAGCTGGCGCTGGAAGACGCCGGGCTGACGCCGGACGCCATCGGTTACGTCAATGGTCATGGCACCGCTACAGAACAGGGCGACATTGCCGAAACACTGGCGACCAGCAGCCTGTTCGGCGAACACATGCCGATCAGCTCGCAGAAGAGTTTCCTCGGCCACACACTGGGGGCCTGCGGCGCGCTGGAGTCGTGGTTCAGCATCGAAATGCTCAATCGCGACCTGTATGTGCACACGCTCAACCTCGACGAGGTCGATCCGCACTGCGGCAAACTCGATTACCTGCGCGGCGAATTCCGCCAGATGCATCACGACTACGTGATGAACAACAATTTCGCTTTTGGTGGCGTCAACACCTCGTTGATTTTCCGCCGCTGGCACTGACCGCAACACGTTTGGAGTGAAGGGAATGACTCAGTTTCACCGCATCGCCGCCCTGCTGGCCCTGGCCTTGGCCTTGGTGCTCGGCGGTTGCACCAGCAAACCGGTTTACAACGCCAAGGAAGAATTTTCGCCCAACCTCGGTTTCACCCAGGCGCAGATGAGCCGCGCCATCGTCACCGCGCTCAACGACCGCCAGTGGGTGGTGCAGTCGGTTCGCCCGGGCATGATCAAAGCGGCGATCACGGTACGCGGCCGCCACCACGCCGAGGTCGACATCCCGTTCAGCCCGACCTCGTTTGAAATCGACTACCGCAGCAGCTACGGCCTCGACGCCAAGGACGGCAAGATCCACGGCAACTACAACCGCTGGGTCAACCGCCTGCGCGACAACGTGCTCAAGGAGTTGTCGATCAACCCGGACATCGAGTTCGTCAACGACCTGGGCATCGTCAAGCAAGGCGCCGACGAGCCGACCTACCTGAGCTTTCGCGAGGGCGTCAAACGCGCCACCGACGCCGGCCTGCTCGACGGCAGCGTGAAGTTCTACCTGGCCGGCGAAACCCTGCCAAAACAGGTGCGCAAACTCGACACCGTGAGCAGCAGCCGCAAAACCAACGGCTCGAACAAATCCGACACCGACGCCTGCTTCTGGGCCCTGCAATCAGCCCTCGCCACCCTGCAGAACGCCGCGAAAAAAGCCGACGCCAACGCGGTGATCAACATCGCCAGCGTCGACCAGCGCGACCTGTACAAGGACACCGAGAAATTCCAGTGCCGCGCCGGGCTGGTGGTGTCGAGCGTGGCGTTGCGTGGGGATTTGGCCCACGTTGATTGATTGACAGTAGAAACGACAAAGGGCGCCTTGCGGCGCCCTTTGCTATTCAGTTCAGCTCAAGTGCTGGCATGTAACTTCAAGCCCAACGCCTTCACCACTTTCAGAATCGTTCCAAACTCAGGATTTCCTTCACCTGACAGTGCACGGTAGAGACTTTCTCGAGACAGCCCGGCGTCACGTGCGACTTGGGTCATGCCTCGCGCTCTAGCAATGGTGCCCAGTGCCTTGGCGATAAAGGCAGGATCATCTCCAGCCTCCTCCATGCAGGCATCCAGATAATTGGCCATGTCCTCTTCTGTCTTGAGGTACTCGGCTGAGTCCCAACGAGTGAATTGTTCGGTCATGGGTTTTGCTCCTGCCAAGACTCCGCGATGAGTCTGGCTTGCTTGATATCTCGGGGTTGGCTGCTCTTGTCTCCACCACAAAGGAGGATGACCACTTGCCGACCTTGTTGCATGAAATAGACTCGATATCCGGGGCCATAGTCAATTCTGACGTCGCTGAGCCCCTCACCGACGGCTTTGACATCACCAAAATTCCCATCGGCCATACGATCAATGCGCACCTGAATACGCATCCTGGCGCGGCTGTCAGCCAGCTTCAAAAGCCAGCTGGAGAATGTTGAACTTCGAATGATCTCGGGCATGACCGAGAGTGTAGCCCTTGAGCTACGCACGTACCAGACGGTTTTTTCTGCACCGACGTACGGTGTCTACACTCCATAAATCGTTGAATGCTGACTCGCAAAGTCAAGGAGATGACCATGCAAGTGAAAGCCCTGATCGCCGCCGCACTCCTCGGGCTATTGCCCGGCGCCAGCCACGCCACCAACCTGATGTACATGCCGTTCGAAACCGTGCTCTCGGATGCGATTCGCGCCGGGCGACTGGATGGCAGTGTGAAGTTCTATCTGATCGGCAACGGGCCGCAGGGCACGCAGCAGTTGTTGCGCCGGGATGTGGTCAGTGATTTGCGCACCAACGGCTTCAACAAGAGTGATCACGATTCCTGCGAGTGGGTGCTGCAGTCGAACCTGATCAAGTTGCAGGCCGACGCCAAGCGGGTCGGGGCGAATGCGGTGGTCAATATCGTCAGTTATTACGACCAACATGTGCGCAAGGATTTGAATACCTATGAGTGTCGGGCCGGGGTGTTTGTGACGCGGGTGGCGTTGAAGGGGGATCTGGTGCGGTTGCCCTGAAATATGCGGTGTTCGGGCGAGCGTCTTCGCGAGCAGGCTCGCTCCCACCTTGAAATGCGTTCCCCTGTGGGAGCGAGCCTGCTCGCGATTTGATTGCGCAGCAATCAAGCGTTTGACGGTTCGACTTTACGCGTCAGCAGTTCGACAAACGCCTTGGCCATTGGCGATTTCTGATCCTTGCGCTGCACCAGCCACACCGCCGACACCGCCTCCGGATCGAGCAGCGGTCGATAGACCACGCCGTCGATGCGCATCCGTTGGTAGGACGCCGGCAATACCGAAACCCCAAGCCCCGCTGCGACCAATCCGATGATGGTCATCGCCTCACCGGCCTCCTGGGCGAAATGCGGGCTGAACCCGGCATCGCGGGCCAGACTGAGCAGTTGCGCATACAGCCCGCTGCCGTAGCTGCGTGGAAAGAACACGAACGGCTCCAGCGCCAGCGCCGACAGAAACAGCCCCTCTTCACTGCCTTGGGCCAGCGGATGCTTGGAGCTGAGCACCGCCACCAATGGCTCGCGCATCAGCTCAACCACGCTCAGCGAATCCGGCAAACCCAGCGGACGCATGATGCCGACTTCGATCGACTCATCCACCAGCGCGTCCGCGACCATGGTGCTGCTCATCTCCCGCAGGTTCAGGTGCACTGCCGGGAAACGCTGACGAAAGGAAAAAATCGCTTGGGGAATGGTCGAGTTGAACGGCGCTGACGAGGTGAAGCCAATTTTCAATTCGCCCAGTTCACCGAGTTGCGCACGCCGGGCGACGTCCGCCGCTTTGTCGACCTGCGCCAGCACCCGCCGCGCCTCCTCCAGAAACAATCGGCCGGCCTCGCTCAACTCGACCCGACGATTGGTGCGTTCGAACAACCGCGCGCCGACCTCTTGCTCCAGCGCCTGAATCTGCTGGCTCAGCGGTGGCTGAGAGATCCCCAGCACCTGTGCGGCGCGGCCGAAATGCAATTCTTCGGCGACGGCGATGAAGTAGCGCAGATGACGCAATTCCATGGACACCCCATTAGGTCGTTAAAGCTATCAAACAGGTCGAACAATATATTGGATAGAAACATTAGCCAGCTATATGATTTTTTCATCGCCTGCCTGGCCGTGCCCTCCGAGGTCTGATGTGAAAACCGCCGCCGCCCCTCTTGCCCATGAAGTTCCGCCTGCCGCGGCGGACGATGTGATCGCCGAGCTGCAGGAGATTTACATCGAAAAAGGCACGCCGATGTTCATGCGTACAGTACTCGCGCTGTTCAGCGGCGGCTTCGCGACCTTCGCTTTGCTGTATTGCGTGCAGCCGATGATGCCGCTGCTGTCCCACGAGTATGGAATCAATGCGGCGCAGAGCAGCCTGATTCTGTCGGTGGCGACCGGCATGCTGGCCTTCGGTCTACTGATCACCGGGCCGATCTCTGACCGTATCGGGCGCAAACCGGTGATGGTCGCGGCACTGTTCGCCGCCGCGCTGTGCACCATCGCCAGCTCAATGATGCCGAGCTGGCACGGCGTGCTGATCATGCGCGCACTGATCGGCCTGTCGTTGAGCGGCCTGGCGGCGGTGGCGATGACCTACCTGAGCGAAGAGATCCACCCGCAACACATCGGCCTGGCGATGGGCCTGTACATCGGCGGCAACGCGATTGGCGGGATGAGCGGACGGTTGATCACCGGAGTGTTGATCGACTTCGTCAGCTGGCACACGGCGATGTTGGTGATCGGTGGCCTGGCGCTGGTCGCGGCGGTGGTGTTCTGGAAGATCCTCCCCGAATCGCGCAACTTCCGCTCACGCTCGCTGCATCCGCGCAGCCTGCTCGACGGCTTCACCATGCACTTTCGCGACGCCGGCCTGCCGCTGCTGTTTCTTGAAGCCTTTGTGCTGATGGGCGCGTTCGTCACTCTGTTCAACTACATCGGCTATCGCCTGCTGGCCGCGCCGTACAACCTCGATCAGGTGTTCGTCGGCTTGCTGTCGGTGGTGTACCTGTCGGGCATCTACAGTTCGGCCAAAATCGGTTCGCTGGCGGACAAACTGGGACGGCGCAAAGTGCTGTGGGCGACCATCGCGCTGATGTTCGCCGGCCTTGCGCTCACGATGTTCACACCGCTGTTGCTGGTGATCGTCGGCATGCTGATCTTCACGTTCGGCTTCTTCGGCGCGCACTCGGTGGCGAGCAGCTGGATCGGCCGGCGCGCGACCAAGGCCAAGGGCCAGGCGTCGTCGTTGTACCTGTTCAGTTATTACGCAGGCTCCAGCATTGCCGGTACGGCGGGTGGGGTGTTCTGGCATTTGGGCGGCTGGAATGGCATCGGCCTGTTTATTGGTGCGCTGTTGCTGGTGGCACTGCTGGTGGCGTTGAAACTGGCGAAGTTGCCGCCACTTGGTGGTGTGAAAGCTTAAAAGCAAAAGATCGCAGCCTGCGGCAGCTCCTACAGGGAAACGCGAATCCCAATGTAGGAGCTGCCGCAGGCTGCGATCTTTTGATCTTGTACAAAAACGCCCGGCATTGGCCGGGCGTTTTTTATTGGGCGTCGATCACTCGTGATACTGCGCTGACAACTCGTGCACCGCACGCAGGAACGCGCCCGCATGCTCCGGATCGACCTCAGGGGTGATGCCGTGGCCGAGGTTGAACACATGGCCGCTGCCCTTGCCGTAGCTGGCCAGAATGCGCCCGACTTCGGTGCGGATCGCTTCCGGTTTGGCGTAGAGCACGGTCGGGTCCATGTTGCCTTGCAGCGCGACCTTGTCGCCAACACGGGCGCGGGCGTTGCCGATGTCGCAGGTCCAGTCCAGGCCCAGTGCGTCGGCGCCGGCCTCGGCGATGCTTTCCAGCCAGAGGCCGCCGTTCTTGGTGAAGAGGATCACCGGCACCTTGCGCCCGTCGTGTTCGCGAATCAGGCCGCTGACGATTTTCTTCATGTAGGCCAGGGAGAATTCCTGATACGCCGCCGCCGACAGGTTGCCGCCCCAGGTATCGAAGATCTGTACCGCTTGCGCGCCGGCCTGGATCTGGCCATTGAGGTACGAGGTCACCGACTGCGCCAGCTTGTCCAGCAGCAGGTGCATGGCTTGCGGGTTGTCGTAGAGCATGGCCTTGGTCTTGCGGAAGTCTTTCGACGAACCGCCTTCGACCATGTAGGTCGCCAAGGTCCACGGGCTGCCTGAGAAGCCGATCAGCGGCACACGGCCGTTCAGCTCGCGGCGGATGGTGCTGACCGCGTCCATCACGTAGCCGAGGTCTTTGTGTGGATCAGGGATCGGCAACGCTTCGATGTCGGCCAGGGTGCTGACGACTTTCTTGAAGCGCGGGCCTTCACCGGTCTCGAAGTACAGGCCCTGGCCCATGGCATCGGGGATGGTGAGGATGTCGGAAAACAGGATCGCCGCGTCCAGTTGCGGGTAGCGGTCGAGCGGTTGCAACGTGACTTCGCAAGCGAATTCCGGATTCATGCACAGGCTCATGAAATCACCGGCCTGGGCACGGCTGGCGCGGTATTCAGGCAGGTAGCGGCCGGCCTGGCGCATCATCCACACCGGGGTGACGTCAACGGGTTGCTTGAGCAGGGCGCGGAGGAAACGGTCGTTCTTCAGGGCAGTCATGTCGGCATCCGGAAAAAAAGTGCGGGCATTTTCTCAGAGCGCGACGCAAAAGGCACGGATGCAGGTCAGCCTTTTGTCTATCGGGTCAATTTATTGCGTTGAGAATGAGCCATCAGCAACACCGAGAAACAACTGTGGGAGCGAGCCTGCTCGCGAATAGGCCGGTACATCCAACAGTGAAGTTGGCTGACAGACCGCTTTCGCGAGCAGGCTCGCTCCCACAGGGTTATTGCGTTTGGTTCAGGATCCGAAGTTAGACGCCCAGGTAGTCGAGGATCCCTTCAGCCGCATTGCGCCCTTCGAAGATAGCCGTCACCACCAGGTCGGAACCGCGCACCATGTCGCCACCGGCGAAGATTTTCGGGTTGCTGGTCTGGTGCTTGTACTGACCTTGCTCAGGCGCGACGACGCGGCCCTGGCTGTCGGTCTGGATTTCGAACTGTTCGAACCACGGTGCCGGGCTCGGGCGGAAACCGAACGCGATGACCACGGCGTCGGCCGGGATGATCTCTTCGGAGCCCGGGATCGGCTCGGGGCTGCGGCGGCCACGGGCGTCCGGTTCGCCGAGACGGGTCTCGACCACCTTCACGCCTTCGACCTTGTCTTCACCGACGATCGCGATCGGCTGGCGGTTGTAGAGGAATTTCACGCCTTCTTCCTTGGCGTTCTTCACCTCTTTGCGCGAGCCGGGCATGTTCGCTTCGTCACGACGATAGGCGCAGGTCACCGACTTGGCGCCCTGGCGGATCGAGGTGCGGTTGCAGTCCATCGCCGTGTCGCCACCACCGAGCACCACAACCTTCTTGCCTTTCATGTCGACGAAATCTTCCGGCGACTTTTCAAAGCCCAGGTTGCGGTTGACGTTGGCAATCAGGAAATCCAGCGCGTCGTAGACGCCCGGCAGATCCTCACCGGCAAAACCGCCCTTCATGTAGGTGTAGGTGCCCATGCCCATGAACACCGCATCGTATTCGGCAAGCAGTTGCTCCATGGTCACGTCCTTGCCGACCTCGGTGTTGAGGCGGAATTCGATGCCCATCCCGGTGAAGACTTCGCGCCGATTGCTCAGCACGGTCTTCTCAAGCTTGAACTCGGGAATGCCGAAGGTCAGCAGACCGCCGATTTCCGGGTTCTTGTCGAACACCACCGGGGTCACGCCGCCACGCACCAGCACGTCGGCACAGCCCAGACCCGCCGGGCCGGCACCGATGATCGCGACACGCTTGCCGGTCGGCTTAACCTTGGACATGTCCGGGCGCCAGCCCATGGCGAATGCGGTATCGGTGATGTACTTCTCGACCGAACCGATGGTCACCGCACCGAAACCGTCGTTGAGGGTGCAGGCACCCTCGCACAGACGATCCTGCGGGCAGACCCGGCCGCAGACTTCCGGCAGGGTGTTGGTCTGGTGCGACAGCTCGGCAGCCTGGAGGATGTTGCCCTCGGCCACCAGCTTCAGCCAGTTGGGAATGAAGTTGTGCACCGGGCACTTCCATTCGCAATACGGGTTGCCGCAACCCAGGCAGCGGTGGGCCTGGTCGGCCGACTGCTGGGGTTTGAACGGTTCGTAGATCTCGACGAACTCTTTCTTGCGCTGACGCAACAGTTTCTTCTTCGGATCCTTGCGCCCGACATCGATGAACTGGAAGTCGTTATTCAGACGTTCAGCCATTGTTAAAACCTCATCAAACTCTTCAGGCGCATATCACTGCGGGTTGGCACGAGTGCTGGAAAGCAACGATTTCAGGTTGGCAGCCTTAGGCTTCACCAGCCAGAAACGACGCAGGTAGTCATCAAGGTTCTCGGCGAGTTCACGACCCCACTCGCTCTCGGTTTCCTTGACGTACTCGTTCAGCACGTTCTGCAAGTGGCTGCGGTAGGCTTCCATCGCCTCGCCGCTGATCCGCTGGATTTCCACCAGTTCGTGGTTGACCCGGTCAACGAAGGTGTTGTCCTGGTCGAGCACGTAGGCGAAACCACCGGTCATGCCAGAGCCGAAGTTGTAACCGGTCTTGCCCAAAACGCAGACGAAACCACCGGTCATGTACTCGCAGCAGTGATCGCCAGTGCCTTCCACAACCGTGTGGGCACCGGAGTTACGCACGGCAAAACGCTCGCCTGCGGTGCCGGCAGCGAACAGCTTGCCGCCGGTGGCGCCGTACAGGCAGGTGTTGCCGATGATGGCGCTGTTCTGAGTCTGATAGACGCTGCCCTTTGGCGGCACGATGACCAGTTTGCCGCCGGTCATGCCTTTGCCGACGTAGTCGTTGGCGTCGCCTTCCAGGTACATGTTCAGACCGCCGGCGTTCCACACGCCGAAGCTCTGACCGGCCGTCCCTTTGAAGCGGAAGGTGATCGGCGCATTGGCCATGCCCTGATTGCCGTGCTTGCGCGCGATTTCGCCGGAGATCCGCGCACCGATCGAACGGTCGCAGTTGCAAATGTCCAGATCGAACTCGGCGCCGCTGAGGTCATTGATCGCCGATGTCGCCATGTCGACCATTTTCTCGGCCAGCAGGCCCTGGTCGAACGGCGGGTTGCGCTCAACGCCGCAGAATTGCGGTTTGTCCGCCGGGATGTGATCGCTGCCCAGCAGCGGCGTCAGATCCAGGTGATGCTGCTTGGCGGTCTGGCCTTCGAGGACTTCCAGCAGATCGGTGCGGCCGATCAGCTCCTCGAGGGAACGCACACCCAGTTTGGCCAGCCACTCACGGGTCTCTTCGGCGACGTAGGTGAAGAAGTTCACCACCATGTCGACGGTGCCGATGTAGTGATCCTTGCGCAGCTTCTCGTTCTGCGTCGCAACGCCGGTGGCGCAGTTGTTCAGGTGGCAGATGCGCAGGTATTTGCAGCCCAGCGCGATCATCGGCGCAGTACCGAAGCCGAAGCTTTCGGCGCCGAGGATCGCGGCCTTGATCACGTCGAGGCCGGTTTTCAGGCCACCGTCGGTCTGCACCCGGACCTTGCCGCGCAAGTCGTTGCCGCGCAGGGTCTGGTGGGTTTCAGCCAGGCCGAGTTCCCACGGAGCGCCCGCGTATTTGATCGAGGTCAGCGGCGAAGCACCGGTGCCACCGTCGTAGCCGGAAATTGTGATCAAGTCCGCGTAGGCCTTGGCCACACCGGCGGCGATGGTGCCGACGCCTGCTTCCGCGACCAGTTTCACCGAGACCAGCGCCTTCGGGTTGACCTGTTTCAGGTCGAAGATCAGCTGCGACAAGTCTTCGATCGAGTAGATGTCGTGGTGCGGCGGTGGCGAAATCAGGGTCACGCCCGGCACTGCGTAACGCAGCTTGGCGATCAGCCCGTTGACCTTACCGCCCGGCAGTTGCCCGCCCTCGCCCGGTTTGGCGCCCTGAGCGACCTTGATCTGCAGCACTTCGGCGTTGACCAGGTATTCCGGGGTCACCCCGAAACGGCCGGTCGCGACCTGCTTGATTTTCGAACTCTTGATGGTGCCGTAACGTGCTGGATCCTCACCGCCTTCGCCGGAGTTGGAACGCGCACCGAGGCGGTTCATGGCTTCGGCCAGGGCTTCGTGCGCTTCCGGCGACAGGGCGCCCAGCGAGATACCGGCGGAGTCGAAGCGCTTGAGCACCGATTCCAGCGGCTCGACTTCACTGATGTCCAGCGGCTTGTCGAGGGTCTTGACCTTGAACAGGTCACGGATCATCGACACCGGACGGTTGTCCACCAGCGAGGTGTATTCCTTGAACTTGGCGTAGTCGCCCTGCTGCACAGCGGCTTGCAAGGTGTTGACCACGTCCGGGTTGTACGCGTGATATTCGCCACCGTGGACGAACTTCAGCAGACCACCCTGCTGGATCGGCTTGCGCGGACTCCAGGCTTCGGTGGCCAGTGCTTTCTGCTCGGCTTCGATGTCGACGAAACGCGCACCCTTGATGCGGCTCGGCACGCCACGAAAGCTCAGCTCGCACACTTCTTCGGACAGACCGATGGCTTCGAACAGCTGTGCACCCCGATAGGACGCGATGGTCGAGATGCCCATCTTCGACAGGATCTTCAACAGACCTTTGGTGATGCCTTTGCGGTAATTCTTGAATACCTCGTAGAGGTCACCCAGCACTTCACCGGTACGGATCAGGTCGCCCAGCACTTCGTAGGCCAGGAACGGATAGACCGCCGAGGCGCCGAAACCGATCAGCACCGCGAAGTGGTGCGGATCGCGGGCGGTCGCGGTTTCCACGAGGATGTTGGAGTCGCAGCGCAGGCCTTTTTCGGTCAGGCGGTGGTGCACCGCGCCGGTGGCCAGCGAAGCGTGGATCGGCAGCTTGCCCGGAGCAATATGGCGGTCACTCAGGACGATCTGGGTACGCCCGGCACGCACGGCTTCTTCAGCCTGATCGGCAACGTTGCGGATCGCCGCTTCGAGGCCGACGCTTTCGTCGTAGTTGAGGTCGATGATCTGCCGCTCGAAACCCGGGCGGTCGAGGTTCATCAGCGAGCGCCACTTGGCCGGCGAGATCACTGGCGAGCTGAGGATCACGCGCGAGGCGTGCTCCGGCGATTCCTGGAAGATGTTGCGCTCGGCACCGAGGCAGATCTCCAGCGACATCACGATCGCTTCACGCAGCGGGTCGATCGGCGGGTTGGTCACCTGCGCGAACTGCTGGCGGAAATAGTCATATGGCGTGCGCACGCGCTGCGACAGCACGGCCATCGGCGTGTCGTCGCCCATCGAACCCACGGCTTCGTAGCCCTGTTCGCCAAGCGGACGCAGCACCTGATCACGCTCTTCGAACGTGACCTGATACATCTTCATGTATTGCTTAAGCTGATCGACGTCGTAGAACGCCGAACCGTGGTCGTTGTCTTCCATGGTCGCCTGGATGCGCAGGGCGTTCTTGCGCAGCCATTGCTTGTACGGATGACGTGACTTCAGACGGTTGTCGATCGCGTCGGTGTCGAGGATCTGCCCGGTTTCGGTGTCCACGGCGAGGATCTGGCCCGGGCCGACACGGCCCTTGGCGATCACGTCTTGCGGCTGGTAGTTCCAGACGCCGATTTCCGACGCAACGGTGATGAAGCCGTTGGTGGTGGTAACCCAGCGTGCCGGACGCAGACCGTTACGGTCGAGCAGGCACACCGCGTAACGACCATCGGTCATCACCACGCCGGCCGGGCCATCCCACGGTTCCATGTGCATCGAGTTGTACTCGTAGAACGCACGCAGATCCGGGTCCATGGTTTCAACGTTCTGCCACGCAGGCGGAATGATCATCCGCACGCCACGGAACAGGTCGATGCCACCGGTAACCATCAGTTCGAGCATGTTGTCCATGCTCGAGGAGTCGGAACCGACACGGTTGACCAGCGGGCCGAGTTCTTCCAGATCCATCAGATCGTTGGTGAACTTGGTCCGACGGGCCTGCGCCCAGTTGCGGTTACCGGTAATGGTGTTGATCTCGCCGTTGTGCGCGAGGAAGCGGAATGGCTGAGCCAGCGGCCATTTCGGCAGGGTGTTGGTGGAGAAGCGCTGGTGGAACACGCAGATCGCGGTTTGCAGGCGCTGATCACCCAGGTCCGGATAGAACGCGGCCAGGTCAGCCGGCATCATCAGGCCTTTATAGATGATGGTCTTATGCGAAAAGCTGCAGATGTAGTGGTCGGTGTCGGCGGCGTTGGCCACCGACGAGCGACGACGGGCGCTGAACAGCTTGACCGCCATGTCCTGATCGCTCAGGCCTTCACCGCCGATGTACACCTGCTCGATTTGCGGCAGACGCTCAAGGGCCAGACGGCCGAGGACGCTGGTGTCGATCGGCACTTTGCGCCAGCCGATCAGTTGCAGGCCTTCAGCGAGGATCTCGCGGTTCATGTTCTCGCGAGCGGCTTCGGCCTTGGCCGGGTCCTGATTGAAGAAGACCATGCCCACGGCATATTGCTTGGGCAGCTCGACGCTGAAGTTTTCCTGGGCCATCGCCCGCAGGAAGGCATCGGGCTTTTGAATCAGCAGACCGCAACCGTCACCGGTCTTGCCGTCGGCATTAATCCCACCGCGGTGGGTCATGCAGGTCAGGGCCTCGATGGCCGTTTGCAAAAGGGTATGACTGGGCTCGCCCTGCATATGGGCTATCAGGCCGAAACCGCAGTTATCCTTGAATTCATCTGGTTGGTACAGACCTGCTTTCATAGACACTTTCTCACCAGGCTGCCTCTTTACGAGGCAAATTTCTTTTCAATTCAACCACTTGCTTGCCGCGCCGAACGTACGCCGGCTTTGCGGGGGGCAAAAGGGTGGTCATTGTACACAGCGACACAGACGCTCACAAATTTGACGACGAAATGTCGCAAATCTATGTCGCATTTATGAAAGGTTTAAAGCGATCTGCTGTGCTAGTCAAAACTTTTTTAATTCTGACTGCAACGACTCAAAGACTACTGTGACGCAGACACCACAAGGCACGCGGTCTGTAGAGACGGCGCGCACTTGTAGAAATTTTGAGGTGCTTGGAGAGGCGGCCTGGGTAAGGCCGCCGAATCTTCAGCGAGTTGTTGCCAGTTCCTGTTGGACGCTGGCGACAGTGCGAGGCCAAGGTTTACCAGCCTGAACCTTCGCTGGCAAGGCCTTGATGGCAGAAACGGCTGCATCACGATTGGCGAAGTTGCCGTAGGTGATCACATAGAGTGGCTTGCCGTTGAGGACTTTCTTGAAATAACGGTACTCACCGCCCTGCTCCTTGACGAAGTTTTGCGCGGTCGCTTCGGAGCTGGTGCCGAGGATCTGCACCACATAGTTGCTGGTCGGCTGACCGGCGTACCAGTTGCCACCGGCAGCCTTGGCCACGGTAACCGGCTTCTCGGCCGGTTTGGCTGCAGCAACAGGCTTGGCCGGCGCCGGGACCGGTTTGGCCGCTGGCGCTGCCGGAGCAGGCTTGGCGGTGGCGACCTGAGTCGGTGCCGGGGTCGGCTTGGCCGCCGGAACAGGCACTGGCGTCGGCGCTGGGCCGGCCGGAACACCTGCCGGTGGTGCGGAAGTCGTTACGGTTGGCGGCGTCGCGCTGGAACCTTCAACCGGCACGCCGTCGTCACCTTCGGTGATGCCGCCTGCGGCCTCAGCCAACGGGCCGCGCATTACCGGCTGCGAGTTGCCGACCAGCGGCAGCGGCATCGGCTGGGTATTGCCGGCGAACTCGACGTTCGGCGCGCCACCCTTGGCGCCTTGGCCCAACGGCAGTTGTGCCTGTTCGTTGGCAGGTGCGCCGGTGGTTGGTGCCTTGTTGCGACCCGGCATCAGCCAGGCGGCGGCGACCGCGACCACAACGACGGCGGAAATCGCCAATACGTGTTTCTTCGGCATGTTGAACCCCATACTTGGACGCTTGACCGCAGAGCGGCTGGCAATCATGACTTCGATCAGTGCATCGCGAGCGACCTGGTTGATGTTGCCAGGCCAACCCTCCGAGCTTTCGTGAATCTCAGAGATCTGATCCGCGGTAAAAAGTTCGACACCCCGGCCCGCACCTTCGAGCCGTTGGTCGAGATATTCGCGGGTCTCTTCTTCGGTGTACGGCTGCAATTCGATGACGTGGAAGCGCTCTTCCTCAAGGTGCAAGGCCTCGAGCTGCGCGATCAGCGACGACTCACCGAACAGGAACACGTGCGGACGCCCTTCCGGTGCACCGGCACCCAGCGCCATCAGCGCTTCGAGCGCGGATTCGTCGAGCTGCTCGGCGTCATCCACCAGCAGATAGACTTCCTGACCAGTGAGCGCCAGTTGTACCACCTGCGCCAGAATCGCGCCGACCTCGGCCTGCCCAACATCCAGCGCCTGAGCAACCTGACGCAGCACGCCGGCGGCATCGCCCGCTCCACGGGCCGACACGACAACGCTTTGCACCGATTGCTTGTTGGTGCTGGCTACCAGCGCCTGGCGCAGCAGGGTCTTGCCGCTGCCTTGCGGGCCAGTGACCACCAGCAGCAACTGGCTGTAACGCGCCAGGTGGTGCAATTGCCCCAGCACCGGCTTGCGCTGGGCCGGGAAGAATTTGAAGCCCGGCACCCGCGGCGCGAAAGGGTCGTGACTTAACTGGAAATGGCCGAGGAACGCCTCGTCGGCATGCAAACTAGTCATCGGAATCTTATTAACCTTTAAGCTGAGCCAGAGCGCGGTAATCCGCTCCCAGCGTGGCCTGTAGAACCTCTTTCGGATAATCGGCGGTCACCACCGCTTCGCCCATCCGGCGCAGCAGCACCAGGCGCAGACGACCGTCGATCACTTTTTTATCAATTGCCATGTGTTCGAGAAAATCGGCTTCGGTCATTTCTTCCGGCGGAATGACCGGCAGACCGGCACGCTGGAACAGACGAATGCCGCGGTCACGTTCCTGCTCGCTGATCCAGCCCAGGCGCGCGGACATGTCCAGCGCCATCACGGTGCCAGCGGCGACCGCCTCACCATGCAACCAGACACCATAGCCCATGTGGGTCTCGATGGCGTGGCCGAAGGTGTGGCCGAGGTTGAGCGTGGCACGCACGCCGGTTTCCTTCTCATCGGCACCGACCACCGCAGCCTTGGCCGCGCAGGAACGCTCGATGGCGTAGGTCAGGGCCTTTTGGTCGAGGGCGCGCAGGGCGTCGATGTTTTCTTCAAGCCAGCTCAGGAACGGCTCGTCGCAGATCAGCCCGTACTTGACGACTTCGGCCAGACCGGCCGACAGCTCACGCGCCGGCAGGGTTTTCAGCGATGCGGTATCGATCAGCACGAGGTTCGGCTGATAGAACGCGCCAACCATGTTCTTGCCCAACGGATGGTTGATACCGGTCTTGCCGCCCACCGACGAATCGACCTGGGACAGCAGCGTGGTAGGAATCTGGATGAAATCGACGCCGCGCTGATAGCAGGCGGCGGCAAAACCGGCCATGTCACCGATGACCCCGCCGCCGAGGGCGATGATCGTGGTGCGACGGTCGTGACGGGCGGTCAGCAGGCCGTCGAAGATCAGTTGCAGGGTTTCCCAGTTCTTGAAGGCTTCGCCGTCCGGCAACACCACGGAAATCACCGAGAACGGCGCAAGACTGCGGGTCAGACGTTCGAGATAGAGCGGCGCAACGGTCTCGTTGGAGATGATTGCCACCTGCCGCCCGTGGATATGCGGCGCCAGCAACTCGGGCTGATCCAACAAACCTTCGCCAATATGAATCGGGTAGCTGCGCTCGCCTAGATCGACCTTGAGTGTCTGCATGTGTCCCCACAGTGAAGATGGAAGCAGGCGTCCTGCCTTGAATTATTGGATGTCCGCGACCTTTAGCTGATGTGACGCCGCTCGCACGCCATCCGCCACAACCTCGACGGCGGTGACCGGACGCCGAGGATAGCGCATTTCCGGCGGCGCTTTAACGGGGTGGAAGCTGTGCCAGACGGTCGAGAATGTCGAGCACCACCATGCGCGGTGGCCGTTCGTCGGTTTCCACCACCAGATCGGCGATCTCTCGATAGAGCGGATCGCGGATCTCCAGCAGGTCTCGCAGGGTTTTCGCCGGATCGGCGGTGCGCAGCAAAGGACGATTGCGATCGCGCGACGTACGCCCGACCTGCTGCTCGACGGAGGCGTGCAGATACACCACCCGTCCGCCCGCGTGCAGGGCCTTGCGGTTGGCATCGCGCATCACCGCACCGCCGCCGGTCGCCAGCACCACACCGTCGAACGCGCACAGCTCGGCGATCATCGCCTGCTCACGGTCACGAAAGCCGGGCTCGCCTTCCTTGTCGAAGATCCACGGGATATTGGCGCCCGTGCGCAGTTCAATTTCCTTGTCGGAATCTTTGAACGGCAGGCGCAGCTCTTTGGCCAGCAACCGGCCGATGGTGCTTTTTCCAGCGCCCATCGGTCCTACAAGAATCAAATTTCGCACAGAATCAACGACTCACAGCAATCGCCTGGTTATTCATGATACGCGGAGTGAGAAATACCAGCAGCTCGGATTTTTTCTCCGAAACCACATCACGCCGGAAAAGGCGGCCAAGATACGGCACATCGCCAAGAAATGGCACCTTATCTACGACCTTGCTTTGAGTATTTGAGAAAACGCCCCCAATCACGATGGTCTCGCCGTCGTTTACCAGCACTTTGGCGTTGACTTCGTTTTTCTTGATCGGCGGCACATCCTGCACCTTGTTCAGGTAGTCCGGCTCGTCCTTGGTGACCTTGACCTCCATGATGATGCGGTTGTCGGGGGTGATCTGCGGCGTCACTTCCAGCGACAGCGAAGCCTCCTTGAACGACACCGACGTCGCACCGCTGGAGCTGGCTTCCTGGTACGGAATCTCGGTGCCTTTGAGGATTTTCGCGGTCTCCTTGTCGGAGGTAACCACTTTCGGCTGGGAGACGATTTCACCATTGCCGGTCTTTTCCATGGCGGTCAGCTCAAGATCGAGCAGCACATTGTCGGTGATGAAGGCGATGCCGATCCCGGATGTGTTACCGACCGTGCCCATGTCGACGAACGGCGAGTTGGTGCTGGTACTGCCCGGTGTACCGATGGTGGTCGAGGTGCCGTTACTGACGCCGGAGGTGTTCCAGTTACCCTTGTTCTGGATCGAACCGCCCCAGCGCACGCCCAGGCTCTTGTCGTAATCGACGTTGGCTTCGACGATCCGCGCTTCGATCATCACCTGACGCACCGGGATATCCAGCTGCGCCACGATCCGCCGCAGTTCGTCGAGGCGATCCTGGGTCTGGTAGGCAATGATGTTGTTGGTCCGTTCATCGACCGTGATCGAGCCGCGTTCATCGATTTTCGCTTCGGCGCTGGTCACCGACTGGAACAGCTTGGCAATGTCCGCCGCTTTGGCGTAGTTCACTTGCAGCAGCTCGCGACGCAGCGGCGCCAGTTCGGCGATCTGTTTCTGCGACTCCAGCTCCTGGCGTTCGCGGGCGGCGATTTCGTCGGCCGGCGCCACCAGCAACACGTTGCCGATCTTGCGCTTGTCCAGACCTTTGGTCTTCAGCACCAGGTCCAGCGCCTGGTCCCATGGCACGTTTTGCAGACGCAGGGTGATCCCGCCCTGCACCGTATCGCTGGCCACCAGATTGAGGTTGGTGAAATCGGCGATCAGTTGCAGCACCGAGCGCACGTCGATGTCCTGGAAATTCAGCGAAAGTTTTTCGCCGCTGTAGCTGTTGCGGTCGGCGTTGCGCTTTTGCAGATCATCGACAGTCATCGGGCGAATGCTGACGGTCAGCTTGTTGTCGGTCTGGTAGGTGGAATAGTCGAACGTGCCGCTGGGCTCGACGGTGATGACCGCGCGATCGCCAGTGGCGGCGGCATTGACGAACTGCACCGGGGTGGCGAAGTCCTTGACGTCGAGGCGTACCCGCAGCCTGTCGGGCAACTGGGTGCGGGCAAAGCCGAGAATGATCTTGCCGTCATGCTCCTGGATGTCCGGGGCGATGGTCGGGTCCGACAGGTCGATGACCACGTTCCCCTCCCCTGCAGTACCGCGCTGGAAATCGACGCCACGAATGGTTTTGGCGACAGGGGTGTAAGCCTTCGCCGGAGCCGCAACCGGTCGCGGCGCAGCAGCGGCAGGCTTTGGCGCAGCAGGCTTGGCGCCCTGCCCGACCACCACGAACAGATTGTTGCCCTCGACCCGTGAGGTATACGGCGTCAGTTGCGTCAGGTTGATGATCAGACGCGTGCGGTCGCTGGCTTCGACCACTGTCGCACTGCGGGCGTTGCCGCTGCCCAGATCGCGGGTCTTGTTCGTCAGTTGGCTGGCGACACCCGGCAGGTCCAGGGCGATCCGCGCCGGCGATTCGGTGGTGTAGCCCTTGGGTTGCGGTGGCGGACTATCAAACGCCAGCTTCAACTCGACACGGTCACCCGGTAACGCCGCGACATCCAGCGCCTTGAGACTGGCCGCCTGAACCATCGGTGAAAGCAGCGCTATCCATAGCGAAAAACCGAGGGTGGAGAAAATCCTGTTCATTGTTCGACTTCCACTATGAGTGCTCTTTCAAAGGAATGGTGCGCGGACGTTCCAGCCAGGCGCCTTCGCCGTCGGGCACGATCTCGACCACATCGACCTGAGTGGCGCTGATGGCGACGATGCGCCCATCGTTGCGCCCCAGGTAGTCGCCGACTTTCAACCGATGCACCCCGCCCGCCCCGCGCAGCAGCGCAAAGGAGCCGGAGGCATTGGAGATCGTGCCGACCATTTCAAACTGCTCGATGTTGAACCCTTCGAGGTATTGCTTGACCCGGCTCGGATCGGGTTTGACGTTGCGCGAGCCGCGCTGGTGCCCGGCCAGATCGACTCGCACCTGACGCGAGAACGGGCTGCGCAGGTTGGCCGCGCTGTAGGTGAACGTGGGATAGGAATGAAACGTCGGCGTCGGCTCGATACGGCCGGCCGGCCGCAGACGTGCTTCGTTCATGTATGCGTCGAGGTCACTGAACTCGTCACTGCTGCCGCAACCACTGAGGCCGAACAACAGCACTGACAGGGCGAAAAAACGAAACGGGGTCATTTGTCCAACCCCTTGTCGTTGTAGCGGTAAGTCTTGGCGAGGATGTTCATGCGCAGCTTCGTCCCGCCGTCGGGGCTGGCAGGTGCCAGTTCGAAATCGTGCAAGGTGACGATCCGTGGCAACCCGGCAACCCCACTGACGAACGTCGCAAGGTCGTGGTAAGCCCCGGTGACGGTGATCTGGATCGGCAACTCGATGTAGAACGGCTGAGTCACTTCCGGCAGCAGTTTGATCTCTTCGAATTCGAGACCGCTGCCCAGCCCGGTGCGGGTGATGTCTTCGAGCAATCCCGGGACTTCGGTATCGCTGGGCAACTGCCGCAGGAGTACGCCAAAAGTGTTTTCCATCTCCTTCATCTGCTGGGTGTACAGCTCCAGGTTGGCGGCCATGCGCGCCTTGCTGGCGAATTGCTCTTTCAAGGTGTCTTCTTCCTGACGCCTGGCTTCCAGCTGGTTTTCCATGTCGCTGATGAAAAAGTTGTAGCCAAGCGCCAGCACCAGCACCGCCAGGAACACTCCCGCGATGCTTTTCACCGCAGCCGGCCAGGAGCCGATATTGCTGGTGTCCAGATCGTTGAAGTCGATATTGCGCAGACTTTGCAGCCATTCGGACGGTTTCATTTGTCGCCCTCCGTCACGGCCGGCTGGGTCTGACGAACGGTCAGTTGAAAGACGTTGGCCTGGTCCACCTGACCGGCAGTCGTCGCTTTCACTTCATTGAGACTCGGCGCGTCGAACCAGTCTGAGGCGTCCAGATTGCGCATCAGCTCCGAAACGCGATTGTTCGACTCCGCCGCGCCGCTGATCGACAGCGTCTTGCCGGCCAGTTTCACGCTGGTGAAATACACCCCGTCCGGCAGCGTGCGCGCCAGTTGGTCGAAGATCCGCCCGCTGATCTGCCGGTTGCCCTGCAAGTCCTGGATGATGCGCATGCGCTCGACCAGTTGCTGGCGCCGTGCCTTGAGTTCGCTGATCTGCTTGATTCGTTCATCGACCACGGCAATCTGTTTGCCGATGTAGGCATTGCGCGCGGCCTGCCGCTCGATGGCGGTGCTGACGATCTGATCGGCGATGAACACCGCACCCACCGAGCCGACGAAGACCCCGATCAGGATCAGCAGGAAACGCTTGCGCCGCTCTTCGCGGCGTTCTTCACGCCAGGGGAGAAGGTTGATCCGCGCCATCAGTCGAAACTCCTGAGCGCGAGCCCGCAGGCGATCATCAGGGCCGGCGCGTCACTGGCCAGGGCCCCGGCATTGACCTTGCTGCTCAAGGCCATGTCGGAAAACGGGTTGGCGACCTGGGTCGGGGTGCCCAGACGCTGCTCGATCAGGCGATCCAACCCCGGCACCGACGCTGTGCCGCCGGCCAGCAGAATGTGATCGACCGAATGGTACTGCCCGGAGGCAAAGAAGAACTGCAACGAGCGCGAGACCTGCTGCACCAAGGCATCACGGAATGGCTGCAACACCTCGCTGACATAGTCATCCGGCAGACCGCCCTGTTTTTTCGCCAGTCCGGCCTGCTCGACGGTCAGACCGTAGCGGCGCTGGATTTCCTCGGTCAGTTGCCGGCCACCGAACAGTTGCTCGCGGGTATAAATGATACGGCCGTTGTGCAGGACGCTGAGGGTGGTCATGGTGGCGCCGATGTCCACCACGGCAACAGTCAGGCGCTCCTGCGAAGCGGCCAATTGAGTGGCGAGCAGGCCGAACGAGCGCTCCAGCGCGTAGGCCTCGACATCGACCACGCGCGCAGTCAGCCCGGCCAGCGCCAGCGCTGCCTCGCGAACTTCGACATTTTCCTTGCGACAGGCGGCCAGCAGCACGTTGACCCGCTCCGGGTTGCGTGGCGACACACCCTGGACCTCGAAATCGATGGCGACCTCGTCCAGCGGATAGGGGATGTATTGATCGGCCTCGATCTTGAGCTGGTTTTCCAGTTCGTCATCGGTCAGCCCGGCATCCATCTCGATGATCTTGGTAATCACCGCTGAACCGGCTACCGCCACCGCCACGCTTTTGAGCCCGGTGCGCGCCTTGACCAGTACACGGGACAAGGCATTGCCCACGCCTTCAAGCTCGGCGATGTTCTTTTCGACCACCGCGTTGGGCGGCAGCGGCTCCACCGCGTAGGCCTCGACCCGGTAGCGGTCGCCCTGACGGCTGAGTTCCAGCAGCTTCACCGAAGTGGAGCTGATGTCGATCCCCAGTAACGTATCGGTCTTTTTATTGAAGAGTCCCAGCACTACCAATTCCCTATGACTTTCCGTGAGTTACGGACTCTGTAATACGTCTTGCGTTCCTTCATCACGCCTTGACAGAAGCGCAAATGACGCCCCCAGCAGAAAAGTGCTTATAATGCCCAGCGTTTTTTTCCGCTTTTTATTGCCGGCGCGGGCCGTTCTGTGTGTTACCGGAACCCTGTCGCCACCTTCATTCTTTGCCCTGGATGCTTAAAAGCCTTGATTCGTCTGCTGAAATTTTTCGGTTGGTCCATCGTCGCCGTTTTCTGCGGACTGCTTTTAGGTCTCAGTGGCGCGTTTCTTTACCTTAGTCCGGGTTTGCCGTCTGTGGAGGCGCTGAGAAGCATTCAGTTGCAGATTCCGCTGCGGGTCTACAGCAGCGACAACAAGTTGATCGCAGAATTTGGCGAAATGCGCCGTACTCCGATCCGTTTCGCCGACATTCCACCCAATTTCATTAATGCGTTACTAAGTGCTGAAGACGACAATTTCGCCAACCACTATGGCGTCGATCCGAGCAGCCTGATGCGTGCCGCGACCCAACTGGTCAAAAGCGGGCACATCCAGTCCGGCGGCAGCACCATCACCATGCAGGTGGCGAAGAACTTCTTCCTGACCAGCGAACGCAGCTTCTCGCGCAAAACCACGGAAATTCTCCTGGCCCTGCAAATCGAGCGACAGCTAACCAAGGACGAGATCCTTGAGCTGTACGTGAACAAGATTTATCTGGGTAACCGCGCCTATGGCATCGAGGCGGCGGCGCAGGTGTATTACGGCAAGTCGATCCGCGACGTCAGCCTGGCGCAGATGGCGATGATCGCCGGCCTGCCAAAAGCCCCGTCGCGCTTCAACCCGCTGGCCAACCCGGCGCGCAGCAAGGAACGCCGTGACTGGATCCTCGGGCGCATGTACAAGCTCGGGAAGATTTCCGAGGCCGACTACACCGCCGCGATCAACGAGCCGCTGAACGCCAGCTATCACGTACCGACCCCGGAAGTGAACGCACCGTACATCGCCGAAATGGCCCGTGCGGAAATGGTCGGCCGCTATGGCAGCGACGCCTACACAGAAGGCTTCCGCGTCACCACCACCGTGCCGAGCAACCTGCAGGAAATGGCCAACACCGCGTTGCACGAAGGCTTGATGACCTACGATCAGCGCCATGGCTACCGCGGACCCGAGTCGCGCCTGCCGGGCAAGACCCGCGAAGCGTGGGCCACCGAACTGACCAAGCAGCGCACCATCAGCAGCCTGGAGCCGGCCATCGTTACCCAGGTCGACAAGAATGGCTTGCAGGTGCTGACCCGTACCGGCGAAGAACACGTCGCCTGGGACACCATGAAATGGGCGCGGCCGTTCCTCAATACCAACAGCATGGGCGCCGCACCGCGTCAGCCGTCGGACGTGGCGCAGGTCGGCGACCTGATTCGCGTGCAGCGTCAGCCGAACAACTCGCTGAAGTTCAGCCAGATCCCGCAGGCGCAAGGCGCGCTGGTGTCGCTGGATCCGCAGAACGGCGCGATTCGCTCGCTGGTCGGTGGTTTCGCCTTCGAACAGAGCAACTACAACCGCGCCCTGCAGGCCAAGCGTCAGCCGGGTTCGAGCTTCAAGCCGTTCGTCTACAGCGCTGCGCTGGACAGCGGTTACACCGCCGCGACCCTGGTCAACGACGCCCCGATCGTGTTCGTCGACGAGTACCTGGACAAAGTCTGGCGGCCGAAGAATGACACCAACACCTTCCTCGGCCCGATCCGTCTGCGCGAGGCGCTGTACAAGTCGCGTAACCTGGTGTCGATCCGCCTGTTGCAGGCGATGGGTGTCGGCAAGACCATCGACTACATCACCCGCTTCGGTTTCAACAAGCAGGACCTGCCGCCGAACCTGTCGCTGGCGCTGGGTACCGCGACCCTGACCCCGATGGAGATCGCTACCGGCTGGAGCACCTTCGCCAACGGCGGCTACAAGATCACCCCGTACATCATCGACAAGATCGAAAGCCGCAACGGCGACACGCTGTTCGTCGCCAACCCGCCGACCGTGCCACAGGGCGGCTCGGCGACCGATGGCATCGCAGCGCCGACGCCTCAGCCGATTACCGTCAACACCGCTGCGGTTCCGGGCGAAGCCCCGGGCGCTGCGGCTGCGCCACAAGTGCCTGCGGTGGCTGAGCGAATTGTCGATGGCCGCACCACGTACATCCTCAACAGCATGCTGCAGGACGTGATCAAGCTCGGCACCGGTCGCCGCGCGCTGGCCATGGGTCGCAGCGACATCGCGGGCAAGACCGGTACCACCAACGAATCGAAGGATGCGTGGTTCTCCGGTTACAACGCCGATTACGTGACCACCGTGTGGACCGGTTTCGACCAGCCGGAAAGCCTCGGTCGCCGCGAGTTCGGTGGCACCGTGGCGCTGCCGATCTGGATGAACTACATGTCGGCGGCACTGAAGGACAAGCCACCGCATGTGCAGCCTGAGCCGGAAGGTATCCTCAGCCTGCGTGTGGATCCGGTCAGCGGTCGTGCAGCAACGCCGAGCACACCGGGTGCCTACTTCGAGCTGTTCAAGGCCGAAGACACGCCGCCTTCGGTGAATGAACTGGGCAACGGTGCCGTACCGGGCAGCCCGCTGCCAGCGGATGAGCAGGCGCCGATCGATCTGTTCTGATCCAGCCCAAGCAAAAAGCCCCGCCTTCGTGAGAAGCGCGGGGCTTTTTTGTGCTTCAAAGCAAGATCAAAAGATCGCAGCCTGCGGCAGCTCCTACAGAATCGGCGCCGATCCGCGAAATCGGCGGCCACCAAGGCCAACTGTAGGAGCTGCCGCAGGCTGCGATCTTTTGATCTGCCAAACAAAAAGCCCCGACTCTCACAAGCCGGGGCTTTCGTTGAAGCGCTACAACGGCTTAGCCGTTGAACACGTCATCCACGCTTTTCAGCGGGTAGTTCTTCGGATACGGCAGGGTCGCCACACCGGTCTCGATCGCAGCTTTCGCCACAGCATCGGAGATCAGGGTGATCAGGCGCTTGTCCATCGGCTTCGGAATGATGTACTCACGACCGAATTCCAGCGGCGCACCACCGTAGGCGTCGCACACGTCCTGTGGCACTGGCAGTTTGGCCAGTTCGCGCAGGGCGTTGGCCGCAGCCACTTTCATTTCTTCGTTGATGCGCTTGGCGCGAACGTCCAGGGCACCACGGAAGATGAACGGGAAGCCCAGAACGTTGTTGACCTGGTTCGGGTAGTCGGAACGACCGGTGGCCATGATCACGTCGCTGCGGGTGGCGTGCGCCAGTTCCGGGGAGATTTCCGGATCCGGGTTCGAGCAGGCGAAGACGATCGGGTTGGCCGCCATCGACAGCAGGCCTTCAGCGCTCAGCAGGTTCGGGCCGGACAGACCAACGAACACGTCAGCGCCTTGCAGAGCATCAGCCAGGCTGCGCTTGTCGGTGGTGTGAGCGAATACCGCTTTGTACTGGTTCAGGTCGTCACGGCCGGAGTGGATCACACCGGTACGGTCAACCATGAAGATGTTTTCGATTTTTGCGCCCATGCTCACCAGCAACTTCATGCAGGAGATGGCCGCAGCGCCAGCGCCGAGGCAGACGATCTTGGCTTCCGGCAGGGTTTTGCCGGCGATTTCCAGGGCGTTGATCATGCCGGCAGCGGTCACGATCGCGGTGCCGTGCTGGTCATCGTGGAATACCGGAATGTCGCACTGCTCGATCAAAGCGCGCTCGATCTCAAAGCACTCAGGCGCCTTGATGTCTTCCAGGTTGATGCCACCGAAGGTGATGGAGATGCGTTTTACGGTGTCGATGAAGGCTTGCGGGCTTTCGGAGTCGACTTCGATGTCGAACACGTCGATGCCGGCGAAGCGCTTGAACAGTACGCCTTTACCTTCCATTACCGGCTTGGAAGCCAGCGGGCCGAGGTTACCCAGACCCAGAATCGCGGTGCCATCGGAAATGACTGCAACCAGGTTGCCCTTGCCGGTGTATTTGTAGGCCAGTTCAGGATCGCGGGCGATCTCGCGCACTGGTTCAGCTACGCCGGGGCTGTAGGCCAGCGACAGGTCGCGGGCGGTAGCAGTGGCCTTGGTGAGCTCGACACTCAGCTTCCCTGGACGAGGATTGGCATGATATTCGAGAGCGGCAGTTTTCAGATCAGACATTTTGGCATTCCGCTTTTTACTGTTGGACAGACTGGTCAGCGAGGATACGCGCCTCGCAAAGTCCCCACAAGACTGAGCGGTCACCCCTGTCAAGCGCCCTGTCCTACGACTTTGGGCCAAGAGCCACGGCGCACAAGGGCTGGACTGTTCACAATCGATAGAAAAAATGTCTACAATTTTTCTTCAGCGCGCACTTTGCAGCATCGACGGATCGGTCAATGGCAGTAGCCAACGCGGCTGATCCGGTTTCAACCCACCACGCCGCTTACGATCAACGACCCAGCCGCGAGCCTCGACCTGCCTGTCTTTGAGCGATTGCAACCGGGCACTGTCAAATTGTCCGAGCAGATTGGGTGCAACGCGCAGTACAACCGAGCCCTGCAACTCGATCCAGATTCCGCCGCGATTGCGCTGAACCTTGCTCACACGCCCACTGAGCACGGCGAAACCCGAAGTGCGGATCTGCTCCGCTTTCAGTACAGGTGACTGGCGCCAGACCCCGCGCCCAGCGGTTCGTGCGCGCTGTTCGGCGGCTTGCTGACAGGCAACCAGGTCGACGTTCGGCGCCACCGCCACTTGAAAACCCAGGCCGTCGGCAAGCATTTGCGCTTCAAGATTGGCGCCACTTGAACTGTAGACATGCGCGAGGGTGCGACCGTAATGGTCTTTGTCCTGCTTGCCCGGCAGCAAACCGACCCGACCACCGCTGTCCGCCACCAGTGCTTCAAGACGCTTGCGCGCCGCCACGGCGAAGGGCTCATCACTGCGCCCCTGCTTGCCCAGCTCCGGGGTGTTGAGACCGATCATCCGCACGCTGCGTCCATCGCTCAGGCGCAGGGTGTCGCCGTCGACCACGCGCTGTACCGCAACGCTGCTCAGGCCGCCCGGCGCCGGGCAAAACGCCTGGGCGCCGGACAGCCAAATCGCGGACACAAAAAAGGCGCCCACAAGGGACGCCTTTTTCATCAGCCTTGAAAAACCGTAGAGGCTTTCCAGGATGACCAATCTTACTTCTTGGCGCCGAAGGCACCGAAACGGTCGGCGAACTTCTGAACGCGACCACCGGTGTCCAGAGTCTTCTGCTTACCGGTGTAGAACGGGTGGCACTCGTTGCAAACGTCGATCGCCAGGGCTTTGCCGAAGGTCGAACGGGTTTCGAACTTGTTGCCGCAGCTGCAGGTAACAGCAACTACTGGGTAATCCGGGTGGATATCAGCTTTCATGGTGTATTCCTCAGGCTAGCGTGCCGCCACCCAACACTATTGTTGAATACCGCACGTAATTAGGCCGCGGATTCTACCAGACAATGTCAATCGCGCAAGCTGTCCCTGAGACCGACCGTCTGCTAGGCTCCCGGCCCATTGCGCTGTCCCTGTGGGAGCGAGCCTGCTCGCGAAGACGATCTATCAGCCAGCCTATCAGCCGCCTGACACACCGCTTTCGCGAGCAGGCTCGCTCCCACAGGTTATGTACGCAGTCCTTTTAATCGCCTGCTGATCGAGATCCCCCCGCGTGCCCGACGCCATTCTGCGCCTCGCCCTGCCTTCGCCCCTGCGCCGCCTGTTCGACTATCGGGCCCCGGCCGGGGTGCAGCGCGCCCAGTTGCAACCGGGCATGCGCCTGCGGGTGCCATTCGGGCGACGGGAGATGATCGGGATTCTGGTCGAGGTGGCCGACACCAGCGACGTGCCGCTGGAGAAACTCAAACCGGCGCTGGCCCTGCTCGATGTCGAACCGCCGTTGCCACCCGCACTGTTCAAGCTGTGCCTGTGGACGTCGCAGTATTACCAGCACAGCCTGGGCGACACCTTGAGCTGGGCGCTGCCGGTGCTGCTGCGTCAGGGCGAACTGGCGGAGGCCCGTCAGGAGCGCTTCTGGTCCGTCGCGCCCGGCGCCAGCCTTGATGATCCGCGCATCGCCCGTGCGCCACGGCAACGGGAAGCGCTGGCGACGCTGGCACAGCACCCGCACGGTGTGGCTCATCAGTTATTGAGCAAGCTGATGCTGAGCAAGGACAGCCTCGACCTGCTGCTGGCCAAGGGCCTGGTGCAAGTGGAAATCCGCCGGCATGCGCCCGGCGTGCGCCATGAACACTGGCTGGCCCAGCCGGAGTTGCCACTCAACACCGAACAACGCGCCGCTTACGAGGCGATCCGCGCCGGGTTCGACAGTTATCACGCGTTTCTGCTGGCGGGCGTCACCGGCAGCGGCAAGACCGAAGTCTATTTGCAACTGATCCGCGAAACCCTCGAAGCCGGCAAGCAGGCGCTGGTGCTGATTCCCGAAATCAATCTCGGCCCACAGACCCTGGCGCGTTTCGAGCAGCGCTTCAACGCACGCATCGCCCTGCTGCATTCGGCGGTCAACGACCGCGAGCGCCTCGACGCCTGGCTCGCTGCCCGCGACGGCGAGGCCGACATTATTATCGGCACGCGCTCGGCGCTGTTCACCCCGATGAAGAACCCGGGGCTGATCATCATCGACGAAGAGCACGACGGCTCCTATAAACAGCAGGAAGGCCTGCGCTACCACGCCCGGGATCTGGCGCTGGTGCGCGCGAGACAGGAAAACATCCCGATCGTCCTCGGCTCCGCCACGCCGTCGCTGGAAAGCCTGCACAACGCCTACACCGGTCGTTATGGCCTGCTGCGCCTCAACGAGCGGGCCGGCGGCGCCAGGCAACCACGTTTCCTGCGGCTGGACGTGAAAAGCCGTCCGCTGGACAGCGGCATTTCCGGGCCGATGCAACAAGCCATCGGCCAGACCCTCGCCGCCGGCCAGCAGGTGCTGGTGTTCCTCAACCGGCGCGGCTTTGCGCCGACGTTGCTGTGCCACGATTGCGGCTGGATGTCCGAGTGCTCGCGCTGCGACGCGCGAATGACCGTGCACCAACGCTACGGCGAACTGCGCTGCCATCACTGTGGCAACGTCGAGCGCACGCCGCGCCAATGCCCCAAGTGTAATAAAGTCGATCTGCGGCCGGTGGGCGCCGGCACCGAACGTGCGGAGGAACGACTGGCGATTCTGTTCCCGGATTACCCGGTGCTGCGCGTCGACCGCGACAGCACCTCGCGCAAGGACGCGATGAATCAGTTGTTCGCGACGATTCAGAAGGGCCAGCCGTGCATTCTGGTCGGCACGCAAATGTTGGCCAAGGGGCATCACTTCCCCCGGGTCACGCTGGTGTCGATTCTGGATGCCGACGGCGGGCTGTTCTCCGGCGACTTCCGCGCCAGCGAGCGTATGGCGCAATTGATCGTGCAGGTGGCCGGGCGCGCCGGACGGGCGGAAGAGCCGGGCAAGGTGATCATCCAGACCCACCTGGCCGACCATCCTTTATTGGTGCAATTGACCGAGCAGGGCTACTTCGCCTTTGCCGAACAGGCGCTGAGCGAGCGCCGCGCTGCGGGACTGCCGCCGTTTTCACACTTGGCCCTGTTGCGTGCCGAAGCGCACAAACCGGGGCAGGCCGAAAGTTTTCTCGATGAGGCATGCAGCGCCGCCGAGCGCTTGCTGGCCGAGCAGAATCTGGGCGGGATCGAACTGCTCGGGCCGGTACCGGCGCCGATGGAGCGCCGCGCCGGTCGCTATCGGGCGCAGCTGTTGGTGCAGGCGGCAGCGCGGGCACCGCTGCATCGGTTGCTCGCCAGCTGGTTGCTGGAGCTGGAGCAGATGCCGAGCGGGCGGGCCGTGCGCTGGTCGCTGGATGTCGATCCGGTGGATTTGTACTAGCAGATCAAAAGATCGCAGCCTGCGGCAGCTCCTACAGAATCGAGCGTGTTCCCCTGTAGGAGCTGCCGCAGGCTGCGATCTTTTGCTTTTAATGTCACCACATATCCACATCCTGCCTGCTAAGGTTGGCAAGCCCGTCTTCGCAACGGATAATGCCCAGTTTTTCCACCCGCGCATCGATGCGCCGCCGCGCTTGCGGTCGAAAGAGAAGACCATGAAAGACACCATTCGCCAGCTGATCCAACAAGCCCTCACCCAACTCGTCAACGAAGGTGTGTTGCCTGAAGGCCTGTCGCCGGCGATTCAGGTGGAGAACGCCCGTGACAAGACCCACGGCGACTTCGCCAGCAACATCGCCATGATGCTGGCCAAGCCTGCGGGCATGAAGCCGCGCGATCTGGCGGAGAAAATCATCGCTGCGCTGCCGGCCGACGACAACGTCACCAAGGCCGAAATCGCCGGCCCCGGCTTCATCAACTTCTTCCAGAACACCCAGGCCCTCGCCTCGCGCCTCGACGCCGCGCTGGCCGATGCTCACGTTGGCGTGCGCAAGGCCGGCCCGGTGCAGCGCACTGTGGTCGACCTGTCGGCACCGAACCTGGCCAAAGAGATGCACGTCGGCCACCTGCGCTCGACGATCATCGGCGACGGCGTGGCCCGTGTTCTCGAGTTCCTCGGCGACGAGGTGATCCGCCAGAACCACGTGGGCGACTGGGGCACCCAGTTCGGCATGTTGATGGCTTACTTGCAGGAAAACCCGATCACCAGCGACGAGCTGTCCGATCTGGAAAACTTCTACCGCGCCGCCAAACAGCGTTTCGACGAATCCGAAGAGTTCGCCGACCGCGCCCGTGGTCTGGTGGTCAAGCTGCAGGCCGGCGATGCCGAATGCCTGGCGCTGTGGACCAAGTTCAAGGACATCTCGCTGTCGCACTGCCAGAAGATCTACGAACTGCTCAACGTCAAACTGACCATGGCCGACGTGATGGGCGAAAGCGCCTACAACGACGACCTGATCAACGTGGTCAACGACCTGAAAGCCGCGGGCATGCTGGTCGAAAGCAACGGCGCCCAGTGCGTGTTCCTCGACGAGTTCAAGAACGCCGACGGCGATCCGCTGCCAGTGATCATCGTCAAGGCTGACGGCGGCTACCTGTACGCCACCACTGACCTGGCAGCCGTGCGCTACCGTTCTGGCAAACTGAAAGCTGATCGCGCGCTGTACTTCGTCGACCAGCGTCAGGCCCTGCACTTCCAGCAAGTGTTCGCCGTGGCGCGCAAGGCCGGTTTCGTGACCCATCCGATGGAAATGGAACACATGGGCTTCGGCACCATGAACGGCGCCGATGGCCGTCCGTTCAAGACCCGTGATGGCGGCACCGTGAAGCTGATCGACCTGCTGACCGAAGCGCAGGAACGTGCCTACAACCTGGTGAAAGAAAAGAACCCGGAGCTGGCCGAAGACGAACTGCGCAACATCGCCAAAGTCGTTGGCATCGGCGCGGTGAAATACGCCGACCTGTCCAAGCACCGCACCAGCGACTACAGCTTCAACTTCGACCTGATGCTGAATTTCGAAGGCAACACCGCGCCGTATCTGCTGTACGCCTACACTCGCGTGGCTGGCGTGTTCCGCAAACTGGGCAAGGACTTCAGCGAAGTCGACGGCCACATCGTTCTCGAAGCCGAGCACGAACAAGAGCTGGCGGCGAAACTGGCGCAGTTCGGCGAAGTGCTGAACAACGTCGCGGAAAAAGGCACGCCGCACATCCTCTGCACTTATCTGTATGACGTCGCCGGTCTGTTCTCCAGCTTCTACGAGAACTGCCCGATCCTCGCCGCCGAGACGCCGGCCCAGATGCAGAGCCGTCTGCGTCTGGCCGCGCTGACCGGTCGTACTCTCAAGCAAGGCCTGGAACTGCTGGGCCTGGAAACTCTGGAGCGCATGTAAGTTGGCTGCCAAGAAAAAACCTGCACCCAAGCGTGGCGCCAGCCGTTACCAAGCTCCTGCAAAGCAACCGATTCCTGGCTGGCTGTGGATGGCCATCGGCCTGACGGTCGGTGCGTTCATTGTGTTTCTGATGAAACTGGAGCCGGGCAAGGGCAGCGACACGGTCAAGCGCGAGAAAGTCGAGCAGGCGCAGCAGCAGAAAGCGTCGAAGATCGCCGAGGCCAACAAGACCCCGCCGAGCCCGACGCAACCGGTGAAGCCGAAGTACGACTTCTACACCCTGCTGCCGGAATCGGAAGTGATCGTGCCGCCGGACGCCGTGCCGGAGAAAACCCTGCCGACGCCGCAAGTGCCGACCACGCCGGTCACCCCGGCGGAAGCGGCGAAAATCGATACTGCTCGGGCGCAGGCTGCGCTGTCGGGCATCACCCCGCCGCCAGCGCCACCAGTGGCGAAAGCGGCGCCGGTGACCAAGTTCTTCCTCCAGGCCGGTTCGTTCCGCAAAGAGGCGGACGCGGACAAGGTGCGGGCGCAGATCATTCTGCTGGGCCAGGCT
Organism: Pseudomonas sp. IT-P260; assembly: GCF_949768395.1. Taxonomy (NCBI): domain Bacteria; kingdom Pseudomonadati; phylum Pseudomonadota; class Gammaproteobacteria; order Pseudomonadales; family Pseudomonadaceae; genus Pseudomonas; species Pseudomonas sp. IT-P260. Next base: position 344,990 of record NZ_CATKPO010000022.1, read on the forward strand.
GTTTCGGTTGAGTCGGGCACGGTGAAGGATGAAACCTGGTACCGCGTATTGGTCGGCCCGTTCAGCAACCGCGAACAGCTGACGACTGCGCAGAAACAACTGGCCGGTAGCGGCTTCAGCAATCTGCTGTTACAACAACGCCAGAGCCGCTGACCTCTCGCCGAACGTAATCGTTCGGCGGACTTTGTGGCGAGGGAGCTTGCTCCCGCTGGGGTGCGAAGCGCCCCCAAACCCTGTGAATCCGGTGCATCAGACAGACCGGGGTTGCAGGTTTTACGACTGCTGCGCAGCCGAGCGGGAGCAAGCTCCCTCGCCACAGGGATTTGCATCCCCCTCCATCACCGCTCGTCCCCTCTCCCGCGCCGTGGTTGAAATCCTATCCAGCACCCCCATATGAATGGGCATAAGGCATTTTCGCCCCGCTGCGTGGAGACTCTTCCCTTGACCACCATCGTTTCAGTCCGCCGCCACGGCAAAGTCGTCATGGGCGGCGACGGCCAGGTTTCTCTCGGCAATACCGTGATGAAAGGCAACGCGAAGAAAGTTCGTCGCCTGTACCACGGTCAGGTCATCGCCGGTTTCGCCGGTGCCACCGCCGACGCCTTCACCCTGTTCGAACGTTTTGAAGGCCAGCTCGAGAAACACCAGGGCCACCTGATCCGCGCCGCTGTCGAACTCGCCAAAGAATGGCGCACCGACCGCTCCCTGAGCCGCCTCGAAGCCATGCTCGCGGTCGCCAACAAGGACGCCTCGCTGATCATCACCGGCAACGGTGACGTGGTCGAACCCGAAGACGGCCTGATCGCCATGGGTTCCGGCGGCGCCTACGCACAAGCTGCGGCCAGCGCGCTGCTGAAAAAGACCGACCTGTCGGCCCGTGAGATCGTCGAAACCGCCCTCGGTATCGCCGGCGACATCTGTGTATTCACCAACCACACTCAGACCATTGAGGAGCAGGATCTCGCTGAATAAGCCTGACGCGGCCTAAGTGCCACGGCTTGTTTCTGCTTGAGGACCGTCAATTACTATGTCCATGACTCCCCGCGAAATCGTCCACGAACTCAACCGCCATATCATCGGCCAGGACGATGCCAAGCGCGCCGTCGCGATTGCCCTGCGCAACCGCTGGCGCCGCATGCAGCTGCCTGAAGAACTGCGCGTTGAAGTGACCCCGAAAAACATCCTGATGATCGGCCCGACCGGTGTCGGTAAAACCGAAATCGCCCGTCGCCTGGCGAAACTGGCCAACGCGCCGTTCATCAAGGTCGAAGCGACCAAATTCACCGAAGTCGGCTACGTCGGCCGTGACGTCGAATCGATCATCCGTGATCTGGCCGACGCCGCGATCAAGATGCTCCGCGAGCAGGAAATGACCCGCGTGCGTCACCGCGCCGAAGACGCTGCCGAGGACCGCATCCTCGACGCACTGCTGCCACCGGCACGCATGGGCTTCAGCAACGAAGAAACCCCGAGCAGCGATTCCAACACCCGTCAGCTGTTCCGCAAGCGCCTGCGTGAAGGTCAGCTGGACGATAAGGAGATCGAGATCGAAGTCGCTGAAGTGGCCGGCATCGAGATCGCTACGCCACCTGGCATGGAAGAGATGACCAGCCAGTTGCAGAACCTGTTTGCCAACATGGGCAAGGGCAAGAAGAAAGCCCGCAAGCTCAAGGTCAAAGAAGCGCTGAAACTGGTGCGCGACGAAGAGGCCGGGCGTCTGGTCAACGAAGAAGAGTTGAAGGCCAAGGCGCTGGAAGCGGTCGAGCAACACGGCATCGTGTTCATCGACGAAATCGACAAGGTCGCCAAGCGCGGCAATGTCGGCGGCGCCGATGTCTCCCGTGAAGGCGTACAGCGCGACCTGCTGCCGCTGATCGAAGGCTGCACCGTCAACACCAAGCTGGGCATGGTCAAGACCGACCACATCCTGTTCATCGCCTCCGGTGCGTTCCACCTGAGCAAGCCGAGCGATCTGGTGCCTGAGCTGCAAGGCCGTCTGCCGATCCGTGTCGAACTCAAGGCCCTGAGCCCGGAAGACTTCGAGCGCATCCTCAGCGAGCCGCACGCATCGCTCACCGAGCAATACTGCGCGCTGCTGAAGACTGAAGGCCTGAACATCCAGTTCCAGCCGGAGGGTATCAAGCGTCTGGCGGAGATCGCCTGGCAGGTCAACGAGAAGACCGAGAACATCGGTGCCCGTCGTTTGCACACGCTGCTTGAGCGTCTGCTGGAAGAGGTGTCGTTCAGTGCCGGCGACCTGGCCAGCGCGCATGACGACCAGCCGATCCTGATCGACGCTGCGTACGTCAACAGCCATCTGGGCGAATTGGCGCAGAACGAAGACCTGTCCCGTTATATCCTGTAGGTCACTCTTACAGATGTAATGGAACTGTGGGAGCGAGCATGCTCGCGAAGACGGCAGTACATTCAACCGTTGCGTTGACTGAACCACCGCATTCGCGAGCAGGCTCGCTCCCACAAGGTTCCGCACAAGACGGAAACCTGCTCATGATCCCCACCGACATCAAACTGCACAAAGCCTCGAAAACCCTGACGCTCAAGTACGCGTCCGGCGAGGAGTACACCCTGCCCGCCGAATTTCTGCGCGTGCACTCTCCCTCCGCCGAGGTCCAGGGCCACGGCAAACCGATCCTGCAATTCGGCAAGCTCAATGTCGGCCTCAGCGGCCTGGAACCGGCCGGTCACTACGCACTGAAACTGACCTTCGACGACGGTCACGACAGCGGCTTGTTCACCTGGGATTACCTCTACGAGCTGGGGCGACGTTATGACGCACTCTGGGCCGATTATCTGGCCGAGCTCAAAGCCGCCGGAAAAACCCGCGATCCGGACCAGTCGATTGTCAAGCTGATGCTCTAGTCCGAGACTCTTGCTCTTTAGAGGGCATTTTCTAAATTCATCTGTTTGAATGCTGCGCCTGGCGGTCGAGGATCGGCTGCTTGCGAAAAAAATTAAACTCGGGTAACCAATGGAGCTGGCAAGTTCCCTGCAGTGCTCTATGAACTGTAAAGCAGCTATGCAGAATTAACGGTCACCCGAGCAGTAGTACCTGGCATTCGCTGTGGAACTGCACAGCAGAAAACGGGTACTCGTCTCAGGACAATGGAGCGTCGTAGATGAGTAACAAGAATAACGATGACCTGAAGTACCAAGCCTCGGAAAACACCCTGGGGCTTAATCCCGTCGTTGGGCTACGCGGAAAGGATCTGCTGGCCTCTGCTCGAATGGTGCTGACCCAGGCCATCAAACAACCGATCCATAGCGTCAAGCACGTCACACATTTCGGCCTCGAACTGAAGAACGTGCTGTTCGGCAAATCCGAACTGCAACCGGCCAGCGATGATCGTCGCTTCGTTGACCCGGCGTGGAGTCAGAACCCGCTCTACAAACGTTATCTGCAAACTTACCTGGCGTGGCGCAAGGAGCTCCATTCCTGGATCGACGACAGCAGCCTGTCCCCCAAAGACATCGCGCGCGGCCACTTCGTGATCAACCTGATGACCGAAGCCATGGCCCCGACCAATACCGCAGCCAACCCGGCGGCGGTCAAACGCTTCTTCGAGACCGGCGGCAAAAGCCTGCTCGATGGCCTCTCGCATCTGGCCAAGGATCTGGTGCACAACGGCGGCATGCCGAGCCAGGTCAACATGGGCGCGTTCGAGGTCGGCAAGAGCCTGGGCGTGACCGAAGGCGCGGTGGTGTTTCGCAACGACGTGCTGGAGCTGATCCAGTACAAACCGATCACCGAGCAAGTCCACGAGCGCCCGCTGCTCGTGGTGCCACCCCAGATCAACAAGTTCTATGTATTCGACCTGAGCCCGGACAAGAGTCTGGCGCGCTTCTGCCTGCGCAATAACGTGCAGACCTTCATCGTCAGCTGGCGCAACCCGACCAAGGCCCAGCGCGAGTGGGGCCTGTCGACTTACATCGATGCGCTCAAGGAAGCCGTCGACGTGGTCACCGCCATCACCGGCAGCAAAGACGTGAACATGCTCGGCGCCTGCTCCGGCGGCATTACCTGCACCGCCCTGCTCGGCCACTACGCCGCGATCGGCGAGAACAAGGTCAACGCCCTCACGCTGCTGGTCAGCGTGCTCGACACCACGCTGGACAGCGACGTCGCCCTGTTCGTCGACGAGCAGACCCTGGAGACCGCCAAGCGCCATTCCTATCAGGCCGGTGTGCTCGAAGGCAAAGACATGGCCAAGGTCTTCGCGTGGATGCGCCCCAACGACCTGATCTGGAACTACTGGGTCAACAACTACCTGCTCGGCAACGAGCCGCCGGTGTTCGACATCCTGTTCTGGAACAATGACACCACCCGGTTGCCCGCGGCGTTCCACGGCGACCTGATCGAGATGTTCAAAAACAACCCACTGATTCGGCCCAATGCACTGGAAGTGTGCGGCACGCCGATCGACCTCAAGCAGGTCACTGCCGACATTTTCTCGCTGGCCGGCACCAACGACCACATCACCCCGTGGAAGTCCTGCTACAAGTCGGCGCAGCTGTTTGGCGGCAAGGTCGAGTTCGTGCTGTCGAGCAGCGGGCATATCCAGAGCATCCTGAACCCGCCGGGCAACCCGAAATCGCGTTACATGACCAGCGAAGGCATGGCCGCCAATGCCGATGACTGGCAAGAGAACTCGACCAAGCACACCGATTCCTGGTGGCTGTACTGGCAGGCGTGGCAGGCCGAGCGCTCGGGCAATCTGAAAAAAGCACCACTGAAACTGGGCAACAAGGCTTATCCGGCAGGCGAAGCATCGCCGGGCACTTACGTACATGAGCGGTAACTGACACCTCGCCCTCCCTGTAGGAGCTGCCGAAGGCTGCGATCCTTTGATCTTGTTTTCAGAATCAAAGTCAAAAGATCGCAGCCTTCGGCAGCTCCTACAGAGGGAGCGGGGATGAATTAATCCACAGGGCCTGAAGCATGCCGCAACCGTTCATTTTTCGTACCGTCGATCTGGATGGGCAGACCCTCCGCACCGCGGTACGCCCCGGCAAGCCTCATTTGACGCCCTTGCTGATTTTCAACGGCATCGGCGCCAACCTGGAGCTGGTGTTTCCATTTGTCGCGGCGCTGGACCCGGATCTGGAAGTGATCGCCTTCGACGTGCCCGGTGTCGGCGGCTCGTCGACGCCCAACCGGCCGTATCGCTTTCCCGGGCTGGCGAAGCTGACCGCGCGGATGCTCGACTACCTCGATTACGGTCAGGTCAACGTCATCGGCGTGTCCTGGGGCGGCGCGCTGGCACAACAGTTTGCTCACGACTACCCCGAGCGCTGCAAGAAACTGGTGCTGGCAGCGACCGCCGCCGGTGCGGTGATGGTGCCGGGCAAACCGAAAGTGCTGTGGATGATGGCCAGTCCGCGGCGCTACATTCAGCCATCGCACGTGATCCGTATCGCCCCGCTGATCTACGGCGGCTCGTTCCGCCGCGACCCGACGCTGGCCGCCAGCCATGCCGCCAAGGTGCGTTCGGCGGGCAAGCTCGGCTACTACTGGCAGCTGTTCGCAGGCCTGGGCTGGACCAGCATTCACTGGCTGCACAAGATCCATCAGCCGACGCTGGTACTGGCCGGCGACGACGATCCGCTGATCCCGCTGATCAACATGCGCATGCTTGCCTGGCGGATTCCCAACGCCCAGTTGCACATCATCGACGACGGCCATCTGTTCCTGATCACCCGCGCCGAAGCCGTGGCGCCGATCATCATGAAATTCCTTGAGGAGGAACGCCAGCGCGCCGTGATGCATCCGCATCCGACCCCGCTGGGCGGCTGAATCACTGCGGCAGGCTTTATGCAGGGTTTTGAACAAAGTGCGCGGCAGGACGCCGCGCGGGCAGCAACCCGTAACAGCGACTATGGTGTTCTGGTTCGGTGAGTTTGTTTTTGACCTGAAGACGAAGGAGTGTTGAGTCATGCGCGACAAACCAGCGACGGGCGTTGTGCCCAGCCCCGCCGTGTTCATCAACGCACAAAGTGCGATCACCGGCCTGCGCGGCCGGGACCTGATCTCGACCTTGCGCAGCGTCGCCGCCCACGGTCTGCGCAACCCGATTCACAGCGCGAAGCACGCCTTGAAACTCGGTGGCCAACTCGGTCGCGTGTTGCTCGGCGAAACCCTGCACCCGACCAACCCGAACGACAGCCGCTTCGCTGATCCGGCATGGAGTCTCAATCCGTTCTACCGGCGCAGCCTGCAGGCCTATCTGGCCTGGCAAAAACAGGTCAAGAGCTGGATTGATGAAAGCAACATGAGCGATGACGATCGCGCCCGCGCGCACTTCGCCTTCACCTTGCTCAACGACGCGGTGGCACCGTCGAATACGCTGCTCAACCCGCTGGCAGTCAAGGAGCTGTTCAACTCCGGCGGGCACAGTCTGGTGCGCGGCCTGAGTCATCTGTTCGATGACCTGCTGCACAACGACGGCCTGCCACGCCAGGTCACCAAGCAGGCATTCGAGGTCGGCAAGACCGTCGCCACCACCTCTGGCGCCGTGGTGTTTCGCAACGAGATGCTTGAGCTGATCCAGTACAAGTCGATGAGCGAAAAGCAATACGCCAAGCCGCTGCTGGTGGTGCCGCCGCAAATCAACAAGTACTACATTTTCGACCTCAGCCCGCAAAACAGCTTCGTCCAGTACGCGCTGAAAAATGGCCTGCAGACGTTCATGATCAGTTGGCGCAATCCAGACGTGCGCCATCGCGAATGGGGCCTGTCGACCTACGTCGAAGCGGTGGAAGAAGCGATGAACATCTGCCGGGCGATCACCGGCGCCCGCGACGTCAACCTGATGGGCGCCTGCGCCGGTGGCCTGACCATTGCCGCGCTGCAGGGGCATTTGCAGGCCAAGCGGCAGCTGCGACGTGTTTCCAGCGCGACCTATCTGGTCAGCCTGCTCGACAGTCAGATTGAAACCCCGGCCACGCTGTTCGCCGACGAGCAAACCCTCGAAGCCGCCAAGCGCCGCTCCTATCAGAAAGGCGTGCTCGACGGGCGCGACATGGCCAAGGTGTTTGCCTGGATGCGCCCCAACGATCTGATCTGGAGCTACTTCGTCAACAATTACCTGTTGGGCAAAGAGCCGCCCGCGTTCGACATCCTTTACTGGAACAACGACAACACCCGCCTGCCCGCCGCGTTTCACGGCGACCTGCTGGACTTCTTCAAGCACAACCCGCTGACCCATCCGGGCGGGCTGGAAGTCTGTGGCACGCCGATCGACCTGCAGAAAGTCACCGTCGACAGCTTCAGCGTGGCCGGCATGAATGACCACATCACGCCGTGGGACGCGGTGTACCGCTCGACCCTGTTGCTTGGCGGGGAGCGGCGCTTCGTGCTGTCCAACAGTGGCCACGTGCAAAGCATCCTCAACCCGCCGAGCAACCCGAAAGCCAACTACGTCGAGAACGGCAAGCTCAGCAGCGATCCACGCGCCTGGTACTACGACGCCAAACGCGTCGACGGCAGCTGGTGGCCACAGTGGCTGGAGTGGATTCAGCAACGCTCCGGCGCCCAGCGCGAAACCACGTTCACGCTCGGCAACCCGAACTATCCACCGATGGAGGCAGCACCCGGCACCTACGTGCATGTGCGCTGACGCTTAACCGAACTTTTCTAAGAAGACTGGATGAAAACCCGCGACCGGATTCTCGAATGTGCCCTGCAACTGTTCAACGAAAAGGGTGAGCCCAACGTTTCCACCATGGAGGTTGCCAACGAAATGGGGATCAGCCCCGGCAACCTCTACTACCACTTCCACGGCAAGGAGCCGCTGATTCTCGGCCTGTTCGAGCGTTTCCAGAATGAACTGACGCCACTGCTCGACCCACCGTCGGACGTCGAGCTGGCGCCGGAGGATTACTGGCTGTTTCTGCACTTGATCGTCGAGCGCCTGGCGCAATACCGGTTTCTGTTCCAGGACCTGTCGAACCTTGCCGGGCGGCTTCCGAAACTGGCCAAAGGCATTCGTCATCTGCTCAATGCGCTCAAGCGCACCCTGGCGTCATTGCTGGCGCGGTTGAAGGCGGCAGGGCAGTTGGTCAGTGATACCCAGGCATTGGGGCAACTGGTGGAGCAGATCACCATGACCCTGCTGTTCTCGCTGGACTATCAACGGATACTCGATCGCGAGGGTGAGGTCAGGCTGGTCGTGTATCAGATCATGATGCTGGTGGCGCCGCATCTGCTGCCGCCAGTGAAAGTCGCCACCGAACGCATGGCCCTGCAATACCTCGAAGATCACGACTGAGCCACCTATTTCTGCCAGACCAACACCCGATGTGAGAGCGAGCCTGCTCGCGAATGCAACCTGTCGGTTGATGTCCATGTAGCTGATACACCGCTTTCGCGAGCAGGCTCGCTCCCACAGAAATCCAGGGTGGTTTGGAGATTGTCTGCACAAAACAAAAACGCCCGACCTTCACAGGCCGGGCGTTTTGTTTTGCCCTGAAAAATCAGGACTGACTGGTGGGTGTCGACGGCGTCGATGCAACAGTCGGGGTCGCTACCGGGGTCGGTGCAGCGGCGGAGTTCGACGCGCTGGCCGGGGTTGCCGGGGTAGCAGGTTTGGCCGCCGGAGCGGCCGGTTTTGGCGCGGCAGCTTTCGGCGCGGCCGGTTTTTTCACTGCCGGTTTTTTCGCCGCAGCCGGTTTCGCGGCTGGCTTGGCAGCAGGTTTTGCCGCTGCGGTTTTCGCTGCTGGCTTGGCGGCTGGTTTTGCCGCCGGTTTCGCAGCGGCTTTGGCGGCTACCGGTTTGGCTGCAGCTTTTGCTGCCGGCTTGGCGGCGGCGGTTTTAGCGGCAGGTTTGGCTGCTGCGGTTTTGGCTGCAGGCTTGGCCGCTGCTTTGGCAGCGGGTTTCGCCGCCGCTTTGGCCAGTGGTTTGGCGGTCGATTTGGCTGCCGATTTGGCTGCCGGTTTGGCCGCTGCAGTTTTCGCCGCGACCGGTTGGGTTTTCAGACCGGTGAGTTTCTCGATCTGCTTGGTCAGGGTTTCAACCTTGCTGTGCAGCGCTTTGACTTCATTGCGGCTTGGTACACCCAGGCGCGAAATCGCGCTGTTCAGGCGCTTGTCGAAAGCCCCTTCCAGCTCGTCCCACTTGCCCAGTGCGCGATCTTTCACGCCGCTGATGCGCGACTTGGCCGACGAAGCAGAGTCCTTGGCGGCATCGACTTTCTTGCCGACTGCCGACTTGGTGAGCTTCTCGGCTTTCTCGCCGTCTTTGACCAGTGACTCGAAGAGCTTGCTGCCGTCAGTGTCGATCTTCGAGTACACGCCTAAACCAGCCAGCCAGATTTTGCGGGAGTAGTCTTCGACTTTCCCAATCCACGAGCTGCCTTCTTTATCGGTGTTCTTTTTACCAGCCATCCCGTTCTCCTTAAGATTTACGCGCGACGCGTTCGAGCAATGCCGTCAGCTCATCGAGCTTAGCAGAGAGTGTCTCAACGTCATGTTTAGACGGAATGCCGATACGATTCAAGGCGCTTGCCACACGGGAGTCGAACGCCTTCTCGACCTTGTCGAGCTGAACTTCGACACGACCTTTGAACGAGCTGACTTCGCCCTTGGCTTCATCGATCTCGGCGTTAGCGGCTTCAAGTTTTTCGGTAACGGCTTTTTTGCCTTTCTTTTCAACAGTTTGACCAGCCTTGATCAACTCCTGAAAGTAGTCGCTGCCCTCTTGGCCGACCTTGGCGTAGGCACCCAGGCCTGCCAGCCAGATCTTGCGGGCATAGGATTTGACGTCGCTCAGAGCAGAAGTCGAAGCGTCGATTTTTTTCTTCAGAATGACTTTGGCCATGGTGCACCTCACGCGCAGAAGGTTTGAGGAACTGCCCGCAGATGTGTCGGGCTCAGGCACAAAGTAGGGAGAAAAATTAGAAACGGCACCCTAACAACTGACATAAACAGCGGGAGCACCACCAAACAAATGTGGGAGCGAGCCTGCTCGCGAATAAGGTGTATCAGTCAATATTCGAGTCGACTAACACACCGCTTTCGCGAGCAGGCTCGCTCCCACAAGGGATCTCGGGTTACCGAAAAATTGCGATCAGACCAGCGCTTTGTCCAGCGCCTTCTCGATCTCGGCTTTGATCATGCCGCTCATGGCCGACATCATGATGCCCAGCTCCACATCGACACGGATCGAATCGTCAGCCACATGCACCGCGCCTTTCACGCCCGAGCGCTTGAGGTTGAGCGTGTCGCCCAACCACTGCGGCTCCAGGCCATATTGATCGGAGAGTTTCTGCGCCAGCTTGTCGGCCTTCTCGCGGGCGGCTTCCTTGCCCAGGCTGTGGGCACGCTCAACACTGATTTTGGCCATTGAATGACTCCTGCTTGATGAATGGGTGTCGGTAAATCTTGACCGCGTCTGCGGCAAATCGTCCCGAAGGTTGCCCATCTTACCTTTAGCCATTCCAAGACAAAGCATGGCTTGGGGATTAGAATGTCGCGCATTCTCTTTTGGTGACAGCGATATGACTGATCAGCGCAAAGGCAGCGATGCCGAACCCACCACTCACTTCGGCTTCAAAAACGTTCCGGAAAGCCAGAAAGCGGAAAAAGTCGCTGAGGTTTTCCACTCGGTAGCCGCGAAATACGACCTGATGAACGACCTTCTGTCGGGCGGCATGCACCGTCTGTGGAAGCGTTTCGCGATCGAACTGTCCGGTGTGCGTGCAGGCAACCGCGTGCTCGACATCGCCGGCGGCACCGGTGACCTGACCAAAAAGTTCTCGCACCTCGTAGGCCCGACCGGCCAGGTGGTGCTGGCCGACATCAACGAATCGATGCTCAAGGTCGGTCGTGACCGCCTGCTGGATCTGGGTGTGTCGGGCAACGTCGAATTCGTCCAGGCCGATGCGGAAAAGCTGCCGTTCCCGGATAACCACTTCGACTGCGTGACCATCGCCTTCGGCCTGCGCAACGTGACGCATAAAGAAGACGCCCTGCGTTCGATGCTGCGCGTGCTCAAGCCCGGCGGCCGCCTGTTGGTGCTGGAGTTCTCCAAGCCGACCAACGCACTGATGTCCAAGGCGTACGACGCCTACTCGTTCGCCTTCATGCCACTGATGGGCAAGCTGATCACCAACGACTCGGAAAGCTATCGCTACCTGGCCGAATCGATCCGCATGCACCCGAATCAGGAAACCCTGAAGTCGATGATGGTCGACGCCGGTTTCGACCGCGTGACCTATCACAACATGACCGCAGGCATCGTCGCCCTGCACCGCGGCATCAAGCCCTGATGTTGCTCACCGGGCTGCTCGCCAGCGTCGAACTCGGTCTCAACCGGGTGCTGCGTCTCGACAGCACGGCGCTGCCGCGGCTGGCGCATCTGACTGGCAAAGTGATTGCCGTGGATTGCCGCAGCCCGGCGCTGCGACTGTTCATCCTGCCCAGCGATGAGGGCCTGATGCTTGCTTCAAACTGGGAAACCGGCGTCGACTGCACCCTGCGCGCACCCGCTTCCAGCCTGGTGAAACTGGCCGTGAGCAAAGACAAGACCGCGGTGCTGCACGCCCCGGAAGTCGAGCTCGATGGCGACAGTGGCGTGTTGCTGGAACTGGCCGGCGTGTTGCAGGACCTCGAGCTGGACTGGGAGTACGAACTCTCGCGCTGGCTCGGCCCGGTCGCCACGCAATTGGTCGGTGGCCATCTGCGCAGCCGCGCGCGCTGGTATCAACAAGGATTTGCCAGCCTCAACCAGAACCTCGCCGAATACCTCGCCGAAGAATCGCGCACCCTCGTCGGCCAGCGCGAAGCCGAAGCGCGGTTCAGCGAACTGGACCGGATCAAACTTGATCTGGAACGTCTCGAGGCGCGTTTCGAGCGCCTTTCCCGATCCCTCGACCCAAGCGATAACGCATGAAGCTGCTTGCCGTCCGCCGTCTGTTGCGCATCCAGCGCGTCGTGATCCGCTACCGCCTCGATGACCTGCTGTTCGAGCTGCCGTTGCCCTGGTTTCTCCTGGCGCTGCGCTACGTGCTGCCGTGGCGCTGGTTCCCGCGCAAACCGCTGGAGCTGAACCGTGGCGCGCGCCTGCGTCTGGCACTGCAGGATCTGGGGCCGATCTTCATCAAGTTCGGGCAGATTCTTTCGACCCGCCGTGACCTGCTGCCGGAAGACATCGCCGATGAGCTGATGCTGCTGCAGGACCGTGTGCCGCCGTTCGATTCGCAGCTGTCGATCAAACTGATCGAAGAACAGCTGGGCAAGAAAATCAGCGAAGTGTTCAGCCGTTTCGACGTCGAGCCGCTGGCCTCGGCCTCGGTGGCGCAGGTGCATGCTGCACAGCTGAAAAACGGCGAAGAAGTGGTGGTCAAGGTGATCCGCCCAGGCCTGAAACCGGTGATTGCCCAAGACCTGGCGTGGTTGTTCATCCTCGCCCGCGCCGCCGAAAAGATCTCCGCCGACGCCCGCCTGTTGCACCCGGTGGACGTGGTGCAGGACTACGAAAAAACCATCTACGACGAACTCGACCTGTTGCGTGAGGCGGCGAATGCCAGCCAGCTCAAGCGCAACTTCGAAGGCTCGCCGCTGCTTTACGTGCCGCAAGTCTATTGGGACTGGTGCCGGCCGAAAGTGCTGGTGATGGAGCGCATCTACGGGATTCAGGTAACGGATCTGGCGACCCTCGCCGACCAGCGCACCGACATGAAAATGCTCGCCGAGCGCGGCGTGGAGATCTTCTTCACCCAGGTGTTCCGCGACAGTTTCTTCCACGCCGACATGCACCCGGGCAACATCTTCGTCAGCACCGTCAACCCGTGGAGCCCGCAGTACATCGCGATCGACTGCGGCATCGTCGGCAGCCTGACCCCGGAAGACCAGGACTACCTGGCGCGCAACCTGTTCGCCTTCTTCAAGCGCGACTACCGCCGCGTCGCGCAATTGCACATCGATTCGGGCTGGGTGCCGGCGGAAACCAAACTCAACGAATTCGAAGCGGCGATCCGTACCGTGTGCGAGCCGATCTTCGAAAAACCGTTAAAAGATATTTCATTTGGCCAGGTGCTGATGCGCCTGTTCCAGACCGCGCGACGCTTCAACATGGAAGTGCAGCCGCAACTGGTGCTGCTGCAAAAGACCTTGCTGAACATCGAGGGCCTCGGGCGTCAGCTGTACCCGGATCTGGATCTGTGGAACACCGCACAACCGTTTCTCGAACGCTGGATGCGCGAGCGCGTCAGCCCGAAAGCCTTGATCGGCAACGTGCAGAGCCAGTTCGAACAGCTGCCGCACCTGGCCAACATGGCCCGCGATCTGCTCGAACGCATGTCCCAACCGCACGCCTACGACCCGCCGCCACCGTGGCACAAACGCAAGGACGACTGGTTCCTGCGCCTGCTCGGCAGTGCGCACCTGGCGGGCGGTACCATCCTCGCCGCCGGCGGCCCGCTGCACGAACTGGGGCATTGGCCGGCGGGCATCATGGTGGCCGTCGGCTTGTATCTGGTCGTTCGCCGATAGCCAGTTCGCTGATCGGCTGGCACACTGTTTCAACGCCTGAACCCGACTATTGAAGTGCGGGTTCGCTGTCGGAGTCGAAGATGAAAAACTGGCTGGACGAGATCAAGTGGGACGCCGATGGCCTGGTGCCGGCGATTGCCCAGGATCACAAGACCGGACGCGTGCTGATGATGGCCTGGATGAACCGTGAAGCGCTGGAACTGACCGCTGCGGAAAACCGTGCAATCTACTGGTCACGTTCCCGTGGCAAGCTGTGGCGCAAGGGCGAAGAGTCCGGCCACGTACAGACCCTGCATGAAATGCGTCTGGACTGTGACGCCGACGTGATCATCCTGATGGTCGAACAGATTGGCGACATCGCTTGCCATACCGGCCGTCAAAGCTGCTTTTACCGCGTCTTCGAAAACGGCGACTGGAAAACGGTCGATCCGGTTCTGAAAGACCCGCATGCAATCTACTCCGCAGGACACAAACATGAGTGACACCCTGACCCGCCTGGCCGAAGTGCTTGAAGAGCGCAAAGGCGCAGCGGCCGACAGCTCATATGTAGCTAGTCTGTATCACAAGGGCCTGAACAAGATTCTGGAGAAAGTCGGCGAAGAGTCGGTCGAAACCATTATTGCCGCCAAGGACGCCGCCATCAGCGGTGACTGCAGCGATGTGATCTACGAGACTGCCGACCTGTGGTTCCACAGCATGGTCATGCTCGCCCAACTGGGGCAGCATCCGCAGGCCGTGCTGGATGAACTGGATCGTCGCTTCGGCTTGTCCGGACACGTCGAGAAAGCCTCGCGTCCGTCCGCCTGAACAATTTTTAGAGAGGAACAGCAACATGGGCATTTTTGACTGGAAACACTGGATCGTCATTCTGGTAGTCGTGGTGCTGGTGTTCGGCACCAAGAAACTGAAAAACCTCGGCACCGACGTCGGCGAGTCGATCAAGGGCTTTCGCAAAGCCATGAACGATGACGAAAAGCCGGCCGCCGATCCGACCGTGACGCCTGCGCAGCCAGTACCACCGGTGCAGACGCAAGCCACCGCTCAGGCCAACCCGCCGCACACCATCGACGTGCAGGCGCAGAAAGTCGAAGAGCCGATCCGCAAAGACGTGTGAGCACTGACTAATGTTTGGTATCAGCTTCTCTGAACTGCTGCTCGTCGGCCTCGTCGCCCTGCTGGTGCTGGGCCCCGAGCGTCTGCCGGGCGCTGCGCGCACCGCCGGCCTGTGGGTCGGCCGGCTGAAGCGCAGCTTCAACGCGATCAAACAGGAAGTTGAACGTGAAATCGGTGCCGACGAGATTCGTCGGCAACTGCACAACGAGCACATCTTGTCGTTGGAGCAGGAGGCGCGGAAGATTTTCACGCCGGTTCAGCAGGAGCCGACCCCGGTTGAGCATGTGGGTGAGCAGACGATTCATGCGCCAGCCGCGCCAGCTGTAACAGCTCCGACACCTGCACCTGCCGCCGCTGTAGCGCCGCCAACCCCCGTGCAGGCTGCTACAGAAACCTCGGTTGAACACGTATCTCCAACCGCCGCGCCGATCACACCAGCGCCTCACGACTCTACTCTGCCGCCGCGAGCCCCATGAGCGATCTCCCCGAAAACGACCAGCACATGCCGCTGGTATCGCACCTCACCGAGTTGCGCACCCGTCTGCTGCGTTGTGTGGCGGCGGTGTTCATCATCTTCGCCGGGTTGTTCGCGTTCACCCAGCAGATCTACACCTTCGTCTCGACGCCGCTGCGCCAGTACCTGCCGGCCGGTGCGACGATGATCGCCACGGATGTGTCGTCACCGTTCCTCACGCCGCTGAAGCTGACGATGATGGTCTCGCTGTTCCTCGCGATTCCGGTGATCCTGCACCAGATCTGGGGTTTCATCGCGCCGGGCCTGTACAAGCATGAGAAGCGCGTCGCCGTGCCGCTGCTGGTGTCGAGCATTCTGCTGTTCTACACCGGCATGGCGTTCGCCTATTACTTCGTGTTCCCGCTGATCTTCAAGTTCTTCGCCGCGGCCACCCCGGCCGGCGTGGAAATGATGACCGACATCACCAGTTACCTCGACTTCGTGATGACGCTGTTCTTCGCCTTTGGCGTCGCGTTCGAAATCCCGGTGGCCGTGGTGCTGCTGGTGTGGATCGGCGTGGTCGACGTCAAATACCTGAAGAAGATCCGTCCGTACGTGATCATCGGCTGCTTCGTGGTCGGCATGATCCTCACCCCGCCGGACATCTTCTCGCAGACCCTGCTGGCCGTGCCGATGTGGATGCTGTTTGAAATCGGCATTCTGTTCGGCAGCCTGGTCAGCAAACGCGAACGCCCGGACGAAACGCCGGCTGACGATCACAACGACCAGCCGCCAGCGACCCAGGCATGAACCTGCTGTTGCTCGAAGAGGCCGACTTCATCGCGGCCGACCGCGTCGTGCTGCGCGACCGGCGGCTGACGCATATGCAGGAAGTGCATCGATCCGAAGTCGGCGACAGCCTGCGTGTCGGGCGCATCAATGGGCTGATGGGTTCGGCTGAACTGTTGCGCCTTGAGGCCGGTGAAGCCGAGTTGCGCGTCAGCCTCGATCAACCGCCACCGGCCAAGCTGCCGCTGACGCTGGTACTGGCCCTGCCGCGGCCGAAGATGTTGCGTCGGGTGTTCCAGACCGTGGCGACCATGGGCGTGTCGAAGGTGATTCTGGTCAACAGCTATCGCGTCGAGAAGAGCTTCTGGCAGACGCCGTTTCTGGAGCCGGAAGCGATTCGCGAGAATTTGATCCTCGGCCTCGAACAGGCCCGCGATACCGTGCTGCCGGACATCATCATCGAGAAGCGCTTCAAGCCGTTCGTCGAAGATCGACTGCCTGCGATAACCGAAGGCACCCTCGGCCTGGTCGGCCATCCCGGCAATTATCCGCCGTGCCCGCGCGCGTTGAGCGAACCGGTAACGCTGGCGATCGGCCCCGAAGGTGGCTGGATTCCTTACGAGATCGACTTGCTTGCCAAGTCCGGCCTGCAACCGGTGCAACTGGGCGAGCGCATCCTGCGCGTCGAAACCGCCGTCACCGCCCTCCTCGCCCGCCTGTTCTGACACACCTCTCCCTGTAGGAGCTGCCGCAGGCTGCGATCTTTTGATCTTGTTTTTTTAACAGCAAGATCAAAAGATCGCAGCCTGCGGCAGCTCCTACACAAGGGCGGTGTCGGACAATTCGGGTTACAGATTGCCATCACCCCGCCGATACAGTCCCCATAAGTCCAATTAGTGGTCCGAGGGGAGTCGTCGCATGTACCGTTGGTTAGCCGAGAATCTTGGAAACGTCAGCGTCAAACGCAAGCTGGGTATCGGTTTCGGCCTGGTGCTGTTGCTCACCCTGCTGATCACCTTCACCGGCTGGACCGGCATGAGCGGCATTATCAGCCGTGGCGACAAGCTCGGCTTCATCTCCAGCCTCAATGAACTGACCAAGGACCTGCGCCTGGCGCGTTTGGACTATGAAGCGCGTCGTGGCGAACAAGGCCCGGGCGCGGTCAACGAGTTGCTGACCAAACTCGCCAGCGGCTTGCAAACCGCGCGCGGCCTGATCGAGCAGCCCTCAGATGCGGCCATGGTCGATCAGCAACTGGCCGCTGTCGCCGAGTACAAACGCGCCTTCGCCGATATGACACAGGCCACCGTGCAGCGTGAGGACGCGCGCAGCAAGCTTGGCGCCAGTGCCGACAATGCCGTGGCCAAAGTCTCGGAAGTCGAGAAATCCATGCTGCAGGGTGACAGCGTCGCGCAATTCAACAGCGTGATCGAACTGAGCAAACTGTTGCAGCAAGCGCGCTATCAGGTGCGCGGCTACACCTACAGCGGCAAGGCCGAGGCGGAGCAACCAGCGCTGGACGCCATCGACAATGCACTGAAAAACCTCGACAGCCTGCCGGCGAAACTGCCCGAACAGCACATCGCCAACCTGCAACAGGCCACCGACTCGATCAAGGCTTATCGCGCGGCGGTCGCTCAGTTCCGCGACTCGCAGGTGAACAATGCCAAGGCCGGGGCAACCATGACGGCTCAGGGCGACATCCTCCTCGACGTCAGCAAGAAGCTCACCGAATCGCAAACCGTGGTGCGCGACACCGATGCCGCGCACGCCAAGAACCTGCTGATCATCGCCACCTTGCTCGCCTTAGCCTTCGGCTTGCTGGCCGCATGGGCGATCACCCGGCAGATCATCATTCCGCTGAACCAGACCCTGAAAGTCGCCGAACAAGTGGCCGCCGGCGACCTGACGCATAATCTGGTGTCGCAGCGCCGCGACGAACTCGGCCAGTTGCAGCGCTCGATGCAGAGCATGACCCAAGGCCTGCGCGAGTTGATTGGTGGCATCAGCGACGGCGTCACACAGATCGCCAGTGCCGCCGAAGAACTGTCGGCGGTGACCGAACAGACCAGCGCCGGGGTCAACAATCAGAAAGTCGAGACCGACCAGGTCGCCACTGCCATGAACGAAATGGCTGCCACGGTGCAGGAAGTCGCGCGCAACGCCGAGGAAGCTTCGGAAGCGGCCGTCGCTGCTGACCAGCAGGCCCGCGAAGGCGACAAGGTGGTCGGTGAAGCCATCGCGCAGATCGAGCGCCTCGCGGCCGAGGTTGGCCACTCCACCGAGGCCATGGGCGAACTCAAGCGCGAGAGCGACAAGATCGGCAGCGTGCTCGACGTGATCAAGTCGGTGGCCCAGCAAACCAACCTGCTTGCGCTCAACGCCGCCATCGAGGCGGCGCGTGCCGGTGAAGCCGGGCGTGGCTTTGCGGTGGTCGCCGATGAAGTGCGCAGCCTCGCCCAGCGCACGCAGAAGTCCACCGAAGAGATCGAAGAGCTGATCGTCGGCCTGCAGACCGGCACCCAGCAAGTGGCGACGATCATGGACAACAGCCGCAGCCTGACCGACAGCAGCGTCGAACTGACCCGCCGTGCCGGTGGCTCGCTGGAAAGCATCACCCGTACCGTGTCGGCGATTCAGGCGATGAACCAGCAGATCGCCGCGGCGGCAGAGCAGCAGAGCGCCGTGGCTGAAGAGATCAACCGCAGCGTGCTGAATGTGCGGGATGTGTCGGATCAGACGTCGGCGGCGAGTGAAGAGACGGCGGCTTCCAGCGTTGAGCTGGCGCGCTTGGGGACGCATCTGCAGATGCTGGTGGGGCGGTTCAAGGTCTAACCGTCACAGCAAAAGATCGCAGCCTTCGGCAGCTCCTACAGGTGTACACATGACTCTGTAGGAGCTGCCGAAGGCTGCGATCTTTTTTGCTTTACAGGACCTGACGCAGGAAAGCCTGAGCCCGCGGATCCTTCGGCGCATCGAAGAACTCCGCCGGGGACGCATCTTCCAGCAATTTGCCGTGATCGAAGAACAGCACCCGATCCGCCACTTCCCGGGCGAAGCCCATTTCGTGCGTGACGCAGACCATGGTCATGCCTTCCACGGCCAGGTTCTTCATCACGTCCAGCACTTCACCGACCATTTCCGGGTCGAGGGCCGAAGTCGGCTCGTCGAACAGCATCACTTTCGGGTCCATCGCCAGCGCCCGGGCAATCGCCACGCGCTGTTGCTGACCGCCGGACAGACGTGACGGGTATTCGCGGGCTTTTTGCGCGATACCGACCTTCTCCAGCAACGCCAAAGCCTTGGCCTCACTTTCCTTCTGCCCGCGCTTGCGCACGACTTTCTGCGCCAGGCAGAGGTTTTCCAGCACGGTCATGTGCGGGAACAGGTTGAAATGCTGGAAGACCATGCCGACTTCGCGGCGGTAGGCGTTGACGTCGGTTTTCGGGTCGGCCAGTTGCAGGCCGTCGATGCTCACCGAACCCGAGTCGAACGCTTCCAGGCCATTGAGGCAGCGCAGGAAGGTCGATTTACCGGAGCCGGACGGGCCGATCACCACCAGCACTTCGCCCTTGGCCACCGTGGTGGTGACGTTATCCACCGCCCGCACTACCTGACCACGGGTGTCGAAGACTTTTACCAGATCGCGGACTTCAATCACTTTGCGCGAGCCTCCGCTCAAGCCGGCTGGCGATTTTCGACAGCGGCAGGTTGATCAACAGGTACAGGCCGGCAACGCAGAACAGGATTTCAAACGGCGAGAACGAGGTGGTGATAACTTCACGGCCGCTTTTCAGCAGCTCGGTAATCGCGATCACCGACACCAGCGAGGTGTCCTTGACCAGACTGATGAACTGCCCGGCCAGCGGTGGCAGCACGCGTTTGAACGCTTGCGGCAGCACCACATGGCGCATCGACTGGCCAGCACTCAGACCCAACGAGCGGGCCGCTTCGTTCTGGCCACGGGCAATCGACTGCACACCGGAGCGGATGATCTCGGCCACGTAGGCACCGGTGAACAGCGACAACGCGGCGATCCCGGCGAACTCCCGGGACAGGTTCATCACCGTGCCGATGAAGAAGTAGAAAATGAAGATCTGCACCAGCAGCGGCGTGCCGCGCACCAGTTCGACGTAGATGCTCGACAGGTCGCGCAGGGTCGGGTTGCTCGACAAGCGGCACAGCCCGGTGACCAGACCGATCAGCAGACCGAGTACGCCGGACACCACCGACAGCCACAGCGTGGTCCAAAGGCCCCACAGCAGCGGCCCTGCCGCCCAATGCCGGGTCACGCCTACGACGTCACCTTCGGCCACATCGTCGCCCTGAGCGAATTGCAGGCTGTTTTCGTCGACGGTCAGGTGCTGCTCGTCACCGGCGTCGTTGCGCAGGGTGACCTGCGCGCTGCCGCCCTTGCGCACCAGTTCGGTGACGGTGGAGATGTCGCTGGCGCGCTGGGACTCTTCGGCCTGATAGGCGAAGTACTGCGGCACGCGGTTCCAGCGCCATTCGTAGGACATCAGCGACGTGGCGTAATACAACGCGCCCGCCAGGCCGACCAGCACCAGCACGGTCAGGACGTGCCAGGGCCATTGGGCTTTTTTCTGTTTCATTGCAGGTTCCGGAATTTTTGTTGCTCTGGGGGACCTCTTCGCGAGCAGGCTCGCTCCCACAGCGGAATGCATTCCAATGTGGGAGCGAGCCTGCTCGCGAATGGGGCAACTCGGTCTATGCGACCGGGCTTATTCCATGTCCTTGAGCCACTCGGTGCTCTTGAACCACTTGTCATGGATGCGATCGTAAGTGCCGTCTTCGTGGATCTGGTGCAGGAAGTTATTGATGAAGTTGAGGCTGTCGTAATCACCCTTCTTCAGACCGAAGGCCAGCGGCTCGTAGGTGAACGGCTTGTCGAGGAACACCAGTTTGCCGGCGCCGACCTTGTTCACCGCGACCACGTTGTACGGCGCGTCGTAGATGAACGCGTCGGCCTTGCCGTTGACCACGTCGAGCACGGCTTCCTGCTCGTTGTCGTAGCCGTGGTACTTGGCTTTGGCGATCAGCTTCTTGGCGACCATCTCACCGGTGGTGCCGAGCTTGGAGGTGATGCGGTAGTCGGCGGTGTTCAGGTCTTTATAGGACTTGATGGTGCCTTCCAGCTCCTTGCGGATCAGCAGGGTCTGGCCGACCACGATGAACGGTTCGCTGAAGTTCAGGCGCAGGTTGCGTTCCTGAGTCAGAGTCATGCCGCTGCCGATCATGTCGAACTTGTCGGTCATCAGCGCCGGGATGATCCCGTCATAACCGGTGGAGACCAGTTCCAGCTTGACGCCCATGGCCTTGGTCATGGCTTTGAGGATGTCGACTTCGAAGCCGATGATCTCGCCGCGCTTGTTGGTCATTTCGAACGGCATGTAGGTCGGATCCATACCGACTTTCAACGTGCCGCGCTTGACCGCGTCATCGATTGCACCGGCGTGCGCCGCATTGACTGCAACCAGTGCCGTGACGCCGACCAGCAGCATCGACAGATACTTCTTCATCTTCAAGTCCCCAAAACCATTGCATGTGCGGCGCGAAAAACAGCCGTGATGAGCAAAAATGCCCAGGTGCGCCAATTCGGGGACGGATGCTAACGCACTCGTCCGTTTGCACAAGGTTTTTTGCGGCGATTTGTTGTTGCGGGGAGGGTTTTAAAAGCAAAAGATCGCAGCCTTCGGCAGCTCCTACAGGTGTACACATAACCCTGTAAGAGCTGCCGAAGGCTGCGATCTTTTAAAAAAAAGCCCCGCATTGGCGGGGCTTTTTCTTAAGCCGGTTGCGCCTGCAAGCTCACAGGCTTGAGCGGCAGCAGCGGCGCGTGGGGATCGGCTTTCACCGAAGCGCGCCAGGCATCCAGCCACTCGGCGTGACCTTCGGCCCACACCTGCTCGTGCAGACGGGCCAGGGCCACCGGATCGCTCAGCAGTTGCAGGCGATCATGGTTGTTCAGCCCGGCCGGACCGACCTTGATCGCGTGACGCACACGCTCCTGACGCAGCCACTCGATCGGCTCGGCCTGACCGTGACGGGCCGTCGCCAGCGAACACGCCAAAGCGTTCTGCTGTGGATCGACCACCGCACGAATAAAGCCGTCGTTCAGTGCGTGCCAGCGGTTCTCGTGGGTGTACTGGTCGGTCGCCAGCAGCGCCTGTGGCGGATTGTATTCCTCAGGGATGAGGAACAGGCTCTCGTCACGGGACTTGAGGCCCAGACCGACACGACTGGAAATCACCGACACCGGAATCGACAGCATCAGCGAACCGACGATCGGCACCAGCCACCACAGGAAGCTCGGGTTCAGCCAGATCACCAGCAGCGCCCAGCAGAAACCCAGCAAGGTCTGCGGACCGTGGCGCTTGACCGCCTCGCTCCATGGCGTGGAGTCGTCGTCACGCTGCGGCGAGTTCCAGGTCGCGGCCCAGCCGAGGAACGCGGCCAGGACGAAACGGGTGTGGAAAATCATCCGCACCGGTGCCAGCAGCATGGAGAACAGCATCTCCAGCAGCATCGACAGGGTCACCTTGAACTTGCCACCGAACTCTTTCGCGCCCTTGGCCCAGATCAGGATGATGCTCAACAGTTTCGGCAGGAACAGCAGCACAATGGTCGTCGAGAACAGCGCGATCGCCTTGTCCGGGTGCCATTGCGGCCACAGCGGATAAAGCTGACGCGGTTCAAGGAAGTACTGTGGCTCCATCAGCGTGTTCACCGCCAGCAGCGCAGTCGACAGCACCAGGAAGAAGAACCACAACGGCGCCGACAGGTACGACATCACGCCAGTCAGGAACACCGCACGGTGCACCGGGTGCATGCCCTTGACCAGGAACAGGCGGAAGTTCATCAGGTTGCCGTGGCACCAGCGACGGTCACGCTTGAGTTCGTCGAGCAGGTTCGGCGGCAGTTCTTCGTAGCTGCCCGGCAGATCGTAGGCAATCCACACGCCCCAACCGGCACGACGCATCAGCGCGGCTTCAACGAAGTCGTGAGACAGGATCGCCCCGGAGAACGCACCTTTGCCCGGCAACGGCGCCAGGGCGCAGTGGTCGATGAACGGCTTCATGCGGATGATCGCGTTGTGACCCCAGTAGTGGGATTCACCCAACTGCCAGAAGTGCAGACCGGCGGTAAACAGCGGACCGTACACGCGGGTGGCGAACTGCTGCATGCGCGCATACAGCGTGTCCATGCCCGACGCACGTGGCGCGGTCTGGATGATCCCGGCGTCCGGCGTGGCCTCCATCAGGCGTACCAGACTGGTCAGGCACTCGCCGCTCATCACCGAGTCGGCGTCGAGCACGACCATGTACTTGTAGTCACCGCCCCAACGACGGCAGAAGTCGTCGAGGTTGCCGCTCTTGCGTTTCACACGACGGCGACGGCGGCGATAGAAGATCTTGCCGAAGCCCTTGGCTTCGCGGCAGACGTCCAGCCAGGCCTGTTGCTCGGCGACGCAGATATCGGTGTCGTTACTGTCGCTGAGGACGAAGAAGTCGAAGCGATCCAGATCACCGGTGGCCGCGACCGATTCGAAGGTGGCGCGCAGACCGGCGAATACCCGGGGCACGTCTTCGTTGCAGATCGGCATCACCAGCGCAGTACGGGCGTCCTTCGGAATCGGCTCGTTGCCAGCGCTTTTGCCGGAGATACGGTATTTGTCGTGACCGGTGAGCAACTCGAGGAAGCCCATCAGCGCCGTCCAGAAGCCGGCCGACACCCAGCAGAACAGAATCCCGAACAGAATCAGGATGCTGGTTTGCAGCGCATACGGCAGCACTTGCGTGGCGGTTTGCAGCAGCGGCTGGTGCAGGACCTCTTCAAGATCGACAAACGACCAGCCCTGGTACGGCATGATGCCTTTCATGTACCAGCCGGCGACGATGGTCTGGCCGAGCATCAGCAGCAACAGAATGTAGCGGCGGATCGAACCGACCGTGCGCCAGCGCGCGGCCGGCAACACGTTCGCATCTTTCGGCGGCTGTGGCGGGTTGGTGCGCCCGGTCAGGCGGCGCCAGCCACGCACCAGAATATTGGTGCGCCATGGCTCCGGCACGACTTTGGTCCGACGGATGGGCGGCGTCGCCTTCATGCTGACCCGACCGCTGGCGTCGAGCACCAGCATTTCCGCCTCTTCCAGTTCCTCGGCGGTGCTCAGGGTCAGGCGCTTGCCCACCGAAGCCTGGGCGGCTTCGGCAGGGGCGTCGAACGTTGGCGACGACAGGCGCTGGTGCAGTTCGCTGAAAGACTGGCAGCCCGCGAGTTCCGCGCGCTGCTCGTCGGTCATCGGCAGATGCGCCAGATACTCCGACAGAGTTTCTGGCTGTACTTGAGAGTTACTCATCGGCAGGCAACTGATAGCTCCAGGTCTCGGTCAGGACTTCTTCAGTCGGTGCCGATTCCGGTGTGGCTGGGGCCGCGTTCGCAGCCGCTGGCTGCTTGGCGTCTTTGGTGGCCTTGTCCTTGGCATCTGCGGCGGGCTTGGCGTCGGCCTGTTTGGCTTCAGCGGCCTTGGCTTCCTTGTCTTCCTTCTCTTGTTGCTTGGCGGCGATCTTGTCAGCCTTGGCCACCGACGAATTCGACGCCGGTACCGAAGATTTGGCCAGATCAGCGGTAACCACTGGCTGGACCAGGGCAGCACGCATCTCGGTGGACTTGCTCGCGTCCTTGATCTTCATCCGCAGGGTCAGGCGCCAGCCCTTGGTTTCCGGGTTGTAGCGCACGCTGTTCTCGACCAGCTCGGCGTTATCGCCAACGCTGACCTGACTGCGTACGTCGGCATCCGGCGCCAGGGCTGCCAGCGATGGACCTTCGAAGTCGACCAGGTAGGCGACACTGCCGTCCGGCTGACGGATCAGGTTCGACTGCTTGACGTCACCGGTCGAACGCAGGGTCTGCTTGACCCAGGCGCTGTCCGGGGCGTGAATCGCCGCTTCGTCCATGGTCCAGTGCAGACGGTAGGCGAAGTCCAGCGGCTTGCCTGGCTCCGGCATGGTTTCCGGGCTCCAGAACGCAACGATGTTGTCGTTGGTTTCGTCGGCGGTCGGAATCTCTACCAGATCAACGGTGCCCTTGCCCCACTCGCCCTTCGGCTCGATCCAGGCGCTTGGGCGCTTGTCGTAGCGGTCGTCGAGGTCTTCGTAGTGGCTGAAATCACGGCCACGCTGCAGCAGACCGAAACCACGCGGGTTCTCGACGCTGAAGTTGCTCACGGCCAAGTGTTTCGGGTTGTTCAGCGGACGCCAGATCCACTCGCCGTTGCCGGCATGGATCGACAGACCACTGGAATCGTGCAGTTCACGACGGTAGTTAAGGACTTTCGACGGCTGGTTGGCGCCGAACAGGAACATGCTGGTCAACGGCGCGATGCCCAGTTTGCCGACCTTGTCACGCAGGAACATCTGCGCCTTGACGTCGACAATGGTGTCGCTGCCCGGACGCAGGATCAGACGGTAGGCACCGGTGGCACGCGGCGAATCGAGCAGGGCGAAGATCACCAGATGCTTGTCGCCCGGTTTCGGCTGCTGAATCCAGAACTCGCGGAAACGCGGAAACTCTTCGCCCGACGGCAGCGCGGTGTCGATCGCCAGACCACGGGCCGACAGACCGTAGGTGTGACCCTTGCCGACGACGCGGAAGTAGCTCGCGCCAAGCATGGTCATGATTTCGTCTTGCTTGTCGGCCTTGTTGATCGGGTACAGCACACGGAAACCGGCGTAGCCCAGCTGCTCGGTGGCCTTCGGATCGAACTTGAGGTCGCCGAAATCGAAACGGGTCGGATCGTATTTGATCTCTTCGACGGTGTTCGCCGTGATTTCGTTGATTTTCACCGGCGTATCGAAGTGCATGCCCTGGTGATAAAAGGACAGCTTGAACGGGGTCTTCTGATCGGCCCACTCAGCCTTTTCGGTGAGGAAGCGGATTTTCTGATAGTCCGCGAATTTCATGTCGCGGAATTCGTTCGGCAGGTTGCTGCGCGGGGCTTCGAATTTCTGCCCGGCGAGCTCTTTAGCCTTGGCTGATACATCGTCAAGATTGAACGCCCAAAGCTGGCCGGCGCTGAGCAGGCACAGGAGCGCCGAACCCGCTACCAGGGCACTTCGCATGCGTTTGGCAGACATTTTTGCTGCATTACAGGGACTAACAATCACGAGCAACCCTCGCCGAAAACAGATCAAAAAACCAACGGCCAGCTATCTATATGCCAGGTTGGCGAGCATTGTTCCGACTCCGCTGGGGCAAAATGATTCCCCAATCGGATCCAGACAAGTCTCTACCTAAGTCAAAAATGGACCAGCGAACGCTGATCCCCATAGCGCGCGATTATCTAGTAGCCCGCGTGACAACGCATCAGGGGTAACAAAGTATTTATCGCGAAAAACGCCTGTTTTCAGTCGAAAAGCCCTAGAAAAGATGTTTCAAGCGCTTTCATGTCTGTAACAGGAAGGTTACCGGGCCATCGTTGACCAGGTGCACCTGCATATCCGCGCCGAATCTACCTGATGCCACAGTGCCATGCATCTGTTTCGCTTTGCTGAATAGATAGTCGAACAATTCCTCGCCCAATGCCGGAGGGGCTGCGGTCGAGAAACTCGGACGCAACCCGCTCTTGGTGTCGGCAGCCAGGGTGAACTGAGAGACCAGCAGCAACCCGCCGCCCACATCCGCCAGGGACAGATTCATCTTGCCCTCGGCGTCACTGAATACCCGATAGTTAAGCAGCTTATGCAGAAGTTTGTCGGCACTGGCACGGGTGTCGTCGGGTTCGACCGCCACCAGCACCAGCAAACCCTGATCCACCGCGCCGACTATTTCTCCCGCGACTTCGACCCGCGCACCGCGCACGCGCTGTAGCAGCCCCTTCATGCTTCTTCAGGCGGCAGATCGAGCAGGCGGCGGGCCATGTTGCTCGCGGCACGCACCAGCGCGTCGGTAATGCCTGGCTCGGAGGCGGCGTGGCCAGCATCGCGAATCACCTGCAGCTCGCTGTTCGGCCAGGCCTGATGCAATTCCCAGGCGTTGTCCAGCGGACAGATCACGTCGTAGCGACCGTGAATGATCACCCCCGGCAGATGAGCGATCTTGCCCATGTCGCGGATCAGCTGGTTCGGCTCGAGGAACGCATTGTTGGTGAAGTAGTGGCATTCGATCCGCGCGATCGACAGGGCGCGCTGCGGCTCGGAGAAACGGTCGACCACCAGCGGGTTCGGCCGCAGGGTCGCGGTGCGCCCTTCCCACGTCGACCAGGCCTTGGCCGCGTGCATCTGGGCGATCTGATCATTACCGACCAGGCGCTTGTGGAAAGCGCTGAGCAGATCGTCGCGCTCGTCCAGCGGGATCGGCGCGATGTAGTCCTGCCAGTAATCAGGAAACAGACGGCTGGCACCGGCCTGATAGAACCACTCGATTTCCTGCGGACGGCAGAGAAAGATCCCACGCAGGATCAGACCGTGAACACGCTCCGGGTGGGTTTGCGCGTAGGCCAGCGCCAGGGTTGAACCCCACGAACCGCCAAACAGCACCCATTTGTCGATGCCCAAGTGCTTGCGGATACGCTCGAGGTCGGCGACCAGATCCCAGGTGGTGTTGTTTTCCAGGCTGGCGTGGGGCGTGGAGCGTCCGCAGCCGCGCTGGTCGAAGGTGACAATGCGATACAGATTCGGGTCGAAATAGCGACGGCTCTGCGCGTCGCAACCGGCGCCGGGACCACCGTGGATGAACACCACCGGCAAGCCTTCCGGCGAACCGCTTTCGTCGACGTACAGCGTGTGGGTGTCATCGACAGCCAGATCGTGCCGGGCATGGGGTTTGATCTGCGGAAACAATGTCTGCATTGCGTGCTCCGTAAGGGGTCGAGGTCATCCCTGGGGGGACTTCTATTATTCTGCCGTCCGGCATCATAAACCCGATTTACATCAATGAGCATGCCCGCACGCAGTCACAATTTGTCAGCCATGAACCTCAACAGGTTTTCGTAGAGCCGGTCGACCTCGGCGACCTGACCTCGCGCACGCAAACAACCGTGCACCAACCCTTCGCCGTAATAGAGCGAAGCGTCTGTGCCGGCGCTGGCCAGTCGTTCGGCGTAGCGCACGCCGTCGTCGCGCAGCGGATCGAATTGCGCCACGGCGATCCAGGCTGGCGGCAATCCACTGAAATCGTCAGCGAGCAGCGGCATGGCATAAGCATCCGGCCGAGGGCTGCCGCGCAGGTATAAAGCGTGATAGCTGTGCACATCATGGCTGCCGAGCAACGGTGCATCGGCGCATTCGCTGCGTGACGGCAACCGGTCGTCACCGCCAAGGCCGGGATAGATCAGCACTTGAGCCGCCGGCATCGCCTCGTCGGCATCGCGCAACGCCAGGCACAACGCGGCGGCGAGATTGCCACCGGCACTGTCGCCGGCTACCAGCAGTTTCTGCGGGTCAAACCAGAACGGCCCGCTGCGCAACGCGCGCCAGACACTCAGGCAATCTTCGAACCCCGCCGGGTATGGCTGTTCTGGCGCCAGCCGATAATCCACCGCCACCACCATCGCACCCAGCGCCATGGCCAGCTCGAAACAGATGAAGTCGTGAGAGTCGAGCCCACCGACGACCCAACCACCGCCATGCAAGTACAACACGCAAGGCCAGCCGCTGGCCGGTGGCTTGAGCGGCGGTCGGTAGGAGCGCACCGGTACGCCGCTCAACTGGAAGTCAACGACCTCCAGCCCAGCGGGCCGTTCAGGGGTGAAGGCCCGACACATGGCGTCATAGGCATGGCGCAGTCCTGCGAGACTACTGTCATCACTGACGAAACTTTCGGTTCGGGTAACGAAGGCCGCCATGGCCGGCGTCAGCGGATAATGGCTCATCAGTTTTTCAGACTGGCCTGAACCGCGCCCACGCCATCCTTGCCATCGAAACTGCTGACCCCGGCCAGCCAGCGCTGCAGATCCTCGGGGTGTTCACGCAGCCAGTTCTTTGCCACGTCCTGCGGCGTCTTGCGTGCCATGATCGGTACCATCAGTTGGCTTTCCTGGGCGGCAGTGAACGTCAGGTTTTGCAGCAGGCGATGGACGTTCGGGCAGCGTTCGGCGTAATCCGGCGCGGTCACGGTGGACACGGTGGCGGCGCCTTCGTTGGGGCCGTAGACGTCTTCGCTGCCGGTCAGGTAGGTGATCTTCATGTTGATGTTCATCGGGTGCGGGGTCCAGCCGACGAACACCACAAACTCTTTGCGATTCACCGCGCGTTGCACAGCGGCGAGCATGCCTGCCTCACCGGACTCGACGATCTTGAAATCCTTCAGACCGAAGTGGTTGGTCTCGATCATGTTCTTGATGGTGGTGTTGGCCCCACTGCCCGGCTCGATGCCGTAGATCTTGCCGCCCAATTGATCCTTGAACTTCGCGATGTCGGCGAAGGTTTTCAACCCGGCCGCCGCCACGTAATCCGGCACCGCCAGCGTCGCCTGAGCATCTGCCAGACTCGGCTTGTCCAGGACTTTGACCTGGTTGGCAGCGAGGAAGGGTGCAATGTTGTTGTCCATCGCCGGTTTCCAGTAGCCGAGGAAGATGTCCAGACGCTTGTCGCGAATGCCGGCAAAGATGATCTGCTGCACCGCGCTGGTCTGCTTGCTGTCGTAGCCGAGACCATTGAGCAACACATCGGCCATGCCGCTGGTGGCGATCACGTCGGTCCAGTTGACCACGCCCATGCGCACGGCTTTGCAGGAGGCGTCGTCATTGGCCATGACGCCAGCGCTGAACAGCGCGCTGCCGGTGAGGATTAACGCACAACGAGTGAAGAGCTTTTTCATTCGGGGGTTCTCGTGCGGCAGCGGATTATTGTCAGGTCGGTGTCTGGTGCACCGTGGCCGCAACATTACGCAGGCGACGAGAGGGAAAGATGAACGGTGGCGACTGTGTTTTGCACAGCGGCGACCCGGACGGACCACCGCCCCCTCGTGGGAGCGAGCTTGCTCGCGAATGCGGTGAATCAGTCACCTCATAATCGACTGACACGATGCTTTCGCGAGCAAGCTCGCTCTCACAGGGGGGTGTGGGTCTGTGTTCAGGATGAGTAGTGGCTCTCGCCCCAGGCGAGCAAACCCTGCAGCAACGCCTTGAGCACCACCCGCGTCGGCTCCGCCAGATCGGCGCGGTAGCGGAACGGTTCGAACTCTTCCATGTAGGTGCTCTGGCACAGCTCCAGTTGCACGGCGTGGATGTGCTCGGCCGGGTTGCCGTAATGGCGGGTGATGTGGCCGCCCTTGAAGCGCCCGTTGAGCACGTGGCTGTAAGGGTCGTGACGGGCGCAGATGGCTTCCAGTTGCCTCGCCAGTTGTGGATCGCAACTGGCGCCGTTGAAGGTGCCGAGGTTGAGATCCGGCAGTTTGCCGTCGAACAGGTGCGGGATGACCGAGCGGATCGAGTGCGCGTCGAACAGCAGCGCATAGCCGAATTCAGCCTTCAGCCGCGCCAGCTCTTGCTGCAGGGTGCGGTGATAGGGCGTCCAGATCTGTTCCAGATAGGTCGCCCGCTCGGCTTTGGAGGGCTCGAGCCCTTCGCGGAACAACGGAATGCCATCGAACAGCGTCGCCGGGTACAGCCCGGTGGTGGCGCCGGCGTACAGCGGTTTGTCGTCGGACGGGCGGTTCAGGTCGATGACAAACCGCGAGTACTCGGCGGCCAACGTGCTGGCGCCCAACGCCTCGGCAAAATCGTAAAGCTGCGGAATGTGCCAGTCGGTGTCCGGCAGGCTTTTCGCGTCCGGGATCAATCCGGCCTCGACCGCCGGGGTCAGACGTACGCCAGCGTGAGGCATGCTGATCAGCAGCGGCACGCGACCTTGTTTGAAGTTCAGAACCTTATCCACAACCGCTCTCCTACAGACTTGATTCAACGCCGTGACGCACGACGCGTTTGTCCAGATCGCCCCCGAGCCAATAGGCCAGGTCCGCCGGGCGGTCGATCTGCCAGGCGACAAAATCCGCGACCTTGCCGACTTCCAGCGAACCGTGGGTGTCGGCCATGCCCAGCGCTTGCGCCGCGTGGAGGGTCGCACCGGCCAGGGCTTCTTCCGGGGTCATGCGGAAGCAGGTGCAAGCCATGTTCAGCATCAGGCGCAACGACAGCGCCGGCGAGGTGCCGGGGTTGAGGTCGCTGGCGATGGCGATTTTCACCTTGTGCTTGCGCAGGGCGTCCATCGGTGGCAACCGGGTTTCGCGAAGGAAATAGAACGCGCCCGGCAACAGCACGGCGACGGTGTCGGCTTTGGCCATGGCGATGGCGTCGTCTTCATCCATGAACTCCAGATGATCGGCGGACAACGCCTTGTAGCGCGCGGCCAGGCTGGAGCCATGCAGCGACGACAATTGTTCGGCGTGCAGCTTTACCGGCAGACCGAGTTTCTGTGCGGTGATGAACACCCGCTCGACCTGCTCCGGCGAGAACGCCAGGTACTCGCAGAACGCATCCACGGCGTCGACCAGACCTGCGGCGGCCAAAGCGGGAAGCATCTCGGCGCAGATGTGCTCGATGTAGTCGTCAGCGCGATCCTTGTACTCCGGCGGCAAAGCGTGGGCGGCCAGACAGGTGCTGCGCACGCTGATCGGCAGTTGCGCGGCGAGCCGGCGAATGACCCGCAGGATCTTGCGTTCGCTGGCCAGATCCAGACCGTAGCCGGACTTCATCTCGACCGTGGTCACGCCGTCGCGCATCAGGCTTTTCAAACGCTTGGCGGCGCTGGCGAACAGCTCGTCTTCGCTCGCTTCACGGGTGGCGCGCACGGTGCTCGCGATACCGCCGCCCTGCGCTGCGATCTCGGCGTAGCTGACGCCTTGCAGGCGTTTCTCGAATTCGCCGCTGCGGTTGCCACCGAACACCGTGTGGGTGTGGCAGTCGATCAGGCCGGGGGTGACCCACGCGCCTTGCAGGTCGTTGACCGCCGGGTACTCGCCAGAGGGCAATTGATTGCGCGGGCCGATCCACTCGATGTGCGCACCGGACGTCACGATGGCCGCATCCTCGATGATCGAGTAGACGCCTTGCGCCATGGTTGCGACGTGGCAGTGTTGCCAGAGGGTTTTCATCCCTTAGTCTCCACAGTATTCAAAATCGATTTCGCGAGCAGGCTCGCTCCCACAGTTGAAATGCATTCCCCTGTGGGAGCGAGCCTGCTCGCGAAGAGGCCATTACAGGCTAGGCAGTAATTTCGCCGGAACCCATTCGCTCAAGCACCGCGAAGCCAACAACTCGGTCGCCGCATTGATGTCCGGCGCAAAGAAGCGATCCTTCTCATAAAACGGCACTTCGCGACGCAGAATCGCCCGCGCCTGTTCCAGCTTGGCCGAGGTCTTCAGACCGTTACGCAGATCCAGCCCCTGCACCGCCGCCAGCCATTCCACCGCGAGAATCCCGCGGGTATTCTCGGCCATTTCCCACAGGCGCTTGCCGGCGGCCGGGGCCATCGACACGTGGTCTTCCTGGTTGGCCGAGGTCGGCAGGCTGTCGACTGAATGCGGATGGGACAGCGCCTTGTTCTCGCTGGCCAATGCTGCGGCGGTCACCTGAGCGATCATGAAGCCCGAGTTGACGCCGCCATTGGCCACCAGGAACGGCGGCAGTTGCGACATGTGCTTGTCCATCATCAGCGAGATACGGCGTTCGCTCAGCGAGCCGATTTCAGCGATGGCCAGGGCCATGTTGTCGGCGGCCATGGCCACCGGCTCGGCGTGGAAGTTACCGCCGGAAATCACATCGCCTTCAGCCGCGAACACCAACGGGTTGTCGGAGACGGCGTTGGCTTCGATGGCCAGCACTTCGGCGGCCTGACGGAACTGGGTCAGGCAAGCGCCCATGACTTGCGGCTGGCAGCGCAGCGAATACGGATCCTGGACCTTCTCGCAGTTCTGGTGCGAATCGGAGACTTCGCTGCGCTCGCCGAGCAGATCGCGATATGCGGCGGCTGCATCAATCTGGCCTTTCTGACCGCGAGCGGCGTGAATACGTGCATCGAACGGCGAGCGAGAACCGAGCACCGCTTCCACCGTCAGACCGCCGATTGCCAGCGCACCGGCAAACAGGTCTTCACCTTCAAACAGACCACGCAGGGCAAATGCGGTGGACACCTGAGTGCCGTTGAGCAGCGCCAGACCTTCTTTCGCCGCCAGGGTCAGCGGGGTCAGACCGGCGACTTTCAGCGCTTCGGTCGCCTCCATCCATTCACCCTTGTAGCGCGCCTTGCCCTCGCCGAGCAGCACCAGCGACATGTGCGCCAGCGGTGCCAGGTCACCGGAGGCGCCGACCGAACCTTTGAGCGGAATGTGCGGGTACACCTCGGCGTTGATCAGTGCGATCAGCGCGTCGATCACCACGCGGCGGATGCCGGAGAAACCACGGCTAAGGCTGTTGACCTTGAGCACCATGATCAGCCGCACCAGTTCATCGCTGATCGGCTGACCGACGCCGGCGGCATGCGACAGCACCAGCGAACGCTGCAGGTTTTCCAGGTCTTCGCTGGCGATGCGGGTCGACGCCAGCAGGCCGAAACCGGTGTTGATGCCGTAGGCGGTACGGTTCTCGGCGAGGATCTGCTCGACACACGCAACGCTGGCCTCGATCTGCGCGGAGGCGCTGTGGTCGAGGGTCAGTTTGACCGGTTGCTGATAAACGTCACGCAGTTGGGCCAGGCTCAATTGGCCGGGAATCAGGTTCAGCGCAGTCATTTAAATGCTCCTGTTTAGGCATTGTTATTAACTACCAGTCGCTCCGGAGCATTCCGTTATCCGTCGTTTCTCGTCTTGTGGACGATCCGCGCCTTGGCACGCTGGTATGGGTATTGTCAGTGCAGATTCGGTAATACGTTGTGCAGCGAATCCGGGTGTTTCAGAACGCTTGCGGCGGCAGCGATGTCCGGCGCCAGCCAGCGATCCTGATCGTAGGGCGGGACGGTTTCACGCAGCAGGCGCCACGCCCGGTCGGTGCCTGCGCCAAAGCGCTGCGCCTTGAGAAATTCAAAGGCCTGCGCCGCCAGCAGGTACTCGATGGCGAGGATCTGCGTGCAGTTTTCGAGGGCACGGTGCAGCTTCAGCGCAGCGCTGGTGCCCATGCTCAAGTGGTCTTCCTGCAGGCCCGAGGTGACGTAGTTGTCGAGCACCGCCGGTTGCGCCAGTTGGCGGTTCTCGGCACATAGCGAGGCGGCGACGTATTGCACGATCATCATCCCGGAGTTCACCCCCGGATTGGCCACCAGAAACGCCGGCAGACCGCTGACATGCGGGTTGACCAGGCGATCGAGACGACGCTCGGCAATCGAGCCGATTTCGGCCATGGCAATCGCCAGCAGATCCGCTGCCATCGCCACTGACTGGCCGTGCGGGTTAGCCTGCGACATCACCCGGAAGTTGTCCGGCGTGCCCAGCAGCAACGGGTTATCGGTGCAGCCATTGAGTTCGGCTTCCACCTGTTTGATTGCATGTTCCAGTTGATCGCGCGCTGCGCCGTGCACTTGCGGGATCGAGCGGATGCTCAGTGCATCCTGAGTGCGAATGCCTTTGCTGGTCGCGATCACTTCACTGCCATCGAGTAACGCACGCAGATTGCTCCCGACCTGCTGCATGCCCGGGTGGGGCTTGAGCGCGATGATCTCGGCGTCGAACGCGGCGATCTGGCCGCGCTGGGCTTCGAAGCTCATGGCGCCGATCACGTCGGCCCATTGCACCAGTCGCGTCGCATCGGCAATCGCCAGGCAGCTGAGGCCGGTCATGCACGGCGTGCCGTTGACCAGGCACAAACCATCCTTTGCGCCGAGCTGCACCGGTTGCAGGCCTTCTTCGGCCAGCGCCTGCTGCGCCGAGATGATTTGCCCGCGATAGCTGACATTGCCCACGCCCAGCAGCGCGATGCCGATGTGCGCCATGTGCGTCAGGTAACCCACCGAGCCTTGCGCCGGCACCTGCGGGGTGATGCCACGATTGAGCAGCGCCAGCAACGCTTCGACCACGCGGCGATGAATACCGGATTTGCCGTGACTGTAGTTGCGAATCGCCGCGCAGATGATCGCGCGGGTCTGCTCATCGGGCAGCACCGGGCCGACACCGCAAGCGTGACTGAGCAAGGTGTTGCGTGAGAGCTGGCTGAGTTGTTCGTCCTTCAGCGAGACATTGGACAAACCACCCAGGCCGGTATTGACGCCATAAGCGCGCTCGCCGCTTTCGACGATGCGCTGGACGATGCCCTGAGCGTTTTCGATGCGTGCCCAGGTCTCGCTCGACAGTTCCAGTTGCGCGCCATGACGGGCGACGGCGACCACGTCCTGCCAATGCAGGGGGCTGCCGGTGATGATGATTTTTTCAGCCTGGGACATCTTTAACCTCATCCGAACATTGATGCAGCTTTACCGACGCCTTCGCGAGCAGGCTCGCTCCCACATTTGGAATGCGTACCCCCTGTGGGAGCGAGCCTGCTCGCGAAGAGGCCAGCCCAGCCAACACAAATCTACCTAAACCACCGCCGCCCGCCGCTGCACGAACCGGTCAACATATTCATCCGCCGGCGAATGCAGGATCTCTCTCGGGGTGCCGACCTGAATCAGGCGGCCGTCCTTGAGGATCGCGATGCGGTTGCCGATGCGCACGGCCTCGTCGAGGTCGTGGGTAATGAAGACGATGGTTTTATGCAGGGTCTTTTGCAGCTCCAGCAACTGGTCCTGCATCTCGGCGCGGATCAGCGGATCCAGCGCACTGAACGCTTCGTCCATCAGGATGATGTCGGTGTCCGCCGCCAGCGCGCGGGCCAGGCCGACACGCTGACGCATGCCGCCGGAGAGCTGGTGCGGGTATTTGTTTTCGTAGCCTTTGAGGCCCACGGTGTTGATCCAGTGCAGCGCACGTTCGGCGCACAGTTGCTTGCTCTCGCCGCGCACTTTCAGGCCGTAGGCGACGTTCTCGATCACGGTCTTGTGCGGCAGCAGGCCGAAGCTCTGGAACACCATGCTGATCTTGTGCCGGCGAAATTCGCGCAGCGCTTCCATGTCGTATTGCAGGATGTCCACGCCGTCGACCAGGATCGCGCCGCTGGTGGGGTCGATCAGGCGATTGAAGTGGCGCACCAGCGTCGACTTGCCCGAGCCGGACAGGCCCATGATCACGAAGATCTCGCCAGTGCCGATGCTCAGCGACAGGTCGTTGACCCCGACCACACAACCGGTTTCGTTCAGCACCTGATCCTTGGTCTTGCCCTGGCCGACCATCGCCAGTGCGTCCTTGGCGCGGTTGCCGAAAATCTTGAAGACGTTTTTGACTTCGATCTTGCTCACGGTTGCGTTGTTCATTTGCTCACCTCATGCCGTGGCCGACCGTACGCCTGAGTAATGCGGTCGATGACCACTGCGAGAATCACGATCGCCAGACCGGCTTCGAGGCCGCGTCCGACGTTGAGGGTCTGAATCCCCACCAGTACGTCTTCACCCAGGCCACGGGCGCCGATCATCGAGGCGATTACCACCATCGACAGGGCCATCATGGTGGTCTGGTTGATCCCGGCCATAATGCTCGGCAGGGCCAGCGGCAGTTGCACACCGAACAGTTGCTGCCAGCGGTTGGCACCGAAGGCATTGATCGCCTCCATCACTTCACCGTCGACCTGGCGAATGCCCAGATCGGTCAGGCGGATCAACGGCGGCGCGGCATAGATCACCGTGGCGAAAATCGCCGGTACCTTGCCCAGACCGAACAGCATCAGCACCGGAATCAGGTACACGAAGCTGGGCATGGTCTGCATGATGTCGAGCAGCGGCATCAGCACCGAACGCAGGCGATTGCTGCGCGCCGAGAGAATCCCCAGCGGAATGCCGATCAGCACCGAAATGATCGTCGCGACCATCATCAGCGCCAGCGTCTGCATGAGTTTGTCCCACAGGCCGACAGCGCCCACCAGGAACAGCAGACCGACGATGACGGCAGTGGTCACGACTTTACGCGTGGCGTGCCAGGCGACGACGCCAACGATCGCCAGCATCAACCACCACGGCGCGGCACGCAGCAGGCCTTCGAGGTTGACGATGGCCCACAGCAGCTTGTCGGAGATATGGCGGAACACATCACCATAATTGGTGACCAGCGAATCGACCCAACCGTTGACCCAGTCGGCGATGGAAAAGGTAAAGCTTTCGGGAAACATAAGCGGCTCTCAATCAGAAATCTCAATCAAGCGATGACGGCATATCTCCCGGCCAGCCTCACGGTTGACCGGGAGGTATCGACCTACAGCGCCGCGTCGATTTTCTTGGCTGCGTCGTCACTGACCCACGCGTGCCAGACCTCAGGATGTTCCTTGAGGAAGATTTTCGCCAGTTTTGGCGACTCGATACGTTCCTTCGCCATGCGGCCCAGGTTCTGGTTCAGCAGATCGATCGGCAGATTGACCTTTTCCAGCACGGCCACCAATTCCGGCGCCTGTTCGTGGAAGGTTTTCGACAGACCGACCTTGATGCTCACGCTCTTGTCGACGCCCGGTTTTTCTTCAAGTTTGACCGCGTCGATCTGGCCCATCAGCGGGGTTGGCGACCAGTAGTAGAACAGGATCGGCTCGCCACGCTTGTAGCTCGACAGCACCGCCGCATCCAGCGCCGGGCCGGTGCCCGGACGGAAGTTGGTGTAGCTGTTTTCCAGGCCGTAGCTCTTGAGCATTTCGCTGTTGTCCAGCTCACAGGTCCAGCCCGCCGGGCAGTTGTAGAAACGGCCCTTGGACGGCTCTTCGGCGTCCTTGAAAATCGTCGCGTATTTGCCCAGATCGGCAATGTTTTTCAGGTCCGGGGCTTTTGCCTCGATCTTGCGTTTGGCGTCGCCTTCGATCACGTAGCGCGGCACGTACCAGCCTTCGATAGCGCCGACGATCGGGGCGCCGACACCGACGACTTTGCCGGCCTTCTCAGCCTTGTTCCAGACTTCGCTGCGGCCGACCCACTCTTCGGCGAACACTTGAATGTCGTTGCTGCTCAAGGCGTTCTCCATGGTGATGGAGTTGCCCGGCAGGCTGTCGGTCTTGCAGTCGTAACCTTTCTCCAGCACCACTTGCAGCACGTCGGTCAGCAACATGCCGCTTTCCCAGTTCAGGCCGGCGAATTTCACCGGTTTACCGGACTCGCACCAGCCGGCAGCCTGGGTGGCGCCGGCACTGGCCAACAGGCCCATGGACAGCAGTGTGGTGAGCAGGGTCTTGTTCGATTTCATTATTGCGACGCTCCTAATCATGAATTGGCTTACGGCAGTCAAGAGGCATCCAGCCCTGTCCACGTCCAATCAGGCCTGCGCCGCAGCGCGCCCGGCCCCACTTTTTTCAGGTTGTACAACACTGTTCTGCTCGAGCGGCAAAATCAGCTGATCAGGCACCGAGCCGTGCCATTTTTTCGCGCAGAGGTAATACAGCGCGGCAGGCAGCACCAGGCCGATGATCCAGGAAATATCCACGTCACCGAGGGCAGCCACCAGCGGGCCGGTGTAGAACTTGGTGGAGATGAACGGCAGCTGCACCAGCACACCGAACACATAGACGCTGATCCCGAGCAGGTTCCAGCGGCCGTAGCGACCATTCGGATCGGCCAGCGCCGGTACGTCATAGCGTTCACGAGTGATGCAGTAGTAGTCGACCAGGTTGATCGCGCTCCATGGCGTGAAGAACGCCAGCAGAAACAGGATGAACGACTTGAACGCACCGAGGAACGAGTGCTGGCCAAGCAGTGCGATCAGGGTCGCCGCACCGACAATCACCAGCACGAACACCAGACGCTGCAGGCGGGTGACCGTCAGATGCCCACGGAAACCGCTGATGATCGTGGCGATGCACATGAAGCTGCCGTACGAGTTCAACGTCGAGATGGTGACCTTGCCGAAGGCGATGCTGAAATACAGCAGCGCCGCCGTGGCACCGGTGCCGCCGAGCCCGACGATGTAGGCCACTTCATGCCCGGCGAACTGGCCGTTGGCCGACGCCGCGGCGAACACGCCAAGGACCATCGCCACCTGCGCGCCGATGACCGAACCTGCGCCAGCGGCAAAGAAGGTTTTCACCGAGGAAACCTTGCTCGGCAAGTAACGCGAATAGTCCGCCACATACGGGCCGAACGCGATCTGCCAGGACGCCGCGAGCGACACCGCCAGCAAGAAGCTGCTCCAGCTGAAGTGGCGGATCTGCAACAGGGCGCCCACATCCACCTGACTCAGCAGGCGGCTGAACAGATACACAAAGGCAATCACGCCAATGACGCTGGCGACCCGCCCGATCCAGTGGATCACCCGATAACCGAGCACGGTGACCACCACAATGACACTGGCAAACAACAGGATGCCGACGGTGTCGCTGACGCCGAACAACTGCCCCAGCGCCTGTCCGGAAAGCACCGTACCGGTGGCGGTGAAACCCAGGTACATCAGGCACACCAGCACGATCGGGATCGCCGCGCCATACACGCCGAACTGCACCCGGCTGGAAATCATCTGCGGCAGGCCAAGCTTCGGCCCTTGCGCCGCGTGCAGCGCCATCACGCCGCCGCCGAGCAGTTGACCGATCAACAGACCGATCAACGACCAGAACACATCACCGCCCAGCACCACGGCCAGGGCCCCGGTAACAATCGCGGTGATTTGCAGATTCGCACCCATCCACAGGGTGAACTGGCTCAACAGACGACCGTGTCTTTCCGCTTCCGGGATGTAGTCGATCGAACGCCTTTCGATCAACGGTTTGTTACCTGCACGATCGGGGGTTACAGCCATGATTCAACCTCTGTGGATTGTTATTCGAGTTCACTGAGCGTCTTGCGCACTAGTGTGGGAGCGAGCCTGCTCGCGAAGGCGTCAGCACATTCAACATGTGTGGTGGCTGACAGACCGTATTCGCGAGCAGGCTCGCTACCACAGGGTTGTGCGTTTATTTGCCGGTAATCATCGGCAGGTTCAGCCCCTGCTCCTTCGCGCAGTCGATGGCGATCTGGTAACCGGCATCGGCGTGACGCATGACGCCAGTGGCCGGGTCGTTGTGCAGCACGCGCGCAATACGCTCGGCCGCTTCGTCAGTGCCGTCGCAGACAATCACCATGCCCGAGTGCTGCGAGAAGCCCATGCCCACACCACCGCCGTGGTGCAGGGAAACCCAGGTCGCGCCGCTCGCGGTGTTCAACAGCGCATTGAGCAGTGGCCAGTCGGACACGGCGTCGGAACCGTCCTGCATCGATTCGGTTTCGCGGTTCGGGCTGGCGACCGAGCCGGAGTCGAGGTGGTCGCGACCGATCACGATCGGTGCCGACAGCTCGCCGCTGCGCACCATTTCGTTGAACGCCAGACCGAGCTTGGCGCGCAGGCCCAGACCGACCCAGCAGATCCGTGCCGGCAGACCCTGGAAGCTGATGCGCTCGCGGGCCATGTCCAGCCAGTTGTGCAGGTGCGCGTCGTCCGGGATCAGCTCTTTGACTTTGGCGTCGGTCTTGTAGATGTCCTGCGGATCACCCGACAGTGCCGCCCAACGGAACGGGCCGATGCCACGGCAGAACAGTGGACGAATGTAGGCCGGGACGAAGCCCGGGAAGTCGAACGCGTTTTCCACGCCTTCTTCCTGCGCCATCTGACGGATGTTGTTGCCGTAGTCGAAGGTCGGGATGCCTTGCTTCTGGAAGTCCAGCATCGCTTTGACGTGGACCGCCATCGATTGCTTGGCGGCTTTGATCACGGCAGCCGGCTCGGTCTTGGCGCGGGCGCGGTACTCGTCCCAGGTCCAGCCCGCCGGCAGGTAGCCGTTCAGTGGGTCGTGGGCACTGGTCTGGTCGGTGACCATGTCCGGACGCACGCCGCGCTTGACCAGTTCCGGAAGGATTTCTGCGGCGTTACCCAGCAGGGCGATGGAGATCGCTTTGCCTTCGGCGGTGTATTTGGCGATGCGCGCCAGGGCGTCGTCGAGGTCTTTGGCTTGCTCGTCGACATAACGGCTTTTCAGGCGGAAATCGATGCTCACCTGCTGGCATTCGATGTTCAGCGAGCAGGCGCCAGCCAGAGTTGCAGCCAGCGGCTGAGCACCGCCCATGCCGCCCAGACCCGCGGTCAGGACCCACTTGCCTTTGAGGTTGTCGTTGTAGTGCTGACGACCGGCTTCGACGAAGGTTTCGTAGGTGCCCTGAACGATGCCTTGGCTGCCGATGTAGATCCAGCTGCCGGCGGTCATCTGGCCGTACATGGCCAGGCCTTTGGCGTCGAGTTCGTTGAAGTGTTCCCAGCTCGCCCAGTGCGGCACCAGGTTGGAGTTGGCGATCAGTACACGCGGGGCGTTGCTGTGAGTCTTGAACACGCCGACCGGTTTGCCGGATTGCACCAGCAGGGTTTCGTCGTCGTTCAGATTGGTCAGGCTTTCGACGATCTTGTCGTAGCACTCCCAGTTACGCGCAGCGCGACCGATACCACCGTAAACCACCAGCTCTTTCGGGTTCTCGGCCACTTCCGGGTCGAGGTTGTTCATCAGCATGCGCAGCGGCGCTTCGGTCAGCCAGCTCTTGGCGGTCAGCTTGTTGCCGCGTGCAGCGCGGATCTCGACGTCACGGTACTTAGTAGGTTTTGTGTCAGTCACGAAAAAGACTCCTCAGCGATCAATTCAAACCAACCCTGGCAGTGGGCAAGCAGCCTGTGCGCCTCAATGCGCGACAAGCGAATCAGTGGACGCTGCGGACTTATACGCATACGTCTTTACTTGTACATACAAGCATATGCAATCAAGCGGCCAACTTGCTGGAGGGGCGTTCAAGAAAAATCGCGGACAGGGCTGC
Source organism: Pseudomonas sp. IT-P260 (assembly GCF_949768395.1). Lineage (NCBI taxonomy): Bacteria > Pseudomonadati > Pseudomonadota > Gammaproteobacteria > Pseudomonadales > Pseudomonadaceae > Pseudomonas > Pseudomonas sp. IT-P260. The sequence continues at coordinate 386,678 of NZ_CATKPO010000022.1, forward strand.
AGAGCGCCTGAGACAAGGGTTGCGGCGTGAATGAAAATTTTTGCGGAGGTCTATGGGGGAAGTGTGCGGCTGTTACGAAAGCGTGGTTTTTGCGCCACGCTGGGGCGTTCGGTAACAAGTTGGTGCGTGGGTTGGGAACACCCCAAAAGCAAAAGATCGCAGCCTTCGGCAGCTCCTACAGGGTGGACATCAATTCCACTGTAGGAGCTGCCGAAGGCTGCGATCTTTTAAGTTTTTTAATCAGCGCGCAGTCAGCTCGATCACGCAGCACGCGGCGTTTACCGCGACTTCAAGCAGGCCGGTGTTACCGTCCAGTTGCAGGCAATCATGGCGGCCGAGTTGCGCAGTGTTGTCAGCAACCTGCACTTGCAGCAGCTCGCTGACACTGAACACCAGCACCGTCGAGGCCGAGCTGAAAAACCGCTGTTCACCGTCCAGCCACTGCAACCGCGCGTGGTAACGCTGTGGTGCGTAAATCAGGTTGAAGTCGCGTATCGCGCCGCCGAGCAAGGTGCAGGACACCTGGCTTTCGCCGCTGAACGCAAACGGGTCCAGCGGTAACAATGGACGCGTGTCATCACCATCGACGCACAAGGTCATGCCGTCACCCTGCAACACGGTGATCACTCGCTGGTAACCGGCAAAGGTCGAGAAACCGCCCGACTCGGCAATGTCGGCAATCGACAGACGCCAGCCAAAACCATCCAGGCCAGCACCCGCATCACGGGTGATCTCTTCGGTGCTGCCGCCGCCGTTTTTCCACGGCATGCGCGGGTAACCTTCGGCGCGTAAGACTTTCACTTCACTGCTCATTTATGAAAGCGTCCTTCCAGACGATGACGAGAACCGGGATGAATCAGGCGCGCCGCCGTCACCGGCTGACGGCCCGACCACGTACGACGACGGATCAACAGGCACGGCTCGCCTTTTTCGATCTGCAGCAACTTGCACTCGGACGGCTCGGCGAGGATCGCTTCGACCACGTGCTCGCCTTCAGTCAACGGCGCGACCTGGTTGAGATAGGCGTACGGGGTTTGCAGGGTGAAATCCTGCTTGAGGTATTCCGGAGCGACCAGCGCGTTGACGAAACGGTCTTCGATTTGCACCGGAATGTCGTTTTCGTAATGCACGATCAGCGAATGGAAGACCTTCTGCCCTTCGCGCATGTCCAGCGCCAACGCCCGCTCGGAGCCGGCGGCCTCTTCTTCGAGGGTGATCACCTGGCAGGTGTGGCGATGGCCGCGGGAGGCGATTTCGTCGGCGATGTTGTGCACTTCGAACAGCGCGGACTGGCTCTTCGGTTCGGCGACAAACGTACCGACACCTTGCATGCGCACCAGCAGGCCGTCGGCAGTCATTTCGCGCAGCGCACGGTTGATGGTCATGCGGCTGAAACCGAGCTGGCTGACCAGCTCGCTTTCCGATGGCACGCGGTAGTGCGGTGGCCAGTTACCGCTGTCGATCTGCTGGGTGATCATCTGTTTGACGCGGGCGTACAAGGGCGCCGGACTGTCGCCCAGGTTCGCGGCCAACGGGGAGACTGGGGGCGGAGTCGGCACGGTTGATCCCTGTTCATTGGATGAAGGTTGCTAGCTTGCCGGAGTTTACCGGGCAGGCAAACGTCTGTATATGTATATACAAATAACACACGATGGGGTGCTGAACCATGTCCGCCTTCTTTGCCGAACGCGCGCTGCTGCCTAACGGATGGGCCAACCATGTACGTCTCGAAGTCAGTGCCGATGGCATGCTGACCCGAATCCAGGCCGATTCCACCGCAGACGGCGCCGAGCGGCTGAGCGGTCCGCTGCTGCCGGGCATGCCCAATCTGCACTCCCACGCCTTCCAGCGCGCGATGGCGGGACTGGCCGAAGTGGCTGGCAATCCCAACGACAGCTTCTGGACCTGGCGTGATCTGATGTATCGGCTGGTCGGAAAAATCAGCCCCGAGCAACTCGGCATCATCGCCCGTCAGCTGTACATCGAAATGCTCAAGGCCGGTTACACCTCGGTTGCTGAATTCCACTATGTGCACCACGACAACAACGGTCAGCCGTATGCCGATCTGGCCGAACTGGCACTGCGCATCAGCCAGGCAGCGAGCGACAGCGGCATCGGTCTGACCCTGTTGCCGGTGCTTTACAGCCATTCCGGATTCGGCGGCCAAACGCCCAATGACGGGCAGCGCCGCTTTATCAACAGCACCGAAAACTACCTGAACCTGCAAGCGCGCCTGCAGCCGCTGCTGGCTCAGCACAAAGCGCAATCGCTGGGGCTGTGCTTCCACTCGTTGCGCGCGGTCACCCCGCAACAGATCAGCGAAGTGCTGGCGGCGAGCGACAAGCAGTGCCCGGTGCACATCCACATCGCCGAACAGCAGAAGGAAGTCGATGACTGCCTGAGCTGGAGCGGTCGCCGGCCGCTGCAATGGCTCTATGAAAACACCGAAGTCGATCAGCGCTGGTGCCTGGTTCACGCGACCCACGCCAATCCCGAGGAAGTCACGCTGATGGCCAAGAGTCGCGCCATCGCCGGTCTGTGCCTGACCACCGAAGCGAATCTGGGCGACGGGATTTTCCCGGCGGTAGATTTCCTCGCCCAGGGCGGGCGCATGGGCATCGGTTCCGACAGCCATGTGTCGCTCAGCGTGGTCGAGGAGTTGCGTTGGCTGGAGTACGGCCAGCGTCTACGCGACCAGCGGCGCAACCGTTTGTATGGGGCGGATCAGCCGATGGTCGGGCGCACGCTGTATGACGCGGCGCTGGACGGCGGGGCGCAGGCTTTGGGGCAGCCGATTGGTGCGCTGGAAGTCGGCAAGCGTGCCGACTGGATCGTGCTCGATGGCAATGATCCGTATCTGGCCACGGCCAGTGGTGACGGGATTTTGAATCGCTGGTTGTTTGCTGGCGGCGATCGTCAGGTACGCGATGTATTGGTCAATGGCCAGTGGGTGGTGCGCGATGGCCGGCATGCAGGCGAAGAGGAAAGCGCACGCGCCTTCACCCAGGTTCTGCGCGAACTTTTAGGCTGACACAAAACAAAAATGTGGGAGCGAGCCTGCTCGCGAAAGCGGTGTATCAGCAACATTTTCGTTAACTGACACACCCTCTTCGCGAGCAGGCTCGCTCCCACATTTGATTTGTGGTGGTCTTTAATTCGAAGTCTTCGCCATCTGCCGATCCGACGCTCGCCAGATCAGTCGCGTGGTGTCGTAACCCTGCTGACGCGCCTTGCTCAGCAACTCCTCACGCACCACACCGTTGACGGTCGGCGTGCGGGACAGCAACCACATGTACTTGCGGCTCGGGTCGCCGACGATGGCGGTCTTGTAGTCGTCGCTGACGTACAACACCCAGTATTCGCCTTTCGCCACACCCGGAATCAAACGCGAGAACCAGGTATCGAATTCGACCCACAGCTTGTCGGTCTTGCCCGGCACCTGTGGATAAGCCTTGCCTTTGGCTTCTTCCCATTGCCAGTCGGCGGTCAGGCAGCGATTGAGCACATCGACATTGCCGTCCGGCCTGAGCGAATAATGGGCTTCGGATTGCGCGCAGTTGCGCTGGAAGTACATCGGCAGGCGCGCCAGTTCATACCAGGTGCCCTGATAACGCTTGAGGTTGACACTGTGAGCCGTCTTGGGCGCCAGCGGATCTTCACCGTGAGTGGCGCAGCCGGCCAGTACCAGGCCGGCAAAAAGGACGAACAATAACCGCTTCATTATTTTTCTCCCGTGGGCGCTTGGCCCCGGTTTACTTCAGGCCTTGGCCAGAAAACATCAGCACTTTGTCACCGGCGTACTGCACGCTGATAAAGCTGTTTTTGTCGCCCCAGGTGCAACTGGACATGCCGAGCGCACCCGAACAGTCGGTGGGTTTGCCGAGCAGCGTCTCAACCTCGGCCTTGGCCATGCCGGCCGAAAGCTTGGAATAGTTTTCCTGATTGACCTTGCTGCACGCGGCCAACAGCACGCAAAAAGTCAGAAGGGCGATAGATCGCAGCGACATGAAGTAACTCCTGGAGCGGAAGGGGGATGGCATGGTGCCAACCAGAAGCTTAGAAGAGAAAACCCTCATCTGGTTCCCTTCAGAAATGGCTATTTATCGCTCCGCTCGTCTGGCATTTACCGGCAAATCAGACACTTTCTGCGGCTATTGAGCATTTCGTCGCATTTCACCAAAGACGCCTAATCTTTGGCGCACTGCGGTCGAAATAAGAGCAGCGCAAAGCCCCCGAGTGTGGCAAATTGCCGCCCTTTCTCGACCAGCCCCTTCGCGGTAGTTCATTCGATGACCAGAAACATGAAATTCAGCCACAAGATCTTGTTGGCTGCCGCCCTCGTGGTGGCCGTTGCATTCGCCTGTTTCATTTTGTTCAACGACTATCGACAACGCGAAGCCCTGAGCAGCAGCACCGAAGCCTCGATGCAGGAGCTGGGGAGTCTGACGACCAGCAACATCCAGACCTGGCTGGAAAGCCGCATCCAGTTGCTGCAATCGCTGTCGCAGCAGGTCGCCGCCGACGGCAGCGCGCCGGCCAGCCTCAAGCGCATCATCGACCTGCCCGCCTACACCGGCAATTTCCAGCTCAGCTATTTCGGCGGCGCTGACGGCGTGATGTTCTCGGTACCCGCCGGCAACCGCGCGCCGGATTACGACCCGCGCGCCCGTGGCTGGTACAAGGCCGCCAATAGCGCGCAGCAGACCATCGTCACCGAACCCTACATCGCCGCTTCGTCGGGCAAACTGGTGATCACCGTCGCCACCCCGGTGCAGCGTCAAGGCCAGATGATCGGTGTGGCCGGCGCGGATATCGACCTGACCAGTGTCAGCGCGATCATCAACTCGCTCAACTTTGGTGGCCACGGCCATGCGTTCATCGTCAGCGCCGATGGCAAGATCCTGATTCACCCGGACAGCAAACTGGTGCTGAAAACCCTTGCCGAGGCTTATCCGAACGGCGCACCGAAAGTCAGCCCGGGCCTGAAAGAAGTCGAATTCGACGGCAAGACCCAACTGATTTCGTTCACCCGCGTCAACGGCGTGCCATCGGCTGACTGGTACGTGGCGCTGGTGCTGGACAAGGACACCGCGTTCTCGATGCTCAGCGAATTCCGCACCTCGGCGCTGATCGCCATGGTCATTGCCGTGGTGATCATCATCGCCCTGCTCGGCATGCTGATCCGCGTGCTGATGCAACCGCTGCTGACCATGGGTCGCGCCATGCACGACATCGCCGAAGGCGAAGGCGACCTGACCAAGCGGCTGGTGATCCACGGCCACGACGAGTTCGGCGCGCTGGGCCTGTCGTTCAACCGCTTCGTCGAGCGTATTCATACCTCGATCCGCGAAGTGTCGTCGGCCACCGGGCAGGTCAACGAAGTCGCCCTGCGTGTGGTCGCCGCATCGAATTCGTCGATGTACAACTCCGATCAGCAGGCCAGCCGCACCAACAGCGTGGCCGCGGCGATCAACCAGCTCGGCGCTGCCGCCCAGGAAATCGCCCAGAACGCCGCCCTCGCCTCGCAGCACTCCAGCGATGCGCGCAGCCTGGCGGTCGACGGTCAGCAGGTTGTGGATAAAACCATTCACGCGATGCAGCAGTTGTCGGCAAAAATCAGCGACTCCTGCGGCAACATCGAAACCCTCAACAGCAACACGGTGAACATCGGCCAGATTCTGGAAGTGATCACCAGCATCTCGCAGCAGACCAACCTGCTGGCACTCAACGCCGCGATCGAAGCGGCCCGCGCCGGTGAGGCTGGCCGAGGTTTCGCCGTGGTCGCTGACGAAGTGCGTAACCTCGCGCACCGCACTCAGGATTCGGCGCAGCAAGTGCAGAAGATGATCGAAGAGCTGCAAGTCGGCGCGCGTCAGGCAGTGAGCATCATGACCGAGAGCCAGCGCGAGAGCGAAAGCAGCGTCGGGATCGCCAATCAGGCCGGCGAACGCCTGGGCAGCGTGACCCAGCGCATCGGCGAGATCGACGGGATGAACCAGTCGGTGGCTACCGCAACAGAGGAGCAAACCGCTGTGGTCGAGTCGATCAACGTCGACATCAACGAGATCAACACGCTGAATCAGGAAGGTGTCGAGAACCTGCAGGCGACCTTGCGTGCTTGCTCGGATCTGGAGCAGCAGGCGGCGCGCTTGAAGCAGCTGGTAGGCAGCTTCAGGATCTAAGGCGCGGCCACCGGCGTCTTCGCGAGCAGGCTCGCTCCCACAGGTATTTATGAACGACACATATCCCCTGTAGGAGGCCGCCTGCTGGCGATGACGGCGTTAGCGACGATTGAACTTTGAGTTGAAATACGCTGGTCAGCTCGCACTGACGATGGACTGAATTAAGACTAAACTCAGTCCTATTCAATTTGGGCGAGAATCAAACATGAAGCTTTCATCGCAAATCAAACCGATCAGCTACCTCAAAAGCCATACAGCGGAGATCGTCAAGTCGATCACTGAAAGCCGTGAGCCATTGGTCATTACCCAAAATGGTGAAGCCAAGCTTGTCGTTATGGACGTGAAAAGCTTTGAGGAGCAGGAAGACACAATGGCTTTGCTGAAGCTATTGGCAATGGGCAATCGGGAGATTGAGGAAGGCAAGTATCGAGACGCTGAGGACGTTTTCGCGGACTTGGACAGGGCCGACCATCAATGAGTTTAAAGGTCGTTATTCTTCAGTCCGCACAAACAGATCTCAAAGAACTCCGTACCTACCTTATCAAACAGTTCTCGAGTCAGACGTGGCAGAGTACCTACGCTGATCTCAAGATCGCCATTCTTGGTCTCGCAGACCTTCCTTATTCCGGTTCAATCCCCGAGGAAATCGAGAAGCTCAATCTTGGTCAATACCGACAAATCATTTCCGGGATGAACCGAGTCATTTATGAAGTCAGGGAAAAAACCGTCTTCGTTCATATCATTGCCAACTCAAGAAAAAGCCTGCCTTCACTTTTGATGAAGAGACTGTTGAACGGCAATCCTTGAATTCAACAAATCAGAACCGTGACCCAGGCTGACTGAGAAACGCCAACTCCTCAGCCGTCGACTCCCGCCCCAACACCGCATTGCGATGCGGAAACCGTCCAAACCGTGCAATCACCTTCTGATGCCGCTCGGCATAGTCCAGGTTATCGGCAAACACCGCCCGCTCGGCTTCCGGCTGTTCAGCCAGCAGACCGATAAAGCGCGAAACGGCTTCGTTCTGCACCGCGAGGTTTTCGCAGTGTTCGAACACCAGATAAATGAATACCCGTTGAATCGGCTTCAGTTGCCGATCGAAATCCGCAGCAATACCTTGCGCGACAAGTTTCTGCGCGCGCAGATCACCGGAAAAGGCTTTGGGTGTATGGCGAAAGATCATGCGTGGCAGTTGATCGAGCAGCAGCACCACCGCCAGCCAACCTTCGGGACGTTGCGTCCACTCGGTCAATTCACCAGCGAGGGCCTGATCGACAAAGACCCCGAAACGCTCACGCGCTTCGAGGTCTTGGCGGTCTTTCTTGCCGAACCACAACGTGCCCTTGTCAGCCGATATCTCGCGCGGTGATTCGGCGTGTCCGAACCACCAATCGAGCAACGGCTGCCAGGGCGCGGTCATGGTTTATTCCTTGTGGTAGGCCGTAGCGCGGGCGACTTCTTCTTTCGAGCCGAGGAACACCGCTACGCGCTGGTGCAGGCCTTCGGGCTGAATGTCGAGGATGCGCTGGTGACCGTCGGTGGACGCGCCGCCGGCCTGTTCCACCAGGAACGACATCGGGTTGGCTTCGTACATCAGACGCAGTTTGCCCGGCTTGGATGGCTCGCGGCTGTCGCGTGGGTACATGAACAGACCACCACGGGTCAGGATGCGGTGCACGTCAGCCACCATCGCCGCGACCCAGCGCATGTTGTAGTTCTTCTTCAGCGGGCCTTCTTCGCCGGCCAGCAGTTCGCTGACGTAGCGTTGTACCGGGGCTTCCCAGTGGCGCTGATTGGACATGTTGATCGCGAATTCCTGGGTGGTTTCAGGAATGGTGATGTCTTCGTGGGTCAGCACGAAGCTGCCCATTTCGCGATCGAGGGTGAAGCCTTTGACGCCGTCGCCCAGGGTCAGAACCAGCATGGTCTGCGGGCCGTAGATCGCGTAACCGGCAGCAACCTGCTGGGTGCCTGGCTGCAGGAAGGCTTTTTCGTTCAGCGGCTCGTTCTGGCTCAGGTATTCGTTCGGGCAGCGCAGTACCGAGAAGATGGTGCCGACCGGGGCGTTGATGTCGATGTTCGACGAGCCGTCCAGTGGGTCGAACACCAGCAAGTAGGCGCCTTTCGGGTATTTGCCAGGGATCTGGTAGGCATTGTCCATTTCTTCGGACGCCATGCCGGCCAGGTGACCGCCCCATTCGTTGGCTTCGAGCAGGATCTCGTTCGACAGGACGTCGAGCTTCTTCTGCACTTCGCCTTGGACGTTTTCAGTGCCCATGCTGCCCAGAACACCGCCCAGGGCGCCTTTGGACACGGCGTGGCTGATCTCTTTGCAGGCACGCGCCACCACTTCGATCAGGAAGCGCAGATCGGCAGGAGTGTTATTGCTGCGGGTCTGCTCAATCAAATAGCGACTCAGGGTAACGCGGGACATGGACGGCTCCGGTGGAATGGGGGGCTAAAAACCCGCGCAGTTTACAGGGAGTCTGAAAACCTAGCGAGCGATGACGCCCGGTAACGTGCGTTGGGGCGCAATTGCTTGTATCAGACGTGATCGGGTCGAGAGAGTTCAGGCACCGGATTGAGCGTAGTTGGAAATCGGACGGGGGGCTGGGGGGTTCATTGATCAGTTCAGAATCTGTATTGGTCGACACGCCGCTTTCGCGAGCAGGCTCGCTCCCACAGGGAATCGGGGTGACCGCTGAATGGGCGCCCATTGAAGATCCACTGTGGGAGCGAGCCTGCTCGCGAATGGCGCGCAGCGCCAGCCATTCTCAGGAATTGGTTGGCGGCTTGCGCAACAGACTTGCCGCCATCACCCCGAGGAACACCACACTCACCAGCAACACCGCCCACAAGCCGATTTTCTTCCAGTTGGTTTCGGCCACCGCCGCTGTGGTGGCCGGGGCGGTCGGCGTGGTGACCACGTCGCCCTGCACCGTCGCCTTGCCCAGCGTCGCGAGCTTCTGCGGTTTGAAATCCGGAATCAGCGTGCTCAGCGGCAAGTTCGCGGTTTTCACCGTCGGATTGCCCAGCGCCAGGCTGTAAGGCCCGTCACCCCGTGCGAGGAAAATCACCTGGGTCGCCCGCACCGCGTACTTCAGGCTCGGTGCCTGTTCACCCAGACCGCCGCCGCGCTCGTCCACGCTCAGTTTCAACTGCTGCACGGTTTGCCCGTACAACTGTAATTCGTTTTGCACCACGTCCTGACCGTTCTGGGTCAGGCGATACAGCAAACCGTTGCTCAGGGGCTGCCACGGCAGGCTGCTTTCGCGGCGGCCCGCGAGGGTGACCGGCGCCAGACTGTTCGGTTGTTTCAACTCGACCTGCACCCGCTCGACATTCAGCCCCATCGGCAACTGCCAGGTGTACTCGCCGGATTGGGTGCTGCTGCCCGTCAACGCTTGCGACCAGACCAACGGCAGCGGCACGTTGCGTGGATCGCTGCTTTTCAATTGCACCGCAGTGAGGATGGGTGCCGAGGTGGACGCCTCCCACAGCAGACGCAGATAACGCGCGGATTGCCCCGGCAGCGTCACCTCATGCTGCTCGATGCGCTCGTCGGAAAACGTCAGGCGCGCCACCTGCCCTTCGCCCCACGCCTGCCAATGCTGCAGGTCATCACTGGCCTCGATGCTGAAGCGCTGGAAGCCGTCGCGCTCGCTGGTCCAGTCGAGGATCAACTGCTGCAGCGGCGCCTTGATCGCGCTGGCATCGAGCAGCCAGCCACGCAACACCTCTTCGCCGGCCTCCAACTGAGTTGACGGCTGCACTTCCACCAGCGTGCCGGTGGTGGTCGATTGCACGCGCACGTTCGGCGCCCGCTCGCTGGCGTCGGCGGCGTTGTACAACGGAAACCACTTCACTTCATGCAACTGCCCGTCGTCGCGGGTCTGCGCCGATTCCCGGGCCAGGGCGTAGGCCTGCGGCTCGCCAGCAGCGTTGAACACGCGCAGGTCGCTGAGATCGGTCTGGCGTGCCTGCAATTGCGCGCTCAGCGGCAGGTCGAGGCGATACCACGGGCCGTTACCGCTCACCGCCAGCGGCACCTGCGTGGCGAAGTCCGCCGGTTTTTCCTGCGCGCCGGCAGCCATCACTACGCCCAGCGCCAACCACCCCAGATTCAGCATGCGACTCAAGATGAAACTCCTTCGGTATCCGGCACGGGTTTGTCCGCCTCCGGTTCGGCTTCGACACGCTTAGGCGGCAGCGGCGCAAAGTAGCCCACCACCAACAGCAACACGCCGACGCCGATAAACGAGACGATCCGGGCGAGGCCGCCACGGTTGCTCAATTCGACAAAAATCAGTTTGGCCACCACCAGCGCAATCAGCGCCGCGCCGATCAGCCACACTTCGCGCCGGTGACGCAAATGCCCGCCGATCATCAGACCCAATGCCATCAGGGTCCAGACGATGGACAACCCGGCCTGCACCAGCATCGATTCGAGCAGCAGATCCAGCTCGAACGGGATCCCCGCCCAATGGTGAGCGGCGCGGGTCACCAGCGCGGTACAAAAGGCGAACAGCGAAACCCCGGCGACCAGTTGCGTGGCGTACTCGGCGTAATCCTTGCGCAGGGCAAACTGCGTCACCGCATGGCGCGACCACACGTACACCCCGAACAGGGCAAACAGCAGGCCCAATTCCAGCGGGTTGACCAGCGGTACGTACGGCAGCGGTTCGGCATTGCCGTCGCTGAAGCCGTTGGCCAGCCAGAACCACGCCAGCATCAGCACTGCCAACGGCGCAGCGGCATACAAACGATATTCGCGCGAGAACGCGGCCACCGGCCAAGGCCAGTTGCGTGGAGCCGCCGCCAGCAACAGATACAGGCTCGGCAGGATCGCCCAGCCGAGCCAGCGCCAGGCGTTGTATTGCTCGGACAACAGCAACAGGCCGTAACGCAATTCCAGCGCCAGCACGCCGATCAGCAGCCAGCAACCCAGCACATGCGCCGTGCTCAAGGCCCGTGCCGGCAACATCGGCGCCAGACGCCGCAAGCTGAAGAAGTGCACGATGAACACCAGCACCCACGCCAGCCAGCCGACATTTGCTGCCGGGTGATAACGCGAATGCCACGCCGCCAGCAGCACCAGCCCCGCCGCCGGAATCAGCAAGGTGCAGAGCAGACCCAGCGCCGGCCATTTCAAACGCAGCGACAACAATGTCCACAGCACCACACTCAGCGCAGCGACCAGCAGCAACAGCGGCGCCTGCAGATTCAACGGCGCAAAACGCAGCACCTCACTGACCCACGCCAACGCCCACCAACCGGCGCCCCACACCAAAAGCACTTCAGACAGACGCTGCAAACTCAACGCATCGAACGCCGAGGCATGATTGCCCAGTTGCAGGCGCCAGGCACCGACCAGCGCGGCCAGCCCCAATACCAGCGGCGTCCAGAAACCGCCATGGGCCAACGGCCGCAGACCTTCGCTGGACAGCGGCCCGAGCAACTCGGGGCCGGCCAACAAGAACGCCGCGCCGCCGATCAACTGCAACAACAGACCGAAAACAAAACTCACGCGCTGCTTGAGGTACAGGCTCAGCCAGATGATCAGCAAGCCGCTGGCCGCCCACACCGCACTCGCGGTTTGCCACGGCAGCACGAACAGCACCGCCAGATTGATCAGCACCAACCCCGCCAGCAACACCACCGACAACCCGCGCAGCAGCCGCACATCACCGCGCACCATCTCGTCCCGTGCCGCCAGCAACATCCCGGCGATCAACGCCAGACCGATCAGCGATGCGCTGAGCAACCCGCTCCACCCGGCGCTGAACACCGCCGCCGAATCCTCGCCTGCGCCTTGCAGACGTAACAGGAACAACGCACCACCCAGCAACTGCACGGCAAACGCGGTGAACAGGAACGTACGCGATTGCAGGCGCAGGCCGACAAACAGGGTCACCAATCCGGCCAAGGCCCAACTGATCGCTGTCGCCTGAACAAAGAAAAACAGCGGCGCCAGCAAATACAGGAAGGTCAGGCCCAGCGCCGCCAGCACCGGCAAACCCTGGCGCTCCCACGGCGAAGCCTGTTCCGCCGAGGCTTTGCGCAATTGATAGAAACTGAACAGCAGCGCGAGGCCGAGCATCAACGCGCCCAACGGTGCGCCGTCGAGCAGGCTGCTTTCGCCGACCCGCAGCTGACTGAGGAACGCCAGCGCCGAACCCAGTTGCAGCAACAGGGCAAACGCTCGGGCGAACGGCCGCTGCTGACGCAGGCCGAGCCAGAAAATCCCCGCGCCCTCCACTGCCCACGCTGCTGAGGTCCAGCGTGCATCGAGGCCTAGCGGGATCGCCAGACTGGCGAAAATCACCCCCAGCGCCAGACAGGTTTCACCCAGCAACAAAGCGCGACCACCCATCAGTAACCGGGCCAGGCCCATGTAGATCACGCCCAGTGCGAGTGCGCTGAACGCAGCGGCGAATTCCAGGTGCTGCACCAGCGCAAACTGCAAACCGAAGCCCACGAGCGGCGGGCCGAACAGCATTGTGCCGTCGACGTAGTCGCCCTTGCGCGCCGACCAGTGCAGCAGTGCTTCGCGATCGCCGTCTGCCGGCGCATCGGGCATGTCGAGCAACTTGCGCCGGGCAAACAACAGGCCGATGGCCAGGTACATCAGGAAGAACAGAATCAGGAACGGTTCGGTGCTCCACAGCAACTCGGGCGCATACGAACGCTGCCCCCAGGCGAAACCGATGCCGAACGTGCCAACGAATCCGATCAGGTTCAGCAGGCGCCAGGCCTTGAACCAGGCGATGGCGAGAATGCCGGCATTGAGCAACGCGAAATAGCTGAACAGCGCGACGTGATTGCCCTCCCCGGTCGAGGTCAGGATCGGCGCGGCGAACCCGCCCAATGCTGCAGCCGCCGCCAATCCCAGCGCATCCTGGGTGATGGCGAGAATGGCCGAAAACACCGTGACCGCCACCAGCAACCCCAGCGCGGCGGACGGATCAAGCAACGGATGCAGACGCATCGCCGCAAACACCGTCAGGTACAGCACCGCGATCCCGGTGCCCTGCAGAATCAGCGCGTAGCTGCTGTTGCGCCGACGCAACCACCAACCCAGCGCCAGCAGGGCCAACGCCGCCGCCGCGACGCCGGCATAACGCAATTCGATCGGCACCACCATGCCTTCGGTGGCATAGCGCAGCAGGAACGCCAGACCGAAAAACAACAGCACCACGCCGACCCGCAACACCGTGTTGCCGCCGAACAGCCAGTTGCGCGCAGCGCTGATGCCGCGCTCGATCAGGTTCGGGCCACGGGGTTCGGCCGGTTGTGTGGGGACTGCAGGCTCGTCGGTGACGGCGTCCAGACGCCAGACATCGGCCGGCAGCGGCTGGCTGGTTTCGCTGGCAACGGCAGAGATCGGTTCGAGTTCGGGCGGCAGTTCCCAGACCAGCTCAGGGGTGGCGGCGGATGCTTGTTCGGCAACGATGACGGGGTCGACGGCAGCGTCCGGCGTCGGCGCCATGCTCGGCGGCGTAGTGCGCACGCCGGCACCTTCAAGCAGGAACAGACGCTGCTCGACAGCCTGCAAGGCGACTTTGGCCTGCTCCAGTTGGCGCTGTTGTTCGGAGGCCTGCGAGCCAAGACGGGCGATGCGCAGCGTTTGCCCGATCGCCAGCCCAAGCAGTGCACCCAGCAGCGCGGCACTGAACGACTCATCGAGTAGCCAGCCGAGCAGCAGCCCGATCAACATGAACATCCATTGCATGGTCGATATCCCTAAGCAGCCCCGAGGCGGGGCAATCCCGGCAATTGCTTCAGTCTAGGCACAAACCCTGTGGGAGCGAGCCTGCTCGCGAAAGCGGTTTGTCAGCCAACATTTCTGTTTAACATGACAACCGCTTCGCGAGCAGGCTCGCTCCCACATTGGATTGGTGGTGACTGGCGCTGCCGGTAACCGGCGCTCAGTATATCGATCCGGCCCAACAAACGTTGGGCCTTGCGCACATTTGTTGCAGAAAATTACTCCAGTGCCTTCCAGATATCCGTGGCGTACTCACGAATGGTCCGGTCAGAGGAAAACCAGCCCATCCGCGCCGTGTTGAGCACTGCCGAACGCCACCAGTTGTTGGCGTCGTGCCAGTGCGCATCGACGCGTTTTTGCGCTTCCCAGTAGGAATCGAAGTCGGCGCAGACCAGGAAGCGGTCGTAGTCCACCAGCGAATCAATCAGCCCGGTATAGCGCGACGTGTCATCCGGCGAGAACACGCCACTGCGGATCGCTTGCAGCACGTCGCTCAAACGATGCGACGCGGCGATGTCCGGCGCGGCGCTGAACTCGTGGTTCTGTTTGCGCGCTTCAACCTGCTGCGCACTGAGGCCGAAGATGAACATATGCTCGGCGCCGATCTGCTCGCACATTTCCACATTGGCACCGTCGAGGGTACCGATGGTCAGCGCACCGTTGAGGCCTAACTTCATGTTACTGGTGCCCGACGCTTCGAAGCCGGCAGTGGAAATCTGCTCGGACAAGTCCGCCGCTGGAATGATGCTCTCGGCGAGGCTGACGTTGTAGTTGGGCAGGAACACCACCTTCAGCAAACCACGCACGGTCGGGTCGTTGTTCACTACCCGGGCGATGTCGTTGGTCAGCTTGATGATCAGTTTGGCCTGGTGATAACTCGCGGCCGCTTTACCGGCGAAGATCTTCACCCGCGGCACCCAGTCCACTTCCGGCTCGGCACGAATCGCCTGATACAGCGCCACCGTGTGCATCAGGTTGAGCAACTGGCGCTTGTATTCGTGGATCCGTTTGACCTGCACGTCGAACATCGCCGCCGGATTGACCGCGATCCCCAGCCGCTCGTGAATCAGGTAGGCCAGGGCCTTTTTGCTGTGCAGGCGCTGTTCGGCGAAGGCTTTGCGGAAGGCGGGTTGCTCGGCGAACGGTTCGAGGTCGAGCAAGCGCTCTTCCGGGTTATCCAGCACCTGCGGGCCGAGGGAGTCGACCAGCATCGAGGTCAGTTCGGAGTTGGCCTGGAACAACCAGCGGCGGAAGGTGATGCCGTTGGTTTTGTTGTTGATCCGCTCCGGGTAGAGCTTGTGCAGTTCGGCGAACACGGTCTTGCGCATCAATTGCGTGTGGAGCCCGGAAACGCCGTTGACGCTGTGCGAACCGAGGAACGCGAGGTTGCCCATGCGCACCCGACGACCGTTGTCTTCTTCGATCAGCGACACCGCGCGCAGCACGTCGAAATCATGAATGCCCTTGGCGCGCAGCGAGTCGATGTGCTGCGCGTTGATCAGGTAAATGATCTGCATGTGCCGCGGCAGCATGCGCTCCATCAGGCCGACCGGCCAGGTTTCCAGCGCCTCGGGCAACAGCGTGTGGTTGGTGTACGACAGTGTGTCGACGGTGACTTGCCACGCCGCATCCCAGGCCACGTCGTAGACGTCGACCAGTTGCCGCATCAGTTCAGCGACGGCAATCGAGGGGTGGGTGTCGTTGAGCTGAATCGCTGCGTGGTCGCCCAGGGTCAGCACCGAGGTGTGCATGTTGCGATGGCGACGCAGCAAATCCTGCAGCGAAGCCGCGACGAAGAAATATTCCTGACGCAGGCGCAGTTCCTGCCCCGCTTCGGTGCTGTCCGCCGGGTAAAGCACCCGGGAAATACTTTCGGCGCGGGCTACCTCAGCCACCGCGCCCAAGTGGTCACCGGCGTTGAAGCGCTCAAGGTGCAAGTCTTCCATGGCGCGGGCACGCCACAGGCGCAAGGTGTTGACGCTCGCCCCACGCCAGCCGACCACCGGCGTGTCGTAGGCAATCGCCCGTACGGTTTCTGCCGGCGACCAGACCTGTTTGGTCTTGCCACTGGCATCGGTGACGGTTTCGACGCTGCCGCCGAAGCCGATGGTGTACACCACTTCCGGACGCTCGAATTCCCACGGGTTGCCGAAATCCAGCCAGTGTTCGGTCTGCTCCTGCTGCCAGCCATCGACGATGGCCTGGCGGAACAACCCGTGTTCATAACGAATGCCGTAACCGTGCCCGGCAATGCCGAGGGTCGACATGCTTTCCATGAAGCACGCGGCCAGACGCCCGAGACCACCGTTGCCGAGCGCCGCATCGGGTTCCAGCAGGCGAATGCGTTCCAGATCGACACCCAGTTCGGTCAGCGCTTCACGGGCGACGTCGAGCAGGCCGAGGTTGCTCAGGCTGTCGTAGAGCAAACGGCCGATGAGAAATTCCAGCGAGAGGTAATACACCCGCTTCTGGCCTTTGCGGTAGATCTGCCGGGTGTGGTCCATCCAGTGTTCGACCATGTGGTCGCGTGCCGCCAGGGCAATGGCTTCGAACCAGTCATGGTCAAAGGCGTGATCCGGGTCTTTGCCCACCGCATAGGTGAGCTTGGTCAGGACGGCATCGCGGAATGCGGCCACCTCTGCTTCGCGAACTAGTGGTTCTTGAGTCATCGATAGGACCTCGAGCGAGCGGGGAATTGTCTGAGCCTAGACGGTCTGACCGACGGTAGGGGCGCAGGTTCGGCAGTTTTTCCGAAGACGGTGAGATAGCCCGGCATTACCTTGGCGAGTGGACTAATGAATGCAGGGGCCGTGCCGGACTGAATGGCATTTACACGGCGTTTGCAAAAATCTGGCGAAAGGTTGTTCAAAAATCCACCAGTCCCGGTATGATCGCGCGCCCTGATGCACACACGCCTGGTAACCCCCGATGATGAAGCCCAACCTGATTGCCGCCGCCGAGATCGACCGTCTCGATACGTGGGCCAAATATTCGGCCCCGATGTGCGGCTCTTGTGTCTCCAGCTGCTGCACCCTGCCGGTCGAGGTCAAGATCAAGGACCTGGTACGCATCGGCGTGGTCGACGAGTTCGAGCTGGGCGATCCGCCGAAGAACATCGCCAAGCGCCTGCAAAAGGAAGGGCTGGTCGAGCGCTTCAACCAGAAATCGGGGATCTTCACCCTGCAGCGCATGAGCAACAACGATTGCTACTACCTGGATCGTAAAAGCCGCCTGTGCACCATTTATGACAAGCGCCCGGACACCTGCCGCAACCACCCGAAAATCGGCCCGCGGCCAGGGTATTGCGCGTACAAGCCGAAAGAAGTCGAGCGGGTGCAGAATTCGCGGTCGATCGAGAAGTTCTGACCTTTCCTGAAATTTGTGGTGGCTGATCCGCCGCCTTCGCGAGCAGGCTCGCTCCCACATGGGAATGTGTTCCCCCGTGGGAGCGAGCCCGCTCGCGAAGGGGCCAACACAAACCCCGGACAAAGCCCAGACAAACAAAAACGCCCCCGGTCTCGCGACCGGGGGCGTTTTTTTCAAGCTCGGGCTGAATTACGCCTTGGCTTTCTTGGCAGCGCGGGTACGCTCGCTTTCGTCCAGGATCTTCTTGCGAAGACGGATGGACTTAGGAGTGACTTCGCACAGCTCGTCTTCCTGGATGTATTCCAGAGCCTGTTCCAGAGTGAAGCGAACAGGTGGTACCAGAGCGATGGTTTCGTCTTTACCCGAAGCACGCATGTTGTCGAGCTTCTTGCCTTTGGTTGGGTTCACACCTAGGTCGTTGTCGCGGCTGTTCTGACCAACGATTTGACCGTTGTAGATCTCCTGGCCGTGTTCTACGAACAGCTTGCCACGAGCCTGCAGGGTTTCCAGCGAGTAGGTCAGTGCCTTGCCGGTTTCAACCGAAACCAGAACGCCGTTCTGACGGCCGGACATGTGGCCCGACTTCACTGGCGCGTAACGGTCGAAGATCGAGGTCAGGATGCCAGCACCGTTGGTCAGGGTCAGGAACTGGTTACGGAAACCGATCAGACCGCGAGCAGGGATGTTGTATTCCAGACGAACACGGCCCTTGCCATCCGGCACCATGTTGCTCAGGTCGCCTTTACGCAGACCCATCTCTTCCATGACCTTGCCCTGGGATTCTTCAGGGATGTCGATGGTGACGTTTTCGAACGGTTCCTGCTTCACGCCGTCAACTTCACGGATGATCACTTCAGGACGGCCCAGGGCCAACTCGAAGCCTTCGCGACGCATGGTTTCGATCAGTACCGAGAGGTGCAGTTCACCACGGCCGGAAACCTTGAACTTGTCAGCCGAGTCGCCTTCTTCAACGCGCAGTGCAACGTTGTACAGCAGCTCTTTGTCCAGACGATCCTTGATGTTACGGGAGGTCACGAACTTGCCTTCTTTACCGCAGAATGGCGAATCGTTTACCTGGAAGGTCATGGAAACGGTTGGCTCGTCAACGGTCAGCGGCTTCATCGCCTCGACGGTGTTGATGTCGCACAGGGTGTCGGAGATGAACAGCTCGTCGAAGCCGCTGATGCAGACGATGTCGCCGGCTGCTGCTTCTTCAACGTCAATGCGGTGCAGACCGTGGTGACCCATCAGCTTCAGGATACGACCGTTGCGGCGCTTGCCGTCGGCGCTGATTGCGACAACCGGAGTGTTCGGCTTGACGCGACCACGAGCGATACGGCCAACACCGATAACACCCAGGAAGCTGTTGTAGTCCAGAGCGGAGATCTGCATCTGGAACGGACCGTCACGGTCAACAGCCGGAGGCGGAACGTGGTCGACCACTGCCTGGTACAGCGCAGTCATGTCTTCGCCCATGGCGGTGTGGTCCAGACCGGCGATGCCGTTCAGGGCCGAAGCGTAAACAACCTGGAAGTCCAGTTGTTCTTCGGTCGCACCGAGGTTGTCGAACAGGTCGAAGATCTGGTCCAGAACCCAGTCCGGACGCGCGCCTGGACGGTCAACCTTGTTGATCACCACGATTGGACGCAGGCCGGCTTCGAACGCCTTCTTGGTCACGAAACGGGTTTGCGGCATAGGGCCGTCTTGAGCGTCAACCAGCAGCAGAACGGAGTCAACCATCGACATTACGCGTTCTACTTCGCCGCCGAAGTCGGCGTGGCCCGGGGTGTCCACGATGTTGATGTGGTAGCCGTTCCAGTTGATGGCGGTGTTTTTCGCCAGGATGGTAATACCGCGCTCTTTTTCCTGGTCGTTGGAGTCCATCACGCGCTCGTCGTTGAGCTCGTTGCGCTCCAGGGTGCCGGATTGACGCAGGAGTTTGTCTACCAGGGTGGTCTTACCATGGTCAACGTGGGCAATGATGGCGATGTTACGTAGATTTTCGATCACTTGTGTATCTCGATCAGAGGATTCGGTTTGCTGACAAGTCTTGGCAGCGATTAACAGTAGTGTCCGGCATGGCCGTTACAGCTTGACGGCGGTGTCGGGGGGCCGGTGACGCAGGCCACAGGCAAACAGCCCCGGGCACTTAGCTCGGTCGATAAACGCGCACATTGGCATGCCCCTCACTGAGCAAATGGTGAGCATGCAGGCGACTCATCACGCCTTTGTCGCAATACAGCAGGTACTGGCGAGTCGGATCCAGCTCCTTGAAACGAGCGTTCACTGCGTAGAACGGCATCGTCTGTACTTCTATGCCGGCGAGTTCCAGCGGGTCATCCTCGGCCGCATCCGGGTGACGGATGTCGATGACGATCTGACCGGCCAGCGCTTCGCCGACTTCTTCGATCTGCAAGTCCTGGCCCAATTCGTCGATCACTCGATCGATCGGCACCAGTTTGGCGTTTTCGAGCGCACGCTCGAGGACCGCCATGTCGAATTCTTTCTCTTCGTGCTCAACACGGTGGCGCTTGGCGGCGGTCTTCGGATTGACCGAGATGACCCCGCAGTACTCCGGCATGTGCCGGGCGAAATCGGCGGTGCCGATCTCGATGGCCGTGTCGATGATGTCCTGCTTGTGCGCGACGATCAGCGGGCGCAGGACCAGTTTGTCGGTCACGCAGTCGATCACCGACAGGTTCGGCAGCGTCTGGCTCGATACCTGGGAAATCGCTTCGCCGGTGACCAGCGCGTCGATGTGCAGCCGGTCGGCGATGGCCGACGATGCGCGCAACATCATACGCTTCAATACGACGCCCATATGACTGTTATCGACTTTGCCGAGAATTTCGCCCAACACTTCTTCGAACGGAACACTGACAAATAGCACGCGTTGCGAGCTGCCGTACTTCTTCCAGATGAAATGCGCGACTTCCATCACGCCCAATTCGTGGGCACGTCCGCCCAGATTGAAGAAGCAGAAATGCGCCATCAGGCCGCGGCGCATGATCTGGTACGCGGCAACCGTCGAGTCAAAGCCGCCGGACATCAATACCAGCGTCTGCTCCAGGGCGCCGAGCGGGTAACCGCCGATGCCATTGTGCTGGCTGTGGATGACAAACAACCGTTGGTCGCGAACTTCGATGCGAACTTCGATTTCCGGATCTTTGAGGTCGATTCCGGCCGCCCCGCACTCGCGACGCAGCTTGCTGCCGACGTATTTTTCGACGTCCATCGAGCTGAACGGATGCTTGCCTGCACGCTTGCAGCGCACCGAGAAAATCTTCCCGGCCAGCACATCGCCGTAGTGCTGTTTGCACTTCTCGGTGATGTCGTCGAAGTCGCCCAGCGGGTATTCGTCGATCTGCAGAAAGTGCGCGACACCCGGGGTGCAGGTCAGGCGCTCACCCATCTCTTTCAAGGCTTTGGGGTCGGTAACGCGGGTTTCCAGCTCGAGATTGTCCCACACACCGTTCACCACCACGGCCGGGTCCAGATCGCGGAGCACGGCGCGGATGTTCTTGGCCAGCTGGCGGATGAAACGCATCCGGACAGGGCGGCTTTTGATGGTGATCTCGGGGAAGACTTTTACGATTAGTTTCATGAAAACAGCGCGCGCAGGGCCAGCCGAAAAAGGGGGGCGCGGATTATAGCGGAAATTGCTCAAGGTTTAACCAGTTAATATGCAGAAGGTTTCACTTGCACCAAAACGGGTCATTTCTGATTTGAAGCGCTACATTAAGGGGCGACAATTTCGCCTTTATGGCGCTTTCTTGCTTTGAAAGCGTGAAATTGGGGCAAAAAACCCATGCTGGGGCACTGGCATGCAATTTGCTCCCTTGTGAGGCAGGTTGCCTTGGCAGAGTATCTGCGCCGGCATCACCCAAATTAAGGGCATCCACTACCAAGCCCTAAGCCACCCGGAGGACACTATGTCGAAGTCGGTTCAACTCATCAAAGATCATGACGTCAAGTGGATTGATCTGCGCTTCACGGACACCAAAGGCACTCAGCACCACGTGACCATGCCGGCTCGCGATGCGCTGGAAGACGACTTCTTCGAAGTCGGCAAGATGTTCGACGGTTCCTCCATCGCTGGCTGGAAAGGCATCGAAGCCTCCGACATGATCCTGCTGCCGGACGACGACACTGCCGTTCTCGACCCGTTCACCGAAGACGCGACCCTGATCCTGGTTTGCGACATCATCGAACCTTCGACCATGCAAGGTTACGATCGCGACCCGCGCGCCATTGCGCACCGCGCCGAGGAATACCTGAAGACCACCGGTATCGGTGACACCGTCTTCGCCGGTCCAGAACCAGAATTCTTCATCTTCGACGAAGTGAAGTTCAAGTCCGACATCTCCGGCTCGATGTTCAAGATCTACTCCGAGCAAGGTTCGTGGATGTCCGACCAGGACATCGAAGGCGGCAACAAAGGCCACCGTCCTGGTATCAAAGGCGGCTACTTCCCGGTTCCGCCGTTCGACCACGACCACGAAATCCGTACTGCCATGTGCAACGCACTGGAAGAGATGGGCCAGACCGTTGAAGTTCACCACCACGAAGTGGCGACTGCCGGTCAGAACGAAATCGGTGTCAAGTTCAACACCCTGGTGAAAAAAGCTGACGAAGTTCAGACCCTGAAATACGTTGTCCACAACGTTGCCGACGCTTACGGCCGCACTGCGACCTTCATGCCGAAGCCACTGTACGGCGACAACGGCTCGGGCATGCACGTACACATGTCCATCGCCAAAGACGGCAAGAACACCTTCGCTGGCGAAGGCTATGCCGGCCTGTCCGAAACCGCCCTGTACTTCATCGGCGGTATCATCAAGCACGGTAAGGCCCTGAACGGCTTCACCAACCCGGCCACCAACTCCTACAAGCGTCTGGTGCCAGGTTTCGAAGCACCGGTGATGCTGGCCTACTCGGCTCGCAACCGTTCCGCCTCGATCCGTATTCCGTACGTCAACAGCCCGCGCGGCCGTCGTATCGAAGCTCGCTTCCCGGATCCGGCTGCCAACCCGTACCTGGCTTTCGCAGCACTGCTGATGGCCGGTCTGGACGGCATCCAGAACAAGATCCACCCAGGCGATGCCGCTGACAAAAACCTGTACGACCTGCCGCCTGAAGAGGCGAAAGAGATCCCACAAGTTTGCGGCAGCCTGAAAGAAGCCCTGGAAGAGCTGGACAAGGGCCGTGCGTTCCTGACCAAGGGCGGCGTATTCTCCGACGACTTCATCGACGCTTACATCGCGCTGAAATCCGAAGAAGAAATCAAGGTCCGTACCTTCGTACACCCACTGGAATATGAGCTGTACTACAGCTGCTGATCCGGTAGCGCTGCGTGACAAAAGAGGCCTCCTTCGGGAGGCCTTTTTATTGCCCACGATTTATGGAGCTACACAAATCCCCTGTGGGAGCGAGCCTGCTCGCTCCCACAGGGGATTTTGGCGTCTGAATGATCTCCGGATATGTCCCGGGCTGGGCCAACCGCCGCACCCTGGCCTATGCTGCACCCCATCGCTTTCTTTCCCGGTCGATTTCATGGGTCGCACCTTTCTCTACATTCTGCTGCTGATCGCCTTTCCCGCCGCCGCGCAGATCTACAAGTACACCGACGCCAACGGCAACACGGTCTACAGCGATCACTCGCCGGATGGCGTCAAAGCGCAACCGCTTGAGTTGCCGCCACTTAACAGCGTCGAGCCGCAAGCATCGGGCTCAGCGACGCCCGCCAGCACCGACAACCGACCACCTGCACGCAGCGCCTACGAGGTGCTGGAGCTGACCGGCCTGCCCAGCGAAGAAGCGCTGCGCGCCAACAACGGCACCTTCACTGTCAATGTGCTGATCAAGCCGCGCCTGCAGGCGCCGCACCAATTAAGGCTGGTGCTGGACGACACACCTTACGGCCAGCCGAGCAACGTGCCGATCCTGCAATTGGTGAATGTCGATCGCGGCGAGCATCATCTCGCGGTGCAGGTGATCAACGGCGAAGCGATCATCCAGCAGAGTCCGGGGGTGGTGTTCACCGTGCAGCGGGTGCACAAGCCATGAGGATTTTCTGGATGATCCTGTGGCTGTTGGCCCTGCCCGTATCGGCGGAGGTCTTCACCTACGTCGATGCGCAGGGTAATCGCGTCTACACCGATCAGCCGCGCGGCAACGCCAAGCGCGTACCTGTCGCGACCAGCAATCGCATGTCGGCCAACCCCACGACTGCAGCACCGATCAGCACTGCAAAAAAGGTCGCAGAACAACCGCTGTTCCACTACGACATGCTGCGCATCCTGATCCCCGAGCCGGACGCGACCCTTCGCAGCAGCGCGGGCGAGGTGATCGTCAGCGTCACCAGCGAACCGGGTCTACAGCAGGGTCACCGCTATCGCCTGCTGCTGGACGGACAAGCCACTGGCGAGCCGGGCCTGAGTCCTGTTTTCCCGCTGAGCAACATTGATCGCGGCAGCCATAACCTGTCAGTGGAAATCCTCGATGAGCAGGGTCGCACCGTCGAACGCACCGCCAACCAGCCGTTCCACATGCTGCGCATCTCGCTGGCACAGAAACGCCAGGTCAAACCCTGCGTCAGCGAGGACTACGGCGTGCGCCCGGAATGCCCATTGAAAGACAAACCCGCCGAAGAAAAAAATCCCTTCCTGCGCTTCTTCTAACGCTGTTCAGCTTTGCGCACTATATTGGTGCACAAGACTGCACCGTACTCACATTTCAACCCAATTTGGTTCGAAACTTCCCGCCCTGAGCACATTGGCGCCACGCAAGCGAGCGTCAAACGCCTGTTTCAGGGGACGAACGCTTCTTTTCGGAGCCTTGGTTTGGTTTTTGCATTTTCCGTGTAACGACGCCTGCTTCTTGCGCACGCTCCGCCCCCAAAAGAGGCTCCGATGACTATTAGCGACGCAATCCACCGTTTGCTGCTCGACAACCTGACCACCGCTACCATCCTGCTCGACGCGGAATTGCGCCTTGAGTACATGAACCCGGCGGCCGAGATGCTGCTGGCCATCAGCGGCCAGCGTAGCCATGGGCAGTTCATCAGCGAGTTGTTCACCGAGTCCACCGAGGCGCTCAACTCGCTGCGTCAGGCGGTCGAACAAGCACACCCGTTCACCAAGCGCGAAGCAATGCTCACCGCCCTCACCGGCCAGACCCTGACCGTGGACTACGCTGTGACGCCGATCCTCAGCAACGGCGCAACCATGCTCTTGCTGGAAGTGCACCCGCGTGACCGCCTGCTGCGGATCACCAAGGAAGAGGCGCAGTTGTCCAAGCAGGAAACCAGCAAAATGCTGGTGCGTGGCCTGGCCCATGAGATCAAGAATCCGCTCGGCGGCATCCGTGGCGCCGCGCAATTGCTGGCCCGCGAGTTGCCGGAAGACAGCCTGCGCGACTACACCAACGTGATCATCGAAGAGGCCGACCGCCTGCGTAATCTGGTCGACCGTATGCTCGGCTCGAACAAGCTGCCGTCGCTGGCGCTGTGCAACGTCCACGAAGTGCTCGAACGCGTCTGCCAACTGGTCGAGGCGGAAAGCCAGGGTTGCATCACCTTGGTGCGCGACTACGACCCGAGCATTCCCGACGTATTGATCGACCGCGAACAAATGATTCAGGCCGTGCTGAACATCGTGCGCAACGCGATGCAGGCGATCAGCAGCCAGAACGAGCTGCGTCTGGGGCGCATCAGCCTGCGCACCCGGACCATGCGCCAGTTCACCATCGGCCACGTCCGCCATCGCCTGGTGACCAAGATCGAGATCATCGACAACGGCCCGGGGATCCCGGCGGAACTCCAGGAAACCATCTTCTTTCCCATGGTCAGCGGCCGCCCGGACGGTACCGGGCTGGGCCTGGCCATCACCCAGAACATCATCAGCCAGCACCAGGGCCTGATCGAGTGTGACAGCCACCCCGGCCACACCACGTTCTCGATCTTTCTGCCACTGGAACAAGGAGCCACATCGACATGAGCCGTAGTGAAACCGTGTGGATCGTCGATGACGACCGTTCTATCCGTTGGGTTCTGGAAAAAGCCTTGCAGCAGGAAGGCATGACCACGCAGAGCTTCGACAGCGCCGATGGCGTGATGAGTCGCCTGGCCCGTCAGCAGCCTGATGTGATCATTTCCGACATCCGCATGCCGGGCGCCAGTGGCCTCGATCTGCTGGCGCGCATCCGCGAACAGCACCCACGGTTGCCGGTCATCATCATGACCGCTCACTCCGACCTGGACAGCGCCGTCGCCTCCTATCAGGGCGGCGCGTTCGAGTACCTGCCCAAGCCGTTCGACGTTGACGAGGCGGTGTCGCTGGTCAAGCGCGCCAATCAGCATGCGCAGGAACAGCAAGGCCTGGAAGTGGTACCCGCGCTGACCCGCACCCCGGAAATCATCGGTGAAGCACCGGCGATGCAGGAAGTGTTTCGCGCCATCGGCCGCTTGAGCCACTCCAACATCACGGTGTTGATCAACGGCGAATCCGGCACCGGTAAAGAACTGGTGGCCCACGCCCTGCATCGCCACAGCCCGCGCGCGGCCTCGCCGTTCATCGCGCTGAACATGGCGGCGATCCCCAAAGACCTGATGGAATCCGAGCTGTTCGGCCACGAGAAAGGCGCGTTTACCGGCGCGGCCAACCTGCGCCGTGGACGTTTCGAACAGGCGGACGGCGGCACGCTGTTCCTTGATGAAATCGGCGACATGCCAGCCGATACCCAGACCCGTTTGCTGCGGGTGCTGGCCGACGGCGAGTTCTATCGCGTTGGCGGGCATGTGCCGGTCAAGGTCGATGTGCGGATCATTGCCGCGACCCACCAGAACCTGGAAACCCTGGTGCACGCCGGCAAATTCCGTGAGGACTTGTTCCACCGCCTCAACGTGATCCGCATCCATATTCCGCGCCTGTCGGACCGTCGCGAAGACATCCCGACCCTGGCCAAACACTTCCTCAGCCGCGCCGCGCAAGAACTGGCGGTGGAGCCGAAGCTGCTGAAAAGCGAGACCGAGGAATACCTGAAGAACCTGCCATGGCCGGGCAACGTGCGGCAGTTGGAGAACACCTGCCGCTGGATCACCGTGATGGCCTCCGGTCGCGAAGTGCACATCAGTGACCTGCCGCCGGAACTGCTGAGCCTGCCACAGGACTCGGCGCCAGTGACCAACTGGGAGCAGGCGCTGCGTCAGTGGGCCGATCAAGCCTTGGCCCGTGGCCAGTCGAGCCTGCTCGACAGCGCAGTGCCGGCTTTCGAACGGATCATGATCGAGACCGCGCTGAAGCACACGGCCGGACGCCGGCGTGATGCGGCGGTATTGCTCGGCTGGGGGCGTAATACCCTGACCCGCAAGATCAAAGAATTGGGGATGAAAGTGGACGGTGGGGATGATGATGAGGGGGATGAGGGTTAAGCCCCTCCTCTAATCGTCCGCGAAAAGATCGCAGCCTTCGGCAACTCCTGCAGAGAACGCATATCCCTGTAGGAGCTGCCGAAGGCTGCGATCTTTTTTTGTGTGCACCGCCACAAGGCACGGCGAACCGCAATTGGGCATAACTCACTGATCAAAAAAACACCATCCAGGTTCAAAGCTCCAGCCACGCAGAAGCATCAAAGCCCAGATTTACGGGGCTTTCGCGCATCTGAAGCTTTTTTCTGTTTCGAAATACTAAAACTGGCACGCCGCCTGCAATATCCCTCACAGGTGATTCGATTCACCAACCGTTTCGGGGGCCTTGGTACAGGCAGGCCGGGGATTCCCCTCTTTACACCGGGTTCAAACCGCAACGCGGCGAACCCACCCTTTTGGGATCCTTGGTACAGGCAGGCCGGGGGTTCCCTCTTTACACCGGACCGACGCTCTCAGCGAAGTCCACCCCGTTTTGGGAACCCTGGTACAGGCAGGCCGGGGATTCCCGCTTTTATTGCTCCCGGAGATGGATCTCCAGCCGCCAGCGGTCATCGACCTTGCTCCCGGCCCATTCCCCTTGCAGCGGCCGCGCCGCCAGCAGTGTCAACAACAGCCCACCGTCACTCACTCGCGTACGCCAGTTGACGTCCTTGCCGTTGAGTTTCAACTGACCTTTCTGCGCGCGGCCTTCAGCCTGAAACAACAAGGCCACGGTACCGTCGATGATCTCGCCGTGCAGCTTCGGCTCATTGTTGAACCACACCACCAGGCCGTCAGCGGTCACGTCGACCTGCTGCAGCACGCTGGGGTCCGGCGTGGTCAGGCGGCCGATCATCAAACCGACCATCAAGCCGAAAATCGCCAGCGAACCGATCACCCGCGGGAATAGTTTCGAACGCGGGTCGGCTGGCGGCGTAGAATGCGCGTCATCTTTACCTTCGGAGCCGTGCATGTTTCACGTCATCCTTTTTCAACCAGAAATTCCGCCGAACACCGGCAACGTTATCAGGCTGTGCGCCAACAGTGGCTGCCACCTGCATTTGATCGAACCGCTGGGTTTCGAGATGGACGACAAGCGCTTGCGCCGGGCCGGTCTCGACTACCACGAATATGCCACGTTGCAGCGCCACGCCGACCTCGCCAGTTGCCTGGAGAGCCTCGGCCACCCACGGTTGTTCGCGTTCACCACCAAGGGCTCGCGGCCGTTTCACGATGCCGCGTTCGTCCCGGGCGATGCGTTCATCTTCGGCCCGGAAAGCCGTGGCCTGCCGCCGGAAGTGCTCGACGCCCTGCCCGCCGAACAGCGCCTGCGCCTGCCGATGCGTGAAGGCTGCCGCAGTCTGAACCTGTCCAACACCGTGGCGGTGGCCGTGTACGAAGCGTGGCGGCAGAACGACTTCAAATAACATGCAAAACAACTGTGGGAGCGAGCCTGCTCGCGATTACGGTCTGTCAGTAACATTGATGTCACTGACAAACCGCTTTCGCGAGCAGGCTCGCTCCCACAGGGGTATAGCTAAACCGCTTATTGAACGGTCGGCGTCTCGCCCGCAGCCTGCATGCGCTGCAGCTCTTGCGCGTACAGGGCGTCGAAGTTCACCGGCGCCAGCATCAGGGCCGGGAACGAACCGCGGGTCACCAGGCTGTCCAGGGTTTCGCGAGCATACGGGAACAGGATGTTCGGGCAGAACGCACCCAGGGTGTGGCTCATCGAAGCCGCGTCCAGGTTCTTGATCAGGAAGATACCGGCCTGCTGCACTTCAGCGATGAAGGCCACTTCGTCGCCGTTTTTCACGGTCACGGACAGGGTCAGCACGACTTCGTAGAAATCGCCTTCCAGTTCTTTCTGACGGGTATTGAGGTCCAGACCGACGGTCGGGTCCCACTGCTGGCGGAAGATCGCCGGGCTTTTCGGGGCTTCGAAGGACAGATCGCGTACGTAGATGCGCTGCAAGGAGAATTGCGGTGCGGTTTCTTCTTCGCTGGCTGCAGTGTTCTGTTGGTCAGTCATCTCAGATCCTTTCTGATCTTGGGTCTTTTAGGGATTGCTGTACGTGGGTGCAGCCGTTCAGGCCTTGAGCAGCGCGTCGAGCTTGCCGGCGCGCTCCAGGGCATACAAATCATCACAACCGCCGATGTGCTTGTCGCCGATCCAGATCTGCGGCACGGAGGTGCGTCCGGCCTTCTGGCTCATGGCAGCACGAATCTGCGGCTTGCCATCGACCTTGATCTCTTCGAAGGCCACACCTTTGTTCGCGAGCAATTGCTTGGCTCGCATGCAATAAGGGCAGTAATCGCTGGAGTAGACGATGACTTCGCTCATATCACTTCACCAACGGCAGGTTGTCGCCTTTCCAGCTGGAGATCCCGCCGGACAGCTTGGCGGCGGTGAAGCCGGATTTCATCAGCTCGCGAGCGTGGGTACCAGCGGTCTGGCCCAGGGCGTCCACCAGAATGATGGTCTTGGCCTTGTGCTTTTCCAGCTCACCGGCACGCGAAGCCAGCTTGTCTTGAGGAATGTTGATCGCGCCAACGATATGACCGGCGGCGTAATCTTTCGCCGGACGGATGTCCACCACTACGCCTGCGTCCTTGTTGACCAATGCGGTCAGCTCGCCAGTGCTCAGGCTTTTACCGCCGCCCTGCATCGTGTGCGCCAGCAGCAGAGCCAGCAGTACGACGAAGATACCGACAAGAATGTAGTGGTTAGTGGCAAATTCAATCAGGTGAGCAACCATCGAAGGAGGTTCCAGGGCGTTAAAATGTCGGCCAGTATACACAGCCACTATGGTGGGCCAAACCCCGTCCGGCGGTGACGCCGCAGGAACTTCGCTTTAAACTGCCACTCCCTTTTCCATCGCCCTCTTCTTTATTAGCCACGAGTGGATTCCATGACTACCACGCCTAAACCTTTGGTCCTGATGATTCTCGACGGCTTCGGTCACAGTGACAGCCACGAATCCAATGCCGTGTATGCGGCGAAGAAGCCAGTGCTCGATCGCCTGTGGGCCACGGTGCCGAACGGCCTGATCTCGGGCAGCGGCATGGACGTCGGTCTGCCGGACGGCCAGATGGGCAACTCCGAAGTCGGCCACATGAACCTCGGCGCCGGGCGCGTGGTGTATCAGGACTTCACGCGCGTGACCAAAGCGATCCGCGACGGCGAGTTTTTCGAGAACCCGACCATCTGCGCCGCTGTCGATAAAGCCGTGGCCGCCGGCAAAGCCGTGCATTTCATGGGCCTGCTGTCCGATGGTGGCGTGCACAGCCACCAGGATCACTTGATCGCCATGGCCGAATTGGCGTTCAAGCGCGGCGCCGAAAAAATCTACCTGCACGCCTTTCTTGATGGCCGTGACACGCCGCCAAAGAGCGCCGCTTCGTCGATCGAACTGCTCGATGCGACGTTCCAGGCGCTCGGCAAGGGCCGCATCGCCAGCCTCATCGGTCGCTATTACGCGATGGACCGTGACAACCGTTGGGACCGTGTATCACAGGCCTACAACCTGATCGTCGACGGCAACGCCGAATTCAACGCCGCTAGCGCTCAGGAAGGCCTCGACGCTGCCTACGCCCGTGGCGAGAGCGACGAATTCGTCAAAGCCACCACCATCGGCGAGCCGGTCAAGGTCGAAGACGGCGACGCCGTGGTGTTCATGAACTTCCGCGCCGACCGTGCCCGCGAGCTGAGCCGCGTGTTCGTCGAAGACGATTTCAAGGAATTCGAGCGCGCGCGCCAGCCAAAAGTGCAGTACGTCGGCTTGACCCAATACGCGGCCAGCATCCCGGCCCCGGCCGCCTTCGCTCCGGGCAGCCTGGAAAATGTACTTGGCGACTACCTGGCAAAAAACGGCAAGACCCAGCTGCGCATCGCCGAAACCGAAAAATACGCACACGTCACTTTCTTCTTTTCCGGTGGCCGTGAAGAACCGTTCCCGGGCG
Organism: Pseudomonas sp. IT-P260; assembly: GCF_949768395.1. NCBI lineage: Bacteria > Pseudomonadati > Pseudomonadota > Gammaproteobacteria > Pseudomonadales > Pseudomonadaceae > Pseudomonas > Pseudomonas sp. IT-P260. The sequence goes on from NZ_CATKPO010000022.1 coordinate 417,363, forward strand.
AAGAGCGCATTCTGATCCCGTCGCCGAAAGTCGCCACCTACGACCTGCAGCCGGAAATGAGTGCACCGGAAGTGACTGACCGAATCGTCGACGCCATCGAACACCAGCGTTACGACGTGATCGTGGTCAACTACGCCAATGGCGACATGGTCGGCCACAGCGGCGTGTTCGACGCAGCAGTGAAAGCCGTGGAGTGCCTGGACACCTGCGTCGGGCGCATCGTCGAGGCGCTGGAAAAAGTCGGCGGCGAAGCGCTGATCACCGCTGACCACGGCAACGTCGAAAAAATGGCCGATGAAGAAACCCACCAGGCGCACACCGCGCACACCACCGAGCCGGTGCCGTTCATTTATGTCGGCAAGCGTGACCTCAAGGTCCGTGACGGCGGCGTACTGGCGGACGTGGCTCCGACCATGCTGATGCTGCTGGGCCTGGAAAAACCGGCGGAGATGACGGGTACATCGATTCTGGTGTAATTCACCAGATCAAACACCGCCAAACCCTGTGGGAGCTGGCTTGCCAGCGATAGCAATCTGACAGCCAACAGCTATGTTGAAGGTGCAGACGCCATCGCTGGCAAGCCAGCTCCCACAGTGGTTTATGGGGTTTTCGAAATGGAAATGGGCCTCTGCGCCGCTCCAGTTATCACACAAGCCCAATTGGGCGTTTTTTTTGCAGCCCCGGGCGGGCATACTAGGCCGTCCATTACCCTGGTGCCGCCCGCCTCTATGCTCCGCGTCCTGATCGCCCTCGCTCTGACCTGCCTGCTCCAACCGGCCTTCGCTGACGAGCGCGCGCAAACCCAACAGCAGTTGGATGCCACGCGTCAGGACATTGCCGAGCTGAAAAAGCTGCTGGGCAAGCTGCAGGAAGAAAAATCCGGTGTGCAGAAAGAGCTGAAGGGCACTGAAACCGAGATGGGCAAGCTCGAGAAGCAGGTCGATGCCCTGCAGAAAGAGCTGAAGAAGAGCGAATCCGAGCTGCAGCGACTCGATGCGGAGAAAAAAAAACTCCAGAGCGCCCGCACTGAACAGCAGCGACTGATCGCCATCCAGGCCCGCGCGGCCTATCAGAACGGCCGTCAGGAATACCTCAAGCTGCTGCTCAACCAGCAGAATCCCGAGAAATTCGCCCGCACCCTCACCTATTACGATTACCTGAGCCAGGCCCGCCTGGAGCAGTTGAAGAACTTCAACGAAACCCTGCGCCAACTGGCCAATGTCGAAAAAGACATCGCCACGCAGCAGGCGCAATTGCTGGTGCAGAAAAGCAGCCTCGACAGCCAGCGCGACGAGCTGGAAAAAGTCCGCAAGGAGCGCCAGCAAGTCCTCGCCAAACTCAACGATGACGTGAAAGCCCGCGACCAGAAACTGGCCGCCCGCGAGCAGGATCAGGCAGACCTGTCTAAAGTCCTTAAAACCATTGAAGAAACCCTGGCCCGTCAGGCCCGTGAGGCAGAAGAAGCGCGGCAGAAAGCGCTGATCGCCCAGCAGGAAGCGGAAAAAAAGCGTTTGCGTGAGGCGCAGGCTGACACCAGCGACGCCCCACGAAAACCAGTCAAGTCAACGCCAGGCGCGCTGGTATCCAGCAGCGGCGAGACCTTCGGTGGCCCTTTTGCTGCAACCCGGGGAAAACTTCCGTGGCCGGTTGATGGTCGATTGCTGGCACGCTTCGGCGAAAGCCGTGGCGACGATGCCCGCACCAAGTGGGATGGCGTGATGATCAGCGCCGCTGCCGGCAGCCAAGTGCATGCCGTGCACGGCGGGCGCGTGGTGTTCGCCGACTGGTTGCGTGGCGCCGGGCTGCTGGTGATCCTTGATCACGGCAATGGTTATCTGAGTCTTTACGGTCACAACCAGACACTGCTCAAGTCGGCCGGTGACGTGGTAAAAGCCGGTGAGTCGATCTCCACTGTGGGTAACAGTGGCGGTCAGGACACACCAGCGCTGTATTTCGCAATTCGTCAGCAGGGTCACCCGAGTGATCCGGCGCAATGGTGTCACGCGCAAGGATAAGCGCGTCGCCTAATTCAGGAGTTCGTTCGACATGCTGCATTTGTCCCGCCTTACCTCGCTGGCCCTGACGATCGCTCTGGTGATCGGCGCGCCTCTGGCGTTCGCCGCTCAACCGGCCCCGGCCGTCGCTCCGGCAGGCACTGCCGCGACCGCCAAAGCACCGTTGCCGCTGGAAGAGTTGCGCACCTTTGCCGAGGTGATGGACCGGATCAAGGCCGCCTATGTCGAGCCGGTGGACGACAAGACCCTGCTGGAAAACGCGATCAAGGGCATGCTCAGCAACCTCGATCCGCACTCCGCCTATCTCGGCCCTGAAGACTTCACCGAATTGCAGGAAAGCACCAGCGGCGAATTCGGCGGCCTGGGCATCGAAGTCGGCTCCGAAGACGGTTTCATCAAGGTCGTCTCGCCGATCGACGACACCCCGGCGTCGAAGGCCGGCATTCAGGCCGGGGACTTCATCGTCAAGATCAACGGCCAGCCGACCCGTGGCCAGACCATGACCGAAGCCGTGGACAAAATGCGCGGCAAGATCGGCCAGAAAATCACCCTGACCCTGGTGCGCGATGGCGGTACGCCGTTCGACGTGACTCTGGCCCGCGCCGTGATTCAAGTGAAGAGCGTCAAGGCGCAACTGCTGGAATCGGGCTACGGCTACATCCGCATCACCCAGTTCCAAGTCAAGACCGGCGAAGAGGTCTCCAAGGCCCTGGCCAAGTTGCGCAAGGATAACGGCAAGAAGCTCAACGGCATCATCCTCGACCTGCGCAACAACCCGGGCGGCGTGTTGCAGGCCGCCGTGGAAGTGGTCGACCACTTCATCAAGAAAGGCCTGATCGTTTACACCAAAGGCCGGATCGCCAACTCCGAACTGCGCTTCTCTGCCACCGGCAAGGATGAAAGCGAAGCGGTACCAATGGTCGTGTTGATCAACGGTGGCAGCGCTTCGGCTTCGGAAATTGTCGCCGGCGCCCTGCAGGACCAGAAACGCGCCGTGGTCATGGGCACCACCAGTTTCGGCAAAGGCTCGGTGCAAACCGTGCTGCCACTGAACAACGATCGCGCACTGAAGATCACCACGGCGCTGTACTTCACGCCGAACGGTCGCTCGATCCAGGCCCAGGGCATCGTCCCGGACATCGAAGTGCGCAAGGCCAAGATCACCAACGAAGCCGACGGCGACTACTTCAAGGAAGCCGACCTGCAAGGTCACCTGGGCAACGGCAACGGCGGCGCGGACAAGCCGACCGGTTCCGGCGCCAAGGCCAAGGCCATGCCGCAGGATGACGATTACCAGTTGGCCCAGGCGCTGAGCCTGCTCAAAGGGCTGAGCATCACGTCCGGCCGTTGAGGATGTCGTTGCGTTTCTTCTTCGTCCTGCTGTGCTGTCTGGCGGGTGCTGCTCACGCAGAACCTGCCAGAACCACCCCGCCAAAAGCCTACCTGACGCTGATCATCGACGACCTGGGGCAGAACCTGCCCCGGGATCGCCGCGTGCTGGCCCTGCCCGGCCCGGTGACCACAGCGATCATGCCCGACACTCCGCACGCTACCGAATTCGCCCGCGAAGCCCATCGCGCCGGCAAGATCGTGATTCTGCACATGCCGATGGACCCGGCCACCGGACCGTACGCCTGGCATCCCGAACTGCCGCTCGAGGAACTGCAAAAGCGCCTCGACGCCGCCTTCAAAATGGTCCCCTACACCGCGGGCATCAACAACCACATGGGCAGTCGCATGACCGCCCAGCCGGTGGCAATGGCGTGGCTGATGGGTGAGTTGCAGCGCCGGCACAAATTCTTCGTCGACAGCCGCACCAGCGCCCAGACCGTCGCAGCGCAGCAGGCGCAGAAGATCGATCTGGCGAGTGTCTCGCGGGATGTGTTCCTCGATGACGAGCGCACCGAAGCCGCCATCTTCACCCAACTGCAGACCGCCATCAGCCTGGCGCGCAAGCAGGGGTCAGCGGTGATGATCGGTCACCCGTATCCGCAGACCCTGGCAGTCCTGGAACGTGAATTGCCGAAGCTCAAGGCACAAGGCATCGAGTGGATCGACATCAAGCAGATGATCAGCGTGCGCAGCAATCGCGCCACCGCCGCCCATGGCAAGGACGGCGTCTACCGTTGAACAGCCTCGCCCGCTATACATAATTACCGCCAAACGGCCCCCCCATTGGCCGGATAGTAAGCCTGCAACTGTGACGACTCTTCCCGAGTCGTCTTTCACTATCAGGGCTGATTATGAATACCGAAGACAAGGACGCAGGCGTCCCGCAACAGGCAAAACCGATCACGCTGGACAATCTGCTGATCAACTTCACGACTGATTTCCAGCGAATCTGGGACAGCAGCGGATCGAAAGCGGCACCCGGGAGCTTTTGGCGCCCGACGCCCTCTCCCGAGATGCTGCCGGGCTACTTTCCTTTAGGCGATGTCGTGGTGGGCAGCCACGACAACATCAACGCAAAACACGTCGTGGCCGTTGTCAGCGAGCGCGAGACCGACCCGACAAAAGCCAAAGCCCTCAGCGCGCCCCTCGACTTTGAACAAGTCTGGAAAGATACCGGCTCGGGCGCCAAAACCAACTGCACGGTCTGGCGACCGCTGCCCCCGGCCGGCTACGTTGCCTTGGGCCAGGTTTGCTCCAGCGGCGACGACAAGCCACTGCTCAGTAGCGTGCGCTGCGTCCGGGCCGACCTGGTGATCGCTTCAACGGTCGGCAATATGCTCTGGAGCGACAAGGGCAGCGGTGCACGGCAGAGTTTCAGTGCATGGAGCGTCACGCCGCCCAGCGCACCGCTGGGAGACATTCACTTCGCGCCGGGCACCTTCATTGCGGCAGACAGCTTCAACCGACCACAGGCCGATGTCAGTGTCTTTGCCCTGCGGATGCAGATCGCGCCGCTGATCAAATCATCGCCAGTGTTGCCGACGCTCCACGCAGCGGACGCTCCGCAAACCAACGGAGCGGCCACCCTCGCTCAAGTGGTGGAACTTCCGTGGTTCGTGGTCAAGGATGACCTGTCACCGCTCGAACAATTACGCACCACGCCCTTTTATCGCCTGGAAAGAACCGACCAGTATTATCTGGTCGGGAGCGGACACAACACGGGCGACAAGGCGCGGGCATTCAAGTGGACTGCGCAACGGCTGCAGAATCCGAAGGTGCTGCGCCTGTTCACCCAGGTTACCGCCATCAGTTTTGTGAGCGCCTGGGCAACGAAGGGCGACGTCCATCCGTCACTGCCATTCTCGGCGAGACTCGACAGCCAGTTCACGCACTGCGAAACCTCAACCAGCGGCTGGCTGACACCGTTCGTCAGCCACGTCCTCGCCATGGCCGGCAAAGGCAAATTTGTCGCGGCCTATCAGCAGGAAAGCTTCTACGAGTTGCTCCGTGCAGACGGCTCGCAAGCCGGCATCAACCTCGGCTACACCCAGTACGAGAGCCTGGAACTGCTGCAGTATCCGCCGCACGAATGCATCCATGAAGCCGCGGACAAGGCGTTGCCGACAGCTACAGATAGCGCCCCATGATTTCGTCGACCACACCGTCCTTGCGCATCTGATCCAGCGCCGCCTGCAGCCTGGCGACCGTTGCATCCGACACGTCCTTGTTCAGCGCCAGGTACAACTCGGCGCTGTTGAAGCGCAATACGGTCTTGAGTCCGGTCACCCCGTCCTGCCGCGCCAGATAACGTCCGGCAGGATCACCGGTGGCCCACAGGTCGATCTGGCCGTTGACCAGTTTTTTCGCGTTGTCCTGATCGCGCAACACCACCATTGGCTTCAAGCCCTGCTTGGCCAGGGTCTCGGCAATTGCGTCGCCCTTGTAGGCACCGATCTTGTATTTGCGCGCATCGTTGAGGGTTTCGAGGGTGATCTTGCTGTCGGCCCGGGCCAACATGATCCAGTCGTCCGGACCGATCGGGCCGACCCATTTGAACAGGTTTTCGCGATCCGGCAGGCGCGCCATCACGAAAGCACCGTAACCGGGATTTTCCAGTGCCAGTTTGTAGACCCGCTCCCAGGGAAAGCGCAGCGTCAGGCTGTAGGTGAGCCCGGCGCGCTTGAACATTTCACGCACGATGTCGGCGGCAATGCCGTTGATGTTCTCGCCCTTGGCGAAATTCTTGCCGTCTTTCGCCATGTTGTAGGGCGGAAAGTTTTCGGTAAGGAGCACCAGATCGGTGTCGGGACTGTTTTCGGCCCGCGCCGTGTTGAGCAACAACACAGAAGCACTGGCGAGAACAAGAAGCAGGCGTTTGATCATGTCGGGCTACCGGAATCCATGGCGTGCCCAAGAGTGCCTTGGGTACGCCATGCTGTCCACTGGCCTGTACGGTTTAGCGCATCACAATGCCGCGTTTGGCCATGTACGCTTTCGCTTCCTGCACGGTGTATTCGCCGAAGTGGAAAATACTCGCCGCCAGCACCGCGCTGGCGTGGCCTTCGAGGATGCCGTCGGCCAGATGCTGCAGGTTGCCGACGCCGCCGGAAGCGATCACCGGAATGCCCAGCGCATCGCTGATCGCGCGAGTCACGCCAAGGTCGAAGCCGTTTTTCATGCCGTCCTGATCCATGCTGGTCAGCAGGATCTCACCGGCACCCAGGCCTTCCATCTTCTTCGCCCACTCGACTGCATCGAGACCGGTCGGTTTGCGCCCGCCGTGGGTGAAGATTTCCCAGCGTGGGGTTTCACCCGGGCCGGAGACCTTCTTCGCGTCGATAGCGACGACGATGCATTGCGAGCCGAAATGCTGCGCCGCTTCACCGACGAATTCCGGGTTGAACACCGCCGCGGTATTGATCGAGACCTTGTCCGCACCGGCGTTGAGCAGATTGCGGATGTCCTGCACGGTGCGCACGCCGCCGCCGACGGTCAGCGGAATGAACACCTGGCTGGCCATGCGCTCGACGGTATGCAGCGTGGTGTCGCGGCCATCGACGCTGGCGGTGATGTCGAGAAAGGTAATCTCGTCGGCACCCTGCTCGTCATAACGACGGGCGATTTCCACCGGATCGCCGGCATCGCGGATGTTCTCGAACTTCACACCTTTGACGACCCGGCCGTTGTCCACGTCCAGGCAAGGGATGATGCGTTTGGCCAGCGCCATGGTCAGTCCTCAGCCTTGGTACGAATCGCAGAAAGCTTGCGCTTCGGCGACGTCGAGGGTGCCTTCGTAGATCGCCCGGCCAGTGATTGCGCCAATGATGCCCGGCGCCTTGGCGTCGAGCAGCGACTTGATGTCACCCAGATTGTGGATACCGCCGGAGGCAATTACCGGGATCTTCGTCGCTGCCGCCAGCGCAGCGGTGAACGGTACGTTGCAGCCCTGCATCATGCCGTCTTTGGCGATGTCGGTATAAACAATCGACGAGACGCCGTCGGCTTCAAACTGCTTGGCCAGGTCGATGACCTGCACGGTGCTGATTTCCGCCCAGCCGTCGGTGGCGACGAAACCGTCTTTGGCATCCAGACCGACGATGATCTTGCCCGGGAACGCACGGCAGGCTTCAGCGACGAACGCCGGATCCTTCACCGCTTTGGTGCCGATGATCACATAGCTCACGCCCGCCTTGACGTAGTGCTCGATGGTTTCCAGCGAGCGAATGCCGCCGCCGATCTGGATCGGCAGGTTCGGGTAGCGTTTGGCAATCGCGGTCACCACTTCGCCGTTGACCGGCTGGCCTTCGAACGCGCCGTTCAGATCGACCAGATGCAGACGACGGCAACCGCCCTCCACCCACTTGGCAGCCATGCTCACCGGGTCATCGGAGAACACTGTGGAATCTTCCATGCGGCCCTGGCGCAGACGTACGCAGGCACCGTCTTTAAGATCGATAGCGGGAATAATCAGCATCTGGCAAACCTTCAAATTTGAATGTTCAGCTTGGCTCGGAAATCAGTTTTTCTCGAGCGCCCACAGGTCGCTTTCGATGCTTTCAAACCGCTCTTTGAGGTGGGTCTGCACATCGAAAATCGCCCTGTTGTAATAGTGCGGAGCAATTTCGCGGGTAAACAGCTCAAGGATTTCCGCCGCTTCGAACGAACCCAGGTCGAGTTCGAACCGATCCTCCATGAACCGCTGAATCTTGCGATTGGCCTCGCTCTCCTGTTCGGGAGTGAGGGTCAGGATCGGCGGCCTGGATTTCCTGGCAGCCATTTACCAGCGACCGTCCCACGCGGCGAAGTTCTGCAGCAATTGCAGGCCATGGGTATGGCTCTTCTCCGGGTGGAACTGCACGGCGAAACGCGAGCCATCGGCCAGCGCGGCAGCGAAATCGAGCCCGTAATGACCGCTACCGACTACCTGCCGCGCGTTGGCGGCGGCGATGTAGTAGCTGTGCACGAAGTAGAAACGCGCCATGTCCGGAATGTCGTGCCACAGCGGGTGGCTGACCTTCTGCTGCACCTCGTTCCAGCCCATGTGCGGGACTTTCAGATGCTCGCCGTCTTCATGCAGGTCTTTGCCGAAGAACTTCACCGCGCCCGGGAACAGGCCGATGCAGTCGACGCCGTCGTTCTCTTCGCTGCTGTCGAGCAGGGCTTGCATGCCGACGCAGATGCCGAGGAACGGACGATCCTGGCTGACTTCACGTACCAGCGAATCGAAACCGAGGCGACGGATCTCCGCCATGCAGTCGCGAATCGCGCCAACGCCCGGGAATACCACGCGGTCCGCTTCACGGATCACGTCCGCATCGCTGGTGATCAGCACCTTGCCGGCGCCCACGTGCTCGAGGGCCTTGGCCACCGAGTGCAGATTGCCCATGCCGTAGTCGATAACTGCAACCGTCTGCATTACAGAACGCCTTTGGTCGATGGCATTTGCCCGGCCATGCGCTCATCCAGCTCGACGGCCATGCGCAGCGCGCGGCCGAATGCCTTGAACACGGTTTCGATCTGGTGGTGGGTGTTGGTGCCGCGCAGGTTGTCGATGTGCAGGCTGACCAGTGCGTGGTTGACGAAGCCCTGGAAGAATTCCTGGAACAGGTCGACGTCGAAGCCGCCCACGGTGGCGCGGGTGTACGGCACGTGCATCTGCAGGCCCGGGCGGCCGGAGAAGTCGATCACCACGCGCGACAGCGCTTCATCGAGCGGCACGTAGGCGTGGCCGTAGCGACGGATGCCTTTCTTGTCGCCGATGGCTTTGGCGAAGGCCTGGCCGAGGGTGATACCGACGTCTTCCACGGTATGGTGGTCGTCGATATGCAGATCGCCCTTGCATTCAATATCCAGGTCGATCAACCCGTGACGGGCGATCTGATCCAGCATGTGCTCAAGAAAAGGAACACCGATATCGAATCGGGCCTTTCCGGTGCCATCAAGGTTGATCGAGGCTTTGATCTGGGTTTCCAGAGTGTCGCGCTCGACAGACGCCTTACGTTCGGCCATCACCAGCTCCGCAAAATCATTGGGCGAAAAAGGCAGCCATTATAGGCACGCGGGGCCGAAACAGAAACACGCGACGTGATATGCCTGACGGACAGAAGCCCCGGCTGTCGCGGGTAGACATGTCCATACAAGCCATTACAGGCACCCCGAAAACAAATGTGGGAGCGAGCCTGCTCGCGAATGCGGTGAGTCAGCCAACACTTATGGCAACTGACAGTCCGTCTTCGCGAGCAGGCTCGCTCCCACAGGGGTACTGCGTTTTACCCATTACTTAGTGAAACAGTACCGCCGTCTTCTGCAGGGTCACCCACACACCCCACGCCAACGGAATGCCCACCACCAGCCACGCGGCGATTGCCAGCGGCTTGCTGCCCGGCGCGGCTTTCCACTCCAGCACAGTACTTGCATCAGCACCTTTGTCGTGGCCCAGCGCCTGTTCGGCGGCGAGTTCGGCGTCGGTCATGAAGTACTTGTCAGCTACCGGACGCACCATCAGGTTGCACAGGAAGCCCAGCACCAGCAGACCGGCGAGGATGTACAGGGTGATGTCGTAAGCCGCCGCGCGTTCAACGCCGATGCTCAACTGATACTCACGCAGGTAGTTCACCAACACCGGACCGAGCACGCCAGCCGCAGCCCAGGCAGTCAGCAGGCGACCGTGGATCGCGCCGACCATTTGCGTACCGAACAGGTCGGCCAGATACGCCGGAACGGTCGCAAAACCACCGCCGTACATCGACAGGATGATGCAGAACGCCGCCACGAACAGTGCAACGTTGCCCAGATGGCCCATGTTCGGGATCAACGCGTACAGGGCAAAACCGAGGGCGAAGAACACGAAGTAAGTGTTTTTGCGACCCAGGTAGTCCGAGAACGAGGCCCAGAAGAAACGGCCACCGATGTTGAACAGGCTCAGCAGACCGGTGAAGCCGGCGGCAATCGCGGCGATCGAAGCCAGTTGCCCGGCGTCCAGTTGACCAAACGGCACGTCAACGCCCAGCAGCTTGCCGCCGAACACTTCCTGCAGAAGTGGCGAAGCCATGCCGAGGATGCCGATACCGGCCGATACGTTCAGGCACAGCACCAGCCACACCAGACGGAACTGCGGGGTTTTCCACGCCACATTCACGTGGACGTGACGGTGAGTGATCATCGAGTTCGAGGCTTTTTTCGCCGGAGCGGTCCAGCCTTCAGGCTTCCACCCGGTTGGCGGCACGCGGTAGGCCAGCGCGCCACCGATCATGAACACGAAGTAGATCGCGGCCATGGCCACGAAGCTCTGCCAGACGCCGACTCCGGCAGGCGAAGCGAAGTGGCTCATCAGCGCAGTCGCCAACGGTGCACCGACCATCGCACCGCCGCCGAAACCCATGATCGCCATGCCGGTCGCCATGCCGCGCTTGTCCGGGAACCACTTGATCAGGGTCGATACCGGCGAGATATAGCCCAGGCCCAGACCGATACCGCCGATCACGCCGGAGCCGATCCACATCAGCCAGATCTGGTGGGTATAAATCCCCAGTGCCGAGATCAGCAGACCGCCGCACCAGCACAATGCCGACACAACGCCAGCCTTGCGAGGCCCGGCGTGTTCCAGCCAGCCACCCCAGATCGCGGCCGAGCAGCCGAGGAAGATGAAGAACAGGGTGTAGATCCAGCCGAGCATAGAGATCGGCCAGTCGCATTGCGAAGAGAAGATCTGAGCGATGAAGCTCATGTCCGGCGCGCAAGCCACTGGCGCGGTGATGCCCAGCGCCTTGGACAACGGCAACCAGAACACCGAGAAGCCATAGGCCATGCCGATGCACAGGTGAATGGCCAAAGCGGCCGGTGGAACCAGCCAACGATTGAAACCGGGCTTGGCGATAATGCGTTCCTTGGACAGGAACGCAGGCTGGTCGGCGCGAAGGCCGTCCGCCGTGATGCTCGTGCTCATTGTGTATCCCCCAATTATTAGTATGGTTCGCCAGCCACTGCTCACCCTCGGCCTTTATGCACGCAGGCATGACCGTTTTTTCGGGTGAAGCTCCTTGAAGGCGCGACGTTAAGTCGCAGAAGGACGGGCGAACCGGCGAAGGTTACCATTTGCGCGTGACAGAAAAACCAAACTGATATCACCTTTTTCACGTCATCTGATCTCGTCCCCCACAGGAAAAAGCCATGCCGATCGTTGTCCAAGCGCTGCACGATGCCAGTTACCAGGATCAACAGGATCTGCAGAAAATCTATCGTGACGCCCCGCAATGGCTGTTCGCACCGTATTCCGGGGACGCTCAACTGATCGAAAACAGCCTGGCTGACAGCTCTTTGATTGCAGGACGTTTCAACGATCGCCTGCTCGGTGCAGCACGCCTGACAAGGCACGACCGGGTTTGGTATTTGTCACATTTGTGTGTACGAAAAGTCACCCGGCGCCGTGGGGTGGCCGAGCGACTGGTGAACCAAGCGCAGAAAATGGCGTCGCAAGCGGGTGCACAACTGCACCTGCTGGCACCGGCCGGGCACCTTGAAATCCAGGCGCTGGCCATCAAATTGCAAGTGCCGCTGGACGTCCTTGCGACATGACTACGCCCCGAACCGGGCGGATCCAGCGCTATACTCCCCGGCTAAATTACGAATTCGACTAACTACAAGGACTCGCCCATGAAAGCGTTCGGCAAAATCCTGGGTCTGGTACTTCTCGGGCTGTTGCTGATCATTGTGGCGGCGGGCTTCGCCCTGACCCACCTGTTTGATCCCAACGACTACAAAGACGAGATTCGCCAGATAGCCCGCGACAAGGCCCACATCGAGCTGACGCTCAATGGCGATATCGGCTGGAGCCTGTTTCCGTGGCTTGGCCTGGAACTGCATGAAGCCAGCATCGCCACCCTGATCAATCCGACCGAGCCGTATGCCGATCTGCAGATGCTCGGCCTGTCCGTGCGCGTACTGCCATTGCTGCGCCGCGAAGTGCAGATGAGCGACGTGCGTGTCGAAGGCCTGAACCTGCGCCTCAAACGCGACAAGTCCGGCCACGGCAACTGGGAAGACATCGGCAAGCTGCCGCCTCCTGCCGTGCCTGCCGGCAGCCCTGCGCCAGCCAGCCCGCCTGTCGCAGAGGCCACCGCCCAGCCGGAAAAACCGCCGCAGCCGATCCGCCTCGACATCGACAGCCTGACCGTCAACAACGCCCGGGTTGAATACACCGACGAGCAGACCGGCAAACAGTACAGCGCCGAAAGCATCCAGCTGAGCACCGGTGCGGTACACGACTCGACCAACATTCCGCTGAAAGCCACGGCGTTCCTCAGCACCAATCAGCCTGTGCTGCGCGTGCGTACCGAACTCAATGGCGAGCTGCGCATCGAGCGTGCATTGCAACGCTACAAGTTCGAAGACATGAAGTTGTCCGGCGAGCTGACTGGCGATCCACTGCAGGGCAAGGCCATGACCTTCTCCGCCCAAGGGCAGATCTTGCTGGACAAGGCAGCGAACGTCGCCGAATGGACCGGGATCAAGATATCTGCCAACCAGTTGCGCGCCTTGGGTGAGCTGAAAGCCAACGACCTCGACAAGACTCCGCAGATCACTGGCGGCATCTCCATCGCCCAGTTCGATCTGGCGAAATTTGTCGACAGCATCGGCCAGACACTGCCAGCGATGGCGCCCGGCAGCCTGAGCAAGGTCGAGCTGGTCAGCCGCGTGGCCGCCACGCCCAGCAGCGTTGCCTTCGACAATATCAACCTGAAACTCGACGACAGCAGCTTCAGCGGACGCATTGCCGTTGAGGACTTCGCCAAGCAGTCGCTGCGGGCGATCCTCAAGGCTGACACATTCGACGTCGACCGCTACCTGCCGCCGAAATCGGAAAAAGCCAAAAACGCCACGCAAGTGCGTCAGGCCGAAGTCGCCAGCACCGAAGCCGATGCCATGGCCGGTGCCGGCAGCACACCGCTGCCGGACAAGCCGAGTAAAAGCGCCTGGAGCACTGAGCGCCTGTTGCCAGTCGAGCGCCTGGCCAAACTCGACGTTGATGCCGATCTGAGCTTCGGCCAACTGACCCTCGATAAACTGCCGATCCAGAACGCCGCGCTCAAAGCCACCGGCCAGGGCGGCTTGCTGACTCTGGAAAACCTGCGCGGCGGGCTGTACAACGGCGACTTCGAAGCCAAGGGCACCCTCGATGTGCGCCCGAGCGCGCCAGTGTTGAATCTGCAAACCCGGATCAACCGCGTGCCGGTGGAGAAAATCCTCGAAAGCCAGGGCAAGAACCCGCCAGTCAAAGGCCTGGTCACACTGACCAGCAGTCTCACCGGCAGCGGCAACAGCCAGCAGGCGCTGATCGAAACCCTCAATGGCAACGCCAGTTTCGTGATCAACAACGGCGTACTGCTCAACGCCAACCTTGAACAGCAACTGTGCAAAGGCATCGCCACGCTTAACCGCAAAACCCTCAGCGGCGAGCCACGGGGCAAGGACACGCCGTTCCAGGAACTCAAGGGCAACCTGACCTTCCGCAACGGTATCGCCAGCAACCCGGACCTGAAAGTGCGCATCCCCGGCATGACCGTCAACGGCGATGGCGACATCGACTTGCGGGTGCTGGGCATGGATTACCGCGTCGGCATCATCATCGAAGGCGACACCAGCGCGATGCCGGACCCGGCCTGTCAGGTCGGCGAGAAGTTTGTCGGCATCGAGTGGCCGCTGCGCTGCCGTGGTCCGCTGGAGCTGGGCGCCAAGGCCTGCCGCGTGGATAACGAACGCCTCGGCCAGGTCGCGACCAAAATGGCCGGAGACAAACTCAGCGAGAAGATCGATGAAAAACTCGGCGACAAGGTCAGCCCGGAATTGAAAAACGCATTGAAAGGGCTGTTCAAGCGATGAGAGCGGAGCAGTTTTCCACGGCGGTGCTGGAATGGTTCGACCGCCACGGCCGCCACGATTTGCCTTGGCAGCAGGACATCAATCCGTATCGGGTGTGGGTCTCGGAGATCATGTTGCAGCAGACCCAGGTCAGCACCGTGCTCAATTACTTCGACCGCTTCATGACCGCGCTGCCAACGGTGCAAGCGCTGGCCGAGGCGCCGGAGGACGAAGTGCTGCACCTGTGGACAGGGCTGGGTTACTACACCCGTGCGCGCAATTTGCAGAAGACCGCGAAGATCGTCGTCAGCCAGTACGGCGGCGAGTTTCCGCGGGACGTTGAAAAGCTCACCGACTTGCCGGGCATCGGCCTGTCCACCGCCGGGGCCATCGCCAGCATCAGCATGGGCCTGCGCGCGCCGATCCTCGATGGCAACGTCAAACGCGTCCTGGCGCGTTTTACTGCGCAAGAGGGTTACCCGGGTGAACCGAAGGTTGCCAAACAGCTGTGGGCCAACGCAGAGCGTTTCACGCCGCATGATCGAGTCAACGCCTACACCCAGGCGATGATGGATCTCGGCGCCACGCTGTGCACCCGAAGCAAACCGAGCTGCCTGCTGTGTCCACTGGAAAAGGGCTGCGAGGCGCACATGCTCGGCCTGGAAACGCGCTACCCGATCCCCAAACCGCGCAAAGCGATACCGCAAAAACGCACACTGATGCCGATGCTCGCCAATGACGACGGCGCGATTCTGCTTTATCGCCGTCCCTCCAGCGGTCTGTGGGGCGGTTTGTGGAGCTTGCCGGAACTCGACGATCTCGACGACCTGCAACATCTGGCCGATCAACATTCGCTGACCATGGGCGAGCAGCAGGCACTGCCAAGCCTCGTTCACACCTTCAGTCATTTCCAGCTGTCCATCGAACCGTGGCTGGTTCAGGTACAGGAGGCCACCCATCACGTGGCCGAGGCCGACTGGCTCTGGTATAACCTCGCCACCCCGCCGCGCCTGGGCCTTGCTGCCCCGGTCAAAACCTTGCTCGAGCGCGCGGCTGCCGTATTGAACGCAGGAGAGTCGTCATGACCCGCACCATCATGTGCCGCAAGTACAAAGAAGAATTGCCCGCGCTGGAACGCGCTCCTTTCCCGGGCGCCAAAGGTCAGGACATTTTTGACCACGTCTCGGCCAAGGCCTGGGCTGACTGGCAGAAACACCAGACCCTGCTGATCAACGAAAAGCGCCTGAACATGATGAATGCCGAAGACCGCAAATATCTTCAGGGCGAAATGGACAAGTACTTCTCCGGCGAGGAATACGCCAAGGCCGAAGGCTACGTTCCGCCTGCAGAGTAAACCTGCAAAATCGGGGGTCGGATCGTAAGCGACGGAATTAATTTAAGAAATTTTAAAAAAGTCGTTGACGTAAATCCGAAAAACCCTTTTAATGCGCCCCGTTGCCCAGATAGCTCAGTCGGTAGAGCAGGGGATTGAAAATCCCCGTGTCGGCGGTTCGATTCCGTCTCTGGGCACCAAATACCGAAAACCCTGAATCGCAAGATTCAGGGTTTTTTTATGCCTGCGATTTGATGGCGGCTCACTCCAGCCTTTTTTCTGGGCTGCGCAAATGCGCGACGGGTTTCGAACAAAGGCGATCCGCGCTACTTTGGCCGCACCTTATGGAAGAGGGTCATCCGCTCGATGAACCAGAAAAGAACCCGCGTGCCCCTGCCCCATCCGCCAGCCTATCGCCAGAGCCGGATTGCATTCTGGCTGATGATACTGGTCGGCATACTGATCGCCTTCCTCATCGCCGCGTCGACTTATCTGATCATCCACAGCTTGCTCAGCGGCTCCATCACCACCTGGAACCGATCCGGCCCACGCCATACCTACACCCTGGCGCAGCAACCCCGAATGTTCTGGTTCGAGATCGTGTCGCAGTGCGTCGGCACTCTGTTCCTGATAGCCGTCGGCTGGATTGGATTGTGGATTCACCGAATGGCGCGCGAGCCCGGTGACAAGCAGAAGGCCAAGCGCAAGCGGGCGTAAAGGAAGGCGCGGGATTTTACCCGCGCCTCGACGTTCAATTACACCCAACGTTATCCAGCGTCATTCCAATGGAACACCAGATTGCGCGCAGTGCCGCTGCCAACGTCTGTCACGTCACGCCGTGTTTCGCCATTGCGCGTGGCGACCACGGTGTACTTACCGGGTGGCAGTTGCACGTACACCAGCGGCCCCGTTTGGGTGAGGGTCAGCACGGTTTGCCCCGGTGACTTTTGAATCGTCACATCGACATCAGCGGTGTACTGGTCTTGCGCGCCCACCGCGAACGTCATGTGCAGGTTGTAGCCAGGTGTTTGCTGAATGGCTTTTGACTCGTCCAGGCCAATCCCGCCAGACAGGTAGTTGATGCCGTTTTGCTGTTGTTGCTGGACTTGCACGCCGGCACTGTCGATCGGGTCCAGGTTAGCCGCCTGCAACATCGCCGGAAAAGCCAATGCAGCCACCGCCGCGATGGGCAGCAGGAATGAAAGAACGCGTTTCATGATGACAACTCCCGGGCTCTTGTAGAGCCCAACCGTTACTCCTTATTTGATCCGGCCAAGGAAGCACGTGTTTTAGAATGATTGGCACTTGGCCAGGGTGCGAAAGGGACTAATTCGAGACGCACTGCGGCTCGAATTTACAGAGTCGCTAACCTTCAATCCGGAGCGCACTGCGTTCCGAGTGATTGCGCAGGCCGGCGTTGAAGCTCATTCTCGATCCGTCTTCGCCAAGGACAGGTCCATATGAATTCACGCAGTCCCGCGTTTACGCCCGACACAGCAACCGTGAGCGAACCTTTCAAAGAAGCTGCCGCAGATGGCTTTATGCTCGGCGGCTTCACCTGGCGTCACGCCCTGCCCGGTGCGCAACGCCCGGTAGTCATCATCAACGCCGCCACCTCGGTACGCTGCCGACATTACTCGCGCTTCGCCGGCTACCTGTTCGACAACGGCTTCGACGTGATCACCTACGACTACCGAGGCATCGGCGAATCGCGTCCGGCGACGCTAAGAGGCCTTGAGGCTTCATGGACCGACTGGGGCGCGCTGGATTTCGAGGCGATGCTCAAGCGCGCGCAACGGGAATTTCCCGGCCAGCCAATCGATGTGGTCGGCCATAGCTTCGGCGGTTGCGCGGCGGGACTTGGCGAGTCCGGGCAGGTCATTCGTCGGCTGGTGACGGTCGGCGCGCAGTTCGCTTACTGGCGCGACTATGCGCCGGCACAGCGCTGGCGCATGTTTGGTAAATGGCATTTGCTGATGCCGCTGCTGACGCGGCTCTGCGGCTATTTTCCGGGCAAACGCCTCGGTTGGCTGGAGGACACGCCAGCAGGCGTCGTACGCGACTGGAGCACGCCTACCGCGCGCTACGAGCAGCGTCCGAGCGGCCGCCGACTGCTTAAGGCAAGCGGTCGCTTGCCCTTCGCCAATGTCCGCGCGCACATCCTGGCGATCAGCATCAGCGACGACCCGTACGGCACCGTTCCCGCCATCGAACGCCTGCTCGACTACTTCAGCCATGCGCACAAAACCCACTTGCGCATCGAGCCGCAGGACATCGGCGAACAACAAGTCGGACATTTCGCCTTTTTTCGCAGCGCATACCAAGCCACACTATGGCCCATCGCTCTGACCTGGCTGCAAACCGGCGAACTGCCCCCCGACACACCCGGGCGGACAGTGCCGCGCAGCTGAGCCCTTCCCACGCACGACGGAACACACCATGGCCTCCGCCAACAAGCAGCAAAAACGCGCCGCCCGGGCCAAAACCAAGGCCAAGCAGAACCGCACCAAACGCGCCGAGGCGCCGCTCGAACTGGACCCGAACGATGACCGTATCGACTTCGAGTCGGTGGACCTGACCGAGCTGTTCAAGAAAATGATCGACGCCGAGAAGATCAGCCAGCAAGCCATGTGCAGCGCATTCCTCGAAGACCCGCTGCTGGAACTGGTCTACGAGCAGGAAGGCGAAGAAGGCGCAATGGATTTCATCCTCGCCGCGCTGATCGAGTATCGCCAGTGGTCGCAAGAAACCGACGAAGCCGGTGCCCTGGCGTGGATCGAATCCCCGGCCTTCCAGGCCGACTATGTGGCGGCCTCCGACGCGATCGCCGCACACACCCAACAGAAGAACTGAGTTCCCATGGCATCCCTGAACAAGCAACAGAAACGCGCCAAACGCGCCAAGGCCAAAGCCAAGCACATCCGCATGGTCGGCCGTAAGCCGCTGGACCAGGACGACAACCTCGGGCATCTGGACGAGCCGATCCCGGAATACACCCTGGCGATGTTCAGCAAAATGCGCGACGCCGAAGCCGTCAGTCGCAACGAAATGCTGCTGACCCTGCTGCGCGAACTGGCGTTCATCATCGTTGACCATCCAGAGCTGCTGGACATGGAAAACGCCGAGAACGAAGGCATGGCCGCCACTCACCTGGCCGCCGACATGCTGATCGACTACCGCATGCGGGCCGACGGCATGGACATCGAAACCGCCCAGGCCTGGCTGACCGAGCCACAGTTCATCACCGATTTCGGGATTGCGCTGGATACTTACGGCAAGTCGGTTGAAGCGCAGGAAGACAAGAGCGAATAAACCTCGCGCACAAACAAAAACGGCCGCTCGTCATCACTGACAGCGGCCGTTTTTGTTTGAGCGATTCAAAAGCCCTCCATCCGAGAATGGTGTATATCCCGTTGACATATCCCATTCGCAACCTATTCTTGCTTCATTGCAGGCGCAGACCTTGGAGGCCGAATATGGAACAAACGACAATTTTCATGAGCAATAGAAGCCAGGCTGTTCGACTGCCAAAGGCAGTCGCAATGCCCGGCGATGTCAAACGAGTTGAAGTGATCGCCATCGGCAGAACACGCGTCATCACACCTGCCGGAGAAAGCTGGGATAGTTGGTTCGATGGAGAAAACGTTTCAGCTGATTTCATGGCTGAACGAGAGCAACCAGACGATCAGGAGCGTGAGTCGTTCTGATGATCAAGTACATGCTGGATACCAACATCTGCATTTTCACCATCAAGAACAAACCACAAATTGTCCGAGAATCGTTCAACCGACATTCCGGACAGTTGTGCATCAGCGCTATCACGCTCATGGAGCTTATCTACGGCGCTGAAAAATCGGCAGCCCCTGAAAAGAATCTTTCGGTTGTCGAGGGATTCGTTGCTCGACTGGAAGTCTTGGCTTTTGACAATGACGCAGCAGCACAGGCCGGAATGATTCGATCTGAACTGGCTAGAGCAGGAACACCTATTGGCCCCTACGACCAAATGATCGCCGGTCATGCACGCTCACAAGGCCTTATCGTGGTGACGAACAATGTACGGGAATTCGAACGTGTTTCCGGATTACGCATTGAAGATTGGGTGCACCCAGGCTAATGCACCGCTCCCAAGCAAAAACGGCCGCTCGTCATCACTGACAGCGGCCGTTTTGCATTACGCGTTACGGATCAGTTCAACACCACCGCACCACGCTTTTCCAGCTTGCGGCGGCGTGCCACCAGCAGGCCGGCGGCAACGACCATGAGGCTCAGCAGGCCGGTTGCGAGGATTTCCACGCGGTGGGCTTCCTGGAACAGCATGATGGTCAGGGCCGCGACGATGAAGATGATCACCGCGTAGGTCAGGCCCGGGAACAGCCACATGCTGAAGACGATTTTCTCGCCGCGGGCCATGCGTTGTTTCCGCATGCGCAGTTGCGAGAACGCGATCACCAGGTACACCAGCAATGCGATGGCGCCGGAGCTGGCCAGCAGGAATTCGAACACGGCAGCCGGGGCCACGTAGTTGGCGAAGGTGCAGAGGAACGCCGCGCCGGTCGACAGCATCACCGCCCAGTAAGGCGTGCCGCTTTTGTTGACCCGAGTCGACATCGCCGGTGCATCGCCGCGCTTGCCGAGGGAGAACAGCATGCGCGACGAGGTATACAGCGCCGAGTTCAGGCAACTGGTGACCGCGACCAGAACCACGATGTCGACGATCATTTTCGCGTTCGGAATGCCCATGCGCTCAAGCACGGTCTGGTAGGAACCGAGGTTGGCCAGCGTAGGATCGTTCCACGGCACCAGGGCCACAACGATGAAGATCGAGACGAGGTAGAACAGGCCGATCCGCCAGATCACCGAGTTGGTGGCCTTGGAAATCTGCTTGCCCGGGTTCTTCGATTCCGCAGCCGCGATGGTCACGATTTCGGTACCCATGAACGAGAACATGGTGGTCAGGATCGCACCCAGTACCGCACCCATGCCGTTTGGCAGGAAGCCGCCGGAGTCGAACAAGTGCGAAACGCCGCTGACCTGACTGTTCGGCAGGAAGCCGAAGATCGCCGCGAGGCCGAGGATGATGAAGCCGATGATCGCCAGGACTTTGATCAGGGCAAACCAGAATTCGAATTCACCGTAGTTTTTCACGCTGAACAGGTTGGTCACCGTAAGCAACATGGTGATGACCAAGGCGAAGGCCCAGATCTCCACGCTCGGGAACCAGGCATGCAGGATGGTCGCGGCGGCGTTGGCTTCCAGTGGAATCACCAATACCCAGAACCACCAGTACAACCAGCCGATGGTGAAACCGGCCCAGTGCCCGATGGCACGGTCGGCGTACGTCGAGAACGAGCCGGTGTCGGGCGAAGCGACAGCCATTTCACCGAGCATGCGCATCACCAGCACCACCAGGGTACCGGCGGCGGCGTAGGCCAGCAGCACGGCAGGGCCGGCGGCAGCGATGGCGTGGCCGGAGCCAACGAACAGACCGGCGCCGATCACACCGGCGATCGACAACATGGTCACATGACGCGGTTTGAGCCCCTGTTCGAGGCCATTGGAGCTTGGGGTACTGCTCATCGGAACTACCTTTGCGAGGAAAGCGATTGCGTCCGACCTGCCTGATTTTCCTTTTCGTAAAAAGAAACCAACAGGGCGTTCCAGATTCTGCACGCAATAAATGCGCCAAAATGTTTCAAACTCTTCTGGCCCGCGGCTTTGAACGCGACCGGACAGTCATCGCAAGTCCTTAAAATTAATGGCAATTCGCCAGAGCGTTACTGTGCGACTCACTTTTCAAGCGAACAGGCGCACCAGAAACACACTGAAAAAGTGTGGGATGCACAATAAAAGGGCGAATCAGGAACGTTCGGCCGGATAGCGCTTCCAACACCCCGCCAAAGCTGGCAACATCGCGCCTTTTTTTACGCAACACCCACGGGTTTGCACGTTCAAACACCCGTTCGGTTGTTGATGGGGCGACAGTCTGCTGTGCCGATGCGACAACCCGCCACACGCCATCCGCTTACCGCCCGTAGCGCTGTTGGCTGCCATTGAAACGCTATGCTAGCTTGGCCGCCTCGCCAGGAAGGCCCGCCAACAGCAGGAGCGCAACATATATGAGGAACGCACATGGCTGAGGCCACGCCCGCGCTTGAAATCCGCAACTTGCACAAACGCTACGGACAGCTTGAGGTGCTCAAAGGCATCTCGCTGACCGCCCGCGACGGCGATGTGATCTCGATCCTCGGTTCCTCCGGTTCCGGCAAGTCCACGTTCCTGCGTTGCATCAACCTGTTGGAAAACCCGCACCAGGGTCAGATTCTGGTGGCCGGTGAAGAACTCAAGCTCAAGCCCGCCAAGAACGGCGAACTGGTTGCTGCTGATGGCAAACAGATCAACCGCCTGCGTTCCGAGATTGGTTTTGTATTTCAAAACTTTAATCTGTGGCCACACATGAGCGTGCTCGACAACATCATCGAAGCCCCGCGCCGCGTGCTCGGCCAGAGCAAGGCCGAGGCGATCGAGGTCGCCGAAGCGCTGCTGGCCAAGGTCGGCATCGCCGACAAGCGCCACGCCTACCCGTCGCAATTGTCCGGTGGTCAGCAACAACGCGCGGCGATTGCCCGCACGCTGGCGATGCAGCCGAAGGTGATTCTGTTCGACGAGCCCACCTCCGCGCTTGACCCGGAAATGGTTCAGGAAGTACTTAGTGTCATCCGCGCACTGGCCGAAGAAGGCCGCACCATGCTGTTGGTGACCCACGAAATGGGCTTTGCCCGTCAGGTCTCCAGCGAAGTGGTGTTCCTCCACCAGGGGCTGGTGGAAGAGCAAGGATCGCCTCAGCAGGTGTTCGAAAACCCGCTTTCGGCGCGCTGCAAACAATTCATGTCCAGCAACCGCTAACGGAGCAACATGCATGCAGAATTTTAAAAAGGTCTTCCTGGCCGCCGCCGTCACCCTCGCGTTCAGCGCCGGAGCCATGGCCGAGACCCTGAAGATGGGCATCGAAGCGGCGTACCCGCCGTTCAACAACAAAGACGCCAGCGGCAACGTGGTCGGCTTCGACAAAGACATCGGCGACGCCCTGTGCGCCAAGATGAAAGTCGAGTGCTCGGTGGTCACCTCCGACTGGGACGGCATCATCCCTGCGCTGAACGCCAAGAAGTTCGACTTCCTGGTGTCCTCGCTGTCGATCACCGAAGAACGCAAGGGCGCGGTGGACTTCACCGACCCGTACTACTCGAACAAGCTGCAGTTCATCGCACCGAAAGATAAAGAGTTCAAAACCGACAAGGACTCGCTCAAAGGCAAGATCATCGGTACCCAGCGCGCCACCCTCGCGGGCACCTGGCTTGAGGACACTTACGGTAGCGATATTGAAGTCAAACTCTACGACACCCAGGAAAACGCCTACCTGGACCTGACCTCCGGTCGTGTCGACGCCATCCTCGCCGACAAGTACGCCAACTACGACTGGCTGAAAACCGATGCAGGCAAGGCCTACGAGTTCAAAGGCGACCCGGTCGTGGAAAGCGACAAAATCGGCATCGCCGTGCGCAAAGGTGACCCGCTGCGCGAGAAGCTGAACGCCGCACTGAAGGAAATCGTCGCCGACGGTACCTACAAGAAGATCAACGACAAGTATTTCCCGTTCAGCATCTATTGATCTGACCTGCGGGACCAGCGCCATCCACCGACGGCGCCGGCTCCCGGCCTTGCCTGCCGCGATTTGAAAAGAAATCCATGATTATCGACCTCTACGGATTCGGCCCGGCCCTCGCCGCCGGTGCGCTGATGACCGTCAAACTGGCGCTGACGGCCCTGTGCCTGGGACTGGTGCTCGGTCTGCTCGGCGCCTTGGCCAAGACTTCCCCGTACAAGCCGCTGCAGTGGCTTGGCGGCACTTATTCGACCCTGGTGCGTGGCGTCCCGGAATTGCTCTGGGTGCTGTTGATCTACTTCGGTACGGTCAACCTGATGCGCAGCCTCGGTGAGTTTTTCGGTAACCCCGACCTGCAACTCAGCGCCTTCGCCGCCGGCGTAATCGCGCTGGGTCTGTGCTTCGGCGCCTACGCCACCGAAGTGTTCCGCGGCGCGATCCTCGCCATTCCCAAGGGCCACCGTGAAGCCGGTGTGGCGCTGGGCCTGTCGAAATGGCGGATCTTCACCAAGTTGATCATGCCGCAGATGTGGCGCATCGCCCTGCCGGGCCTGGGCAACCTGTTCATGATCCTGATGAAAGACACCGCGCTAGTCTCGGTAATCGGCCTGGAAGAAATCATGCGTCACGCACAGATCGGCGTGACCGTGTCGAAACAACCGTTCACCTTCTATCTGGTGGCCGCAGTCATGTACCTCGGCCTCACCGTGCTGGCGATGACCGGCATGCACTTCCTGGAAAAACGCGCCGCTCGCGGCTTTGCGAGGAGCGCTTCATGAACTGGGAAGTGATCATCAAGTGGCTGCCGAAACTGGCGCAGGGCGCGACTTTGACCCTCGAACTGGTGGCGATTGCCGTGATTGCCGGCCTGCTGCTGGCGATTCCGCTGGGCATCGCCCGCTCGTCGAAGTTGTGGTACGTGCGCGCCTTGCCCTACGCCTACATCTTCTTTTTCCGTGGCACGCCGCTGCTGGTGCAACTGTTCCTCGTCTATTACGGCCTGGCGCAGTTCGATGCGGTGCGCAGCAGCGCGCTGTGGCCGTACCTGCGCGATCCGTTCTGGTGTACCACCGCGACCATGACCCTGCACACGGCGGCCTACATCGCCGAGATCCTGCGCGGCGCGATCCAGGCGATTCCGCCGGGCGAAATCGAAGCGGCGCGAGCACTGGGCATGTCCAAGCCCAAGGCGATGTTCTACATCATGCTGCCGCGTGCAGCGCGCATCGGCCTGCCGGCCTACAGCAACGAAGTGATCCTGATGCTCAAGGCCAGCGCACTGGCGAGCACCGTGACCCTGCTGGAACTGACCGGCATGGCCCGCACGATCATCGCCCGCACCTACCTGCCGGTGGAAATCTTCTTCGCCGCCGGCGTGTTCTATCTGCTGATGTCCTACGTGCTGGTGCGCGGCTTCAAGCTGCTGGAGCGCTGGCTGCGCGTCGATGCCTGCCAAGGGCGTTGAAACTTCCCACGTGCTGACGGGCGAGGAGTTACTCGCCCGTTTCACCGCGCTGGATGATTTTCTTACAGCGCATCAGGCGCTGTGGAAACCTCGTCCGTTCACTCATCTTTCTCTCCCGTGGGAAACGGCCTACCCGCAATTGTCTTCCTGGCTACGCAGACGGTCACTGGAAGATGCAGAGCGGGCGCACAACCATCCTGCCGATCTCGTCGATGCCCCGGAGCCGTTCGCCTCTTTGGCGGCGTTATCGGCTGAGCTGAGCGCAGTGGGTGAGTTGCCGGGACATGCGCTGGAAACTGCAGGTCATCAATTGAATGTCGACGTGCCGGGACGCAAGTGGCAGCAGATTGAAGCGTTCGGCAGCCGTTTGTCTTTCGCCTCGCCGCCAACGCATTGGCTGGACTGGTGTTCCGGCAAAGGGCATTTGGGCCGGCGCCTGTTGAGCGCCGGGCAACAGCTGACCTGTGTGGAATACGATCCGGCGTTGGTCGCCAGCGGTCAGGCCCTGAGTCAGCGTCATCATTTGCATGCCCTGCATGTCGAGCAGGATGTGCTGGCCGCAGACGCGGCGAACGTGTTGAGCGCTCACCACACCCCGGTCGCCCTGCACGCCTGCGGCGACCTGCATGTGCGCCTGATGCAACTGGCGAGTGCTGCCGGATGTCAGCAGATGGCTATCGCGCCGTGCTGTTACAACCGGATCAATCGCAGCGAATACCAGGCATTGTCCTCAGCGGGTTTGCGATCCGCCCTACAGCTCTCGCTCGAAGATCTGGCGCTGCCCATGAGCGAAACTGTCACCGCCGGTGCAAGAGTCCGACGTCAGCGCGACACCTCCATGGCCCGGCGCCTGGCTTTCGATTTGCTGCAACGGCAAGTGCGTGAAGTAGACGAATACCTGCCCACCCCGTCCCTGCCCAGTGCCTGGCTGGACAAACCTTTCGCCGATTACTGCCGCGACCTGGCAGTGCTGAAAGAGTTATCCACAATCGGCACGCCGGATTGGCAGGCACTGGAAGCTGCCGGTTGGCAGCGATTGGCCGAAGTTCGCAACCTGGAATTACTGCGCGGACTGTTCCGACGACCGCTGGAGCTTTGGCTGAATCTTGATCGAGCCATTTTCCTCGCCGAGCAGGGGTACGTCGTACGACTCGGCACCTTCTGCGACAGCTCGCTGACGCCGCGTAATTTTCTGCTGCTGGCCGAGCGCGCCTGAAACCTTCACAACCTGTGGATAACTCTGTTGATGGTTTTCCCGTGGATCCAATATCCACGGCCATTGCATGACCAAAACAGCATTGGTCATTTTTTGTTCATATTGATAAAAAACCTGTAAAACAGGGCTTTGCACACAAAATGAGAACGTGTCCACAAAATACCCTGCAACGCCGCCTTAGCGCCGATCCGTTGTGCATAAGCTTCCAATCAAAAGGACATAAACGGGTGAAATTGGTGCTCGAACAGCGCAGAAATCCTGCCAACACTCGCCTGGTGGATTGACGTCGAACAGCCCGATTTTGCGGCTTAACACCCAATGACACAGCCCATGCCGCGCCCGATCCAGCGCCTGCGTAAAAATAGTCTGAATTCAGGGGTTTACAGAACCAACCCAATCGCTATAATCGTCGCCCACACGCCGGTATAGCTCAGTTGGTAGAGCAACTGACTTGTAATCAGTAGGTCCCGGGTTCGATTCCTGGTGCCGGCACCATACAAAACAAGGGCTTGCAGCAATGCAGGCCCTTTTTTTATGGGGATGACGTAACAAGCGACGTAATAACCACCGCATATAGCCGTGTGGTGCAGAGATCCTGGCCGTGATCGCATCTGACGAGCGTGCCTGCCCCCATCGATATCAGTTGTGCTAACAAGGGAATTGTTATGACCGCTACCCTGACGACTATCGCGCTAACAAGAGCTCTTACTCCATTATGCGCTGACCTTTACAAAGGGGCGAAAGGCGTCGTTCAGGGCGGACTGGATCGATGGAAGACAAATGCCGGCATTAAAAAAGCGTGCATTGCCTTGGGACGAATTGAGAAAGTCAAGACCATCTGGTCTCCAGAGACAGAGGTCTCGCTCCGACAATTCTACTTTCCCTCTAAACTTCAGACAAAGCCGGGTTCAGGCGAGCATCCACTACTGATCTCTACTGATGACATCACATGTCTTCCGCCAGGTAACCTAGTTATCGAGGGCATTGTAGGCCAAGGCAAATCTATTTTTATGAGGCACTTGGCTAGCTCTGCACTGAATCTCGCTAACAGTGTTTTGATTCCTGTGTTTATTGAACTTCGAACCATCACACCGAAACGCTCACTCCCGGATGCAATATCCGCCTTCTTAGAGACGTTAGGCGTCGACGGTGCCCAGACGACTTTCGACTATCTCGCAGACTCCGGAAAAATCATTTTATTACTCGATGGGTTTGATGAAATTCCTAGTGAATGTGTCGGAGACGTAATCTATGAGTTGGGCAACATACAAACCCGAAATCCAGAACTCAAGATTATAATTTCCAGCCGACCAAGAAACCATATTCAGAATACTAACGGCTTCCAAGTACTTAAGCTGGTCAAACTTACCCAAGACGATTACGATCCGTTTATCTCGAAGTTAATAACTTCAAGTAGCAAGCGATTAGATGTTGTCCAAGCTTTGCAGGATTGCACCGAAAACATCAAAGGTGTAATCAGCACTCCATTGATGCTTACCCTAGTGGTCATCGTCTATCAAACTGAAAAAGAGATCCCTTCGACTCTTTCAGATTTTTTTGAAAAACTTTTTGGAGTCGTTTTCACTAAGCATGATCGCCTAAAAGCGGGTTTTAATCGCCAGCATCATAGCGGGTTATCTGAGCGGAAATTGAAACAACTGTTCGATACATTCTGCTTCATGGTCGTCCGGCTAGGTGGCACCAGATCTTTGGAAAACGCTAGCTTCGATACAGCCTTCGAAGATGCCATAAGCTACGCGCCGGAGTGCTTTTGCGATCTAGATTCGTTTAGACATGACATTGTGAAAGTCGCCTGCCTCATGGTGGAGGAAGGGCTGGATACAACAACATTTTTACATAAAAGCATCTTGGACTATCACGCTGCTTCTTTTGTTAAAAACTTAAAAGAAAATATATCCATAGACTTTTATGAAAGCGCATTTAGCAATCATCGACTGTGGACAAACGTCATTGAGTTCTTAAAATCAATTGATTCCTCAAGATATTACCGACATTACGTTATTAAGTTTTTAAAGAAGCCTTCCGCTCAGTTACGTAAAGTCATGAACACCCGCGACCTCTCAGTACTTACAGCATACCTTGAAGAATTATTTCCAAACTTCACATTTGACTTCAACAATTATGGACTCGATACCTTCGGCCCTTTTGCCAATGCAAATATTGAAATATATGATCGAATCGGCGATGCAATAACTGCGAGCATGCCTTATGAATTCGATGTATCCCCAGCACACGACGAAATTGATCGAGCTGTCAAATTAAGCAAAAAGGAAAATCCGAATATAGCGGGACAATCCATAACTTTGCGTCAGTACATTGCCAATTTCGATATGTCTACACTCTGGGCGGAGCTCGCGAATATCGATGACGAGTACTACATGACATGCAATCTTGCGCAGGCAACACTTACCGATGAGAAAGCTAAGGCAGGAATGTTTAGAGAGATGCTCAGTTCGACACCTAGCCATGACCACCTGCATCCTTTTGGGGACTCTATTGAAGAGTGAGTTCAACCAAGCGGATGGAAGGATTCGACCAGTGGACCAAAGCGTTTGCTAATGGCGAAGTCGACCGTATGCGTGCAAGTGCGCCGATGTCAGTGCGAGGATCTATCACATGCCAAGCTCACCGCCGCACCATTTTTATGTTGACCCATGGGAAACCGGTATTTTTGGTAAGTTTTTCCATAATCGCTTTGAAAGCCTTACGACACAAGGCTTCTAGATTATTGGGCTAGGTAAGTTTTAAGTAATATATAGACATAACATTACCTTTTACCTAGGTCAGAAACTGAAAATAAAATATCTATGAAAATCATATAGTTAGCAAAAAATTACTCCCCTCCTTACTCCAAAAAGCCAGTGCAAAGTAAGTGCTCAACACCGCATCGCACGCGGGCTCCAGCCTATTCCTTACCTGTACATACCTAAATTACTTGTTTCCCATGGGTCACCTGAAAAAGGGTCTCAGAAACGAGTTCATGGTCGCTCGAAAAAGCAGTGGGGTGTGCAGGGTTTTGCAGGGTTTTTCTCTACCCATTTTCGCGCAGGAGAAGCCCGGCGGGCGCTGCTGGTGGATGGCTGCAGGTGCGCAGTAATTGAGACCTATCTAGCCCGCAGGCGTGGCGGGGGGACGACGGCGCGCGCCAGGTGCAGACCCCCCTAGAGCCTCCGATCGCCCCACAATGGTGCGCGAACAGCCCCCGGCCACCCACCATCGGTCACCGATGGACCGCCACCTACCATCGGCCACCCGCCACCGGCCACCTACCACCGGTTGCCAATCACCGGCCTTTGGTGGTGACCACCACAACAGAACGACGGCCTGCGGCGGCTGCAACGTACAGTGATATGAAATATTGTCCGGGGACACTTGATCCCCGTACATTGAGAGGCGTACAGTGCGGTCGTCGCTGCCAATTCAGCGACCGGGCTTGGTAACCCGACATGCAAAAGGCGCAACAGCGCCCATCTTCACAACTGCAGGCGCTTTTTTTGTGCCCGCAGTTCCGTGTTATGGCGGCTGTGCGTGGGAGGTCTTCGGGCCTGCCGGGTTCCTTTTGCCCCGGTTTACCAACCTGCGTACAGCTGCCACCATTCGCTTGGTAACGAACGTGGCAGCTCCTGTCAGCAAAAGGAGCTTCACTATGACCGCCCTCATTCCGTCCAAAATCCGCGCACTTGCCCATCGCCGCATGGCTCTCGCCGCGTTGCACGCCAACTCCTCCCTCGCTACTCGCCTCAAGCGCTACAACCATCACATGCACCAGGTGCGCGTTCTTGAAACGCACGGCGGTGCCGTATGAGAAAGCCCTACTGCCTCTCTGACGACGATCTGTTTGATTTGGAACGGTTGCGGGATTCGCTTGCCCTGGTGCATGCGCTCGCCCAGCAGGCTGACCACCCAGGTCTGTACACACCACAAATGCTGGCCGGTTTCTTGGACCGGATCTGCGTTGACCTGAACAACGTCATTCGCTCCGCCAACAACAACCATCGCCGGATCTGATCGTGAAAAGGGAGGGGTGTAGTACCCCCCCTTCGCCCCGCCAAATATTGAATAGGTAAAGAAAATGAAGACGCCTTCGCTTTTTGAATTCGAAACGCAGCCGGTCCGGATCCTTGACGAAAAAGATGGTGAAACGTGGTTTGTTGCTGCGGATGTATGCAGGGTTTTAGAGATCGCGAACCCACGCAATGCATATACGCGCTTGGAAGAGGACGAAAAGGAGGTCCGCACTATGGACACCCTTGGCGGACAGCAGGAAATGATGATCGTCAACGAGGCAGGCCTATATAACTTGCTGTTCAGCAGTCGCAAGCCCCAAGCGAAACGGTTCAAACGCTGGGTAACTCACGACGTCCTCCCTTCGTTGCGAAAAACCGGCAGCTATTCGCTCAGCGAGAAGCTCACGGTCAATCAGCAGATCAGCATGTCGAAGCATCGTCTTGGGCTGGTGAAGGAGTTGATGCGCACCCGTAATCGGACTGTGCGTGATTTGCTCGGTATCGAGATCACGAAACTGTCCACCGCAATGGGTTTGCCGGTACCGGATCTCGAAACCATAGGCACTGTCGAGCCTCCCCAGGCCGATCTTGTTGCCGACTTCTGGGCCGCGCTCCTGCAGCTGGACTCCAAGGGCATCGCGTACAACCACTCCAAGGACTCGCAACTGATCGCATTGAACATGCCACATTTGGTCGAACTGTTTGCCGCAAATAGCATCCCGACTGTGATCAGCACCGAGGTGACGAACGCCTTGAAGCACTGCATCGAGCCCCAATTCGTTGGGATAAAGGCGGTGGACAGCAATATTCGCAAGACTACGACCAAGTGCTGGGTATTCAAGAAGGCGGCCCGAACTCATGTGCAGTGAGTTGAGGGCTACTTGCCGTCTCGGTAAGTCCCGAACGTAAAAGAACGCCCAGCGGCCCAGCCTATACGCTACGCTGGCCGGGCCGTCACGGCGCAATCACAAGGAGTGAGACGGATGCAAATGAGTGAAACTGCAGAAGTGGTGCAGGTGGCCGGTGTCGACAATGCCAACACGCTGCTGGCTGTGGTACCGAGCGCGAACAACGAAGGCAAGGTGCATGTGGCCTATGTGTTGGGCAAAACGGCCGAGAAACCGAAAACCGATTGGAAGAAGATGAGCGAGTGACCGCCGCGTTACAAATAACGGCGCTTAGGTCAAATTAGCCCTCACACTGCGAGAGCGTGGGGGACTTTTTTATTTGAGAGGCACCTACTAAAAGCAGTCCTTACCGCGTAGGTAAGCAGGCGGTAAGGATGATCTAGCCGCATCTCGCGTATGCGGAAGCGAGCTATCAATTGGCCATCATCGACCGTAGGATATGGCGCTTGGGACATTCAAGTTGGTCAGATGGAGCACAAGCAGTGACAGAATTCGACTGGAAAAAATATCAGTTCATTACCGAAGTCCAGACAGCATTGATCGCCAACGCCATCAATACCGCCAAACATGACGATGAAGGTACGGAGAGGCACGACTATTCCGGTACCGGCCTGATGATCAGCATGGATAACGCGTTCTTTGCTGCAGAAAGAATCCCAGCAAAGCTGTCCGCGCACGAGGCGGCTTCTCAGTTCTACGGTGGCTGCAAAGGTGAGAAGTGGCCTACCTGGGCACTGCGGGGTTGACCCAGTGGCTGCACGCTGGCTTACCATCTAGATAACTGAGCGGTAAGGGTTATACCTTCCTTATTTTTATGAGTAAGGCCGAAATGAATGACGAGTTGGTAGTCTTCGATCCAATAACCCTTACTCTTGCCACCACCACGGGTGCTTCTGCAGGCGAGTTTTTTGACGGAGGCTGAGACGTCTGCGCTCGCTCACTTCGTGAAACGCGTCGGCTGATTCGAGTTCAACAGCCACTCGGTAAACTAAGATGAGAACCACTTTGTAAAGCAAGCCGTCGATAAGCTGCAGAACGTCATTTCACGCTCCGGCTTCGATCCGCTCTGATTACCACCAGATTCAACCACCACGCCCCCCCTATTTTTTTCTGAAAACCGGGGGTTTGTTGCTTTGGGCGTCCGGAAATGGCTACATCGGGCAGACATACGCCAGAAGCTCCATTTCGGAGCGGGATAGTCATCAAGAGGGAAAAAGCTTGAGCTAATCTGATTTGGCAAGCATGAGCTACCCTTTCGGAAGCTTTCGCTCAAGGACGACCCAAATGCCAAACAATGCAGATTCAAATATCGCCACCGCCGACGCGTTGACTTTGCTGCTGCACAATCAGCATGCGCTGGGTGCGGCGATAGAAGAGATTACTCACTGGATCTCAGGGGTTGGGGCAGGAGAAATTGCCGACAACGCCGTTGGCGCGCTGGAGACGCTGGATACGAACGCGAAGGCGATTTCAGGTGCAATCACGCGATTACGGCAATGCTAGGCAATCACGATTGCTGAGCAATTTTGACGTAACGGGCGCCGATCATCGGAAATTTGGTGTCCGAGGTGAATTTGCCCCCATCTAAACCAGCAACGTGAGATCTATCAATCGACTCCACACTCACACCGTATAAGCTATCGTTATCGTGGAATCGGATTGATATTAATAAGCCATCACCTGTATAAAAGGGACTGGCTAGGACGTCACCAAGGGAGTCAAGACGTTGAAAGGCGAAACAAACCTAAAGATACAAGTTTCTTTATTTGGGGATTATTCTAATATCACCCCGACAGAAGAAATTATTAAAAATTGCATAAGTGCATTCTTCCAGCATGGAATGCTTCCGTCTGGTAACGTTCAGGAGATGGACCCGAACACCAATCGCTTAGAGCCTAGACTATCACTCCAATCGATGCGAAACGGTGTTTCAGTTAACTTCCTCTCTAACCGTATCGATTTCTTAGTTATGCCTGTACCAAACTCTCCAGGTGCAGCTGTTACATCGGAATTGTTTTTTGACCAAGTAAACCAAATAACATCATCACTAACAACAGTTTTGGGCATAACATTTAATAGAATCGGCTTCGTAAGCGAGAAGTTCTTAGCCCCAATGAGCACTGAAAAACTTGAAGAACTGAGAAAAAAATTCATTACAGAAGCTTTTACTTTGTTCCCCGACAAGTCTGTTACGGAATGGAACGTTCGTAACGTAGTAGCCGATCACTTCGACAAAAACATCGACCAAGAAGTCAATGTTATTTACAATATATCGAAAGTAAAAGTACAGTTCGGTGATAGCAATGGTGTACGCGAATTTGAAACCTTACATCTAACCACTGATATAAATACCCCTCTTGAAAAGCGCGTTACGGCTTCGTTAGCGACGTTATCTGACTTCCTACAGCAATCACTGGATAGAGAGCGGGCTATTTACAAAGGCCTTACGGCGGTGGCATATGATTAAAACAATAGAAGTGGATAGCTCCATTAAATCAGTTACTGCCTCTATCCTTTCCCAAGGAGCTTTGTCTTTAAAAAACGCCAGCCTTACATTAAGAACTGCGCCTAAAACTATTAGCGAGAAGCAAAACGAAACTACTAACACTCCGCTAAATATTCGGCTGGAGGGTGCCTCTACAACTACAAGCTCCGGGGATGCGGTTCGTACTAGCAAGACGGAAGCCGATAGGTTCAGAAAAGGGCTAGAGGATTGTTTAGACAACGATTTTTTCGAGCCCGGCACTAAGTCCGCTGCAGATCATTACGTAGAAAGATGGTTGTCTTTACGCCCGTTGATGACTCAAGTTGAAACTGGAAAAGTCTTTCTAGCGAGTCGTGGAAATGATCGCCGCCTAATCGGCATACTCAACCTCATCACTCATATGGATATGAAAACATTCCATCCAATGAATGAGATGATCGCACTCTCAGCACTCTCTCATCGTTCAACGGAAATCAAGGAGTGCGCGGTTCGAGCATTTGAATATTGGGAAGACGTTGACTTAATTCGAAGTCTGACACACCACACTCTTACACCTAAGTGGCTCGACGACTACAGATTGGAAGTAATTTCTGACTTTTGCGGGATTTGATAATGGCTTATCTCGTTCGTAAAATTGCGATGGGCAAGTGGTGCGTAAGCGATGAAGTTCTACCAATCAACGCTGACGCAATTACCCAGTGTTTAAAAACTGACGACAATACACTTTCAGTCTGGCGAATTGAGGATGAGAAAGAAATAAGCCAAGGCGTTTTAGCTATGGCCGCGAGCAACGACTTTCTTTCTAAAATAGATGTGGTCGTGGTCGATGAAGCTGAGCTTGAAACTGGCAGCATCACAATCACGGCGACTCCAGGCAAAACACCGTGCACTGATTTAATTAATACCCATCGCGACCTTTCGAGCCTGAACGTTAATAATCTAGCTTTTATTTCAGACTCTATTGCCGCGCAGATAAGAGCAGATAAGGTGCATCGATTTACAGTAACGAAGATCAAAGCGCTATTGCTCGACGCGATAAACAAAGGTTCTTTGGACCCTGAACTTTTATCGGACAGTGTTAGGGCAAAAATTTTAAAATCGGTCAGTTAGTTAGCCAGCAAACATTCCGACTTAGTCAAATGGTCGGAATGCGACGACTTCTTCTCCCACCCATTCATTCACTTGCCGCAAGCGTGCCTGGATGGGTTCAAGCTCGTTCATAGCCCAGACCTGTGCGGCTTCTTTGATTGAGCCGAAACCGCCGGCGTTTTGTGGCACGATTCCCATCAGTTGAGGAGGAATGCGCAACGCCGCGAGCATGTCATCGCGGCTGATGTTCTTGATTGAGCCGAATTCATCCTTCGCAGCCACCTCGCTGACGGGGATCAGCTGAATGCCGTCTTTTTTGCCGCCTGGGGCGTACATGAACAGGTTTCGGAAATTGCCAGGCCCTTTGGCGGATTTGAGCGCAGCGCGCAAGGCGCCTACGTCGGTTTCGTTCTGCGCGGTGTCGGTCATGTACATGATGAAACCGGCGTGACTGCCGTTGTTGTAGTACTTGCGTCGGAACAAGGTGGCGGACTCGTTGAGCAGTGCGCTCTGCAGAGCCGGCAACCACTCCGGAAGGCCGTAAATCTCCTGATTGATGTCCGCCTCACGCTGGTGATAAACCGTACCGCGCTTGAATTCGTGCTCATCGCGCCATCCGCGTACCTGGTAGTAGGTTTCGAGATCCTCGCCGCGTCGCATGTATTTGCCCAAGGCAGGCTGCAGGCCGAGCGTGCCGCGCAGCATGTTCTCGCGCTTTTCCAGATAGCCGTTGCCGCACCAGAGAAAGTCCAGGGCAAATTGCTCGAAGGTCTGCCGAGTCAACAACTTATGGGGGATGAAAGTGCGGGCCAGCATGTTGCGTTTGAAATTCAAACCCGACTGCAGGAACACGCTGGCCCGGGAGGACTTGGCCAGCCCATCTAGCGACATTGGCGGCTCATACCAGCGACCGTTCAGCCAGCATTCCAAGTAGTCCAGAATCCCCCGCTCATCGAGCACCGGCGTAGGGTCTCCGAAGGTGAAAGCCTCAATCTTGCCGCCCGTTAACGGCGGCAGCTGTCCCTGGGCCGCAGCCAGGGCTGGAGTGGACGATTGCGTGGTTTCGCTGCCGCTGTTGCTCATCAATAAATCTCCATGAAGCCGGTATTCGTTGAGGTTTGGCCCTCAAGCGGTTCGTTCTGCAATGCGTGGAAAAGAGCCCATGCGAGATCCGCGTGCCCTGTCTCGTCGGTTCGGCCTGCCGTGTAGGTGAATTGCCGGCCGCTGGCCGTGATGGTCTTGCGGATCGCCATGAGCGACTGCGCCATGTCGATCCAGCCGGCGTCGAACTCCAAGCGCCCTTTGTGAATCACGTCGTAGGCCTTGAGCACCAGGCGCGTCTTGACCTCGGGGGAATAGCTGAACGTTGTCACGTTGGGGAAGAATTGGCGCACCAGCTGGGCCACGCCAGAGCCCATGCCCGTGATGTCGATGCCGATGTATGTCACCCAGTAGCGCATCGTGACCAAGCGGATCGCCTCGGCCTGGGCGGCGAAGTCCATCCCACGGAATTGGTGGCGCTCGAGCACCCGGAACTTCCCACCGGGCACGGTTGGCGGAGCCACGACCACCAGGCCGGAGCTATCACCGGTTTCCGCCGGATCGTAACCAATCCAAACCTGCCGATCGGCGAACGGCCGCGCGGCGAAGGGTTTGTAGTCCTCGGACCATTCAACCCAGCTGTCGACCATGCAAGGCTGCAGAACGTTGAGCGGGAATATGCTCGCCCCGTCGTCGACGAACTGGCACATCAACAGGTTGGCAAAGGCGTCCGCGTTGTACTCGAGGCGTAGCTCTTCAAGGTCAAACAGGTCGCAACCGCGCTGCTCCGCATCCAAGATGGTGACGATCTGGCGCCAGATCCTGTCCTCGCAGAGTCGGCCCTGCTGCAGCGCGTCGTGCGACACGTCTAGTTTCAACCGCTGGGCGACAGGCTTGCCCTTGTTGAAGCGTTCACCGGTCCAGAACGTGTAGGCCTCATGCGCCATGCTCGATGGCGTGGAAAAGTAGGTGCGCCGGTATTGCTTCTGCATCGCCATGCCGCTGGCGACCTTGTTCAGCTCGTTGAATTTGAACGTCCAGAAGAACTCGTCGAAGTAGAAATTACCATGGTAACCCTGAGCGGTTCGGGCGTTGGTACCGAGGAAATGCAGCTCGGCGCCATTCGCCAGAATGATCGGGTCACCGGTGAGCTCGACACCGCAAACTTCGCGGGCGAACCCTTGGATGTAGGCCTTGAAGATGTGCGCCTGATTCTTCGACGCTGAGAGGAAAATCTGGTTTCGCCCGGTGACCAGAGCGTCAATGAACGCCTCGCGAGCAAAGTAGTAGGTGGCACCGATCTGCCGGCTTTTGAGGATCGCCCTGGTGCGCTGATTACTCGCCCGGTACCAGTCCAGTTGATAGCCAAAGCAACCGTCTTTAAATGCCTCAGTGAGCAGCTCGATCTGGTCTTCGCTGAACTCATTGCGAGCCGCTTTCTTCTTCGGGCCTTCGTTGCGTTTGCCCAGATTGG
Organism: Pseudomonas sp. IT-P260; assembly: GCF_949768395.1. Lineage (NCBI taxonomy): Bacteria > Pseudomonadati > Pseudomonadota > Gammaproteobacteria > Pseudomonadales > Pseudomonadaceae > Pseudomonas > Pseudomonas sp. IT-P260. Next base: position 454,326 of record NZ_CATKPO010000022.1, read on the forward strand.
GGTTGAGGTCGGTGTCGGTGCCACCGGACTTGTAACGCTCGATCCGCGCTTGCCGTTCCAGCTGACGATGCAGCAGGTCGATCTCCTTGAAGTCGCCGCCGGTTTTGCCGTCTTTAAGGATCAGTTGTACCAGCCGCGCTTCCAGCGCACCGCCGATACGCTCCACGTTATCGGCTCGATCCCACTCGTCCCGCGTTTTCCACGCATGAACGGTCTTTTCCTTTTCATCTAGCATTTCTGCGATCGCGCAGATCCGCAGGCCAGTCCAGTAGAGGAACTTGGCCTGACGGCGGTTATCGCGGATGGGAGTGGCTGCGGCTGTAGTCATGGCGGCGATGCTGACGCCTCGCGCGCGTGAAGGCGTAGCGATGTGCCATGTAGCGCACGGGCCTACAACTGGCGTCGATTGCCCGTGATCGCGCGACTGCCGAGGATGTACCTCAACGTAACTGCACCCAGCAGCACAGCTTTGAGGGATTCCCGACATGAAGAAATTTCGCAGCAACTGGTTCCGTGTCGCCGTTGAGGGCGCTACCTCGGACAAGCGCACCATCAAACGCAGCTGGCTGGAACAGGCTGCCAAAAACTTCAACCCGACTACCTACGGCGCTCGGATCTGGCTGGAGCATTTCCGCAGCTTGCTGCCAGACGGCCCGTTCAAAGCCTACGGTGACGTGACAGCAGTCAAGGCTGAAGAGGTCGAGATCAACGGCCAGACCAAACTGGCTCTTTTTGCCCAAATCGAGCCTACCGCGGATCTGATCGCCCTGAACAAGGCGAAACAGAAGATTTACACGTCCATCGAAATCGACGACAGCTTTTCCGACACCGGCGAAGCTTACATCGTCGGTCTCGCTGTAACCGACTCCCCGGCCAGTCTCGGCACCGACGTGCTCGCGTTCTCCGCTCAGAAACCTGAATCCAGCCCATTCAAAGACCGCCACTACTCCGCGACCTCGATGTTCACCGAGGCGGTGGAAACCGAGCTGACCTTCGAAGAAATCGAAGACAAGCCCGGTTTAGGCGCCCAACTTTTCAGCAAGGTGCAAGCGTTGCTCTCCGGTAAACAGGCCAAGGATGACGGCGAGTTCGCCCAAATCAGCCAGGCCGTCGAAGCTGTCGCCGAGCACGTCAAAGATCTGCCAGACCAACTGGCGGCCGAGAAAAAATTCTCCGCAGACCTGAAGACCAGCGTCGACATGCTCAGCAATGACCTCAACGAACTGGTCAAGCGCCTGGGCGATACCCAAGACCACAGCCAAACCCAACGCCCTCCCGCGACCGGCGGCGACGGCGCTGTGCTGACCGCCTACTGATCACCGGCCCCTACAAGCTCCTCAGGAGAACACCATGCGTAACGAAACACGGCTTGCTTTCAACGGCTTCACCAAACAGATCGCGGCGATCAACTCTGTCGGATCCGTGGCGGAAAAATTCACCGTCACCCCGTCGGTGCAGCAGAAGCTGGAAACGGCCATTCAGGAATCCAGCGCTTTCCTGAAAAAGATCAACGTGCTGGGCGTCGACGAAAAAGACGGTGAGGCCATCGTTTTGGGCGTAGGCTCGACAATCGCCGGCCGGACCGACACCAACCAGGCTGCCCGCAGTCCTCGCGGCGTCGGCTCGCTCAAAAACGACACTTACAGCTGCAAGAAGACTGACTTCGATACCGCGATTCCGTATGCGTTGCTCGATGCCTGGGCGAAATTCCCGGACTTTCAGGCTCGTCTGTCCGGTGCGATCGTCGAGCGCCAAGCCCTCGACCGCATCATGATCGGATTCAACGGCACCAGTGCGGCCGCGACGACCGATCGCGCGACCAATCAGCTTCTGCAGGACGTGAACGTCGGTTGGCTGGAGAAGTACCGCACCAAGGCTCCTGAACGCGTGCTCAACAGCGGCAAGGTTGCTGGCAAGGTCACCATCGGCCCGAACGGCGATTACAAGACTCTCGACGGCCTGGTGTACGACGCTATCCAGCTGCTGGACCCGTGGCACCGCAAGCGTCCGGATCTGGTAGTCCTGGTCGATCGCAACCTGTTGCACGCGAAGTTCCTGGCCAACATCGAAGGCGCTGCAGACAACGAAAATGAGCTGGCAGCTGCGCGGATCCTCGCCAACGGCACGCTGGGCGGCCTGCCGATCGAAGATGCTCCTTTCTTCATCGACGGCGGCATCATGATCACCACGCTGAAAAACCTCTCGATCTACTTCCAGATCAGCAGCCGTCGCCGTATGACCCGGGACGAGCCGGAGCGCGATCGCATCGCCGACTATCAGTCGTCGAACGAGGACTATGTGATCGAGGACTTCGGTCTCGGCGCTCTGGTCGAAAACATCGAAGAGGCCGCATGACTATGGCCCTCTCGCTCGCCCAACGTCACCGGCTGAAAGCGCTTGCCTCGCAAGAGGCTGCCGCTGCGTCGCCCGCTGTTTCGATGGCGGGCGGGACGGCCTATGAAATGCAGCTGGCGCAGCTGCTTCAGCACCGTCTGCGCCTCAAGCAAATTCAGTCGAACGAAGGCAAAGCCGCGCTGAAGTCGCAGCTCCTGCCGGAGTACGTGCCTTACGTCGACGGGGTTCTCGCTGCCGGCAACGGCGCCCAGGACGAAGTACTCACCACCATCATGATCTGGCGCATCGACGCTGGTGATTACACCGGTGCGCTCGATATCGCAGCGTATGTGTTGCAGCACAACCTGCTGATGCCTGATCGCTTCGAGCGGACTACCGGCTGCCTGGTGGCCGAGGAAATCGCCGAAGGCGCGCTGATCTCTCAGAAAGCCAGCGGCGGATTCGACCTGGCTGTTTTGCACCGCACCATGGAGCTGACAGCGGAGCAGGACATGCCAGACGAAGTCCGCGCAAAGCTGTACTTGGCTACGGGACGCGCCACGGTGGCGGGGCTCACCGCTGATAACCCGGGCCAACCCGGTCAGGTAATGGCCGGTATCGAACTGCTGAAACGCGCCATCGAGCTCAACGGCAGCTGCGGCGGCAAAAAGGATCTGGAAGGCGCAGAGCGCCTCCTGAAAAAGATTGCTCCTCCATCAGGGAGCTGAAAGAGCGTACCCCGCAACCCCGGCGGCCCGGGGCTGAACAGCAGGTTTCTCCTTTCCTTGCTGTGACGCCCCGGCCACCGCCGACTTAGGGCTGAACCATGAGCGGATTTATTGCCACCGGCAACAACGACGAGCCATTCGTCATTACCAATGATGGATTCTGGCCTGACATCGATGTCGTCCACTTACGCGAATCCATCCGTCTTGATGGCAGCATCACTGACGCGCGGATTGAAGTCGTCACCGTCAACGCTTTGATTCAGGTGAATGGCGAACTGGCCAAGGTGAAGGCAAATCATCTGGCCAACGGACACACCACAATCGCGGCGGTGCCAGCTTTCGAAGTCAATGGCGAAAGCCACTTCGTCCACCTGTACCGCCGCTCCATTTATTGCAGCGTCGGCGCTGAACTGGCTGAGCGCTATCGCAGCTACGACACCAGCGTCGAAGGCAACAAGAACGCCGACGAACTTACGCCTTCTGTCGATGAGTACCGGCGTGACGCCCGCTTCGCCATCCGCGACCTGCTGGGCGTCGGGCATTCAACAGTGGAGCTCATCTGATGGCGACCTCCGTGTATGCCGCTCAGGGCGACACCGTCGACGCCATTTGTTGGCGAATCTACGGCCGCACCGCCGGCATCACGGAGGCGGTGCTCGAGGCAAACCCTGGACTTTCGGATCTCGGCACGATCATTCCTCACGGCACCTTGGTGTCGCTACCGGATATCGCGCCCCAAGCCCCGGAACTGCAAATGGTGAACCTATGGGATTGAGCCACCGAACCAACCAAACAGACGTACCCCCAACTTCAACCTTGGACAGCGGAATCACGCGCATGCCTGACAAACCGGATACATGGGCCTGGTTAGCTGCCTGGCTCGAACTGAACTGGCCAGCCATTTACTCAGGCGGACTCGCCTGCGTGATCGCTGCGCTGCGGATCATTTATGGCGGCGGTACCTGGCGCCGAGTTCTGCTTGAAGCGCCTCTGTGCGGCACCCTCGCGCTTTCGGCAAGCCACGGGCTTTTTCTGCTGGGCATTCCCGCGACAACCGGGCCGTTCTTCGGCGGCGTGATCGGGTTGCTCGGCGTTGAGGGAACTCGCGCACTCGCCAAGCAGTTTTTTAACCGCAAGGTGGACCAGCTATGAGTACTTTGCGCCACGGCGATCGCGGGCAAGCGGTTCGCACGCTGCAGCAGCGCCTCAACTTACACGGCGCTGGTTTGAATCCAGACGGCGACTTCGGTGATGCCACCGAGTTGGCGGTGCGTGATTACCAACGAAAAGTTGGCTTGGTAATTGATGGTATCGCGGGCTCGAAAACCGCCCTGGCATTGGCCGGCGCGGATTGTTCGAACCTGCTGCAGCACGCCTTGTTGGTGAGCGCCGCCACACGTCTGGGCGTTGAGCTCGCCGCGATCATGGCCGTCAACGAAGTAGAGAGCCAGGGCAGCGGTTTCCTGGACAACGGCAAGCCGAAGATTCTTTTCGAACGCCACATCATGTATCGCCAGCTGGGCACGCCTCGCCTGCCAGGTGATGACGCAGCCGAGCTGAAGGCCCAGGCCGATCAATTGGCAGCTGAGCAGCCCAGCCTGGTCAACCCAATACCCGGTGGTTATGCGGGTGGCACGGCTGAGCACCAGCGCTTGGCCAACGCTCGATTGATCGATGACCTTTGCGCATTGGAGTCGGCTAGCTGGGGCGCTTTCCAAGTGATGGGCTATCACGCTGAGCGCCTCGGCTACACGAGCGTGACGGATTTTGCCGATCGAATGGCCCGCGACGAAAACGAGCAATTCGAAGCGTTCGTGCGCTTTATCGAAGCGGATCCCGCGCTGCTGAAGTCGCTGAAGGGTAAAAAATGGGCAGCGTTCGCAAAGGCCTATAACGGCCCCAACTTCGCCCGCAATTTGTACGACATCAAGCTGGAGCGTGCCTATCAGCGTCACGCTGAAGGCTGTCCTGTGCCGGAGGCGTCATGATTGATCAAGTGCAAATCCGAAAATTCAGACCCGCCGATGGCGATCTTTTCGTAGTACCCGAAGATACTCCAATCGACCTGGTGAAAGCCTTGGCAGAGGCGATCGCTGTCGCGGCCCCCGGCGTCAAAGCCATGGTATTCCGGGGCGACTTACAGCGGCTCACGGTAGCGGAGATGAATGCCGCAGGCTGGTACCGCGCATGAGCACGTTGCGCCAGGCGCTCTACGGTTTCGCCTTGCTCGCCTCGATCGCGCTTCTGATCTGGGGCCAGTCGAAGCGGATCGAGGTCGCCGATATGAAGGCTGATCTGGCCGATCAAGCGGCCTCAACCGCTCGCGATCGAGCGACGCGAAGCGAGGAGACGGCCGCTCAACTCCAGACCTCCCTGCAAGAAGAGCGGGCCGCTCAGGCCACGTTGCGCAGCGCTCAAGACCAACTGCGCCAAGGGCTGACCGCCCGTCAACGAATGATCGAGGATTTGAAATATGAGAATGCCGAACTTCGCCTGTGGGCTGACCAGCATCTGCCTGACGCTGCTCGCCGGATGCGCGAGCGCCCCGCCATCACAGGAGCCGCAGCTTATCGCGACTGGCTGTCCAGCCGTGGTGCCATGCACCCTGTCGGCAACCAAACCAGACAAGAATGGAGCGCTGCTCAACGACCAAGAGGTGATCGAGAATGATTGGGCCCAATGTGCAGCCCAAGTAGACATGGTCTACCAGCATCAGCAGGCACAGGCGCGTAAACCATGAATAAACCAGAGTCGCTACGCGCTCACCTGCTCGCCTCGGTACCGGAATTAAAGAAAAACCCCGACCGCCTGATGGTGTTCATCGACAACGGCACCATGCGCAGTACCGCTGCCTTTGGCCTGTCATTCGAATACAGCTACACGCTAAATCTGATTTTCACGGATTACGCTGGCCACCCCGATGCGATCGCCATTCCGCTGTTCGCATGGATCCTGGTGAATCAGCGTGAGCTGATGGAAAACGTCGAGCGCAGCAAAACCGCCGTCGCTTTCGAGGCAGATGTCCTGGACAACAGCAAAGTCGACCTGTCGATCAAGTTGCCGCTCACCGAGCGGGTTATCGTCAAGCGCCAAGACGAGGGCAAACTGGTCGTCAGCCATCCGCCAGAGCCTGTGGTCGACGACGATCCGTTCACCATGCCCGGGCTCGAGTTATGGACCGCCGACGGCGAGTTCATTACACGGTGGGAGGCGCCATGAGCAACGACCTGCAGGTCTTGGAAACTTGGGTCGCAGCATTGCTCGCGAAACTCGATGAGGGCGAACGCCGCAAGCTGCTCGGTACTGTCGCCCGGGACTTGCGCCGTAGCCAGTCGAAGCGCATCACGACACAGCGCAATCCGGACGGCTCCGCGTTCACCCCGCGCAAACCGAAAGAACTGCGGGGGAAGAAGGGTCGGATCAAGGGGAAAATGTTCAGCAAATTGAAGACAGCCCGCTACCTGCGCACCGAAAGCGCAGCAAATGGTATGTCTGTAGGATTCATTGGCCGGGTGAGTCGCATAGCCCGGGTTCACCAGTACGGCCTCAAGGACCGACCAGAACGCGGCCAAGCGGACGTGCAGTACGAAAAACGCCAGTTACTGGGATTCAGCGGCGACGAGCTGGAGAACATCCGAAACCTGCTCATCGACCACCTCGCTGGCTAACTCTCCCCTGTACAAACACGCCCTACAGCCCACCGTCGATGCGCCTCGCACGCGCGACCTGCAACATCGGCGGCATGGACTCTCTTACTGAACTGACCCGACGCCTCGAAAACCTGATCCGTGCTGGCACTATCGCCGAGCTCGACCCGGCAAAACCGCGTTGCCGTGTGAAAACCGGCGGCCTGCTTACTGACTGGCTGCCGTTCTTCGCCCTGCGTGCCGGCGAAGATAGCGACTGGGATCCGCCCTGCGTGGACGAGCAGTGCCTGGTGCTTTCGCCATCAGGCAACCCGGCTCACGGTTTTGTCATTTTCGGTCTGTACAGCGATCGCTTCCCGGCTCCAGACAACGTGCCAACTCGACGCCGGCGCAAGTACCGCGACGGGGCGATTGTCGACTATGACACCGCTAGCCACACGCTGACCGCCACGCTGCCTGGGGGCGGCAAAGCCAATCTCATTGCACCAGGTGGCGTACATGTCACCGGTGATGTCGTGATTGATGGCCTGGTGACCGTCACTGAGGACGTCGTCGCGGGCGCCCAGAAAATCAGCCTGGTAAATCACCGCACATCTGGCGTTCAGGCAGGTAACGGCACCTCACAGGGGCCTGTCCCATGATCGGCATGAACAGCAAGACCGGCCGCAGCATCGTTGGGAACAATCACCTGGTGCAATCGATCGCCGACATTCTGACCACCCCCATCGGCACGCGCGTTATGCGGCGTGAATACGGCAGCCAGCTTGCCGACCTGATTGATTGGCCGCTTAACAACGCAACCCGCCTGCAGGCGTATGCGGCGACCACCATCGCGCTCATGCGCTGGGAGCCGCGCATACGCTTGAGTCGTGTCCAGCTCACGCTTGGCGATATCGCTGGCCAGGCGATGCTCGATATCGAGGGCAGCCTGGTGGACACAAATGAACCATTGAGCCTTCGCGTTCCGCTGAGCTTGGGAGCAACAGCATGAAAACTTTCACTCCCATCGACCTGGCCCAGCTTCCGGATCCGGACGTCGTTGAGCAGATCGATTACGAGCAAATCCTCGCCGAACGCAAGGCGTACGCGGTCAGCCTCTGGCCGGTAGAACAGCAAGCCGAAATCGCCGCCACATTGGCCCTAGAGTCGGAACCTCTGACAAAGCTCCTGCAGGAGAACGCCTATCGCGAAATGCTGCTGCGTCAACGCGTGAACGAAGCATCGCTGGCCAACATGCTGGCCAAAGCCAAGGGCAAAGACCTCGAGCAGCTCGCAGCCAATGTCAACGTCGAACGCTTGGTTGTGACCCCGGGTAACAGTGCCGCTATTCCGCCGATCGTCGCAGTGATGGAATCGGATGAATCACTGCGTGAACGTGCGCAGATGGCATGGGAAGGCCTTTCCACGGCTGGCCCTCGCAACAGCTACATCCTGCACGCCCGCAGCGCAGACGGCCGTATCGCCGATGCGACGGCGGAGAGCCCATCGCCGGCGGTGGTGGTCGTCACTGTTCAAGGCTTGACCGGAGATGGGAGCGTCGACCAGGCGTTACTGAACATCGTAAGCCAATACCTCAGCGACGATGACCGTCGTCCGGTAGCCGATCGGCTCACGGTGCAGTCGGCAACTGTGCTGCCCTACCAGGTCGACGCCGTTCTCTATCTCGCCACGACGGGACCAGAAGCGGAGCCCATACGCGAAGCGGCACAAGCGCGCCTGGTCACGTTCATCAACCAGCGCCGGCGCCTCGGCGTGGAGATCTCCGAGTCAGCTATTCACGCTGCACTTCACGTCGAGGGCGTGCGAAAGGTGGTCCTGCACGACTGGGCAGATATCACCCCCAGTGAGGCCGAGGCCGCATTTTGCACCAGGTATAGCGTGACCATTGGTGCACTGACATGACGATCCTGCTGCCGCCGAACGCACAGCCGCTCGAGCAACTGGCGGTCGAGGCACTGGCCCAGATTGAGCGGGTGCCGGTACCGATCAGGGATTTGCTGAATCCCGATCGGTGCCCGGTCCTGATGCTGCCCTATCTGGCTTGGGCATTCTCGGTCGATCGATGGGACAGCTCCTGGTCAGAGTCCACCAAACGACAGGTCATTAAAGGCTCGTACTTCATTCACTCCCGGAAAGGAACGATCGGTGCGCTCAGGCGTGTAGTCGAGCCATTGGGATACCTGATCGAGATCGTGGAATGGTTCAAGACCATGCCGGAGGGCGAGCCGGGCACCTTTGCCTTGAAAGTCGGCGTGCTAGACACCGGTATCACCGAGGAGATGTATCAGGAGCTGGAGCGCCTGATCGATGACGCCAAACCAGTTTCACGCCACCTGACGGGGCTGGCGATAAGCCTCGAAACGCAAGGCGACTTCAATGTCGGTGTTTCTCTGTATGACGGTGACACGATCGACATCTACCCGCCCGCAACGCTCGATATCGACATCACCGGAACGTTCGGTGTTGTCGGTCGCGAGCACTCAATTGACACTCTGGACATATATTCATGATCGATGCGGATTCCAAATTTTTCGCGATCCTGACGGACGTCGGGGCGGCCAAGCTGGCGAATGCCAACGTCCTAGGCATTCCTTGGAACATCTCACAAATGGGGTTGGGTGATGCCAACGGCACTGACCCCCAGCCGAGCGCCAAGCAAAGCAAACTCATCAACGAATGGCGGCGCCGGCCACTCAACCAGCTGGTAATTGACCCGGTTAACCCGGCGGTGATCATCGCCGAGCAGATTATCCCAGCAGACGAAGGCGGACACTGGATCCGTGAGGTCGGCTTGTACGACGCAGACGGCGACCTGGTAGCCGTCGCCAACTGCGCTCCGAGCTTTAAACCGATCCTGTCGCAGGGTTCGGGCCGTACCCAAGTGGTGCGCATGAACCTGATCGTTTCCAGCACGGCCAACATCACCCTAAAGATCGACCCCGCTGTGGTGCTGGCGACGCGTGAGTATGTCGACTCGCGCATTCTGGAAGAACTGAGCAAGCTCGACATTAAGCAGTCAGTGCGCGCGGCGACCACTGGCAATATCGCCCTGGTCGGCTTGCAGGTCGTTGACGGTGTTTCGCTGAATGCCGGCGACCGTGTGTTGGTGAAGAATCAGGCAGCCGCCAAAGACAACGGCCCTTATGTGGTGGCTGTGGGAGCTTGGACGCGGGCCAAGGATGCCGACAACAACGCGAAGGTCACGCCGAATCTGACAGTTGCGGTCGAAGTGGGTGCTACGCAGGCCGACACAATCTGGCAACTGGTGACCGATGCCCCTATTGTCGTGGGCGCCACGGCGCTGACGTTCAAGGACATCACTGATGGCTTTGCCCGGTTGTTTTCGCCAAGTTTCTCGGGCAACCCAACGGCCCCGACCCCGGCGCGGTTCGATAGTAGTAAGTCGCTCTCAACGACTGAATATGTGAAGCTGCGCGGTGTTGAGTTCTCCGGCTTTACAACGAACAGCGCGAGTCTGGTTATGTCGGCTTCGCATGTCGGCGGGATTCACAGTTTCTCCGACGCTGCTCAGCTCACCGCAACCTTGCCAGCCACGGCAGGAGTCGCCCAGGCAGCCACTATTACCCTTGCGTGCGCTGGTTCGGGTGGGCTGAAGGTCGTAGGGACTGGGACTGATGTGGTTTATACCTCGACCGGCGTTGCTGGGCCGTTGGTGCTGGCCTTGGGCGATACGGCTGAATTCATCCGTCTGCAGGATCAGTGGCGCTTGGTAGGAGGAACGATCGCCCTGCGCTTTGCCGGGGTCATGGCGGGCGAAAACTTCACCACTCGGCCGCTGTTCGACAATAGCAAGGCACTGGCGACCACTGAGTTCGCGCAGCGCGCCCAGGGAAATTTTGGCGGCCGTTTCGATATCGCGGCGCTGCCGGCGACATTGAGTGTTGCGGCTGCAGGCCAGCGTATTGTGCTTGCAGCATCGGGGACATTGACCCTGCCGCCGGTTAATTCGGTGCCCACTGGCACTAATTTTTTCCTCTTCAACACCACACCGGGCGTGGTCAACATTGTCCGGCAGGGTACAGACCTTATTACCGCGATGTCCGTTAATTCCATGACCTCTGTGCCCCTTCAGTCCTTGTCCACCATCGTGATCACCGCAGGCAATGGGCAATGGGTTGTTGAGAGCGGTATGTCCGCTTTGAAATATGCGCCTGAGTTCGGCAGCTCTTTTGGGAATAGTGGTTACCAACGATTGCCATCCGGTGCGATTGAGCAATGGGGTACAGGCGTTACGGACGCGAACGGTTACGTCTACGTGACTTTTCCAATTCCGTTCCCTAACGCGCCGCGCAACATCACGCTCACGCACGTCGGGTCAATGTGTTTGATGCACGCGCTCATGGGGGCGGGCCTAGGTGCATCCGGCTGTACGTTGCGCGTGCAAAATGCGGCGGGTACTGCCCAGGCGCTCTGGTCTGTTCAATGGCGAGCAGTAGGTAATTGATGATGAACAAAGTCGTGTTTTTTAGTCCGTCTACGTGCGGGGCTTATGTCCCTGAGATTCATGGCACGAACATGCCGACGGACGTTGTCGAAGTGTCGGAAAGTGTTTGGCAGTCGCTACTCAAGGAGCTGTCGACCAGTCCAAAAATGATGTCGTCCCGGCCAGATGGACAGCCGGTGCTGATCGATCCGCCTCCATTGGATGCTGAAGCGTTGGCCGCTGTTGAGCGTGCTTGGCGTGATGCGCAATTGGCGATGACGGATCCGCTGGTTTCTCGGCATCGCGACGAGGTCGAAGAAGGTGGCGAAACTTCGCTCACCCCCGATCAATATGCCGAACTCCAATTTTATCGCCGGCAGTTGCGCGATTGGACGCAAGATTTGGATTTCCCCTCAACTGAGCACCGTCCTGTCGCCCCTTCCTGGTTAATGTAGACCTCCCTGAAAACGCCCTCCGTGGGCGTTTTTTGTTTTGGCGCACCTGTAGCGCCGCTCCGCACAACCGCTAGTGCTCGTCCGATTAACGCGCGCGCGTCACCCTGCGCTTCATTGTCACCAACGCGCAGGTTCTCCCATGGCCACTGATTACCACCACGGCGTCCGAGTTGTAGAGATCAACGAAGGCACCCGTCCCATCCGCACCGTAGCAACCGCCGTCGTAGGCATGGTCTGCACCGCCGAAGATGCTGATCCGGTCGCGTTTCCGCTCAACCGCCCAGTACTGCTAACCGACGTGCTTACCGCCAGCGGTAAGGCGGGTGTTAAAGGCACGCTTGCGAAAAGTCTGGATGCCATCGCTGATCAAGCGAGCCCGGTTACCGTCGTCGTTCGTGTCGCCGAGGGGCAGGACGCAGCGGAGACCACTACCAATGTTATTGGTGGTGTAACCGCCGGTGGTCAGTACACGGGCATGAAAGCTCTGCTGGCCGCAGAAGCGCAGTTGGGAGTGCGGCCGCGCATCCTCGGTGTGCCTGGCCTCGACTCGTTGCCGGTGGCAACTGAACTGGTACTCACCGCACAAAAACTGCGCGGCTTCGCATATGCCAGCGCTTGGGATTGCAGCACCGTCTCCGAGGCCACCGCCTACCGAGAAAACTTTGGCGCGCGCGAGCTGATGACCATCTGGCCCGACTTCGTGAACTGGGACACCACCCTGAACGCCGATGCGCCGGCGTCGGCGATCGCCCGCGCATTGGGTCTGCGCGCCAAGCTCGATGAGCAGGTGGGCTGGCACAAAACACTGTCCAACGTGGCCGTAAACGGTGTGTCTGGACTGAGCTGCGATATCTACTGGGATCTGCAGAATCCCGCCACCGATGCGGGCCTGCTGAACGCGGCGGACGTCACCACACTGATTCGTCGCGACGGTTTCCGCTTCTGGGGCTCGCGCACTTGCAGCGACGACCCTTTGTTCGCGTTCGAAAACTACACCCGCACCGCTCAGGTGCTGGCTGACACCATGGCAGAGGGGCAATTTTGGGCGATCGACAAACCGATGCACCCGAGCCTGGTGCGCGACATTGTCGAGGGTATCAATGCGAAATTCCGCGAGCTGGTACGCCTTGGCTACCTGATCGGTGGCGAGTGCTGGTACGACGAAGCCGCCAACGACAAGGACACCCTCAAGGCCGGCAAGCTGTACCTCGATTACGACTACACGCCAGTGCCGCCACTGGAGAATTTGGGGCTTCGCCAGCGCATCACCGACCGTTACCTGGTCGACTTCGCAAGCCGCGTAAACGCCTGATCATTCATCCGCGCGGCAATGGCCGCGCCTTTAGGAGAGCGCCCATATGGCTCTGCCCAAAAAACTCAAGAACATGAATTTGTACAACGACGGCGTCAGCTACGTCGGTGAGTGCAAGAGCGTCACCCTGCCCAAGCTCGCCCGTAAGCTTGAGGCCTTCCGGGGCGGCGGTATGGACGGCGCGGTGAAGGTCGACCTCGGCCATGGCGACGACGGGATTCAGCTCGAATGGACTCTCGGTGGCTGGGATCTGACGGCGCTGCGTCAATACGGCGCGGTATCGGCCAGCGGCGTGATGCTGCGCTGGGCGGGATCGATCCAGCGAGACGACACCGCCGAGGTTTCGGCTGTCGAGGTGGTTGTGCGCGGCCGGCATGAAGAGATCGACATGGGCGACTCGGAAAGCGGTGAAGACACCGAGCACAAGTTCACCACCACCTGCAGCTATTACAAGCTGACCATTGATGGCAATGAAGAGATCGAGATCGACTTGCTCAACTTCATTTTCAAGGTCAACGGCAAAGACATGCTGGCAGAACATCGTAAGGCGATCGGCCTGTAATCCCTGCCATCCCCGCCGGCTCCGCCGGCCCCTATCCATTGAAGGAATTCAACATGAGCACCAACCAAAAGAACGAAGCTGCAGAAGCACCAGTAGTGAAGAACCCAAACCGCCCAGTCATCACCCTGGACACGCCGATCATCCGAGGCTCGACCGAAATCACCGAGGTGACACTCCGCAAACCCGTCTCAGGTGAACTGCGCGGCGTTTCGCTGACCGATCTGCTGCAGATGGACGTGCTCGCGTTGCGCAAGGTGCTGCCGCGAATCACCACACCGACCCTGACCGATCACGATATCGGCCAAATGGATCCGGCTGACCTGGTGCAGATGGCCACCGAGGTTGCCGGTTTTTTGCTGCCGAAGTCGGCGAAGGTGGATGCATCCCTCGTTGCGTAGATGACGCCATGGCGGACATCGCCGTGATTTTTCACTGGGGGCCAGTGGAGATGGATCCCCTCCCCCTGACCGAACTGATGGATTGGCGCGAACGCGCTCGCAAGCGAAGTGGGGCGAAAGATGACTGACAAGCTGCGGCTGGAATTTATGCTGTCGGCGATCGACAAGGTCACCGCGCCTCTCAAGCAAATCAGCGCTGGGAGCACTGCGACCTCTCGTGCCTTGAAGGCGGCGCGGGATCAGCTGAAAGAGCTCAACGCCCAGCAGTCCAATATTTCCAGCTTCACCCGCCAGCGCGAAGCCGTCCGCCAGTCCTCTGAGGAGCTGGCAAAGGCGCAAGACAAATTGCGCGGCCTGCGGGAGCAACTGCAGAAGATGGACGCCCCCACAGCGGCCTTTCAGAAGGCGTTCGTTAATGCTTCCGCCTCTGTCGAAAAGCTGACAAGCAAACACACTGCCCAGCGATCAGAACTGCAGCGCTTGATACCCCTCATGAAATCGACCGGTGCGGACACCCGCAACCTCGGCAGCACTGAGCGCCGCTTGAAAACCGAGATCGAGGCGGCGAACAAAGCCATCCAAACTCAGCGAGAACGACTCGCAGCCCTTGCCAAACAGCAGGAACGGGTCTCGAAAGCACAGCGGAACTATTCCAAGGGAAGAGAGCTTGCTGGTAATGCCGCCGTCGCCGGCGCAAGTGCTGGAGCAGTGGGAGCTGCGACAGGCATGCCCATCCTCGGGATGATCAAGAACTACTCACGCTTCGAAGACGCAATGGCAGGCGTAGCGAAGCAAGTCGCCGGCGCCCGCGACGATAACGGTCAACTCACCCAGACGTATTACGAAATGGGAGACGCGATCAAAAAGATGTCCGAAACAATCCCGATGGCTACTACCGACATCGCCGCCCTGGTAGAAGGCGGCGCGCGAATGGGCATCCAGGGTAAAGATGACTTGCTGGAATTTGCGCGCGTCGCGGCAACTGCAGCGACCGCGTTTGAACTGCCGGCAGATCAGGTCGGTGAAAGCCTGGCGCGCATCGCCAACCTCTATAAATTGCCAATCAAAAACGTGAGCCAGCTCGGGGACGCGATCAACTACCTTGACGACAATGCGATGTCGAAAGGCGGCGACATCATCGACGTCATGCAGCGCACGGCAGGCATTACAGCGTCAGTGGGAATGTCGTTTAAAGACGCCGCTGCGTTGGGCTCGACATTCCTGACACTCGGGGCTTCATCAGAAATCGCTGCCACCGCTACGAACGCGATGATTCGTGAATTGGCTATCGCTACTCAGCAGCCAAAGCGATTTGTCACAGGCCTGAAATCGATCGGTTTAGAGGCGAAAGCGGTTCAGGACGGAATGAGCAAGGACGCAACGGGCACCATTCAGAAAGTGCTCGAGGCGGTGAACAAGCTGCCGAAAAATCAGCAGCTCGGTGTGATGACCCAGCTCTTTGGCAAAGAATATGGCGATGACGCGGCAAAGCTCGCGTCTAACATCGAGGAGTATCGTCGGCAGCTTGACCTGGTAAACGGCGCCGACAACGCTCCGAAGCGCGAAGGCTCGATGCAGCGCGAAGGAGACATCCGTGCGGACCAGTTGTCGGCTCGATGGGAGATGTCCCAGAACCGCATGTTCAACCTGAGCAGCGCACTAGGAGCCACTCTGCGACCCGCCCTGATACAGCTCGTCACCGGATTAAACGGTGTCCTGGAGCGAGTTAATGCTTGGGCGACCGCTAACCCGGGTTTAGTGTTGGGCATTCTCAAAGTTGCCGCCGGCATTGCGGCACTGTCGATCGGCTTCAGCACTGTCGCTTTGGCGCTGGCCACCACTCTTGGCCCCTTTCTCGCCGTTCGGTACGGACTTTCCCTGATAGGCATCCGTCTGCCATCTGTAATCGGCCTGCTGTTCAACCTGGGCTCCAAGGTATTGCCCTTCGTCGGTCAGGCGTTTATGTGGTTGGGAAGATTGTTCCTGACCAATCCAATCGGCTTGGCTATTACTGCGATCGCAGCGGCGGCTTACCTGATCTACGCAAATTGGGACAAGGTGAAGGCTTACTTCGTCAGCGCCTGGGCAGAGATAAAACTCGGCTTCAGTGGCGGCATAAGCGACATCCTGCGCACGATCGTCAACTTCAGCCCCATTGGGCTGTTCTACCAAGCGTTCTCGGCTGTGATGAATTACATGGGCATTGAGCTTCCGAGCAGGTTCACCGAGTTCGGCGGAATGATCATTTCAGGGCTCGTCAATGGCATCACCGGGGCGATGGGCTCGGTTAAGACCGCGATCTCGGAAGCTGGCAGCAGCACTGTGGACTGGTTCAAGGAAAAGCTCGGTATCCACAGCCCCTCCCGTGTCTTTGCCGAGCTAGGCGGCTTCACGATGGCCGGATTGGCACAGGGTGTAAATGACGGCCAAAGCGGCCCGATGGAAGCCGTCAAAGCCGTGGGCGAGCTTATGACCCAGGCGGGAACAGTGACCATTGGTGCCATTACCAATGCTGGAGCGTTGCTAAACCCAGCCTCTGCTGTGCCTGGAGTGACTGCTTCGGCGCTGACACCCGTCGCAGCCGTGCCCGGAGCAGCGGCCGCAGCACTCGAGCCCGCCGCATCCGTGGTGGGAGCGAAGCCTGAAAGTGGCGGCATGCTCGAATCAATTGTCGGAATGGGCAAAAAACTGGCTCAAGCAGGCGCAATGGCTGTCGGTATCGGCAGCGCTCAGCAAGCGATCGCTATCGACAACCGCCCACCTATCGCTACCGCTGCAGCTCCTGCAGCGGTGCAGATGGCCCCACAACAAATCGTCATCAATATTCACCCAGCCCCGGGGATGGACGCGGCGGCGATCGCACGTGCGGTGTCTGCTGAACTGGACAAACGCCAACACGCAAAACAAGCCAAGGGGCGCAGTGCCCTCTTTGACCAGGAGTAGACGGCAATGATGATGGCTCTCGGCATGTTCATCTTCAGTCTGGAAAGCTTGGCGTACCAGGAACTGCAGCGACAGACAGAATGGCGTCACGGCTCGACGTCGCGTATAGGCACCAACCCATCCCGCCAGTTTCTTGGCCGCGGTGAAGACTCAATCAGCATGCCAGGCATCCTATTGCCGGCACTCGCAGGCACCCCGCTGAGCCTGGACACACTCCGCGCTATGGCCGATACCGGCAAGGCATGGCCGTTGATCGAAGGCACCGGCAGGATCCTGGGCATATGGGTGATCGACAACATTACCGAGAACAAAACTTTGTTCTTTTCGGACGGCGCAGCACGCCGCATCGAATTCACCATCGCGCTCAAACGGATCGATGACGGTCGGGTTGATCTGCTCGGCGCCGGTGTGAGCACAGCCGGCAATATCCTGAGGAAAATCCTGTGATCGACCAAGCACTCAGCCGGGTCGACGGCTATCTGAACGACGCGCAGGCATCCATCCGCGAGGCGAGAGCCTACCCTCGTCCAATCTGTCGGCTGGAGGTCGACGGACGCGACATCACAGCGGCGATCGAGAAGCGCCTGATGAGCATCGAGCTCACCGACAACCGCGGACTCACAGCGGACCAGCTCGACGTCACCCTGTCGGATCATGACGGTCGCCTGGCAATCCCACCGAAAAGCGCGACCCTGCGGCTGTGGCTTGGCTGGAGCGACACCGGGCTGGTCGACAAAGGCACATACACAGTCGATGAAACCGAGCACAGCGGGGCGCCAGATCAGTTGAACATCCGGGCTCGCAGCGTGGATCTGACTGCAGGGTTGAAAGCCAAACGGGAGCGAAGCTGGCATGACGAGACGATCGAAACCGTGGTGCAAGCCATTGCCGGTGCCTATGGTCTCGGCCCTTTAGTCAGCGCCGCGCTCAGTGCCATCCAGGTGGTTCACCTTGATCAGGCCAATGAGTCTGACGCGAACCTGCTTTCACGCTTGGGACAAGAGCACGATGCGATCGCGACGGTGAAAGCGGGCAAACTGCTGTTCATGCCGATCGGCAATGGCACGAGTGCTAGCGGCCTGGCACTGCCACACATCACCCTGACCCGCCGGGATGGCGATCAGCATCGATTCCTGCAGGCGAACCGTGACAGCTACACGGGTGTTCGGGCGTTCTATTACGACGTCAACAGTGCTGAGAAAAAGGAGGCAATCTCTGGAGGCGGCGACAACATCAAGGATTTGCGTCACGCCTACACGGATCAGCATAGCGCTCTGGTGGCTGCTCGGGCCGAGTGGAACAAGCTGCAGCGTGGAAGCGCGACGCTCAGTTACTCGCTGGCGCGCGGCCGTCCAGACCTCACACCGGAGCTCACCTATTCACTGATCGGCATCAAGCAGGAAATAGCGGACGTCATCTGGTTGGGCGGCAACGTGAAACACAGCTTCACTTCGGATTCGTTCACCACGAGTCTTGAACTCGAATCAATGCTGCCAGACGGTGACGAGGTAGCCGAACTGGCGGACGATAGCGGCGATTACACAGGAGTTTTGGCGTGGTATCGAGATGCGAAAAGCGGTAAGCAGCAGAAGTTGAGCGAGGGTGATCATAGCAATCCTAAGCGGTTGACCCACCTTTATGAGAGCAAGGCGTCGGCACAACGGGCGGTGGATAGGGAATATAAGCGGCTGCAGGCCAAGAATGGGGCAGATGCCCCAGGCACCCCGACATGATGAGCCGGGGTGAGGTGAAAGGGTCGGAGATCAATCCATCTGGGCCATCATCTCCGCAATACGAAGGATATGGCTTTGATCGGTCTGCGACATTTTCCGGTACAAGCTCAACAGAATGCATTCCAACTGTGTCAGCTGAGAAGCGGCAGACTCCACGGCCCGAACGTCCTGCTCAAGTTGCTCCAAAACGCCTCGATCCAACATGCTCACTACTCCTAAAAGCCGCAGAGCATCGTCTAAATCGCGACTTTCCGAAGCCCCAAGCGAGCACTCATTCATTTGGCTGGGCTGCCTCGTCCTACGAGAGGTCATTCCAGTGGGAGGTTGTCCTGCGACTTTTTCGCCGCCGCTTCGGCCAAGCCTGTAGCGACGCGGTGAACCACGATCTGATCGCCAGGACTCAGCGAACGAAAGCAGTTCAAAACCTCATTTTCGACGGTGGTTTGTGTTCCAGCCACCGTGTCTCGCCGGCCGAAAAGAACATACATCACGTCCACGCCAATTTTCGAAATTGCCAACAGGTAAGCCGTGTCCGGTCTCTGTCGATCGTTCTCGTAATTGCCTTGGGAGTTCCTTTTCACACCGCCTATATCTGCGAAATCGTTTTGATTGATTCCAAGCCGGTCGCGCTCTTCCCGGAGCCGCTCGCCCAAAGTTTTTTCCAAGGATTCTCCGGTTACACAAATTTTTGGCATGCATCGCTTTACACAGCCAATTTCTTGGGCATAATGATGGCACACACAACACGATTGAACACACATGAACACTATGCCCGTCCTCCTTACAGCCGAGCAAGCCCGCGCAGAACTTGACCGCAACGGGATAACCATTGCGCATTTCTGCCGCGAACACGGCCTGAACAAAAATTTGGTCAGCGATTTGTTGAACGGTCGCAAGAAGGGCGTGCGAGGCGAGGCCCGACGTGCAGCTGTGCTTCTAAAAATCAAAGACGGCGTAATTCCAAATTAATTGCATTAGGCCAGGCGAGAAACCAGAAGATGAAACGCACCGTTCTAGAAACCCGCAGGCAGGTCGTAAGCGCAGTGATTTGCGCGTATCCGGGCGGTCGTGATTGCGCCGCTCCGCGCTTGGGTATGTCGGTTAAAAAGTTCGACAACCATGCTTATGAGAACGCGGGCAGCCGCCCACTTACTGACGAGCAGATCTGCCTGCTGGAGTCACAGACCGGGACCACTCACCTGCCCGACTTCGTCTGCAACCTGTACGGCGGCGTATTCGTTCCGGTTGCCGAAGCCGAGCAGTTGGACAACCTCGACCTCTACGCCCGCTCGATCAACACAGCGGTGAAGCGCGGCCTGGTCGACGCGATCATTTCCAAAGCATTGCAAGACGGCGTCATCGACGACGATGAAGTGCAGGCCATTCTTGCCGCGCACCGTGCGCACGTAGCCGCCAGACACGAAGAGATCACTGCGGTGATCGTTCTGCATCGGGAAAACCCGGGCAGCCTGGAATCGAAATAGGCGCTGGAAGCGTCGCCATTTTTTCGGCGTCAGCCGAGGGCCGCGATTAGCGGCGGGGAGAAAAAAGTGAGCACTTATAAGCTGGTATGTCCGCACTGCCGGGAGCGAATGCGCATCCGGACCAGCGAGGGCACGCATATCTTTTTGCGTATTGCCTACCTGCAATGCATCAACGAGGCCTGCGGTTGGTCGGTGCGGGCTCAGTTTGAAATGACTCACGAAATGAGCCCATCAGGTATGCCGAACCCGGCTGTTTGTTTGCCAGTGGCTCCCGTCGCTATTCGCCGGCAGGCAATGAAAAAGGAAGGCGAGCAGCAAATGGACCTACTTGGACTGGAGACGGCCTGATGAACACATTGATCAGCGAGCAAAATCCCGAGCGCGAGTATCGCGCCGCCATGCAAGACGCCGCGCTCTGCTACATGCAGCGCCACCAGGCAGAGCACCTTGGCAACGACCAACAGCTCTTTACCCGAACCGTTGCCCATCTGCAGACAACTCTGGAGGTACCTATTTTCCTTGCCGAGAATCTGACGGGCTTGGCATACGGACAACTGTGCGCCGGCGCTGGCCAGCGACGCCTCGATCTGAAAAACAGCAGTGAATCGGTTGCTGTCTTTGCCGATCCAGCCAGCGGCAAATCTTACGCCATCCCCGTCGCGCTGATCTTCCAGTACTTGGTCGAGGCCCCAGAGCCCCGACCGACCTCCCTCAACAACTGACCGAATCGCTCCACCGTTTGCGTGTGGGTTTGGGTGAATTGCGCCCGGAATAAGGGAAAAAGCCATGAACACAGCACTTTCCATACAAATGAGCCTGAGCGAAAGCCTCGCCGAAGCCTTGCAGCAGGAGCTCCGCGAGCGGCTGCGACTGGGCATTCAGGAGCACTGGTACTCGGATCGGTTTCGCTGCGTTCCTGATGGTCTGCGCACCACTGCCATTCTCTCGGCCTACCCCGCACTGGCGGCTCAAAAGACAACTCTCGGCGCCCTCCGGGTCGCCATCAGAAAGCAGGCATGAAGATGGAAGAGAAAATCCGGGGCGACGTATTGACCCGACTTGAGTTCGATTACGGCCTGAAACACCGGGTCGGCACCGATTTCATGCGAGGTGGCACCTGCCCGGCCTGCAACAAAAAAGAGCTGTACTCCAGCTTTGCAAACCCGTTCTTCATCAAGTGCGGCCGCGAGAGCAAATGCGGTCAGCAGTGGCACGTCAAAGAGTTGTATGCCGATCTGTTTGATGACTGGAGCAAACGTGCGCCGGCAACAGATGACCAACCGACCGCAAGCGCCCGCGCCTACATGGAGTTCGCTCGCGGATTCAAGATTGAGCTGGTGGCGGGTCTGTTCACCCAGGAGAACTACTTCGATCGCATTTTAAATATCGGCTCGGCCACAGTGCGGTTTGCGCTCGAGCACGGCGGGTATTGGGAACGCTTGATCGACCAGCCTCAGCGCTTCGGTAAGAAGAAGGCACGCTTTAAGCCGGGCGAATCATACAAAGGCTATTGGTGGTGCTCCCCCCACGTCGACCTCACACAGACCTCTGAACTGTGGATCGTTGAGGGGATCTTCGACGCGATCGCTCTGCAGCACAACGAGATCGACGCGGTAGCGGCGATGTCGTCAAACGCCTTTCCCGAGGCATCACTCAAAGCACTAGCCGCTGATCGGGCCGGCAACTTGCCAAGACTGGTCTGGGCTCTGGACAACGAGCCTGGCGCGCACCGCTACACGCGTAAATGGGTCGTCATGGCTAGAGCCATGGGCTTTGAATGCACCGCTGCGCAGATACCGCAGCGCGACGCGCGGAAAGTGGATTGGAACGACCTGCACCAGCGATGGGCCTTTATTGGTGACGAAACCGAACGACGCAAGCGCACAGAAGCGGATCTGAACGAGGCTCGCCACCATGGCGCCCTGCTGATTGCTGAAAGCGCCTCAGAGAAAGCGCTGCTGATGTACAACTGGCGCGAGCGCGAAGAATTCCACTTCGGGTTTGAGTCTCGCCTGTACTGGTGGAAGCTGGACATCAGCAAATTCAACAATGCCATGCAGGCGCTCGAAACGAGCGAGAACCACGAAGAGCAGCAGCTGAACAACAAGGCGATGCGAGAAAAAGCGTTGCGCATGTCCGGCTGTGTGGTTGAGATCGCCAACTGCTATCCCCAGGCGCTGTACTTCCAGCGCAATGAGATCACGGACGAATCCTGGTATTTCTTCCGCGTCGACTTCCCCCACGACGGTGGCTCAGTGAAGAACACTTTCACCGGTGGCCAGGTCGCGGCCGCGAGCGAATTCAAGAAGCGCCTGCTCGGCATGGCCGCCGGCGCAGTGTTCACCGGCAGCGGCCAACAGCTCGACAAAATCATGAAGGACCAACTGTTCGCGATCAAAACGGTCCAGACGATCGACTTCGTCGGCTACAGCAAGGAGTACGCCTGCTACGTGTACGGCGACCTGGCCGTAAAAGATGGTCAGGTGGTCGACGTCAACGATGAAGAATTTTTCGAGTTCGGCAAGCTGCGCTTGAAAACCCTGCAACGTGCCGTGCCGGTGCGGATCCAGCGCGACCCGAAGGAATACAGCGACGATTGGATAAAACTGCTGTGGACGTGCTTCGGCGCGCAGGGCGTTGTCGCGCTGACATTCTGGTTCGGCTCGCTGTTCGCCGAGCAGATCCGGGCTCGCTATCAGTCCTTTCCCTTCCTTGAAGCGACCGGTGAGGCCGGCGCCGGTAAAACGACCCTGCTCAATCTGCTTTGGAAGTTGCTCGGCCGCGCCGGCTACGAAGGTTTCGACCCGTCCAAATCCACTAAAGCCGGCCGCAGCCGGTTGATGGGCCAGGTATCCGGCATGCCTGTGGTTTTGCTTGAGTCGGATCGGAGCGGCGACGACAAATCACACGCAAAAAACTTTGAATGGGACGAACTGAAAGACTACTTCGGCGGCGGCACACTGGCGACCAAAGGCGTTAAAACCGCCGGCAACGAAACCTACGAGCCACCGTTCAGAGGCACGATCGCTATCAGCCAGAACGCGCCCGTGATTGCGTCAGAAGCCATCATGACGAGGATCGTAAAACTGCATTTTGTGCGGCCGAACGTGACACCAGAGAGCCGAGCGGCAGCTGATCGACTGACAGCCTTAGATGGCTCCAAGTTGAGCTACTTCCTACTACAGGCGGTGAAGCGCGAGAGCGACGTCATGTCCATCCTTGCCGATAAGATCCCGGCCCACGAAGCACGCCTGCGCCGGCTACACACCCACTGCGTCAGCTGCGACACCGAATACCCAGCGAATAACGAAAAAGCGGCATGCCAGCACTGCGGCAATCAGTTGCGAGGCTACATCCGCGTTGAGCGAATCGTGAAAAACCACGCACAGCTGCTCGGCCTGGTGGACTGCATTCGCTCGCTGGTACCGCTGACCGATGCCCAGATCAGCGCAACCCAGCGCTGCATTGTCTCGATGGCCATCGAGCGCCAGAGCTCGATTAGCGCAGACCACCCGGTTGTCGCGGAATTCTGGGAAGTCTACGAATACCTGCAGGGCCTTGATGCCGACGGGCCGGTGGTCAATCACAGCAAGAAAGACAACGTCATCGCTATCAACCTCAACGAGTTTGTCGAGCGCGCTGCAGAACATCGCCAGAAGCTAGCCGACGTCAGCGAATTGCGCGATCGCCTGAAGGAATCCCGCTGCCGCAAATTTCTGGAATCGAACAAAGCCGTCGACAGCGCGGTGCGCGCCTACCAGGCCACGCGCAATAACAACACGATCACCAAGTCACCCACGGTCAAGTGCTGGATGTTCCAGGCGTAGGGCTGCAACCCGCGTCGACAGCCAGAAAAGGAGAGAGCCATGCAGATTCAAGTCGTCGCCGGCACCGATCGTAGTGATACGCATAGCCTGCAGGATCGCATCACCCAACTACTGAACGAGCTTGGGAACACGGTGCAGGCGGAAGCCTACGGTGCGAACGGATTGGTCGACATTTTGGAGGTACGGGCTACGGATGGTCAGCGCGAGATCTTGGTGCTGAATTGCTCTCGGCTGCAAATCCAAGCGGTTTTGGACTGGCAGTCATGTAGCGAAGACACGAACGAATTCGAAGACCTGGTGCTGCACCTGGTGCGATCGCCAGACAGCTACCAATAACGCCGGCTGCAACCGGCACATTTGAAAGGAGAGAACCATGCGCAACACAGAGCAGCTTGAACAAACCGAACGCGGAACACTGATTGGGCAGTCGCTAGGCGCCGTCGTGACGGTGGTGTTGATTGCCATCGTCGCGGTGCAGGTACCGGATTTGATGATCTGGATTCTCAGCTAAGCGACCGAGAAGTCGGTGCCATGGGGCTGCAACCCCATGGCACCTGCTACCCCTGAAAGGAGAGAACCATGCAAGACCAATCCCACAACGGCAGCGTCGCCGAGGCTAACGCACCTCGTCTACGGCCGACAATGGCCAGCCACCGGCTCGATCTGCCGAGCATTTGCGATATCTGCGGAAAAGCGCGATCGACGCGCACACATCGAAGCTGTAGCCGCATTCGACAGAAACGGAAAGCTGATGAATGGGCTGCGTTAATGGCGGAAAGAATTGCTGCACGGATGTCGCGAGCAAAACGCTACTCACGCTGAAGCATTGCTAGTAGATGGACAGCAATGTTCTAACCACAACGCCTCAGCGCAAGAACTACACTAGCTAAGGCGTCACCAAACCGAAGGATGACCATGTCGAGCAATGTCTTGATTTTTGAAGACCTGCAGCGCATCACCGGATACCAGCGCCGATCAGACGTAGAGAAGACGCTGATCGAGCAAGGTGTCCGGCTTTTTCGCGGCCGTACAGGACCGTGGACGACGCTAGATCTAATTAACCAAGCTGCCGGCATGAAGCCGGTCGCAGCAGAGCGATACGAAGCCAATATCCTATGAGGAAAGCTCGGAAGCGGAAGTACAATCCGCATATCCCCACCCACATCGACCAGGCCGCTCTTCCAGCGGCCGTTTACTTTGATCACCGAAAAGGTCGAGTTTGGTACACGTTGCACTATGACGAGACGGGAAAACAACGCCGGCGCAACATCGCTCCGGCGGACGTTTCGCTAGCCGAGCTGCACCAGATCATGGACGAGGCATCCAACGTAGACCGTGGCACGCTGCGCTACGTTTGCAGCCAGTTTCATGAAAGTGATCGGTATAAGAAGCTCAGTCCGAAAACCCACGATGACTACTGCTACTCGCGTGACGTTCTGCTGACCCTGCCGACAAAGCTGGGAAAGCCGCTGGGAGACCTGGCGGTACGCAAGTTCACTTCTGCCCTGGTGCAGCGCATCGTCGATCGACTTGCAGACGAGGGGACTCCGTCGAAAGCTGCACACGCTCTCCGCTACTTGCGGCGCGTACTGCAGTGGGGTCGCAACCGCGGTTTTCTGGATGTGAATCCTGCGCTGGGCATCGAAGCGCCTGTTGAACGAAAACAACGTCGCCTGCCAAATCATCAAGTCATGGACACCCTCATCGATCGAGCAATTGCCCGAGGCCTGTTGATCAGGGGCGAAAAAGGCGGCTGTCCGGAGTACCTCGGCTACGTGATGGAGCTTGCCTATCTCTGCAGGCTACGCGGAATCGAAGTGGTCACTCTGACCGACGCGAACGAGCTGGAGAGCGGCATTCTCACTAACCGCCGCAAAGGCAGCCGCGACAACATCGTTCGCTGGACACCTCGACTGCGCAAAGCCTGGGATCACGCCAAAGCTTATCGAGCAAAGGTCTGGGCCAAACGCAAAACGGCGATACCGATCGCACCGTCACGACGGCCCATCATCGTGGCCAGTCACGGCGGGCCGCTACGCAAGTCGAGCCTGGACACGGCGTGGCAACGATTTATCACGTTGGCATTGGCAGACGAGATCATCACGCCCGAGCAACGGTTTGCACTTCACGATTTGAAACGGCGTGGCATCACCGACACGGCAGGTACGCGAGCGGATAAACAGGAGGCGAGCGGCCACCGCGACCCGAAGATGATGGACGTCTACGACCACAGCGTGCCGACCGTTTCCCCTTCTGCAGAATGAGCAAACCGGACGTAACAAGCGACACAGGGCCCGCTTTCCACGCGGGCCTTGGCGTATCTGGACGTAATAAGGAATCGCGTAAGTGCTTGATTCCTATGCTTGAAGCACCTTCCTTGTAATCAGTAGGTCCCGGGTTCGACTCCTGGTGCCGGCACCATACAAAACAAAGCCCCTGCAGAAATGCAGGGGCTTTGTTGTTTCTGGCGTTTGAATATGAAAAGCGCAACAGCTGAGTGTTCATGACTTTGACCCTGAGGTTATGAGCGCTCACCCTATCTAAAAGATCTTTGCTGTAGATCGCGGCAACCCACACAAGACCGCCTGACTTCATCAGCGCAAAAGGCCTCCCCATGGAGCAAAGCCAACAATCTGCAGACACGCCATTCAGCACCTTGTCAGCAGTTGAGATATCGAACTCCCCCACCGACAAAATTCAAATAAGCGAGCGCTGAAGGTCCGTCACAAGTTGATACGCGAAGTTGATTTTGACGCAGAGCTTTGCGCATAAACTCGCCGCCGACAACATGGAACAGGGAGTCAACTGATGTCTACATGCAAAAAAGCCTTGGAAACCCGCGAAGCATTTGAGGAGGCCGGAAACGCACTCTCGTTATTCATCGATCTGTGCACATCTGATATTCAACTCACCCAACGCAGCATACTGGCCTTGTCGGCTTATGGCAGAACCTGCATGAACACCTTTGAGGACGCCGAACGCTGGTTGCGCAGTCAAGACGAGGCACGAGCCAACGTCCTCCCTGAACAGACCAAAGCAGGGAAATAAGGGACAGACCACTTTTTGAGCTGAGACTGTGGTCTGACTCTATTTTTCCCCACCTTATTTGCTCGTGTCACTACGGAGCTTAGGTTGGCGAAAACGCTTTGAGAAACCCCGGCCTTCCTTTGCTCTTCAGTGGCCGCCGAGAGCGGCAGCAGCGTTACGCGCGAGGCCTTTCCAGCCTTCATCTGACGTACTGATTCCATCAAGTCCGTCTGAAATCGCTCTAGCTCATTTGCCATGCCTTTTCTTCGCCTTCAGCTATTTTCTCCAACGCTCGCTTGCTGAACTTATGCAGCTTGAACCGAAAGCGAAATCCGCCTTCCAAGTTGCTGCAACGCACGCTCAACATTCTCGATTTTGGAGTGATGCAGAAAATCTACCAAGCGATCGACCTGGGGCCGTTGTACGCCGAGACGACGTGCCAACTCGGCCTTGCTTAAACCTGACTCCAAAAGCGTATTCCACAGAGCAACCTTTGCTGCAGTCAGCGCAGGCAGACGCAATACGACGTCACTTGCCTGTTCTCCTGCCTGCCCGGTCGGAATCAACCGGCGATCATCAACGTATATCGAGAGCGCCGTCTCGATTGCATCAATGGCGGTGTCCAACGCTTGCTCGAGGGTGTCGCCAACGGCGTGCATCTCAGGAATTTCTGCGCAGGTCAGCCAGACACTGCCCGGCTCTTCGTGAACTTCCAACGCATATTCGAACATCACACTTCCTCAGATGGGTACAGCCGGGTCTCAATCCTTGAGGCCCAGCTGCTTGATTATCGATTTTCTCAACCCTTCGCCCATTTCCTTGGCTCCATGGTCGGGAAACACAGTTGATTTGCCATTCAAGGAAACCTTGAAGTGACTGCCCTTGCCGGTTTGAAACTCAACGCCTTGGGCTTTCAACCATCGCCGAAACTCGCTGTACTTCATGTGCATCACTCGCCGTTTCGGTAAAGCGAATGTGCAACATATTTGCTGCGATCGCAACATAAGTGTTGCACTACACAGAGATGGCAACGGCCACCACCTGGCCACGATTGCGCACCCGTCCTCCGCAAGCTACCGTCAAACTCGTCGCTG
This sequence comes from Pseudomonas sp. IT-P260, assembly GCF_949768395.1. Lineage (NCBI taxonomy): Bacteria > Pseudomonadati > Pseudomonadota > Gammaproteobacteria > Pseudomonadales > Pseudomonadaceae > Pseudomonas > Pseudomonas sp. IT-P260. Next base: position 482,314 of record NZ_CATKPO010000022.1, read on the forward strand.
CCAATTCAGCGACCGGGCCTGAGAACCCGAGTAAGATACAGGCGCACCAGCGCCCAAAATCACGATTGCCGGCGCTTTTTTGTGTCCGCACTCACGTGTAATGGCGGCTGTGCGTGGGAGACCTTCGGGTCTGCCGGGTTCCTGTATCTCCGGTTTCTCAGCCTGCGCATAGCTGCCACCCTTTCGCCTGAGAACGAAAATGGCGGCTCTCATTTGATACAGGGAGTTCACAAATGAATGCCATTGATCCATCCGTAATCCGCCGCGCTGCCACGCCGGTCATCTCACTCCACGCCTTACGTAGGGCAGGTGAAGCGAAATGACTAACTACCTCGATTTGAAAACCCCAGGCCTTACGCACTTTTCCTTCCAGGCCAATCAAGCGCTGTTCCACACCAATCGTGGTGTGCCGGTAATAGCCGCCCTTTCTCACGCCTCCCACTTGCTTCACATCTCAAGATTGCTCACTGCGGACACTTCAGTCTCGCGCGATCCGGATCTTCACGCTTATGCCTCTCAGTACCTGCAGGAGTTAAGCAAGGCGCTGATCGACGATGTGGTGAAAGTACTGGATGCGCCAACAGCAAGCCATTGACGTAAACCGCCAATAAAAAGCCCTCGCGGTACTGCGAGGGCTTTTTGCGCTTCAAACCTGACTGATCTCAAACACATACGAAATCCTGCGCTGACTCGCACTCCACACATAACGCAAATGCTTGCCCTGTTTCGGAATCGACACCGCCGGCGGCCGAAACGCGGCGACGCATTCATGGCCGGGCAGACGAACGCTGTTGTAGAGCAGTCCCCACGATTCAGACTCGCGCAGTTGTCGGGCAAACGTCTGGGACGGGCCATAGGCCTCCGGATCGGGTTGATGCAAATGTGCAAAACCATCACGAACATCATGCAGTGGCTTAACCACACGATTGACGTAAGTGCGCATGGTCAACTCAAGATCCGCTTCGTGGGTGGCCGCGAGGAAACGTTCCTGGTGATAGCGGGTTTCGGCGATGGCCGCGGCCTGGCTGCTGGCGGCGTAGTAGACGCCGAAGGTGCCATCGGTGAAGCGGCTGCTTTTGCCGATGTGGGTAAACGCCGCCATCACCGGGGTTGAACCGGGGCCGGAGAGCCGGTCCTCGGGGCGCACGCGGGCGAGGACGCCGGCCTGTTCGATCAGGCGATCATTGGTCAGTGCTTCCAGCGCGTAGGCGATTTCCAGGTCTTCGGGGTCGAGCACGTCTTCGAACAACGCAATCGGCGGGAAGCTGCTGTTGACGATCCGGTAGGCCTTGGGCCATTGCGGCTCAGCCAGCGGCGGGGCCTTCAACCGCGCACCCCGTCGAGGTAGCGGCGTACGTCGGCGATGTCGACCACCCTCCCCGCCAGCATGTAATCCAGCGCGGTCCGGCCATTGAATGGCGCAGCCGTATTGGGGCTGCTGACCCACGTATAAGCGCGCTCGTGGCTGTTGCTGAAGATGATGCTCAAGGCCTTGTGAATGCCCATCAGATACGAGATGCGCTCCAGCGTGTCGTGCGGCAGGCGAATGTTTGGCGGCAGGTGCTTGTATTTGTAAAACGTGGTGTTGCCCACGCCGCCCAACAACGTGCGCTGCTGCTCGGCGCTGCAGCCCCAGCGCTCCATGAGATTGAAGAAAAACTTCAGCGCGACGCGCCCGGCTTCGGGGACGTCGAGTTGTTCGCGTGGGGTGAGGGCTGGGGATGAGGTAGGCACAGCTGCCTCCTTTGCTGAGTGACATGCTTTTCAAGCCTAGTACAGATACGAATTTTTGGTTTCTTTTAATCCGTAAATGAATCAATTCGTTCCTTTGAACAGATCCCAGAAAAAGCCTCGAATTGTTATTCCAAGTCAGTATTTTTTGACCTTCATCACCCCCACGTCATCAAAAATCCCGATCCTGTGTCAGCTTCCAGCCATCGGCAGGGACATCAATTCGCTACTAAACCCGCGACAACTATGCTCAGGTGCTGGAATATAGCCGGCATATGACGCCGGATCGGCAGTCTCGTAAACAACAATACCCAGCCCACTTCAGAGGGCATTACCCATGGATAGCAGAACCTTACGCAACCTCATGCGCATCGTGCAGACCGGCTCGTTGTCGGCCGCAGCCGAGCATTCGTGCCTGACTGTGCAGGCCCTGGCCGCGCAGTTGAACAAGGTCGAAGAGCAGTTCGGTTTCCGCTTGTTTCGACGTTCCAACAAAGGGCTGACGCTGACGCCGCAAGGCACGGAGCTGACGCCCTACATGGACAAAGTGCTGATCGCCACGCGACAGATGGAAGAAAAGGTCGAGGCGCTCAAGGTGCCTGGCCAGCGCACGTTGAAGGTTGCGTTGAACAACACGTTGTCGTCTGACTTCAACCGGCGAATGATCGGACGCCTGATCGAGGTGTTTCCCGATTACCAGATGGAATTCAGCTACGCCGAATCGATGGAAAACCTCAGCAAGCTGAAGAATGAGGACTTTGACCTCGCGGTGCTGATCGGCCCGCAGCGGCCGGGTTTGCCGAGCATTGTTTTGCCGGATGTGCAGGTGCAGGTGGTCGGTGCCCATTGCGGGCAGGAAAACGATCCACTGACGTTGCTGGGCAACAAGTTTCAGGTGCGCCCTGCGGAAGATTGTCCGTATTCCCACAGCTTCCTGCGTTTTCTCGACGCCGGACTGGGCAATCACGAGAACGGTCAGCGCATGGTCTATTCCTGCAGCGAGACCCTGACGCTGTCGTTGATCACGCAGATGGACGCGGTCGGCATGGTGTCGCGTGAGGCCGCGCAAAAGAACGGCCTGACGATCTTCCCCGGTTTCGAGGATTTTCTCGAAGTGCGTCTGGCGGTGAACAACCCGAACCTGTCAGGCCAGGCCCTGAACGACGTGGTCGATCTACCGCTACATGAACGAGCCGAGCGCAATGTACGCAGCCGTCCCAACCGCCACACTGAGAAAGAGGTTTTTGCTGAAATACGCACATAACAACGTCGGAATGGCTGCATAAAATTCCGGGCGATCGAGCTGTATGTGCTGATCCTTGATCAACAAGGGTGTCAGGCTGATCGCAGCGACGATCGCCACCGGCAGGTATTCCAGCGCCCGCGCAACGAATGGCGGCCAGTGCTCGGTGTTGACTTGCAGCGGCAGCGCGCGTGGCAGGAAGGTCACGGCCATCATCAGCGCGACCACCAGGATCAGGAACGTTTGGTCAGGCATACACCCACTCCGCAGCCCACAAACGTGGCGATGAATACGTTGAATGGCGAAGTGCCGACCAGGCTCAGCGCGCCCATGCAAACGACGGCAGCCGCAGCGGCGATGAGTTTGTTGCGGGTGTTGCACAGCGACACCAGCACGTAAAGCATCATCGCGGTCAGTGCGTAGTCGAGCTGATATTTGATCAGGTGCGATGCATATTGCGCGCAGACGGCGCCCAACAATCCGCCCAGCACCCATGAGGTGTGGCAGAACAGGTTGAAGCCGATCAGGTAACGGATGTTGACCGGCGCGCCGGTGCCCAGTTTGACGCTGTGGAACGCAAAGGATTCGTCGGTCAGGCCACCGGCGTAGGCCCAGCGCTCCATGCGGCTGAGCCCCAATGCGCGCAGGGCCTTGGCCATGTACACCGACATCAGCATGTGCCGCGCATTGATCAGGAAGGTAGTCAGCACGATGGTGGTCAGCGACGCACCACTGGAGATCAGCGCCAGCGCGGCGAATTGCGAAGCGCCGGCGTAGACGAATAAACACATCGCCACCGGCAGCCACATCGGCAGCCCGGCATTGACGGCCATCAGCCCGAACACGAATGACACCGTGAAGTAACCGGCCACCACCGGGCTGGCTTCGGCAAACGTGCGCGATGGCTGATGGGCAGCCATCAGCGGCGCACTGCCGGACGTTTCATTCATAGATCCCTCTCAAATGTCCGCTCGCCGTGGGGTTCGCAAAAACCCTGGGCAGTCCAGAATCGCTTGCCCGCGAGGTTAGCATCGTCGACGAACAGAAACATCCGTAATACACCGACCCGTTTCATGTCGGACGACGCCGCTTCCACCAGCCGCTGGCCGACGCCCTGGCTGCGATAGCGTGGGCTGACCGCCAAGTGGTTGATGGTGCCGCGACTACCAAGCATGCCGCCGAGTACCGCACCGACGATCTCGCCCGCGACATCGAAGGCCAAATAGGCCGTGGTGGTCTTCTGGATCAACACGCCGCGCAAGCATTTGGCATCTTGCCACTCACAGAAGGACACTTCGTCGAACTGGCGGAAAAAGCGCTCCATGCGCTGCGCGTCCTTGGCGGTGGCGCGTCGCAGCACCACCGGCGTCGAGCACTCGACGCCGTCGATTGGGGTGATCTGATTAGCGAACAATGTCGAAAGCGGTCCCGGGCCGCGAGAAGGAAATCGCCAGAATCTGCCGGTACGCCATGGCATGCGTGTGGGGGTTGCGCGCGGGGGTCACGTAGTGGCGCATGTCGCGGTCAAGGAAGTAAGTGGTGTCGAGAATTTCCTGGTAGGTGGTCGACGCCAATTGATGCTCGTGAATATCGTAAAGACGACTCTCCGCCCCCTCGACATTGTTGCGTCCCCAGAAGTGCACGCCGCTGAACGGATAACCGTCGCAGTGAATCCCTTCCGGGGTGATTTCCAGTTGCTTGCCGGGTTTGATCTCGATGCGGATCTGATGGATCTGGCATTGCCAGATTTCATCGTGCAGTTCTTCCGGCAGCACGCTTTTGTACACTTCAAAATCGGTGTCGATCAGGCTGCGCATCACCGGCGAAGTGATCACTTCATCGGAGAAATCCTGAAAGTGCCGCACAACACCGCCCACGTAGGCGTTGTTTTCCTTGGACTGCACGTAGGCGCGATGCTCGAGTTGCTTGAGCTCACGTGTTTTCGGGTTGTATTCAAAGTCGCTGTAACGACGGTAACGCATGCCGGCTTCGGCCTGACCGTAGTAACTGTCTGGCTCCATGTTTTCCCAACTTTTGGTCAGTCTGACGAAGTCGGCAAAATGACCGTAGAGATTGAAGTCACCACCCTGGACGTTGACATATTTGTCGCGCCGTAGCGATTCGCCCACTTCTCTGTTCAAAACGATCATTACCAAATTCTCCGCTGCGTTGAGCGGCTTAATCTATTAGGTGGAGAATTTGCGTCCATGAGAAAGAATTTCAGGCATTTAAAGCCCTGTTTGAAACGGTACTTGAAGGCGCTTGAAAACCACTTTTAGATGACAAAAACACGGGGTTTTTCCGGTTTTCGCAGAAAAGACCTCGAAAAAAAACCCCGAGCCAGTCGGGGTTTTTCTCATGTTTCTTACACCGGATCGTTCATCAGAAGATGTTGATCGGGTAGTCCACGAATACACGCAGCTCGTTGCCGCTGACGTTGTACTCGCTGGATTTCTGCGACACGCGCAGGATCGAGCTGCGCAATTTCACGCTCAAGTCTTTCGCCGGACCACTTTGTACGACGTATTTGACTTGGTTGAAAATCTCGCGCTCGGTGCCGCCTTCGCTGGTGGAGGTGGTGATGTTGTCGCCACGCACATAAGCGAAGTTGTAGCTCAGACCCGGTACGCCGAATGCGCCGAAGTCCAAGCCGTAGCCCAACTGCCAGCTGCGCTCATCTTCTGCGTTGAAGTCCGACCAGTAGGAGTTGGCCAGGTAAATGGTGTTGCCACCGTCACCGACACGACCTTGCTCTTTCTGATAGCCGCCGTAGGCGTAGCCCAGGTTGCTGTCTCCGGTGGAGCGCTGATGCGCCACGGTGAACGAGTGCGGGCCGGTGGCGAACGTTGCTGCCAGGCTCCAGATCTTGTTGTCATCACCGGTAGCGCCACTTTCGCGGACGTAGGAGTCGTCCAGTTTGGTGCGATAGCCGTTGAAGTCCAGGGTCAGTGACTGATCCTTGTCGATCGGGAACACGTAGTTGGCGTTCACGTATTGCTTCTTCAGCACGTCTTCGACGTCGGAAGCGTACAGCGCCGCCTTGAATTGTTCGGTGAACTGATAGCTGCCGCCCAACACGTTGATCGCCTTCAGACCACCGCTGTCACGGCCTTCAGCGCTTTTGCGCGACTCGGCAGTGAAACGACCGGCGTCCAGTTGCAGGCCTTTGATCTCTTTGGAAGTGATCAAGGTACCGGTGTAGCTTTCCGGCAGCAGACGCGAATTGTCATAGTTCAGCACCGGCAAGGCCGGCATCTGGTCACCGTAGGTCAGCACGGTGTTGGACAGACGGAATTTGACCGCAGCGCCGCCCTTGGACAGGTCATTGGCAGGCTTGCCGCTGTCGCCACGTTTGAAGAAGTCGATACCGCCGGCACCGCTGCGATCTTCGCTGCGTTCCAGGTTCAGGGCGTACAGGCCGAAAGCATCGACACCGACACCGATGGTGCCTTGGGTGAAGCCGGACGAGAACGTACCGATAGCCGCTTGGCCCCACTCGGATTTGTCCGCGTTGCCGTCTTTGTAATCACGGTTGATGTAGGCATTGCGCAGCAGCACTTTGAGGCTGCTGTCTTCTACAAAACCCTTGGACTCGGCCTGGCCGTCAGCCATGGCCTGTGTGGCACTCAACATCCCCAGTGCGATCAGACTGATTCGCTTGTTCAACATTTTGTTTTCCTTATTACGGGTTGAAACGCGCTGTGTCGAACGGCTGAAACGGCGCTATTGCACTCTTTTTTCACCCCGAAACAAAAAGACCCGCCCACGGTAAAACCGTGTCGGGCCCTTTTATTATTTTGAGTCATGGCGGTTGGCCACAGGCGTTGGGCCGAATCGTAGCCGCGCCCTCAATAATGTGTCAATTTCAAGAATCGTCTTTAAATAGGTAAAAATCGTCTAAGAATCGTAAATTTTGCGATAGCGCATTGCTCGGAAAAGCGCTTAACCAGTGAATCCGGCGCGATTACGCGCAGCCATCTAGATCGCATAGCGTGGGGGATTGAGCCGGCTCATCGGCCACAACCGCTTGCCCCAACCAATCAGCAAACGCCTTCGGTTTACCTAACCACGGGCTGATGTCGATCAAGGTGAATTGCCCGTCCTGCTCCAGCGCCAAGGTCGGAAAGCCCTGGCCGCCGAGTCGGGCCAGCAACGCGCGACTGGCTTTGACATGCGCCTGGGGATCAACGGACTTAAACACCGTCACGAAAGTTGTCTGTACGTAACCCATCTGCGCCGCGACATCGAACAGTACAGACTCATCGGCAATCCGCCGCCCCTCCACGTAATGAGCGGTCTGCAAACACCCGAGCATCTGCAAACCGCGACCGTCGATGGACTCTGCCGCCATTACCGCAGCGATGGGTGGCGTTGAATCGAACACCGCCGAGTGATCACGCAGCAGACCTTCGAAATACGCTTCGCCAAACGGCTGACCGGTGTATTCGGCAATGCGCCGGTCGTGAGGCATGACGTAATCGCGCAGTTGCGGCGAAACACGCTGGCGATTCGCGCCGCTCATCATTCCGCCCGCATGGGCAACGACCGGCAGCACTTGCTGCGCCGCTTGCACCAGCGGTTTGGCGCCGTAGCACCAGCCGCACAATGGATCGTAAATGTAGTGAAGGATCATGAGAGAACTCCGGCAACCAAACGGGGAAAATCGATGGCGGCAGATTATCCCTGCGGGCATTGGGGAAAAACGCCGGAATGGCTCTCAGACTGTTTCGCGAATCGGTCGAATGGGTTGCCCTGTTCGGCTACCGCTTCAAGCCCCCTCCCACAGGTTCAATGTTCGCCATGGTTTTCCATCGCGCATAAAAAAGCGCCGCCATCCCGGCAGCGCCTTCAGCAATCCTTGTTGTTTTTTCTTATCCCTGCATTACAGCCCATAACGCTTCCAGTTCGGCCTCGCTGAACAGGTCAGCGGGATAGCGCTCAATCATCATCCGGCGCGGATCAGGTTCCCTGATCTGACGCGTTCCATTGGACTTCAAAAAGTGCGCGACAATCTGGAGCGATTCGCCGTTTACGGCCATGGGATGCAAATTCCGCTCGCTGATTACGTTCACTTCGGCGTTCATTTCAGCGCTCTCTCCCCGTTCGTGAGCGGCTAAGTTATCCAAGGTATATGACAGAACTGTTGAAGTTCCCCCCCTCCCTAGTGCGCGTTATCCGATACAAGAGCTATGCCAAGGTTTCCGATTTGTCGACAGGCGGATACAAAGAAGCCCGCGGTCCAACAGGACCGCGGGCTTCCTCGCAACCATCGAAAAAAACTTGCTGCCCGGTGATTTATTAATCAACTCAGGCTGTTACGTCTCAACTCACTCTTTGTGCGGGGCTGGTTGCTGTTGGGTAAGGCAGTGAATATTGCCGCCGCCCAGTAACAATTCGCGGCCCGGCACCATCACCACTTCGTGCTGCGGGAACAGCTTCTGCAGGATTTCCCGCGCAGGCGCGTCCATCGGATCGTCGAAGCTCGGCGCGATGATGCCGCCGTTAACGATCAGGAAGTTCACGTAGGAACCGGCCAGGCGCACCGACGGGTTGCGCTCCTGCGTACCGTCCACCGGATCGACACCGGCGCACTCTTCTTCGGTGGCGTACAGCGGCCCGGGAATCGGCATCTTGTGCACCGTGAATGGGCGACCCTTGGCGTCGGTGCTGCTTTGCAGCACGTTCATTGCGGCCTGGCAGCGCGGGTAATTCGGATCCTGCGGATCATCGGTCCACGCCAGCAATACTTCGCCCGGACGCACGTAGCAGCAGAAGTTATCCACATGGCCGTCGGTTTCGTCGTTGAACAGGCCATCCGGCAACCAGATGATCTTATCCACCGCCAGATTGTCACGCAGCACCGCTTCGATCTCTTCGCGACCCAGATGCGGATTGCGGTTGTGATTGAGCAGGCACTCTTCGGTGGTGATCAGCGTGCCTTCACCGTCGACATGAATCGAGCCGCCTTCCAGCACGAAACCTTCGGTGCGATAACGCGGGCTGCGCTCGATTTCGAGGATCTTGCCACCGACCTGCGAATCACGGTTCCACGGCGAATACAGACCGCCTTCAAACCCGCCCCAGGCATTGAAATCCCAGTTCACACCGCGCACTTCGCCGCTGTTGTTGATGACGAAAGTCGGGCCGCTGTCACGCACCCAGGCGTCATCGCTGGACATCTCGACCACCCGAATATTCGGTACATCGAGGCGTGCACGAGCGTTCTCGTACTGACCGGCCGACACCGCGACCGTCACCGGCTCGAACCGCGCGATGGCTTTGGCCACGGCCGCATGCGCGGCTTGCGCCGGCTTGCCACCCAGGCGCCAGTTGTCCGGACGCTCGGGCCAGATCATCCAGGTCTGGGTCTGCGCCGCCCACTCGGCCGGCATGTAGAAGCCATCGTCACGCGGGGTACTTTTCAAGGTGGTCATCGGATCAGGACTCCAGGGAACCGTCGAGGGGATGCGAAGCAATGGTGACTTTATAACCGATAAATATCGACATTAGAAGCTAACAAACATCCATACATCTAAAATCACACAACTATTATCGATATAAATCTGAATCTCTGTAGGAGCTGCCGCAGGCTGCGATCTTTTGATTTTGAAGAGCCAGATCAAAAGATCGCAGGCTGCGGCAGCTCCTGCAGGGGTCTGGTTTAGAGGCCTTCCTCAAGTACCCGATCCAGCATGTCGACAAAGAAATCCACACTGCGCCGCGAGGTGACCATCGGCGGTTTGATCTTGAGAATGTTCAGGTCATCCCCGGTCGGTTGCATGAAGATCCCCAGCTCGCGCAGGCGATCGCACAACAGCGTGGTCTCCTCGGTGGCCGGCTCCAGCGTCTCGCGGTTGCGGACCAGCTCCACCCCCAGATAGAACCCGGAACCATGCACCGCGCCCACCAGCGGATGTTTATCGATCAGTGCCTCCAGCCGCGCCTTGAAATGCCCGCCCACCACCCGGGCGTTTTCCCAGAGCTTTTCTTCTTCCATCACATCCAGCACCGCCATGCCGATCTGGCAGCTCACCGGACTGCCGCCGGCCGACGAGAAGAAATAACCTTCCGCTTCCAGTGCCTCGGCGATTTCCCGACGCGTGATCACCGCGCCCAGCGGCTGACCGTTGCCCATGCCCTTGGCCATGCAGATGATGTCCGGCACCACGCCTTGCTCTTCGAAGCCCCAGAAGAAGTGGCCCATGCGCCCGTAACCGACCTGTACTTCGTCGGCGATGCACACCCCGCCCTGGGCCCGCACCAGCGCATAGACCTGTTTCAGATAAGTCGGCGGCAGCGAGATACCGCCAGCGTTGCCATACACCGGCTCGCAGATGAACCCGGCCAGTTGGCGCCCCTGCGCGGCGATATGCGCCAGTTGCGTTTCGACGCTGCGTACATAATCCGGCGCAGAATCCAGGCCACGGAATTCGCCACGATAGAGGTTCGGCGCAGTCACCGGATGTACCCAGTCCGGGCGGCTTTCCAGCGCTCGCGGGTTGTCGGCAACCGACGTCGACACCGCATCGGCGCCGACCGTCCAGCCGTGATAGGCCTCCAGCACGCTGAGCATGTCGCGGCCGCCGCTGTAGGCCCACGCCAGCCGGATCGCCAGGTCGTTGGCCTCGCTGCCACTGTTGACCAGAAACACCCGGTCCATGCCTTCCGGCGCCAGCCTCAGCAAGCGTTCGGAGAACTGCGCCACCGCCGCATAGTTGAAGCGCGAGTTGGTGTTGAGCAGCGACCACTGCCGCGCCGCCACCTGCGCCATGCGCGGATGACCATGGCCGAGCACCGCGACGTTGTTGAGCATGTCGAGGTAGGAGCGACCCTGCATGTCGATCAGGTGATTGCGCCAGCCACGCTCGATGCGCGGCGGGTCGACGTAATAATGTTTTTGCGTGCGGGCGAAACTGGCGTCACGTCGTTCGAGCAGGGTTTTGGCGTCCAGCTCCGGTTCGGCATCGCAGGCCAGCCCGAGCAGCGTGGCTGGCGAAGGACACAACGCCTGCCACGCGGCCGCGCGCGAAGGGCTGCAGAACAACGGCGCATCCAGCGACGCAACGCGGCTCAACTGCACCTTCAACGGGCCATCGACCGACCCCAGCACCTGACCTTTGACCAGCGCCGCGCCACTGTGCAGCGAGGCGCTCACACCCCACAGGCGCACGCTGAGCCGGGGTCCGTCGAGTTGCAGCACACCGTCCGCCGCGTGATGCAGCACACCGGCAAACGGCGCTTCCACCGCCGAACCCTGCGGCACGCGCAACTCAACGTGCAGCGGGAACGTCTGGGGCTCGACCGCACTGTCGGGTCGCGTCTGCGACAGGCGATATTGTCCGTAACGGCTCGCCGCCAGACCATGCGCGGCAGCGGCTTCGGTCAGCAACCGTTGATCGATGCCCGGTTGCTCCCAGTTGCCCGCTTCGAAGTGCGGACTCAGGACGCCAAGATCGATCAGCGCAAACTCCCGCCCGACCAGTTCCGGCAGCAGCGGCGCGAAACCTTCACCGCCAATGGCCGGCAGCGGCTGGCCGACCGCCGTGAGAATCGCCGCCTCCATCAGCGCCAGCGGCACCGAAGTCGCTACGTGGAAGATTTCCCACTCATGTTCAAGGTTGTCGCGGCTGTAGGTGTTGCCCGGATCGATGCTGACCTGTTGCTCGCCACTGAGCACCAGCACCGCCGCCCGCGCCACGATCAACGGCCACAACGCCAGCAATTCTTCATGTTGCAGCGGATTGACCGCGTGATAAGCCTGCACCGCTGGCAGAATCACAAACGGATCGCCGCCGGCATGGTGCAGCAGCGCCGCGCACGTCACCGACAGGTCAGTGATGCGCCAGGTGCGCACCAGATCACCGAAGTCGATCACGCCCTGCAATTGCCAATGACGCTTGGCATCGCGTTGCCAGACGGCATTATCGTCGGTGATGTCCATGTGGATCGCCTGCACCGGCAGCTTGTCCTGCAGCGGCTGCAAGCGACGTTCGGCCTGCTCGGCGGCGCCCGCGATCAGTGCGCGCTGGCGTTCATCCTTGATCACCGGCAGCAGGTGGCTGATCAGCGCACTGGCATGGCGCGCGTCCCATTGCAGCGTGCGCTGCAGGCCCGGGTGATCGAAGCCGGCCAGGGCCAGATCCATCTCGCCACACAGCTGACCGAAACCGGCCACCACGTCGTGGCCCAAGTGATCAAGATGCGTCAGCGGCTGACCTTCGATGTAGTCCAGCAGCCGCACGTGCACCGGCTCGCCATCGGAGTCCAGCGACAGCAGATCCGCGCCATTGCCGGCCGGGATCACCCGGGGTACGTGCACTGACGAGTGTTCGCCAAGGTACTTGAGGCCTGCATGCTGAGCCTGCAACTCGACCAGTGCATAGTCGCCGCGGCAGATTTTCAGGACAAAGCGCCCACGCTCGCTGTCGACCCGATAGTTCAGATCCTGCTGACTGCCCAGCGCCTGTAACGTGCCGCTGAGCCCGTAATGCTCCGCCAACCACTGCCGGGCCTGCGCCTCAGAGACCTGTGGGCTGGGCAAACTGGCGCGATGAATCAACGTGGCGAGCGGCATGGGACGACCCCTGAAATTTTATTAGGCGCCTATATCGCCATTGCTACAGACGATGCGCAACCCCCGACCGGAGATATTCAAGCGCTCGCATTCGCCGGCACTTTGCGCAAGAATGTCGGCCACTCACATCTATCTGGAAAAAAACCTCATGAATGTAATCACCACCGATCTGCCCGGTGTTCTGATCATCGAACCCAAGGTATTTGGTGACGAGCGCGGCTTCTTCTACGAGAGTTTCAACGCCAAGGCGTTCCAGGAAGCGACCGGTCTGGACACCCAGTTCGTGCAAGACAACCACTCACGCTCACAGAAAGGCGTGCTGCGCGGCCTGCATTACCAACTGCAGAACACTCAAGGCAAACTGGTTCGGGTCACTGCCGGTGAAGTGCTTGATGTGGCGGTGGACATTCGCCGCAGCTCGCCGCACTTCGGCAAATGGGTTGCCGTACGCCTGTCGGCCGAGAACCACCGCCAATTGTGGGTGCCGGAAGGCTTCGCCCATGGTTTCGTGGTACTGAGCGAGTTCGCTGAATTCCTCTACAAGACCACCAACTACTACGATCCATCGTCCGAGCGCAGCATTCGCTGGGACGACCCTGCTCTGGGCATCGACTGGCAACTGGACGAAGCGCCGAAGCTGTCGGCCAAGGATCAGGTCGGTGCACTGCTCAAGGACGCTGACGTCTTCGCCTGAGCCTAGGCATAATGCGCCTGTCACTACAGGCGCATTCGGCTCATGAAACCTACCCTTCCCCGCAGACCACGCTGGCGCAGCCTCGCCCTGCTGGCCCTGTGTCTGGCGCCGCTGCTGTGGCCGCTGGAGCATCTGGCCGAGCGCTATTACCGCAGTGAACTGGCCGGACAAAACCGCCAGACCCTCGACCTCTACGTCGCCAACCTGCTGGGTACCCTGCACCGTTATGAAGTGTTGCCGCAGATCCTCGGCGACCTTCCGGCCCTGCGCGCCGTACTCGGGGCACCGGACGACGGCGTCACCCAGGGCAACGCCAATCGCCTGCTGAAAAACATCGCCGCACAGACTGGCGCAGAAGTCATGTACCTGATGGACACCAGCGGCCAGACCCTGGCGGCGTCGAACTGGGACAAACACGACAGTTTCGTCGGACGCAATTTCGCTTTCCGTCCGTATTTCAGCGAGGCCATGGCTGGGCGTCTGGGACGCTTCTTCGGCCTCGGCACTACGTCGGCCAAACGCGGTTATTTCTTCGCCGCCGCCGTGCGCAATGGCGAAAAAATCATCGGTGTGCTGGTGATCAAGGTCGACCTCGATCACACCGAAAGCCTGTGGGGCAAAACCCCGGAACAACTGTTGGTGACCGACCATAACGGCGTGGTCATCCTTACCTCGCGCCCGGAGTGGCGTTTCCGATCGACCCGGACGTTGAGCGAAACCGAGCGCTCGGCGATCACCGCGATCCTGCCCTATCCGACCCGCGAGCCGCGCCCTCTGAACCTCAGCGAAAACGCCTGGCTGACGCAGACCGTGAACATCGCCGAAACCGGCTGGAGCGTCAGCATCCTTGCCCCGCGCACGCTGATCGATCGTCCGGTGCGCACCGTTGTCGCCATCGGTGGTGCCACGCTGTTGGTGGTGATGCTCCTGCTCGGTTTGATGATGCAGCGCCGTCGGCATTATCTGGAACGTATTGCCTTCGAAGCCAAGGCCCGTCGTGAACTCGAAGGCCGGGTGGCGGAGCGGACCAGTGATCTGGAAGGCCTCAACCGCCGCCTCAAGCAGGAAGTGCTGGAGCGCGAACAGGCGCAGCAGGAACTGGTACGGGCCCAGGATGATCTGGTCCAGGCCGGCAAACTCTCGGCACTGGGCACGATGTCGGCGAGCATCAGCCACGAGCTCAATCAGCCGCTGGCGGCGATCCGCAGCTACGCGGAAAACGCCGAAGTGCTGCTTGATCACCAACGCACCGAAGACGCCCGTGGCAACCTCAAACTGATCAGCGAACTGACCGGGCGCATGGCCTCGATCATCGCCCACCTGCGTGCCTTCGCCCGCCGCGACCGCCATGCTCCGGAAAGCGTGGCCCTGCAACCGGCGCTGGATGATGCGCTGGCATTGCTGGCCAAACGGCGCCGCAGCATGGAAGTCGAGCTGATCCGCGACCTGCCCGCCGCCACCCTGTGGGTCGAGGCCGGGGAAACCCGACTGCGCCAGGTGCTCGGCAATCTGCTGGCCAACGCCCTCGATGCGCTGACCGAAAAAGGCCCGCCGCGCAAACTGTGGCTGAGTGCCGAATCCACGGCCGAAGGCGTCAATCTGTACATTCGCGACAACGGCCCGGGCTTTTGCATGGAAGCCCTCGGCCGCGCCAGCGAGCCCTTCTACACCACCAAGACCCGCACTCAGGGCCTTGGTCTGGGGCTGGCGATTTGTGAAACCCTGATGCGCGCCTTCGGCGGTGAACTGTCGTTCGCCAACCACAAGCAAGGCGGCGCCTTGATCACCCTGCGGCTGCGCGCCGGCGCACCCGGGGTCAGCCTGCAACCGTCCGAGGATCGAAGTGCATGACCATCGACAATCGCATTCAGGTGGTGTTGATCGACGACGATCCGCACCTGCGTCAGGCCCTCGGCCAGACCCTGGACCTGGCCGGGCTGAAAATCCTCCCGTTGTCCGAGGCCAAAGGTCTCGCCGCGCAACTGGAGCGTGACTGGCCCGGTGTGGTGGTCAGCGACATCCGCATGCCGGGCATGGACGGCCTGGAGCTGTTGAGCGAATTGCACGCTCAGGATCCGGAGCTGCCGGTGCTGCTGATCACCGGCCACGGCGACGTTCCGCTGGCGGTGCAGGCAATGCGTGCCGGCGCCTATGACTTTCTGGAAAAACCGTTCGCCAGCGATGCCCTGCTCGACAGCGTGCGCCGCGCCCTCGCCCTGCGCCGGCTGGTGCTGGACAACCGCAGCCTGCGTCTGGCCCTGAGCGACCGTAACGAATTGAGCGCGCGACTGGTCGGCCATTCGGCGCCGATGCTGCGCTTGCGCGAGCAGATCGGCGCACTGGCGGCGACCAAGGCCGACGTGCTGATTCTCGGTGAAACCGGCGCCGGCAAAGAGGTCGTGGCCCGTGCGCTGCACGATTTGTCGAGCCGGCGTAACGGGCCGTTCGTGGCGATCAACGCCGGGGCGCTGGCCGAATCGGTGGTCGAAAGCGAGCTGTTCGGCCATGAGCCGGGCGCGTTCACCGGCGCGCAGAAACGCCGGATCGGCAAGTTCGAATTCGCCAATGGCGGCACACTGTTCCTCGATGAAATCGAAAGCATGAGCATGGACGTGCAGGTGAAACTGCTGCGCATGCTGCAAGAGCGTGTGGTTGAACGATTGGGCGGCAATCAGTTGATCCCGCTGGACATCCGCGTCATCGCCGCGACCAAGGAAGACCTGCGGCAAGCCGCCGATCAAGGACGCTTCCGCGCCGACTTGTATTACCGTCTGAACGTGGCGCCGCTGCGCATTCCGCCACTACGCGAACGCGGCGAAGATGCGCTGGTGCTGTTCCAGCATTACGCCGACGAAGCCAGCGCCCGCCATGGTCTGCCGCCTCACGAACTGCAACCGGCGCAACGCGCTTTACTCTTGCGCCATAGCTGGCCCGGCAATGTGCGCGAACTGCAGAACGCCGCCGAGCGTTTCGCCCTCGGTCTGGAGCTGGCGCTGGACAACAGTGGAAGTGAAGGCGGCGGCACCGCCGTCGAAGTCATCAGTGGCGGGCTCAGCGAGCAAGTGGAAAACTTCGAGAAATCGTTGATTGCCGCCGAACTGGCGCGCTCCCACAGTTCGGTGCGCAGCCTTGCCGAAGCCCTGGGCATTCCGCGCAAGACCCTGCACGACAAACTGCGCAAGCACGGCTTGAATTTCGCCGACAGTAACGCCCATGGAGACGAAGCCGAATGAGCCGCGACAGTCGCTATCTGGAATCGGTGCTGCATCACGACATTCCCCTGACCCGCGAGATGGGCCTCAAGGTCCTCGGCTGGCACGAGCAGCAATTGAGTCTGCACTTGCCGCTGGAGCCGAACGTCAATCACAAGAGCACCATGTTCGGCGGCAGTCTCTACTGCGGCGCGGTGCTGGCGGGTTGGGGCTGGCTGCATCTGCGCCTGAAGGAAGAAGGCATTGAAGACGGGCACATCGTGATTCAGGAAGGCCAGATCAGCTATCCGTTGCCGGTAACCGGCGATGCCACGGCCATTTGCCCGGCCCCGCAGGCAGCCGTCTGGAAGAAGTTTCTGGCGATGTATCAGCGCTATGGACGCGCGCGATTGACCCTCGATACGCGAATCGTCAACACCGGCAGTGATGAGGATGCAGTGACGTTTCGCGGGCAGTACGTTTTGCACCGCTGAAGCAAAAGATCGCAGCCTTCGGCAGCTCCTACAGGGAAATGCTAAATCCTCCGTAGGAGCTGCCGCAGGCTGCGATCTTTTGATCTTTTGATCTTATGAGCGGGCCAGCTCCAACAGTCTTGAACGCCAAGCCGCTTTCGCCGGCAACGCCAGAAAGAACTCATTGAGCAGCGATTCCCGCGCCGGGTAACAGAACGCGTCGCCCTGCAGATCCAGCACCTCGCCGCCTGCACCTTCGAGCACGCCCTGCGCTGCCGCAGTGTCCCATTGCGAAGTCGGCGCCAATCGCGGATAACAATCCGCCGCCCCTTCAGCCAACAGACAAAACTTCAGCGAACTGCCGATGTTTGCCAGTTGCAACTCGCCCAGGCTAGCGCTCAAACCGGCGAGCAGACGTTCCTGCTCCGCACTGGAGTGGCGACGGCTCGCCACCACGGTAAACGCTTCACCGGGCGCGAGCACGTCACGCACCTGAATCGCCACCGGCGAACCACCCTTGTCCCCACGCCACGCGCCGAGACCGGCACCGCCAACATAGAACCGGCCATTGGTCGGCATCGACACCACGCCAAACACCACCCGCCCGTTTTCGATCAGGGCGATATTGACGGTGAATTCTTCGCTGCCGCTGATGAACTCCTTGGTGCCATCCAGCGGGTCCACCAACCACCAGCGCTGCCACCCGGCGCGCACGCTCTGCGGGATGCTGGCATCTTCCTCGGACAGAATCGGAATACTGGAGTCCAGAGCGGTCAGCCCGGCGACGATCACGTGGTGCGCGGCCATGTCCGCTGCGGTCACCGGTGAATCATCAGACTTGGCGGTGACCTCCACGCCAGAGCGCCAGAACGGCAGAATCGCCTCGCCAGCCTGCAAGGCCAACGTAACCACCGGCGCCATTAACGGATGGGGAAACTTCATCGATATCTCACTCATGACTGAAAATACCCGCGCTGTCCCAGCAGATCGCGGGTCAGGTACAACGCCGCCAAGGCGCGTCCCTCGGAAAATTGCGGATTCTGCGCCAGCGCCGCCAGTTCACGCAGGTTGACCTTGTCGACCCGCATCGGCTCGGGCTCGTCGCCCTCCAATCGCTCTTCATACAGGTCGGTGGCCAGCACCACCTGAATCTTCTGACTCATGTAACCGGGCGATAACGACAATTCGGTCAGATGCTCCAACTGACGAGCGCCATAACCGGCCTCTTCCTTGAGCTCGCGCTCGGCCGCGGCCAGCACATCCTCACCCGGCTCGATCAAGCCTTTGGGCAAGGACAATTCGTATTCATCAGTGCCGCCGCAGTACTCCTCGACCAGCACCGCATGTTCACTATCGAGCATTGCCACGATCATCACTGCGCCATAGCCCGCGCCTTTGCCGACCAGACGCTCGTAGGTGCGTTCCACGCCATTGGAAAAACGCAACTTCAGTTCTTCGACGCAAAACAGGCGACTGGTGGCGACAATCTCGCGGGCGAGTACAGTGGGTTTCTGGCGCATGCAAAGCTCCTTGGCGTGAACGCGCTACTATAACGCGGCTTTCCCGATTGTTTGTGTCGGATATCTTTCTACCGCTCGAGACGTTGCCATGCCTTCTTTACCATGGTCTGACATCGATACCGTTCTGCTGGACATGGACGGTACCTTGCTGGACCTGCACTTCGACAACCACTTCTGGCTGGAACACCTGCCACAACGCTACGCCGATCTGCACGGAGTGAGCCGGGCCATGGCCGACATGGAGCTGCAGCCGTTGTTCGAGCGCCATGCCGGACAGCTGCAGTGGTACTGCCTGGATTTCTGGAGTGCCGAACTGAAGCTCTCGGTACGTGAACTGAAACGGGAGACCGCGCACCTGATCGCGCTGCGTCCGGATGCCGACACCTTTCTGCAGGCGATCAAAGAGGCCGGCAAACGGGTGATCATGATCACCAACGCGCATCGCGATTCACTGTCGCTGAAACTGGAGCGGATCGAACTGGCGCCCTATTTCGAACGGCTGATCAGCTCACACGATTACGGTTATCCCAAAGAGAACCCGCAGTTCTGGGATGCCTTGCAGGCGGATATCGGTTTCGATCCGGCGCGCAGTCTGTTCATTGACGATACGTTGCCGATTCTGCGCAGTGCGCGGGAATTTGGTGTGACGCATTTGTTGGCGGTGAAAGAGCCGGACAGTCGCAAGGGGCCGAAGGACACGGCTGAGTTTGCGGCAGTTGAAGATTACCGCGATTTGATTCAGGGACTCTGATTTCCTGCAGGAGCTGCCAAAGGCTGCGATCTTTTGACTTTGATTGTTTAAAAAACAAGATCAAAAGATCGCAGCCTTCGGCAGCTCCTACGGGATGTTGTGTTACTCGGGGATACGCAGGGTCTGGCCCGGGTAGATTTTGTTTACATCCTTGAGCATTGGTTTGTTGGCCTCAAAGATCTTGTTGTACTGGTTGGCGTTGCCATACACCGCCAGGGAAATCGCGCTGAGGGTGTCGCCCTTTTTCACCACTACAAAACGTGCTGCAGCCACAACCGGACCGGTCACGGTGATCTGATCATCAACGCTGCCCACGCCTTCGATGTTACCCACCGCCAGCAGAATTTTTTCCTTCTCCTCCTGGCTCGCTACCTCACCGGTAACAGTCACCTTGTCGCCATCCACGGTTGCCTGAACATTCGGATTGCCCAGCCCGACCTTGCTGATGTGTTCCTTCAACTGCTCGCTGGCATTGGCATTACCAGGGGTCAGCAGATCGATCAGTTTCTCACCGGCCTCTTTCACAAAGCTCAACAGACTCATGGCGCACACTCCTTGATTTGGATTCCAGACGTCCAAGCCTAGACCACGTTTGCCGGACCCGGTTCCAGCCCGACCAATGACCCGGCTCCGCCGCTGGCTCAAGCGTCTGGCGCGCGTCCCGCAGATCGCGGTCCCTTGCTTGATCGACGGCGTCTATCAATAGATCGACAGTAGCGATTAGACGCGACAAGTTGCCGCGCCTAGTCTTAGCGTTGATCAATCCGTCGGTGATGCCATGAACGCCAAGCGCCCAACTTGCGCGGCGCCTGCACTTCAAACGCCCGCGCCCGCCGCCAGCCAGACCTACAGTTACAGCGATCTGCCCCTTGTGGAATCGGCCAGCACCGCGCTCGCCGAGGAAGTCGCGCTGGCGATCGCCTACAACGGCATCAGTCAGGCGGTGATGCTGGTGACGCCGACGGATCTGGAAGATTTCATCGTCGGTTTCAGCCTCGGCAGCGGCATCATCGCAGACGCCAGCGACATTTATGACCTGCAACTGACCGGCTCGGGCTCGGCGCAATACGCGCAAGTGACCATCGCCAACCGCGCCTTCTGGAACCTCAAACAACAGCGCCGACAACTGGCCGGCACCAGCGGCTGCGGTCTGTGCGGCGTTGAAGCGGTCGAGCAAGCCCTGCCCGATCTGCAAGTCCTGCCCGGCGCACCGCTGCCGCCCGCCGCATGGCTCGACGGTCTGCGCCAGCGCATCGGCGCGTTCCAGCCCCTCGGCCAGCACTGCGGTGCGGTACACGCCGCAGTGTTCATGAACGCCAGCGGTGAATTGCTGCTGGGCCGTGAAGACATCGGTCGGCACAACGCCCTCGACAAGCTGATTGGCGGGCTGATCCGCCAGAAGATTTGCACCGACGGCGGCCTGGCGATTGTCACCAGCCGGTGCAGTCTCGAATTGATCCAGAAAGTGTTGCGCGCCGGGATCCAGACGCTGGTCAGCCTGTCCGCGCCCACGGGCCTTGCCGTGCAATGGGCCCGTCGCCACAACCTCAATCTCATCCACCTGCCGCAGAAGAATGCGCCGCGGGTCTACAGCCCAGCGATGGAGAACCAAGCGTGAGCCAACATCATCAAGCCGACCAGAAACCTGTCCCGCGCTACAAGCCTTACAAGGGCCCTGCCGGCGGCTGGGGTGCACTGATCAGTGTGGCTCAGGCCTGGTTGACCAGCGACAACGCGCTGAAAAACCTGCGCATGATGCTCAAGACCAACCAGAACGGCGGCTTCGACTGCCCAGGCTGTGCCTGGGGCGATTCGCCGGAAAGTGGCATGGTCAAGTTCTGCGAGAACGGCGCCAAAGCGGTGAACTGGGAAGCGACCAAGCGTCGAGTGGACGGCAAGTTCTTCGCCAAACACAGCGTCACGTCGTTGCTGGAGCAGAGCGACTATTGGCTTGAATACCAGGGCCGCCTGACCGAGCCGATGGTCTACGACGCGCAGACCGACCGCTACAAGCCGATCGCCTGGGATGACGCCTTCGCTCTGATCGGCAAGCACCTGCAAGCGTTGTCGAGCCCGGATCAAGCCGAGTTCTACACTTCGGGCCGCGCCAGCAACGAAGCGGCGTACCTGTATCAACTGTTCGTGCGTGCCTACGGCACCAACAACTTCCCCGACTGCTCGAACATGTGCCACGAGGCCAGCGGTGTGGCATTGGCGCAGAGCGTTGGCGTCGGCAAAGGCACGGTCACTTTCGACGACTTCGAACACGCCGATGCGATTTTCGTCTGGGGCCAGAACCCCGGCACCAACCACCCACGGATGCTCGAACCGCTGCGCGAAGCCGTGAAGCGCGGCGCACAAGTGGTGTGCATCAACCCGCTGAAAGAGCGCGGTCTGGAACGTTTCCAGCATCCACAGCATCCGCTGGAAATGCTCACCAATGGCGACAAACCGACCAACACCGCGTACTTCCGTCCGGCACTGGGCGGCGACATGGCGGTGCTGCGCGGCATGGCCAAGTTTCTTCTGCAGTGGGAGCGCGATGCGCAGAAGGCCGGTGAGCCTGCGGTGTTCGATCACGACTTCCTCAATGCCCACAGCACCAACGTGCTGGAGTATCTCGGCGTGGTGGATGACACGCCGTGGGAGCAGATTGTCGCGCAATCCGGCCTGACCCTGGTCGACATCGAACAAGCGGCGCGCATGTACGCCAAAGGCAAGAATGTGATCATGTGCTGGGCGATGGGTATCACCCAGCATCGTCACTCGGTGCCGACCATCCAGGAAATCGCCAACCTGATGCTGCTGCGCGGCAACGTCGGCAAACCCGGTGCCGGCCTGTGTCCGGTGCGCGGTCACAGTAACGTGCAGGGCGACCGCACCATGGGCATCAACGAGCGCCCACCGGTGGCGTTCCTCGACGCTCTTGAGCGGCGTTTCCAGTTCAAGGTGCCGCGTGACAACGGGCACAACGTGGTCGAGGCGATCCATGCCATGGCCGAGGGCCGCGCCAAGGTCTTCATCGGTCTGGGCGGCAACTTCGCCCAGGCCACGCCGGACAGCCCGCGCACCTTCGCGGCGCTGAGCAACTGCGACCTCACGGTGCAGATCAGCACCAAGCTCAACCGCAGCCACCTGGCCCACGGCAAGGACGCGCTGATCCTGCCGTGCCTCGGCCGCACCGACATCGACATCCAGACCGAAGGCCCGCAGGCAGTCACCGTGGAAGACTCTTTCAGCATGGTCCACGCCTCCAATGGTCAGTTGCAGCCGCTGTCGAACCAGATGCGCTCGGAACCGGCGATCATTGCCGGGATCGCCGCCGCCACGCTGGGCAGCAAACCGGTGGACTGGAACTGGCTGGTGGCCGATTACGGGCGCATCCGCGACCTGATCGCCGATACCATTCCGGGTTTCAAGGACTTCAACGAGAAGGTCAAGAATCCAGGTGGGTTCTACCTCGGCAACAGTGCTGGCGCACGCAAGTGGAACACCCCGTCGGGCCGGGCCAATTTCCGCGCCAACCGGCTGCCCAAGGATCTGGTGCACGAACGCACCCGCGCCACCGGGCAACTGCCGGACCTGATCCTGCAATCGATGCGCTCCCACGATCAGTACAACACCACCATCTATGGCCTCGACGACCGTTATCGTGGGGTCAAGGGCCAACGCGACGTACTGTTCGCCAACGAGGCCGACATCATTCGTCTGGGTTTCCGTCCCGGGCAGAAGGCGGACATTGTGTCGCTGTGGGACGATGGCCGTGAACGTCGGGTGAAGGGCTTTACCTTGCTGGCGTTTGATATTCCGGCGGGTCAGGCGGCGGCTTACTATCCGGAAGTGAATCCGCTGGTGCCGCTGGAGAGCACCGGCGATGGCAGCCATACGCCGACGTCGAAGTTCATTGCGATCCGTCTTGAGGCGGCGAGCGAGACGGGTTTGATCATGGCCAAGTCTGCTTGAACACGCTGCCCTGTGGCGAGGGAGCTTGCTCCCGCTGGAGGCCGCAGGACTCCCTCCGTTTTGCATTTTTTGGGGCCGCTTCGCGGCCCGACGGGAGCAAGCTCCCTCGCCACAAGATTTGTGTTGAATCTCTGTCCTGAAGCTTTCATACGCCCACAAAAAAGGCCGCTTTTGCATAAAAGCGGCCTTTGTGAAGTAGCTAAAGACCGGCGAAAATCGCTTAAGTTCCGCATACAAAACAGCAACTTGCAGAATTGTATACAGGTCGTGTTATTCGTCGGATTTCGATTGTCAGTCTTGGTACAGAGCCTCAGGATCGCGCCGTCATCCCTTTGAGGCTCCTCTATGAAGTTCTCCTCGATTCTCTTGTTGTCCCTTGGCCTGGTCAGTGGCTTCGCTTCTGCCGGAGGCACCACCGAAGCAGGTGTGGGCGGCGCATTGGGCGGGGTTCTTGGCTCGGTCGTCGGTCAGTCTTTAGGCGGCAATACAGGTTCAACCATTGGCGCAGCCCTGGGCGGCGCGGGTGGTAGCGCGGTCGGCGCCAACAAGCACAGCCGTGGCGAAGCGGCCATCGGTGGTGCGCTGGGCGCAGCCGGCGGTAACGTGGTCGGCCGCAGCATGGGCGGCACCACCGGCAGCCTGATCGGCGCCGCAGCAGGTGGCGGCGCCGGTGGCGCGCTGGGCAACTACATGGGTAACGAAAGCCGTGACGAAGGTCGTCATTACGATCGTGGCCGCGACGACCGTCGCTACTACCGCGACCGTCATCCTGGCCGTGGCCACGCTTATGGTCACCGCAAGCATCACCGCTACTATCGCGACTAATCCGTTGCGTTAAGCGGGAAAGCAAAAATCGCAGCCCAAGGGCTGCGATTTTTTTTGCCCTGGTTCAAACCACCAGACGCTCCAGCGCTTCACGCAATCTGCCTGGAATCGACACCGGCTGATTGCTCGTTCGTTCCACGAATACATGGACGAAACGCCCCGCCGCACAGGCCTCAGTTTCACCGACCTTGAACACCGCCAGTTCGTATTGCACCGAACTGTTGCCCAGCTTGCCGACCCGCAGACCGATCTCGATCAAGTCCGGAAAAGCGATCGAGGCAAAGTAGTCACAGGCCGAACTGACCACAAACCCCACCACCTCGCCGTCATGAATATCCAGGCCGCCGACCTGGATCAGGTAGGTATTCACTGCAGTGTCGAAGAAGCTGTAATAGGTGACGTTATTCACATGCCCGTAGACGTCGTTGTCGTGCCAGCGCGTGGTGACCGCCTGGAAATGCGGGTAATCGGAGCGTTGTGGCATCGGGTTGGACATCAGCATTGATCCAGGAAGTTTTGCGAGCAGTCTAAAGGCGAAACCGTGGTGGCTCTAGCAATCAGCGTTCGGCAAACCCCTTGCCCTGAGCCGCCAGCTCGCCAATCAAGCGCGCCGGTTGCCACTGATCACCCTGCCGCGTTTGCAGTGCCAGCAAGCGCTGATGAATGTCCGCCAGCCCCTGCTGATCCGCCCAGGCCATCGGACCGCCCTTGTCGGCCGGGAAGCCGTAGCCGTTCAGGTACACCAGATCAATATCATGGGCCGACCCGGCAATGCCTTCCTGAAGAATCTTTGCGCCCTCGTTGACCAGCGCCAGCAGGCAACGCTCCAGAATCTCCTCCGGACCGATCGCGCGGCGCTGGAAGCCCAGCCCTTCGCTGACCCGCAGCACCAGTGCATCGACTTCGGGATCAGGCTCGGCCTGTCGACTGCCCGGCTCATAGTGATAATAACCATTGCCGGATTTCTGCCCGAAGCGGCCCATCTCGCACAAACGGTTGTCCACCTGAACCTCCGGCGCATCCTGCCCCTTGCCGGCCAGCTCGCGTGCGCGCCATTCCAGATCAATACCGACGACGTCATACATGCGGAACGGCCCCATGGCGAAACCGAACCCCTGCAGCGCCGCATCCACCTGTTGTGGATAAGCGCCCTCAAGCAGCATCTTGCGCGCCTCCAGCACATACGGATGCAGCATGCGATTGCCGATAAAGCCGTGGCAGTTGCCCGACACCACACTGACCTTGCCCATGCGCTTGCCCAGCGCCAGCGCCGCTTCCAGTGCAGGCGGCGAAGTCTGTGCCCCACGGACGATTTCCAGCAGTTTCATGATGTGCGCGGGGCTGAAGAAATGCAGGCCGAGCACTTGCGACGGACGTCGAGTCGCAGCAGCAATCGCGTCGATATCCAGCGCCGAAGTGTTACTCGCCAACAACGCCTCAGGCTTGAGCAGGCCATCCAGCTCGCGAAAGATCTTCTGCTTGAGCTCAAGGTTTTCGTATACCGCTTCGATCACCAGATCGACATTGCGAATCGCCGGGTAATCCGCCGCCGCGCTGATCCGGGCAAGGCGTGCGTCGGCTTCGACCTGATCGATCCGGCCCTGGCGCACATTGTGTGCATAGGTGTCGGCCACCGTCGCCAGTGCCTGCTCAAGCATTTGTGGATTGTTATCAACCCACTGCACGGCGATGCCAGCATTGGCCAGGCACATGACAATGCCGCGGCCCATGGTGCCCGCGCCGATCACGGCAGCTTGCTGAATATCGAAGGATGTCTGGCTCATGTTGTTCTCTTGTTGGCGATCCAAAGACAGCCTTCACCATAGTCAGGCACCGGACGTTTTTGAAGTTTATTACCGTGATGAGCGACATTCAGCGCATTGATAAACCCCAATCGCCCTGAAATCGCACACTGCAGGAGCTACCGACCTATCAGAGATGTTCTTGAGCCCAACTGCGAACCTCGGCGTACGGATACTCCTCCAGCGCCGCATACCCCGAAATCGTCCGTGCCTTTAACCTGGTGAACAACGGCACACTGATCCCGCACAGAAACCGCGTCAGCCGATCCGCCGTCGGCACACTGCCAGTGTGCTGTTCGTGCCTGTGGATAAAATCACCGCACAGCGTCGCGAAGTTTTTATCCACAAGCGCTGGCAACTCGGGAGGCGCCGGAAGGCGCGCGACATCACCGTGGCACACCGAACAGTGCCCGCATCGCTCGGGGGCGTTGTGATCGCCGAAGTGTTCGGCCAGGCGATGGCCCAGGCAGCGCTCAGTGCCGAACAGTTCGAGCATGGCGTGAATCCGTGCTATTTCAGTCTGTTCATGCCGGGTGAAATACGCATGCAATTCGGCGCTCAAAACAGCGCTGTCGAAATCACTGTGCAGCACGGTGTAGACCTCGGTCATCTGCTTGCTCTCAAGCTCGACCCAGCCCTTCTCCTGAAAGTAATCCAGCGCCTTCACCACCCGGTTGCGCTCAGCCGAATACTGCGTGTACATCGCTTCGAAATTCACCGTGGCCCAGGTGCGTGCGCGACTGGAGGTGTGGATGATGGCCGCGACGAAATCCCTGCGCTCACCGTCGAAACGCTCAAGCAAGGCTTCCGGCTCCAGCAGGTATTTGAAACGGTATTCGGCGTAATAGGCATAGCGCGGCGCGATCAAACCGCGCAGCTCCATTTGCACCAGTAAAGTTTTCAGCGGCAACGCGCGAATGTTGCTCTGATCGGCCAGCGGCCCGAGCAGAAACTCCCACTGCCCTTCGGCTGCGGCAGCCTGCATTTCTTCCAGCACACAACGAATCCCTTCACACTCCGGGGTATCGCCGTAGACGAAGTTTTCCAGCACGTTGACGCTGTCGCGGTTGGCCAGCACCAGGCAATCCGACGGCTGCCCGTCGCGTCCGGCACGACCGATTTCCTGACTGTAGTTCTCGATGGATTTCGGCAGATCGAAATGCACTACATTGCGGATGTCGCTCTTGTCGATCCCCATACCGAAGGCAATGGTTGCGACGATGCAATTGGACTGCCCGGCCATGAACCCCTTCTGAATCGCCTCGCGCTGATCATTGGGCAAACCGGCGTGATAGGCCTGGGCCTGTATGCCGTTGCGCCCCAGATGCTCGGCGATGTGTTCGGCGGTTTTCTGCAGCGTCACGTAGACAATGCTCGGCTGACCTGGACGCTCGCTCATCCACTCCACCAGGCGCCGGCGCTTGTCCTCGCCGCGTACCGGTTCCACCAGCAGATTGAGGTTGGGTCGATAGAAGCCGGTGGTCACCACATCAGCGGCGGCGATGGCGAATCTGGCCTGCATGTCGGCGACGACTTTCGGCGTCGCCGTAGCCGTCAGCAGCAGGGTTTGCGGGATGTTGAACTGGTGCTGATAGTCCGGCAGCTTCAGATAGTCGGGGCGGAAGTTGTGGCCCCATTCCGAAATACAGTGCGCTTCATCAATCACCAGCAACGAGATCGGCACCTGCTGCAAAAAGTTGCGAAAACGCTCGTTCTTCAGACGCTCCACCGAAATCATCAGAATCTTCAATTCACCCGAACGGGCGCGGGCCATCACGTCATTGGCATCATCGCGACTTTGCGCCGAATCGATGCTGCCGGCACTGATACCGTGACGTTTGAGGAATGCCAGTTGATCCTGCATCAACGCCAACAGCGGCGACACCACCAATGTCAGATGCGGCAGCAACAGTGCCGGCACTTGATAGCACAGTGACTTGCCGGATCCGGTGGGGAAAATCGCCGCCGCCGAGCGCCCGGCCAGTACAGCGCTGATTGCCGCTTCCTGTCCGGGTCGAAACTGTGGATAACCGAAAACCTGTTCCAGGGTGTGGTGCATGCGCTGTCACTCCGTTGACCGCTGTGATGCCAACAGCCTAGCGGGCGATCACAGCGAGTCGAGAAAAGGTCGGGGTCAATTCGATACGGAATGATACAGCGCCGGGGCGGATGCCACCGGATCAAACAAGGAAACAATTTGCCTCTCGCCGGCCTGACCGCAAGGCAGGTAACGTGCGCCGCATCCACGAAACGAGCGTCGTGCCAGGACGGCCGACACCCGTGGATCAACTCAAGGAATAAACATGTCCGACAGACTGAAACTGCTCCTCACCCTGACGCTCGCATCGCTGTTGCTGGGCGGATGCATGCAACTCCCCGATGACATTCCGCCCCTCGCCATGTGCGCCACCGCAGGCCACGCAATCACATAGTTCTCGCCGCAACGACGACCCTAGGGACGCAGCACCGCCACGCGAAGTTGCGCATTCAGTTCCTGTTCATGCACACCCTGGCTCTTGCTCGCCCACTGTGCATGGGCCGGACTGATATCGCCGGTAAACGCCGCCGCCAGTTGTCGCAGGTCCGCCACACTGCGCACTCGTGCACAGAACAGCTGTTCGCCACAGTCCTGACTGGCGTTGCGATAAATGCCCAGCAAACGCTCCCACAGTCCCTCGCGCACCTGCCGGATCGGTTTGAGCCGCACATGCGGCACATCCAGTTGCCGTTGCAGTGCGCCTGCATCCAGCGTTTCACTCGCCAGCAGGACTTTGGCGAACATCAACACTTCGGCACGTGAAGCAGTATCGATGCGGGCCTGGCTGGACAGCGCGTCGGGCCAGCCGGTGCGTTGCAGATCGACAAACATCCAGCCGTTGCCGGCATCAGCAGCTACGGCCAAGCGGCAACCACTGGTCCACAGCAATAAAATCGAGGCTATTCGTAGCCACCGCATACTCAATTCCCTTTAAGCGCGCATCGGACGTTTGGCAACGTCCTACAGTTTCTGGCGCGCACCATACAGAGGATTCTCAAGAAACGCCTGTGAATCCCGTGGGAAATTTCTGCGCTAAGGGTTTTACCTCGAAAAAGCTGCAAAACCTTGTAGGGCAATTGCCCGAGTCCCGGAAAAACCCCTACGAACTCCGTCCATCACGGCGGTCTTGTGACCCCTTGCCACGCACTTCTATAGTGGCCGGCGCGGCTGCAACCACTGGAGCGACTTCGTACAGGACACGTCTGAACATGAACATGCATAACCCGCTGGCCAATCGTTATCGCCCGCTCAAAAGCACCGGCGGCGATCATCCGGTGCTGACCATAGATACCCAAGCCAGCCACGGCGAACTGCTCGATGCTGCGCATCAACGCCTGCGTGCCGCCAGCGATTTGCTGGAGACTCTTTACTGTTTGTGTTTCAAACAGGCCGATGTCAAAGACATCCCGAACATCGTCAACGCCCTGTATTTATTGACCCAGGACGGCTGCGAACTTCTGGAAGTAGCAAAACTTCAACTTGCAAACGCTTTATAAAATCACGCGCACAAACAACGCAACAACTAACCACTTCATATCCGCAATATAAAAAACTAGCCTGCTTGCTCTTAATTCATTCAAGAGCAACATGATGAGCACATTGACTATTTTCTTTTGCGGCACGGGTTCCACCAAGTTCGACACCAGCAACAACAACTATTGGAACGGCGAGTTGGTGTCCACTCTCGCTTCGCACCACGCGGGCCGCGAGTTCGCCGAATGGATTGTCGTCGACGGCCCCGGCTCCAGTAACCTGCAGGCCGATGAGCTGTTCACCAAATCTGCCGACTACGGTCTCAGCGGCACGTTGTTCGGCAAGGGCTGGGAGGAAAACGTGCTGCACGCAATGAACATCATCAAAGGCAAGTGCGACTGGCAACGCCAGCAACTGACCGAAGCGGAATACAACCGTCTCAAAGCGGCCGGCATTCCCATTGAAGATGTAAAAATCGAAGGCTCCTGGTTTTGGCGTAAATACAACTATGGAGAACGCAGCGTGACCCAGCAGAAGTTGCAGGAGCAAATCATTAAAACGTTCCGCAAGGACGGCATTCTTCCCACTCAGGTCAACTTGGTCGGCTGGAGTCGAGGCGGTATAAGTTGCCATATGCTGGCCAACGCCATGTTCAATGACAGTGCTTTGAAAAGCATTCCGGTGAAGATCCTCGCCATTGATCCGGTGCCCGGTATCGGCAACTTCCAGGAACATCGGGTCAAACTCAACAGCAACGTCAAAGAATACGTTGGCTTCTATGCCCGCGACGAGCGTTCGAAAGGTTTCAGCTGCGTTATCCCGCAAACGGCTACCGGTACACGCACGCACGTCTTCCCGATCCCTGGCCGCCACGCCACCCTGGTCGGCAACGCTGCCGCTGACGGCAACGCCGGCCCGAAGGTCCTCGCCGAACCCGGCCAATTTGTGCGCCACTTCGCCGAAACCTGCCTCAAGCGCTGGGGCACCCCACTGACCAACACCCTGAACCTGAGCGAGGCCGCCCTGAAGCAATGCGGCGATGCGATGGTCAGGGACGCCGCGAAATACAAGGCCATGGAAAAGTACTCCTACACCTGGTTCACCGAACTGGACCAAGGCGAACGCTACGTTTCGCTGGGCAGCAGAGGTTTGCCTTTCTCGTCGGTGAAGGGCGGGATCTACGCGCCGGATAGTGGATTGACCACCAGCGTGCTGGACTTGGCGGCATACCGGCATATCCGTTGAGGCCGGTGGGGTGGTGATCGGCGTAACGCGAAAAACCTACAGCAACATTCTGCGGGAATAATGGCAGTTGAACCGATAACAACAGCTAAGCCATGACCCACAAAAAAGCCGCCCCTAGAGGCGGCTTTTCAGTTCACAACAAACCACTCTTACAACTTAGGACCCGCAGCCTTGATCGCGTCGCTCACTTCGAACTTTTTGAAGTTCTCGATGAACAGACCGGCCAGGGCCTTGGCCGCTTCGTCGTAGGCAGCCTTGTCAGCCCAGGTGTTGCGTGGGTTGAGCAGGTTGGTTTCAACACCCGGTACGGCCAGTGGCACGTCGAGGTTGATGGTGTCCAGGTGCTCGGTGGCGGCACCGATCAGTGCGCCGCTCTGGATCGCGGCGATCACCGCACGGGTGGTCGGGATGTTGAAGCGTTTGCCGACGCCGTAGCCACCGCCGGTCCAGCCGGTGTTGACCAGGTAGACCTTGGAGCCGAAGCCGCGGATGCGCTTGATCAGCAACTCGGCGTATTCACCAGCCGGACGCGGGAAGAACGGTGCGCCGAAGCAGGTGGAGAAGGTCGACTTGATGCCGCTACCCGAACCCATTTCAGTCGAGCCCACCAGTGCGGTGTAGCCGGACAGGAAGTGGTAGGCCGCTTGTTCTTCGTTGAGGATCGACACTGGCGGCAGGACGCCGGTCAGGTCGCAGGTCAGGAAGATCACCGCGTTTGGCTCGCCGCCCAGGTTCTTCGCGGAACGCTTGGCAACGTGCTCCAGCGGGTAGGCCGCGCGGCTGTTCTGGGTCAGGCTGACATCGGCGTAGTCGGCGTGCTTGGCATCGTCGATGACCACGTTTTCCAGGACGGCGCCGTGCTTGATGGCTTTCCAGATGACCGGTTCGTTCTTCTCGGACAGGTCGATGCACTTGGCGTAGCAGCCGCCTTCGATGTTGAAGACAACGCCTTCGCCCCAGCCGTGTTCGTCGTCACCGATCAGGTAACGGCTTTCATCGGCCGACAGGGTGGTTTTACCGGTGCCCGACAGACCGAAGAACAGGGTCACATCGCCTTCTTCGCCGATGTTGGCAGCGCAGTGCATTGGCAGCACGTCAGCGGCCGGCAGCAGGAAGTTCTGCACGGAGAACATGGCTTTCTTCATCTCACCGGCGTAACGCATGCCGGCAATCAGCACTTTCTTCTGCGCGAAGTTGATGATCACGCAACCGTCGGAGTTGGTGCCGTCACGCTCAGGCACGCACTCGAAGTTGGCCACGTTGAGCACTTGCCACTCTTCACGACCGGCCGGGTTGTACTGGGCCGGGTTGATGAACAGGCAACGACCGAACAGGTTCTGCCAGGCAGTCTGGGTGGTCATTTTCACGGCCAGGTAGTGATCTTCAGCCGCGCCTACATGCACGTGGGAAACAAAGTGCTCTTGCGCGTTGTTGAACGCCTCGACACGAGCCCACAGCGCGTCGAACTTGTCGGCCGGGAACTTGCGGTTGATCGGGCCCCAGGCGATAGCGGCCTGGGTGGAAGGCTCTTCAACGATGAAACGATCGACTGGCGAACGGCCGGTGCGGTGACCGGTGCGAACAACCAGAGCGCCGGTATCGGCAAGCTCGCCCTCACCGCGTTGCAGGGCTTCTTTTACCAGATCATCAACACTCAGATCGGTGTACACGGCGTTATTGGCTTGCGTCATGAGGTTCCCCGTCGGCCAGTGGCCGAGTGTGCTCCAAACGTTTTGTAGTAGAAAGTCGTGCACTACTACCGCGAAAAAAGTGGGCCGGATTATGCCAGAAAAGCCCAAAAAGAGTAGGGTCCTCCCGTCGTAACGGCGAAATTCCGTCGTTACGCAGTGAATTTACCTGCGCTGAACCGTTTTAGTGCCGGGTATCTGACGGCGTGTCGACGCCTGCGCCAGCGAACAATTGAGCAATATCGGCCGCATCGAACACGTAACGCTGGTTGCAGAACTGGCAATCGATCTCGACTTCGCCACCGCGTTCGGCCACCAGTGCCTGCGCGTCTTCCAGACCCAGGCTGACCAGCGCATTACCCGAGCGTTCCCGCGAGCAGCTGCAGCGGAAGCGCAGGTTTTGCACATCAAATAGGCGCACCTGCTCTTCGTGGTAAAGGCGATGCAGGACGGTTTCGTTGTCCAGGCTGAGCAATTCATCGGCGCTCAGAGTGCTGGCCAGCGCGGTGATGTGCTGCCAACTGGCGGCACGATCTTCTTCGTCTTTCAGACGGTCGGCCGGCAGTTGTTGCAGCAGCATGCCGCGGGCACGACGGCCGTCGGCGAACAACTTGAAGCGGGTGCCAACCTGCTGAGACATGACGAAATAATTGGTGAAGCATTCCGACAGGGTTTCACCGTCGAGGTCGACGATCCCCTGGTAACGCTGGCCAATCGTCGGGTCGACGGTCAGGGTCAGGTCACCGCCCGGCATCAGGTCGGCAAGGGTCGCATCCGGGGCGATCTGCTCGGCGTTATAACGCGCCAGACCACGGATCTCGCGCTCGCTGGAGCATTCGATCATCAGCAGCGGAATCGGGCCTTCGGAGCGCGCCTGCAGAATCAGCAAGCCGTCGAATTTCAGGGTGCCCACCAGCAACGAAGCGGCGGCCATCAATTCGCCGAGCAATTGCGCGACCGGCTCCGGGTACGGGTGCTTGGCGAGGACTTCGGCGTAGCTGCGCTCAAGCGCAACCAGTTCGCCGCGAGTGTCGCTGTCATCGAAGATGAAACGTTGGGTGAAATCGGTATCCGCTAGGTCGGTCATAATTTTGGGTATCTGAATGTGGTGACAAAATGGTTACAAGACGTGAAAATTTGCGCTTCTTGGCACCCTTTTTGGTGCCAGCGCTAAGCCATGGGAGGCATTTTATGAACAATCCGGGTTTGTTCCAATCAAGGTGGAACCTCGGCCGGCTGGTTCTGTGTAACGTAGTGCCCTTGGCGCTACTGGCTTTCTGGTTATGGCCTACGGGCCAAATGCTGTGTGTGATTTTCGACGAGTGGCTGTTCCGCTCACTCAATGCACCACTGGCCAGCAACCCCATATGGCTCCACATCTGGGCAATTGCAAGTCTGCGCCCGTTCGACATCGTTGTAGGTCTGATTCTGCTGACGCTGCTGATCAAGGGTGACTGGGTGTTCAAGGCGATTGATGTACGTCGCGCCTTTTTCGGTTTTTTCTCGATTCTGCTGCTGATGGTGGTGATTCGCGCGCTGTTTTCCAAATTCGCCGATCACATGGACTGGCAGCACAGCAGCCCATCGATGGTGCTGGAAGGCGCGGTGCACCTGAGTGACTACTTCCCGCACCTGGAAAAAGCCTGGGAGCTGAAGGATCGCTCGAGTCAGAGCTTCCCCGGTGACCACGCTTCGGTGTTGCTGATCTGGGCGCTGTTCATGGGCGTATTCAGTCGCTCGATCGGCCAGTTCCTCACAGTCTGGGCCCTGGCACTGCTGTTCATGCTGCCGCGTCTGGTGGCCGGCGCGCACTGGGGCCAGGACGATTACATCGGCGGCATGCTGCTGGCGGTGTGGGCGTTGGGCTGGGGTTATTACACACCGTTCGCTTATCACGCCGCCAACTTCTGGCTGAAGGTGACTGCGCCGGTTTTCAATCTGCTGGGCAAGCTGCCGGTGGTTTCGCGGATGAGTGTGGTGTCTGCCGCGAACTGACAGTTGTGTGAAGACCTGTGGCGAGGGAGCTTGCTCCCGCTCGGCTGCGTAAGCAGTCACAGAACCAGTCGACCCGGTTTTACTTTGAAATACATGATCGACTGGATAGGGAGTCCTTCGGCCTCCAGCGGGAGCAAGCTCCCTCGCCACAATGGTGTGCTGTGTCTGTCAATCGCTGTTGCTGTTCCCACGAAATTTGAACAGATCCCGCCGCTGCTTCTTGCTCGGCTTGCCGTCGGTGCTCACGCCCAGCGCCCCGGCCTTGCGCATCGCCGCTGCCGCTTCACGTTTGGCAATACTCGCCTCAGTCTCGGAATACAGCGTCTGCGCCTCGGGTGCGCCGCGACGCACGATCGACAAGGCGTCGACCCTCACCGTGCGCTCTTCAAAACCGGTACGAATCTCGAATTCATCGCCAATGCGTGGCTCTTTGCCAGGCTTGCAGCGCTCCCCTCGGCAGTGCACCTTGCCACTTTCGATGGCCGCTTTGGCCAGCGCCCGGGTTTTATAAAAGCGCGCCGCCCACAACCACTTGTCGAGACGGACCTTGTCGTCCTCTTCGCTTTTTTGTGCCATGGAATTTCCTCATTCTGAAATATTGATGAACTGTACTACCGTTTCTGTC
This sequence comes from Pseudomonas sp. IT-P260, assembly GCF_949768395.1. Taxonomy (NCBI): domain Bacteria; kingdom Pseudomonadati; phylum Pseudomonadota; class Gammaproteobacteria; order Pseudomonadales; family Pseudomonadaceae; genus Pseudomonas; species Pseudomonas sp. IT-P260. The sequence continues at coordinate 517,145 of NZ_CATKPO010000022.1, forward strand.
GTGCCATGAATGACGCCGCCGCGGATTACAATGCGCACCATCCGACACCCGCTTGAGGCGTCGGCGATCCGGGCCGTAGAAATCTGTCGCCTTTTAACCCTTATTCTGCGTGAATACCGCGAATCCGGCCCTTGCGGGCTGAGCGGTTGCCACGGTTGAGCATTTTTTTGAAGACATTTGACCATTTGACCGTTGTCGGTCTGCGCGAGTGGGTGGCGCTCCCGGATCTGGGAGTCGCGGGCCTGCGGGCGAAAATCGACACCGGCGCCAGCACCTCCAGCCTGCACGCCACCGACATCGAACCGTTCGAGCGCGATGGCGAGAAGTGGGTGCGTTTCACTGCGCACCTGGGCACGGTGGTGCAGTTGCGTCATCGGCGTTGCGAAGCACCGCTGGTGACGCGCAAAACCATCAAAAGCTCCAACGGCCAGGCCCAGGTGCGCTACGTGATCAGCACCACCCTGGCCCTCGGTGATCGGGTCTGGCAGGTCGAGTTCACCCTCGCCTGCCGCAAGTCCATGCGCTATCGCCTGTTGCTCGGGTCCAAAGCCTTGATCGACGGCCAGCTGGTGGTCAATCCGGGCATCAAATATGTACAAGACAAGCCGGTGTTCCCGGTATCTACCTCCTCCACAGGTGTTGCATGAAGATCGCTGTGCTGTCGCGGAATCCGCGTCTGTATTCCACCCGTCGCCTGGTCGAAGCCGGCACCGAGCGCGGGCATGAAATGGTCGTGATCGACACCTTGCGCGCCTACATGAACATTGCCAGCCACAAGCCGCAGATCCACTATCGCGGCAAACCGCTGGAAGGCTTCGACGCGGTGATCCCGCGAATCGGGGCGTCGGTAACGTTCTACGGTTGCGCCGTGTTGCGCCAGTTCGAAATGATGGGGGTGTTTCCGCTCAACGAATCGGTGGCCATCGCCCGCTCGCGAGACAAATTGCGTTCGCTGCAACTGCTGTCGCGTCGCGGCATCGGCCTGCCGGTCACCGGCTTCGCTCACTCGCCGGACGACATTCCCGACCTGATCGACATGGTCAACGGCGCGCCGCTGGTGATCAAGGTGCTGGAAGGCACTCAAGGTATCGGTGTGGTGCTGTGCGAAACCGCAACCGCAGCAGAATCGGTGATCGAGGCGTTCATGGGCCTGAAGCAGAACATCATGGTTCAGGAATACATCAAGGAAGCCGGCGGTGCGGATATCCGCTGTTTCGTGGTCGGCGACAAGGTGATCGCAGCCATGAAACGTCAGGCCAAACCGGGCGAGTTCCGCTCCAACCTGCACCGTGGCGGCAGCGCCAGCCTGATCAAGATCACCCCGGAAGAACGCATGACCGCGTTGCGTGCGGCCAAGGTCATGGGCCTGGCGGTGGCGGGTGTGGATATCTTGCGTTCGAACCACGGGCCATTGGTGATGGAAGTGAACTCGTCGCCGGGCCTGGAAGGCATCGAGACCACCACCGGCAAGAACGTGGCGGGGATCATCATCGAACACCTTGAGAAGAATGGCGGGCCGAACATGACCCGGACCAAGGGCAAAGGTTAAAAGCAAAAGATCGCAGCCTTCGGCAGCTCCTACAGGGTTCGGATTACCATGTAGGAGCTGCCGAAGGCTGCGATCTTTTTTTCAACTGTTAGACCGCATCCCGCGGCAACATCAACCCCAACGGCAACCTTACCCGCGCTTCCAGTCCGCCCCCGGAGCGGTTGCGCAGCTCGACATTGCCGCCATGCATCGAAGCAATCCGCTTCACAATCGCCAACCCCAACCCGGTACCTTTACCACCCCGGGCACGGTCGCCACGGGTGAACGGGTTGAAGATCGCCTCAAGCTCTGACGGATCAATACCCGCGCCACGGTCCATCACGCTCAACACCACGTACGGCGCGCTGGTATCGCCAGACACATAAGCCGCGACCTCGACGCCACTACCGGCATGGTTCAGGGCGTTGCCGATCAGGTTGTTCAGCAGGCGCTTCATCGACACCCGGCGCAGTGGAAACGGCTGGATCGGTTCCAGTCGCAAGCGCACTTTTTCTTCGCTCTGGTTATAGGGTGCGGCCACCTCACGCACCAGATCGCTCAGGTCCACTTCTTCCACCGACTCGTCACGACCGTCACGAATGAACGCGAGAAACTGGTCGAGAATCGCGTCCATGTCTTCGATGTCGCGGACCATGTCGTCAGTCAGGTCATTGCGGTCGCCCATCAGCTCCAGCGACAGCCGCAAACGGGTCAGCGGCGTACGCAAGTCATGGGATACCCCGGCCAGCATCAGCTCGCGCTCGCGACCAGCCTGTTCGACGTCTTCGGCCATCTGGTTGAAGGCGCGATACACCTCGGTCATCTCGCTCGGTGTATCACTGATCGGCAGACGCACGCTGCGGCCCTGACCAAGTTGTCGGGCGGCATATACCAGGCGTTTCAACGGCTGGTTGAGCTGACTGACGAAAATCCATGCCGACGCGGTCGACAACAAACCGATGGCGAGGAACCAGCCGAGCACGTTCCAGATTTTCTGGCCGCGCAATGGATGCGGGTACAGCGGCACTTTCAGCCAGCCATCGCCGAGGCTCGGTGCACGCACCCACAGCGCCGGCGGCGAGTGCATGCGCAAACGCACTTCGGTATCGGCGCCCAGCTCCGCCTGCATCTGCCGCTGATAGATTTCACTGTACGGCCAGTGCTGTTCGCCCTCGGGTACACCGGCGCCGACCACCCGGATCAGCGTCGCGGCATCGGCGATCTTCGCGCGGTTTTCTTCATCGGCCGCCCAATAGGCACGCAGCGTCAGGGCGACGCCGTGGCTGTATTGGCGATCCACCAGCACGTCCTCGTTCATCAACAGATAAACCAGGGTCAGCGCCTTGGAAAACAGCACGACGATGAGCACCAGCCAAAGGGTGCGGGAGAAAAAACTTTGGGGGAACCAGACGGGGGTTTTCATCGATAACCGTTACACACTTGCAGGAGCGAGCCATGCTCGCATATTGCGGATTGCGAGTCTGCGTAGAGAGTCGATCAACCCGATCTGCGCAGACCCGCTCCTACAAATCGCCGATCACTTGGTAGCGGCGCCATCCGGCACGAACACGTAGCCCACGCCCCAGACCGTCTGGATATAGCGCGGTTTCGACGGATCCGGTTCGATCATCCGGCGCAGACGGGAGATCTGCACATCGATGGAACGCTCAAGGGCATCCCACTCGCGACCACGGGCCAGGTTCATCAGCTTGTCGCGAGTCAGCGGCTGACGCGCGTTCATCACCAGCGCCTTGAGCACCGCAAACTCACCGGTGGTGAGCATGTGCACTTCTTCGCCACGTTTCAGTTCGCGAGTCGCCAGCGACAGCACGTAATCACCGAAGGTGACGTTTTCGTCTTCGCTGCCCGGCGCGCCCGGCACCGGTGCGGCCTGACGACGCAGAACCGCCTTGACCCGAGCCATCAGCTCGTCCGGGTTGAACGGCTTGGCCAGGTAGTCATCGGCGCCCAGTTCCAGGCCCTTGATGCGGCTCATCTCATCGCCCTTGGCGGTGAGCATGATGATCGGAATCTGGTTGTTCGCGGCCCGCAGGCGACGACATGCGGTCAGGCCGTCTTCGCCCGGCAGCATCAGGTCGAGGACCACCAGGTTGAACACTTCACGCGACAGCAGGCGGTCCATTTGCTCGGTGTTCGGTACGGCACGGGCGCGGTAGCCCTTGCTGACGAAGAAACGTTCCAGCAGGCTGCTCAGCCCCGGATCGTCGTCAACAATAAGAATTTTTTCGCCTTCAGCATTGTTTGCAGTGCTGCTCATTGGATGCTCCTTTTAGCTCGGCGCGCATTATGGCGTAGCTGCCGTTATACGCACCGTGTGCATTGTTAGCAGATTTTTCCTTCACTGCCAGAAAACCGGGGTTTGTGCCTACAGACTGCTACACCCCCGAATGACAGAACGCTGGTTATAATGCGCGGCGTTTTGTGCCAGGCAACGTCTGAATCGTTACCGCAGGTGGCCGGGCTTTTTTCCCAGTGGCCGCAGTAATTGTTCGATTTCACGGGTCAATGGGGAGCCTTTTGACCCAGGCAGCGGCAATTTTCTAGCCGCTCAACCAGACTCCGGGCCTTTATTTCCGTGCCTGCGAGCCTGCTTTCACACTATGTCAGGTGGTTTTATGGACAGTATCAACAGCCGCATCGCCGAGGAACTCGGCGTACGCCCGCAACAGGTCGAAGCGGCCGTCGCGCTACTCGATGAAGGCTCTACCGTTCCCTTCATCGCCCGTTACCGGAAAGAAGTCACCGGCAGCCTCGATGACACCCAGTTGCGTCATCTGGAAGAGCGTCTGCGTTACCTGCGAGAACTCGACGAACGGCGCATCAGCATCCTCGCCAGCATTCAGGAGCAGGGCAAACTCACCCCCGCTCTCGAGCGTGACATCAAACTCGCCGACACCAAAACCCGTCTCGAAGACTTGTACCTGCCGTACAAGCAGAAGCGCCGCACCAAGGGCCAGATTGCCCTGGAAGCCGGCCTCGGCGAGCTGGCCGACGGCCTGTTCAACGACCCGAATCTGTCGCCGGAAACCGAAGCCGCACGCTTCGTCGACGCCGAGAAAGGCGTAGCCGACGTGAAAGCTGCGCTGGAAGGCGCCAAGTACATCCTGATGGAGCGCTTCGCCGAAGACGCCAGTCTGCTGGAGAAGCTGCGTAACTTCCTCAAGCAGGAAGCGACCATCAGCGCCCGCGTGATCGCTGGCAAGGAAGAAGAAGGCGCCAAGTTCCGCGACTACTTCGAACACGACGAGCCGCTGAAAAGCATGCCGTCGCACCGCGCGCTCGCGATTTTCCGTGGCCGCAACGAAGGCATCCTCAGCTCCGCGCTGAAAGTCGGCGACGAACTGCCGGGCACCATGCACCCGTGCGAAGGCATGATCGGCCAGCAATTCGGCATCCAGAACCAGAACCGCCCCGCCGACAAATGGCTCGGTGAAGTGGTGCGCTGGACCTGGAAGGTCAAGCTTTACACCCACCTCGAAACCGACCTGCTCGGCGAGCTGCGCGACGGTGCCGAAACCGAGGCGATCAATGTCTTCGCCCACAACCTGCATGACCTGCTGCTGGCGGCGCCGGCCGGCCCGCGCGCCACTCTGGGCCTCGACCCGGGCCTGCGTACCGGCTGCAAGGTCGCGGTGGTCGACTCCACCGGCAAGCTGCTCGATCACGCCACGGTTTATCCGCATGTGCCGCACAACAAGTGGGATCAGACCATCGCGATCCTGGCCGCCCTGTGCGCCAAGCACTCGGTTGACCTGATCGCCATCGGCAACGGCACCGCCAGCCGCGAAACCGACAAACTGGCGATCGAGCTGATCAAAAAATACCCGGCGATGAAGTTGACCAAGGTCATGGTCTCCGAGGCCGGCGCCTCGGTGTACTCGGCATCGGAACTGGCAGCCAAGGAATTCCCGGATCTGGACGTGTCGATCCGTGGTGCGGTATCGATTGCCCGTCGCTTGCAGGATCCACTGGCCGAGTTGGTGAAGATCGATCCGAAATCCATCGGTGTCGGCCAGTACCAGCACGACGTGTCGCAGCTGAAACTGGCGCGCGGTCTGGATGCGGTGGTCGAGGACTGCGTGAACGCCGTCGGCGTCGATGTGAACACCGCTTCGGTGGCACTGCTGGCACGGATCTCCGGCCTTAACGCGACTTTGGCGCAGAACATTGTTGCCCACCGCGATGAACACGGCGCCTTCAAAACCCGCGCAGCGCTGAAGAAAGTCGCGCGTCTGGGCGAGAAAACCTTCGAACAGGCAGCAGGTTTCCTGCGCGTGATGAATGGCGACAACCCGCTGGATTCCTCGGCCGTTCACCCGGAAGCCTATCCGCTGGTGCAGCGTATTGCCGCTGAAACCGACCGCGATATTCGCTCGCTGATCGGCGACGCCGCGTTCCTCAAGCGTCTGGATCCGAAGAAATTCACCGACGAGACCTTCGGTCTGCCCACCGTCACCGACATTCTGCAAGAACTGGAAAAACCGGGCCGCGACCCGCGTCCGGAGTTCAAGACTGCCGAGTTCCAGGAAGGCGTCGAAGACCTGAAAGACCTGCAACTGGGGATGATCCTCGAAGGCGTCGTCACCAACGTGACCGCGTTTGGCGCGTTCGTCGACATCGGCGTGCATCAGGACGGTCTGGTGCACATCTCGGCGCTGTCGGAGAAGTTCATCAAGGACCCACGCGAAGCGGTGAAGGCCGGTGACGTGGTGAAAGTGAAGGTCATGGAAGTCGACATCCCGCGCAAACGCGTCGGCCTGTCGATGCGCATGAGTGACACCCCGGGCGAGAAAATCGACGGTGCCCGTGGTTCGCGTCCAGGCTCGGCACCGCGCCAGTCGTCGAACAACGCGCCGCGCAAGGAAACGGCCACGGCCGCTCCGGTGAACAACGCCATGGCTTCGCTGTTCGCCAACGCCAAGCAGTTGAAGAAACGCTGATGGAGATTCCGGCCGGGCTCGTCGAGAGCGCGTTTTTCCAGCTGTTGGGCTGCCGCCTGCACAGCCTGGAAACCGGGGTGGCGCAAGTCGCCCTGGTGCTGGAACCGCAACTGCGCAATCGCGGCGGCAAATTGCACGGTGGCGCACTGTTCAGTCTGGTCGATATCGCCATGGGGCTGGCCTGTTCCAGCACCCACGGCTTCGACCAGCAGAGCGCGACCATCGAGTGCAAGATCAACTACATCCGCGCCGTATCCGACGGCGAGGTGCTGTGCACGGCGCGGGTGATCCACCCGGGCCGCCGCACGCTGGTGGTCGAGGCCGACGTGATGCAGAGCGACAAACTGGTCGCAAAAGCGCAAGGCACGTTCGCTGTCCTGTAGATGTTGTTCATCATTTTGAGTTAATTTCGGCGCAACGAATCCTGTGGGAGCGAGCCTGCTCGCGAAGACGGTGTGTCAGTCGACGGTGATGTTGGCTGCAATACCCTCTTCGCGAGCAGGCTCGCTCCCACAGGGATTGTGCAGTTCCTGACTGACCGGCAAATGGCCTGCCGCTACAAAACCAGGCGAAAACGCCAGTTTCAACTTCACCCTTGTAGACCGTCCTGCCCACCCCCATATTGGGGCGACTGACGCGTGAAGGAATCCAAATTGAGCGAACTTCTCAACCGCCGCCTGGCTCTGCTCGGCGAGCGCGCCAACCTCTCTCTGCTCGAACAGTGCCTCCACGGTATCGAACGTGAATGCCTGCGCGTGACCAGTGAAGGTCGTCTGGCGCAAACGCCGCACCCGGAAGCCTTGGGTTCCGCGCTGACCAATGAACAGATCACCACCGACTATTCCGAGTCGCTGCTGGAATTCATCACCCCTGCCCTGCCCGACCCGGCCGATACGCTGGCGAGCCTGGACAAGATTCATCGCTTTGCCTACAGCAAGCTCGGCAACGAGTACCTGTGGAGTCCGTCGATGCCGTGCCCGTTGCCGGCCGAGGAAGACATCCCGATCGCCTATTACGGCACCTCCAACATCGGTCAGCTCAAATACGTCTACCGCAAGGGCTTGGCCCTGCGTTACGGCAAGACCATGCAGTGCATCGCCGGGATCCACTACAACTTTTCCCTGCCGGAAAAGCTCTGGCCGCTGCTGCGCGAAGCCGAAGGTTTCGTCGGCACCGATCGCGACTTCCAGTCGTCGTCCTACATCGCGCTGATCCGCAACTTCCGTCGTTACAGCTGGCTGCTGATGTACCTGTTCGGTGCTTCGCCAGCGCTGGACGCAGGCTTCCTGCGCGGCCGTTCGCATCAGTTGGAACAGCTGGACCCGGACACCCTGTATCTGCCGTACGCCACCAGCCTGCGCATGAGCGACCTCGGTTACCAGAGCAACGCCCAGGCCGGCCTGACGCCGTGCTACAACGACCTGGCGAGCTACACCGACAGCCTGCGCAAGGCTGTGGCCACGCCGTATCCGCCGTATGTGGAGGTCGGCACACACAAGGATGGCGAGTGGGTTCAACTGAACACCAACATCTTGCAGATCGAAAACGAGTACTACTCCAACATCCGCCCGAAACGCGTGACCTATACCGGCGAGCGGCCGATCCAGGCGCTGATGGCCCGCGGCATTCAGTACGTCGAAGTGCGTTGCCTGGACATCAACCCGTTCCTGCCGATGGGCATCGACGTCACCGAATCGCGCTTCCTCGACGCGTTCCTGCTGTATTGCGCGCTGAACGACAGTCCGCTGCTGACCAACACTTCGTGCGGCAATGCCACTTCGAACTTCCTCAGCGTGGTCAAGGAAGGCCGGCGTCCGGGCCTGCAGTTGCAGCGTGACGGCGAAGCGGTCGAGCTGAAGGTTTGGGCAGCCGAGCTGCTGGAAAAAATCGCACCGCTGGCGGCGTTGCTTGATCAAAGCCACGGCGGCGACACGCATAGCAAGGCGCTGGATGCGCAACTGGCCAAAGTCAGCGACCCGTCCCTGACCCCGTCGGCGCAGGTGCTGGCCGCGATGGCCGAGCACAAGGAAAGCTTTGCGCAATTCTCCCTGCGTCAGAGCCAGGCCCACGCCGAGTTCTTCCGCCGCGAGCCGTTGACGGCGGATGAGCAGGCGAAGTTTGAGGAGCTGGCGCGCTCGTCGCTGGCGCAACAGGCGGAGCTGGAGCAGAACGAGGTCGGTGATTTCGATGTGTTTGTCGGGTCGTATCAGGCAAGCATTCTGGCGATCAGCAACTAAGCGCCGCCTTTGAAAAGATCGCAGCCTGCGGCAGCTCCTACAGGGTGTACGCCTATCCCATGTAGGAGCTGCCGCAGGCTGCGATCTTTTGATCTTTAGATTTTTCCGCTCATAAGCTAAGTCTAAAAAGTTATTTATTTTTAGTTTCTTAGATCATTTAGTCTCCTTTCACGCCGATCGTCGGTCGCCTGATTTGGAGCACTCCCCATGAAACTGAATTTCCCGCTTCGCCTGCTGGCCGTGGCCTCTCTGGCTGCTGCGAGCTTTCTGGCGCAGGCCGCCGACCTCACCGTCGCTTACCAGACCACCGTCGACCCGGCGAAAGTCGCCCAGGCCGATGGCGCCTACGAGAAAGCCACCAAAGCCGACATCAACTGGCGCAAGTTCGACAACGGCGCCGACATCATCGCCGCCATTGCTTCGGGTGATGTGCAGATCGGCTACCTCGGTTCCAGCCCGTTGACCGCTGCGATCACCCGCAAAGTCCCGGTGGAAACTTTCCTCATCGCCACCCAGATCGGCGCCGCCGAAGCACTGGTCGCCCGCGACGGTTCCGGGATCAAGACCCCGCAGGATCTGGTCGGCAAGAAAATCGCCGTGCCGTTCGTGTCCACCGGTCACTACAGCCTGCTCGCCGCGCTGAAGCACTGGAACATCGATCCGTCGAAAGTCACCGTGCTCAACCTCGCCCCGCCAGCGATCATCGCCGCGTGGAAACGCGGTGATATCGACGCCACTTACGTGTGGGATCCGGCCCTCGGTGTGGCCAAGGAAAACGGCAAAGTGTTGATCACTTCCGGTGAACTGGCCAAGTTCGGCGCGCCGACCTTCGATGCGTGGATCGTGCGCAAAGACTTCGCCGAGAAGCACCCGGAAATCGTCACCGCGTTCGCCAAGGTCACCCTCGACGCCTACGCCGATTACCGCAAGGATCCAAAAGCCTGGCTCGCCGACCAGTCCCACGTCGACAAACTGGTGAAGCTCTCCGGCGCCAAGGCCAGCGACATTCCATTGCTGCTGCAGGGTAACGTCTACCCGCTGGCGGCTGATCAAGTGATCACACTCGGCGCGCCGACCACCCAAGCCATTACCGACACCGCCGCGTTCCTCAAGGAACAAGGCAAGGTCGAAGCCGTACTGCCGGACTACGCGCCGTACGTCAGCGCCAAATACATCACCAACTGATCGGGAGTTGACTGCGATGGCCTTGCTACAGCTGGAGCGCATCAGCGCACAGTACCCGGGCAGCCCGGAACCGGTGCTGGCGGACATTTCCCTGACCCTCGGGCCTCAGCAATTGCTGGTCGCCCTCGGCCCGTCCGGCAGTGGCAAGACCTCGCTGTTGAACCTGATCGCCGGCTTCGTCGAACCCAGCGCCGGGCGCATCACCCTCGACGGCGTGCCGGTCAAAGGCCCGAGCGCCGAACGCGGCGTGGTGTTCCAGGATGACGCGCTGCTGCCCTGGCAGGATGTGTTGGCCAACGTCGCGTTCGGTCTGGAACTGGCCGGCGTCGCCAAGGACAAGCGCGAAACAATCGCCCGGGAAATGCTTGCACTGGTCGACCTCAGAGGTTTTGAACACCGCCGGATCTGGCAGCTCTCGGGCGGCCAGAAACAGCGCGTCGGCCTGGCCCGCGCCCTCGCCGCCGACCCGCGCGTGCTGCTGATGGACGAGCCCTTCGGCGCCCTCGATGCGTTCACCCGCGAGCAGATGCAGGAGCTGTTGCTGCAAGTCTGGCAGCGCACCGCCAAACCGGTGTTCCTGATTACCCACGACATCGAAGAAGCGGTATTCCTCGCCACTGACCTGATTCTGCTGGCGCCGAATCCGGGGCAGATCGTCGAGCGTCTGCCTCTGGATTTCGGCCAGCGCTACGCCGCCGGTGAGTCGGCGCGAGCGATCAAATCCGACCCGCGTTTTATCGAAACCCGCGAGCACGTGCTGAGCAAAGTGTTCTCGCAACGCAGCGCCGTGCAACGGCAGGAGCGCGCATGAGCAGTTACGACGTTTCCGCCCCCGCAGTGAAAACCCCGTCGGTGGCGATTCCAGTCCGGCGCAGCCTCAGCACCCGCTGGATCAGCCTGCTGACCCTGTTCGCCTTGCTGGTGATCTGGTGGGCCGTGACTGCCAGCGGTTTGATCGAACCGCTGTTCCTGCCACCACCCTCTGCCGTGCTGCAAAAAGGCTGGTTGCTGGCGACTACCGGTTACATGGATTCGACCCTGTGGCAGCACCTGGGCGCGAGCCTGAGCCGCATCGGTCTGGGCCTCGGTTTCGCGATTCTGACCGCAGTGCCGGTGGGCATCGCCATCGGCGCCAACCGTATTGCCCGTGGTGTGCTTGACCCGCTGATCGAGTTCTACCGGCCGATTCCGCCGCTGGCGTATCTGCCGCTGATCGTGATCTGGTGTGGTATCGGCGAGTTGTCGAAAGTGCTGCTGATCTATCTGGCGATTTTCGCGCCGATTGCCATTGCCACCGCGACCGGCGTGCGCACTGTAGACCCGGCGAAATTGCGCGCTGCTCAGTCGCTCGGTGCAACCCGCGCACAACTGATCCGCCACGTGATTTTGCCCAGCGCCCTGCCAGATATTCTGACCGGTGTGCGCATTGGTCTGGGTGTTGGCTGGTCGACCCTGGTCGCCGCCGAACTGATCGCCGCCACCAGCGGTCTGGGTTTCATGGTGCAGTCGGCCGCGCAATTTCTGGTCACCGATGTGGTGGTGCTGGGGATTCTGGTGATCGCCCTGATTGCCTTCGCCATGGAAATGGGCCTGCGCGCCCTGCAGCGCAAACTGGTGCCGTGGCACGGCCAAATCCACTAAAGCATTTGTGAATCCTCCCGCGTAGGAGCTGCCGCAGGCTGCGATCTTTTGATCTGCTTTTAAAAAACAAATCAAAAGATCGCAGCCTGCGGCAGCTCCTACAGGGGCGCGGTTACCCGGAATTGAAGAGAACCATCATGAGCAGCCTGACCATCACCCCATTAAGCTCGGCTCTCGGCGCGCAGATCAGCGGCGTCGACGTCAGCCAGCCGTTGAACCTGGAACAGCGCAATGCCATCGAGCAGGCGCTGCTCAAGTATCAGGTGCTGTTCTTCCGCAACCAGCCGATCGAGCCTGCGCAACAGGCGCGTTTCGCCGCGTACTTTGGCGACCTGCACATCCATCCGATCTACCCGAACGTGCCGGAGCAGCCCGAGGTGCTGATCCTCGACACCGCCGTCACCGACGTGCGCGACAACGCGATCTGGCACACCGACGTGACCTTCCTGCCAACGCCGGCGATGGGTGCAGTGCTCAGCGCCAAGCTGCTGCCGGAGTTCGGCGGCGATACGTTGTGGGCCAGCGGGATTGCCGCCTACGAAGCACTGTCGGCGCCGATGAAAACCTTGCTCGAAGGGTTGACTGCAACTCACGATTTCACCCGCTCGTTTCCGCTGGAGCGTTACGGCAACACGCCCGAAGCGCTGGCACAGTGGGAAGAGGCACGGCGCAAGAACCCACCGTTGTCACATCCAGTGATCCGCACTCACCCAGTGAGCGGACGCCGTTCGTTGTTCGTCAACGAAGGCTTCACCTCGAAGATCAACGAGCTATCGGACACCGAGAGTGAAGCGATTCTGAAATTCCTGTTCGCCCACGCAACGCGGCCCGAATTCACCATTCGCTGGCGCTGGCAGAAGGATGACATTGCGTTCTGGGATAACCGCGTGACCCAGCATTACGCGGTGGATGATTACCGCCCGGCGCGGCGGGTGATGCAGCGGGCGACGGTGTTGGGGGATGTGCCTTACTTTTAAGATCAAAAGATCGCAGCCTGCGGCAGCTCCTACATTGGGATTCGCATTTCCCTGTAGGAGTTGCCGTAGGCTGCGATCTTTTGCTTTGCCCATTACTCCGCGGTCGACGGCTTCTCCCAAAGATTGATCCCGCCCTCCTGAGCAAAGCGATCGATCTCCGCCAGTTCCTCAGCACTGAAGCTCAGATTCTTCAACGCCCCGACGTTCTCGATGATCTGCTCCGGCCGGCTCGCGCCGATCAGCGCCGAGGTCACTCGCGGATCACGCAGGGTCCAGGCCAATGCCAGCTGCGCCAGGCTCTGGCCACGACGCTTGGCAATCTCGTTCAGCGCTCGCACGTGGGCAATGTTGGCCTCGGACAGGTGCGACGCCTGCAGCGAACCACCGCCCGGACGATTGACCCGCGCATCCGCCGGCACGCCGTTGAGGTACTTGTCGGTCAGCAGACCTTGCGCCAGCGGCGTGAACGCAATGACGCCAGTGCCGAGTTCGTCGGTGGTGTCGAGCAGGTCTTTTTCCACCCAGCGATTGAGCAGGTTGTACGCCGGCTGATGAATCAGCAGCGGCACTTTCCACTCCTTGAGCAGCGCAGCGATCTCGCGAGTTTTTACCCCGGAGTACGACGAGATACCGATGTACAACGCCTTGCCCTGCTGCACGGCGGTGGCGAGGGCGCTGGCGGTTTCTTCCAGCGGGGTATCCGGGTCAAAGCGGTGCGAATAAAAGATATCCACGTAGTCCAGACCGAGGCGCTGCAGGCTCTGGTCGAGGCTGGCCAGCACGTATTTGCGCGAACCGCCGCCCTGGCCGTAGGGGCCGGGCCACATGTCCCAACCGGCCTTGCTGGAGATGATCAGCTCATCGCGGTACGGCTTGAAGTCTTCGCGCAGCAGGCGACCGAAGTTGATCTCGGCGCTGCCGTATGGCGGGCCGTAGTTGTTGGCCAGGTCGAAGTGGTTGATGCCCAAATCGAACGCGGTGCGCAGCAGGGCGCGCTGGGTGTCGATCGGCGTGCTGTCGCCGAAGTTGTGCCACAGGCCCAGCGACAGCGCCGGCAGCACCAGACCGCTGCGGCCGACGCGGCGGTAAGGGATGGAGTCGTAGCGGTTTTCGGCAGCGGTGTAAGTCATCGAATCCTCTCTTGTCTGTTTTGAAATGGGTGTCGACTTCTTCGCGAGCAGGCTCGCTCCCACATTTGGAATGCACTCCCCTGTGGGAGCGAGCCTGCTCGCGAAGGGTGTTACACAAATCTGTTGCCGGGTCGGGCCAGGCCCAGGTTGTCGCGCAAGGTCCGGCCCTCATACTCGGTTCTGAACAGCCCGCGTCGCTGCAGTTCCGGGACCACACCACGGGCGAAGTCTTCGAGCCCGCCCGGCAGGTGCGGCACCAGCACGTTGAAGCCATCCGCCGCGCCCTGTTCGAACCACGCCTGCAAGCGGTCGGCGATCTGCTTCGGCGTGCCCACCAGGCTGTAATGCCCGCGTCCGCCAGCAATCCTGCGGCCCAATTCGGCGAGGGTCAGGTTCTCCCGGCCCGCCAGCTCAGTCAGCAGTTTCTGCCGGCTCTGCTGGCCGCTGTCGGTCAGTGGCAAATCCGGTAGCGGGCCGTCCAGCGGGTACTTCGACAAGTCGAAGTTGCCCAGCATACGCCCAAGCAACGCCACGCCAACCTCCGGTTCGACCAATTGCTGAAACGTTTCACATTTTTCCTGCGCTTCGGCTTCTGTCTGCCCGACGACAACAAACACCCCCGGCATGATTTTCAGCGAATCGGCACTGCGTCCGTACTTGGCCAGACGTCCCTTGAGGTCGGCGTAGAACGCCTGCGCGCCGGCCAGTGAAGTCTGCGCGGTGAACACCACTTCAGCAGTTTGTGCCGCCAGCTCACGCCCGGTTTCGGACGAGCCGGCCTGCACAATCACCGGTTGCCCCTGTGGCGAGCGTGCGACGTTCAGCGGGCCTTTCACTCGAAAGTGCTCACCGACGTGATCCAGCACGTGAAGCTTCGACGGGTCGTAATAGGCGCCATTGGCCTTGTCGCGGACAAACGCATCATCCTCCCAACTGTCCCACAGCCCGCTGACCACCTGATGAAACTCCCGGGCACGGCTGTAGCGTTCGGCGTGGCCGATGTGCTCGTCGCGACCAAAATTCAGTGCCTCGGCGGCGTTGTCCGAGGTCACCAGATTCCACCCGGCGCGGCCGCCCGACAGATGATCGAGCGAGGCGAATTTGCGCGCCACGTGATACGGCTCGTTGTAGCTGGTGGTCGCCGTGGCGATCAGGCCGATGTGTTCGGTCACCGCGCTCAGGGCCGAGAGCAAGGTCAGCGGTTCGAAGTGATCGGAGCGTGCCATGCGGCTGGCGATGTCCTGGGTCGGCGCGGCGACGCTGTCGGCGACGAACAGCGTGTCGAACTTCGCCGCTTCGGCAATCTGCGCCAGACGCTTGTAGTGGGCGAAATCCAGCCCGGCATTGGCCGGTACCTGCGGGTGCCGCCACGCAGCGACGTGGTGCCCGGTGGCCATGAGAAACGCGCCGAGTTTCAACTGTCTGCTCATCTCAGAAATCCTTGCGCAGTTGTACGCCGAAGTAGCGCTCGTCATCCCGTGGCACGGCGCGATAGATATAGTTGCCGCCGCTGGCCAGCAACGGTGAGTAGGACTTGTCGGCGAGGTTTTTGCCCAGCAGCGCCACACGCCAGCCGTTGCTGTAATCGGCGAGCGCTACGCTGGCGTTCCAGATGCCGTAGGCGCCTTGTTTGGTGTCGGCGTTCTGGCTGATGTCGTACTGCACTTCGCTCTGCCAGCTGTAGTCGGTGCCGAGTTCGATATCGAGGCCGTTGTCCAGCGGGATGCTGTAGTCGGCGCGCACGTAGCTTTTCCAGTCCGGACTGAACGGCAATGGCTTGCCATTAACGTTGCACGACGCCGCCGCGCCCGCCGGGCAGCTGAATTGGTCGATGCGCGCGCGGGTGTAGGCCAGTGCACCGGAGAACTTCAATTGCTGGGTCACCTGCAAGGCGTAATCGAGTTCGACGCCTTCGGTGCTGACGCTGCCGGCGTTGATCAGGCGCGTTACCACTTGCCCGGCAACGGTGTCGAAAAAGTTCGCCTGATAGTTGTCGTAATCGCTGTGGAACACCGCGAAGTTGGTGGTCAGCCGGTTGTTCCAGCTGGTGGCCTTGATCCCCGCCTCCCAGGTATTGGAGGTCTCCGGTTTCAGCGCTTCGGTGTCACGCGGCTGCATGTTGAAGAACACGTTGTACGCCGGGCCTTTGTAGCCACGCGAATAGGTCAGATACGTGGTGACCGCAGCGCTCAGGTCGTACTGCACGCCGAGGCGGCCGGACCAGCCGTCCTCGTCCACCGAACCGGAACTGCTGGTGGCCGTTTGAATGCCGCTGACCGTGGTCGCCGAGGTCGAGACACGACGGTGATCGTATTCCAGATCATCGTGGGTGTAGCGCAGGCCAGCGATGCCACGAAAGTCCGAGGTGAAGTTCAGCGTGGCTTCGCCGAACGCGGCGTAGCTGTCGCTGGTGGTGCTGTAATCGGCGACGCCACGGTCGGTGCGCGTGGTGGTGGTCAAGGTGCGCTGATAGGTCTCGTCATCCTTGCCGTGCATGTAAAACAGGCCGCCAACGTACTCGAGGAACTCACCTTTCGGCGAGGCCAGGCGCAGCTCTTGCGAGTACTGGTCGAAGGCCAGATCGCCTTTGTCGGCGGTGCCGGGGAACGCCGGGGTGATCGTGCTCAGCCGATCGCCGTCCTGATACTGCGTGTTGTCCCAGCCGCGCCACGCGGTGATCGAGGTCAGGGTGTAATCGCCCAGTTGCCAGTCGAACTGGCCGGACAGGCCTTTGTTGGTGTCCTCGACGTGGCTGCGGGTGTCGGTGTTGATGTCGCGGTTGTGGCCGCTGGCGTAGACCGGGCTCAACGCGTTGGCGAATGCCGGGGTCAGCGACTTGCTGACCACGCCGTTGGGGCCGTCGTCGTGGGACTGCATGTAGTCGGCGATCAGGGTGAAGGTCACGTCATCGTTCGGGGTGAACTCGAGTTTGCCGCGCACCCCGCGATGGTTGTAGCCGTTGACCTCCTGGCCGTTGTGCTGGTTATCGACGTTGCCGTCGTAAGTGCCGAACAGGGTGCTGATCGAACCCTTGAGCGTGTCCGGAATCAGGCTGCCGCCAATGCCGAAGCGGGTTCGGCTTTCGTTGCCGCTGTAGTACGACTGGTCGATGTAACCGTGGGTCTCGTTAGTCGGCGCCTTGCTGGTGATGTTGAGCACACCAGCCGAGGCGTTCTTGCCGAACAGCGTGCCTTGCGGGCCACGCAGCACTTCGACGCGCTCCAGATCCAGCAGATCAAGGGTCGCTTGACCTGGACGCGCATAGACCACGCCATCGATCACCGTGGCCACCGTTGGCTCGACGCCGGGCGAGGTGGAAATCGTGCCGACGCCACGCACGAACAACGAGGTGTCCTTGTTCGACGCACCGGTACGGAAATTCAGCGACGGCACTTGCTGAACGATGCTCGCCACGCCGTTGCGGTTGTCGCGCTCCAGTTGTTCGCCGTCGATCACCGACACTGCCACCGGCACCTTCTGCAGCGACTCTTCGCGGCGGGTGGCGGTGACCGTGACGGACTTGAGGGTCGGCTCTTGATCGCTGCTGTCGGCGGCGAAAGCATCGGGCAGCGGCAACACCGCCAGCCCGGTAAAGATCCAGCCAGCGGCGCGAATCGACTGCGCCAGTTTGTGTGTCGCCCCAGGAATGTTGTGCATGGTTGCCCGCTCGAAATTGGCCCTGAACCGCTGCCGTTCTGCGACGACAGCGCCTGAATCGGTGTCTTGGGCATTCGCTCGAGCGAGTAGCAGACAATGCGCTTTGTTAGCGCTAACATCGCCAGTATTGGCAAGCTCGGCATAGAGCGTCCAATACTGAAAAATTACTTTTATATGCGTTTTGGTTTTTAAGAGAGAGCAAGCCTTGAGCCAGGAAAATCCCCGCAAACGCCGTGGCGCCGGACGTGTGACCCTGAATGCAGTGGCGCGCGAGGCTGGCGTCTCGGCGATTACCGTGTCGCGCTATTTCAATCAGCCGGAAACCGTCTCGCCCGAGCGCCGCGAGCGGATCGCGGCGGTGGTGGCCGAGCTGGGTTACGTGCCGAATCTGGTGGCCGGCGGCCTGGCCTCGGCGCGGGGCAAAATCGTCGGCATGGTGATTCCGAATATCTCCGGACCGATTTTTGCCAACACCATTCAGGGCTTCAGCGACACCCTCAGCCGCCACGGTTATCAGTTGCTGCTGGCGTCGAGTTACTTCAGTACCGAACAGGAAGAAAACGCCGTGCGCGCATTTCTCGGCTGGTCGCCGGCAGCGCTGGTGCTGACCAGCCACTTCCACAGTGCGGGCACGGAAAAGATGATCGCCGAAGCGGATGTTCCGGTGATCGAAACCTGGGATTACCAGCCGGACCGCGAACCGATGCAGATTGGTTTTTCGCACTATGAAGTCGGTGTGACCGCTGCCCGCTATCTGCTCGACAGAGGCTATCGCCGCATCGCTTTCGTGCAGAACAGCGCACTCGGTGACCTCAGTGCCCTCGAACGTCGCGACGGTTATGCCGCCACCGTGCGCGAGTTCGGCCTTGAGCCTTGGGTATTCGCCCCCGACGCCGACCGCGCGCCGTTCGAAGCCGGCAAGCAAGCGATGGAAGCGCTGATGAACGCCGCTCCCCGCCCCGACGCGATCATCTTCGCCAACGACAACCTCGCCGCCGGCGGCCTGCTCGCCGGGCAACGCGCAGGCCTCAAGATTCCCGCAGACTGCGCCGTGCTCGGCTTCGGCGATTACCCGTTCGCCGAGATGCTGTTGCCGAGCCTGAGCACGATCAAGCCACCGGCACTGGAGATCGGCGTGCTGGCGGCAACGCGGGTATTGGAAAGCCTTGGGGTGCTGTCGAGCGATGATGTGCAGCGGTTGAACCTGTTGCAGTGCAACGTGATCGAGCGCGAGAGCACCTGACGAACATGCTTCTGTAGGAGCTGCCGCAGGTTATGCCGACAATTCGCGTAACGCAGCGGCGGCCAGAAATCCGGAGCGGGAACTGTAGCGTTGATCACGCCTGACTGTTTGATCAATACGCTCCAGCAGTTGCTCGGGCAACGTGGCGTTGAAGCGTACCGACTTGCCGAAATAGGGTGTGATATCAAAGTCGACGACACCCCAGATTCCACCCGCATAATCCGGGTTGTCGAGATGTGCATCAATGTCCCGAACTCGAGGCAACGGTGCACCATCAGCCACCAGCCCCTCATAGTGCAGGGCCAGAGCCTCCTGAGTGTTTTCAAAAGCTTCGGCTACCGTGGTACCTGCGGAGAAGCACCCCGGTACATCCGGGATAATCACTCCGTAGTCCGAGTCGGCATCCTTGTGCAAAACGACCGGGAATTTCATAAACGTGAATCCTTCGTCTGACGTGTCCATAAAAGGACTTTCACTTCCAATAACGGGCTTCATTTCAACCCCGCCTGTTTCAAAATGCTGTTGATCGTCCCTTTGGGAAAGTCTGAATCCGGATGCTTGATCGTCACCCGACCCGGCTTGCGCGGATGCTTGTACTGATGGTGACTACCCTTCACTGCAACCAGATACCAACCATCCTCCTCGATCATCCTGATCATTTCCCGACTACGCATTTCCTTAGCCCTGTTCGACAGCAAGAGCGGGTCACTTTAGGGCGTAAGCAACCGATTTATACACACGATACACACTCTGAGAAATATTAGCTGGGTGAACAAACGCTCGGTATTTGGTTCGACCAACGGCAGGCGCGAGCCAGCGAGAAAGGGTCTTGCCGTCCAGATATATTTGAATGCGTCGCGAAATGTGTCTGATCGAAAATGGTTGGCTTGTATTGATGCGGGCTGACTTGGCTATGCTCTTAATGACACCGAGGTGGCCCTTTCGCGGGCAAGCCCGCTCCCACAGGATTTTGGTTGTACACAAATCTGTGAATGACCGAGATCACTGTGGGAGCGGGCTTGCCCGCGAAGGCGTCCGATCAAGCACCACATAACCCGCAGGCACACCCATGCACACCGCCATCATTATCTTCTTCGGCCTGGTCCTGCTCGCCCTGATGCTCTACATCGGCGAGCGCATCGGCTTCAGCCGACAAACTCTGGCCTACAGTTTCGCCGCGTTGTGGCTGGCATTGACGGTGATCAATGGTGCGGTGGGGGTGGTGCATGCCGGGCAGCCGCTGGGTTCGGAGATCGCGGTGGGCAGCGCAGTGTTCGGAGTGCCGATGGCGGCGATGGTGTTGTTCATGGTGCTGAGCGCCGAGTCGTGAGACGTCCCGGCGCTCAGTTGCCGATCAACGCACCAGATGCAGGAACTGCATGTGGCGTTCGTACTGGTCGAGGATGTCGTTGATGATCTGTTCCTTGGTGTAGCCGACCAGATCGTAGTCCTGACTGCCCTCGCTCAAGTGCACTTCAGCGCGGTAGTAGCGGCGGTTGTTGAGTTGCTTGGAACCCATGCCACCCCGGGCAAACGACGGCGTGAAGTAGCCGCGCATCTGCACCTGGTAGATGAACGGATGCTGCTCACCGTGGCCGATTTCCAGGCTGATGTTGTCGTGCGCCGGATCCGGCTGGGTGACCACGTTCAAGCCTTTCTCGACGAAGACCGCCGTCACTTCCTCAATCGCCGGACGCACCGTGGTGTCCATGAAGCGGTACACCTCGTCGCGCGACGGGAAGTGCACCGCCTGACTCAGACGCTGGCGCCAGCCGCCCGTGCCACGCCGCGAACCGGAGACCGGTGCCAGCGAATGCAGTTGCGCGATCTGCTTCTGCGATTCCAGATAGAACGCCTTGTGCAGGCCCCACATCATCAGCAGCAAAATCATCGAGAACGGCAGCGAGGTCAGCACCACCGCCGATTTCAGCGCATCGATACTGCCGGAGAACAACAGCGCACTGGTCACCAGCGCGGTCATCGCGCCCCAGAACACTCGCAGCCATTTCGGCCCGTCTTCGTCCGGGTTGCCGCCCTTGGCCGACAGGGTCGAAAGCACCACTGTGCCGGAGTCGGCGGAAGTGACGAAGAACACGAAGCTGATGAACACCGTCACCGCGATGACAGTCTTGCTCCACGGGTAGGTTTCAAGCAGCAGATAAAGGCTCATCGACGGGTTGTCGAGGGCCGACATGCCCAGCGCCGACATACCGTGGTTGAGCACCTGATCGATCGCACTGTTGCCGAAGATCGACATCCACGCCAGGGTGAAACCGAGCGGGATCAGCAGCACGCCGAAGACGAATTCGCGGATGGTGCGGCCACGGGAAATCCGCGCGATGAACAGGCCCACGAACGGCGACCATGCGATCCACCAGGCCCAGTAGAACACGGTCCAGCCGCCGAGCCAGTCGCTTGGTTTGTCGTAGGCGTAGAGGTCGAAACTCTTCATCGGCAACGCGCCGAGGTAGTCGCCGAGGTTCTGGATCAGGGTGTTGAGCAGGTGCTGGGTGGGACCGGCGAACAACACGAACAGCAGCAGCGCACAGGCCAGCAGCATGTTGATGTCGGACATCACCCGCACGCCCTTGTCCACACCAGAGACGGCGACGATGATCGCCGCGCCCATCATCAGCGTGATCAGGCCGACCTGAATCCATTGGGTGTGGGCGATGCCGAACAGGTAGTCCAGACCCGAGTTGAGGTGCAGCACACCAAAACCCATGTCGGCACCCAGGCCGAACACCGTAGCGATAATGCCGAAGCCGTCTACCGCGTAACCGATGGGGCCGTTGATGCGCTTGCCGATCAGCGGGTACAGCGCCGAACGCAAGGCCAGCGGCAGGTTATGCCGGTAGGCGAAATAGGCCAGCGCCATGCCGACAAAGGCGAACACGCCCCAGCCGTGCAGGCCCCAATGCAGAAACAGAATCTGCATCGCCTGCCGCGCTGCATCGGCAGTGCCGGCCTCGCCTTGCGGCGGTTGCAGCATGTGGGTCAGCGGTTCGGACACGCAGAAGAAGAACAGCGTGATGCTGATCCCGGCGGCGAACAGCATGCCGGCCCAGGACAGGTAACTGAACTCGGGTTCGTCGTGGTCGGCACCGAGTTTGATCTTGCCGTAGCCCGATAACGCGGTGACCACCACGAAGACCAGATACAGCGTCATCGCGAGCATGTAGTACCAGCCGACCGTATTGGCCGCCCAGTTTTGCGCAGCCAGCAACCAGGCTCCTGCCTGCTCCGGCATGGCGATGACAACCAGACCAAACAGCAGAATGACCGTCGCGGCGAAGTAGAACACCGGCGGATTCATGCGCACCAGACCGCTGGCGGGGGTAGACGATGCACTCATGAAACGTGCACCTCGAGGGGTTGAATCGTGGCTGAAATGATCGGACTCAGCAAAGGCAAGCCTCCTGTTGTGAGCGGGCAGCGAACCACCGGTTTAACTTGAATGAACGTTCAAGTTAAACATGGATAGGGTGGTAAGGACTAATCGCAGGGCCAGGCGGTAGTTTTCGTACAGCAGCCCAAGGAGGGGTATGACGCGGGTTTGAGGGGATTCGTTCAATGGAGAATTGGCTGAATGCCATTATCTCGATCTGACCCAAAAAACCATTCGCGAGCAGGCTCGCTCCCACATTTGAAACGCATTCCAGTGTGGGAGCGAGCCTGATCGCGAAGAGGCCTGACGCGGCAACGCAGATTCAGGAACTTACTTCTGCGTCCCGTCATCATGCTGCAGATTGGCCTGAGTCAGGTTGCTCCCCGCCGGCACACTGCGGGTCAGCCACACATTGCCGCCAATGGTCGAACCCTGGCCGATGGTGATCCGCCCCAGAATCGTCGCCCCGGCGTAAATCACCACGTCATCCTCGACAATCGGATGCCGTGGATGGCCCTTCTGCAACTGCCCGTCTTCATCGGCCGGGAAGCGCTTGGCGCCCAAGGTCACGGCCTGATAAATCCGCACCCGCTCGCCGATGATCGCGGTCTCGCCGATCACCACACCGGTACCGTGGTCGATGAAGAAGCTGCGGCCGATCTGCGCGCCGGGGTGGATATCGATGCCGGTGGCCGAGTGCGCAATTTCCGCGCTGATCCGCGCCAGTAACGGCAACCCGGCGCGATACAGATGGTGCGCCAGACGATGGTGAATCACCGCCAGAATCCCCGGATAGCACAACAGCACCTCATCGACGCTGCGCGCCGCCGGGTCACCGTGATAGGCCGCCAGCACGTCGGTATCGAGCAGGCTGCGCAGGCCCGGCAAGGCCAGGGCAAAATCCTGAATGATGCGGATCGCCTGCGCTTCGACATCAGCATCGCCTTGAGCGCTGTGCCGGGCGACATACCGCAATTCCAGCCGCGCTTGCGCCAGCAAGGCATTCAACGCGGTATCGAGGGTGTGGCCGACATAGAAGTCTTCGCTTTCCTCACGCAGGTCCACTGGCCCCAGCCGCATCGGGAACAACGCACCACACAGCGCCTCGAGAATCTCGGCCATCGCCGCGCGGGACGGCAACTCGCGACCACCCTGCTCGCCGCTGGCCCGGCCATTCTGGGTACGCCACTGATCCCGCGCGGTACGCAGTTGGCTGACGATGGTCTGCAATTGCCAATGGCTGGAACGCTCGCTCACGGTAAAGACTCCTCACGGGCGGCCGGACGGTCTGGCCGCGTCAACGGCGACTACTTTACGGCATGCCCGTGAGGGCGAATTAAGAACCGATAGTGCTGGACTAAGCACATTTGGCTATAAGCGATTCACGGTTGCCCCGGTAAAACGGCGTGCCTATAGTCCTGTCATCTTTCTCCGCCAGTACGGACTCATGATCAAACAACAGCTGGATCGCTTTAACCGTCTCGACTTGCTCGGCCAACCAACGCCTCTGGAAAAACTCGAACGCCTGTCCGCCTGGCTGGGCCGCGATGTGTACATCAAACGCGATGACCTGACGCCGCTGGCCATGGGCGGCAACAAGCTGCGCAAACTCGAATACCTCGCCGCCGACGCCATCGCCCAGGGCGCCGACACGCTGATCACCGCCGGTGCCTTGCAATCGAACCACGTACGCCAGACCGCCGCGCTGGCGGCCAGACTCGGCCTGGGTTGCGTGGCGCTGCTGGAAAATCCGCTGGGCACCGATGACAGCAATTACACCGGCAACGGCAACCGTCTGCTGCTCGATCTGTTCGACACCAAGGTCGAGTTGGTGGACAACCTCGACAACGCCGACGAACAACTCGCCGCACTCGCCGTGCGCCTGCGCAGCAATGGCAAGAAACCGTATCTGGTGCCAATCGGCGGTTCCAATGCACTGGGAGCGCTGGGCTATGTGCGTGCCGGTCTGGAACTGGCGGAGCAAATCAAGGACACCGGCCTGGAATTCGCCGCCGTGGTGCTGGCCTCGGGCAGCGCCGGGACCCACAGTGGTCTGGCGCTGGCGTTGAGCGAAGCGCTGCCGCAATTGCCGGTAATCGGCGTGACGGTATCGCGCAGCGAAGAAGATCAGCGCCCGAAAGTGCAAGGTCTGGCCGAACGTACGGCGGACCTGCTGGGTGTGAAATTGCCAGTGAACTTCAAGGTCGAGTTGTGGGACGAATACTTCGGTCCGCGTTACGGCGAGCCGAACGCCGGGACACTGGCAGCGGTGAAGCTGTTGGCCAGTCAGGACGCGGTGTTGCTCGACCCGGTGTATACCGGCAAGGCCATGGCTGGTCTGCTCGACGGGATCGGCCGCCAGCGTTTCGACGATGGCCCGATCATCTTCCTGCATACCGGTGGAGCGCCGGCGTTGTTTGCCTACAGGGATTCGCTGACAAGCTGATCCTCACTGCTGCAAGAATTTCTGTGGTGAGGGGATTTATCCCCGTTGGACTGCGCAGCAGTCCCCTGCTCTTCAAGTCAGAAGAGAGGGCCGCTTCGCGCCCCATCGGGGATAAATCCCCTCGCCACAATTGATCATATATATTCGATATTGGAATAACAGAAAGATCATTAAGTATTTTCAAGTCTAAAGCAGACATCTTATAGTTTCGCCGCAGGCGAATTTCGGGCAAGACGCATAAGCTGCTTTAGGGCACGATAACGCAGTCGTTCAACTCCCGGATTCGCCAACTTTCCTTAAGCGTCTTCCATAAGAAAACACAGGGGCTTGTCATGAATTTTTCCGCACTACGTCGCACTCTGCTGGTAGGTTCGCTGGGCCTTGCACTGAGCGCCGGCCTGATCGGCCAGGCAACCGCCGGTGAGCAGCTGCAACAGATCAAGGACAAAGGCGTCATCAACGTCGGCCTGGAAGGCACTTACCCACCGTTCAGCTTCGTTGACGAGAACGGCAAACTGTCCGGTTTCGAAGTCGAGCTCTCCGAAGCCCTGGCGCAGAAACTCGGCGTCAAAGCCAAGATTCAGCCGACCAAGTGGGACGGTATCCTCGCTGCGCTGGAATCCAAGCGTCTGGACGTCGTGGTGAACCAAGTGACCATCTCCGACGAGCGCAAGAAGAAATATGACTTCTCCGAGCCGTATACCGTTTCCGGGATCCAGGCACTGGTGCTGAAGGACAAGGAAGCCAAGTTGAACATCAAGACCGCTGCCGACCTGTCCGGCAAGAAAGTCGGTGTCGGCCTGGGCACCAACTACGAACAATGGGTTCGCGCCAACGTGCCGGGCGCTGACGTGCGCACCTACGACGATGATCCGACCAAGTTCGCCGACCTGAACAACGGCCGCACCGACGCCATCCTGATCGACCGTCTGGCCGCACTGGAATACGCCAAGAAAGCCCCGAAAACCGTGGCTGCCGGTGAAGCGTTCTCCCGTCAGGAATCCGGTATTGCCCTGCGCAAGGGCGAGCCTGAGCTGCTGGCTGCGGTGAACAAGGCGCTCGACGAGCTGCGTGCCGACGGTACCCTTGAGAAGCTGTCGAAGAAATACTTCAACGCTGACGTCACCAAATAATGGAAGAAGCTTTCCAACTCGCACTGGACTCCGCGCCCTTTCTGCTCAAGGGCGCGTACTACACGGTTATCCTCAGCCTGGGCGGCATGTTTTTCGGCTTGCTGCTGGGCTTCGGCCTGGCCTTGATGCGCCTGTCGCGCTTCAAACTGGTGAGCTGGATTGCCCGCATCTACGTGTCGTTCTTCCGCGGCACGCCGTTGCTGGTTCAACTGTTCGTGATCTATTACGGCTTGCCGCAACTGGGTCTGGAACTGGATCCGCTGCCGGCGGCGCTGATCGGCTTCTCGCTGAACATGGCCGCCTACGCCTGTGAAATCCTGCGTGCGGCGATCGGTTCGATCGAACGTGGTCAATGGGAGGCCGCTGCGAGCATCGGCATGACCCGTGCGCAAACCCTGCGCCGGGCCATCCTGCCGCAGGCCATGCGCACGGCGCTGCCGCCGTTGGGCAACAGCTTCATTTCACTGGTCAAGGACACGGCACTGGCCGCCACCATTCAGGTGCCGGAACTGTTCCGCCAGGCGCAGCTGATTACCGCCCGGACTTTCGAAGTCTTCACCATGTATCTTGCCGCCGCGCTGATCTACTGGATTCTGGCCACGGTGCTGTCGCACCTGCAGAACAAGCTGGAAGAGCGGGCCAATCGGCACGACCAGGAGTCCTGACCCATGATTGTCGTGGAAAAACTGACAAAGCAGTTCAAGGGTCAAGAGGTGCTCAAAGGCATCGATCTTGAAGTAAAGGAAGGCGAGGTCGTGGCCATCATCGGCCCTAGCGGTTCGGGTAAAACCACGTTCCTGCGCTGCCTGAACTTCCTTGAAGAGCCCACCAGCGGCCGGATCAAGGTCGGCGATATCGAGATCGATACCCGCCGTCCTCTGAGCCAGCAACAAAGCCTGGTGCGCAACTTGCGCCAGCACGTAGGTTTCGTGTTCCAGAACTTCAACCTGTTCCCGCACCGCACCGCCCTGGAAAACGTCATCGAAGGGCCGATCGTGGTCAAGAAGATGCCGCGCGAGCAAGCCGTTGCCCTGGGCATGAAGCTGTTGGCCAAGGTCGGTCTGGCCGGCAAGGAAGATGCGTATCCGCGTCGTCTGTCCGGTGGTCAGCAACAGCGCGTGGCGATTGCCCGGGCGCTGGCGATGGAGCCGGAGGTGATCCTGTTCGACGAACCGACCTCGGCGCTCGACCCGGAGCTGGTCGGCGAAGTACTGGCGACCATTCGTGGTCTGGCTGAAGAAAAACGCACCATGGTCATCGTCACTCACGAAATGGGGTTCGCCCGCGATGTGGCCAACCGTGTGGTGTTTTTTGACAAGGGCGTGATCGTCGAGCAAGGCGAAGCCAAGGCCTTGTTTGCGAACCCGAAAGAAGAGCGTACCAAACAGTTTCTCAGCAAGTTTCTGAATCACGCCTGAGAAGCTTATTGCTTTGAGTCATTAACTTCCACGGATGGAAGTTATACTTTTCCTGCCTACACAAACATCTAAGCCCCTCCATTCTAAAACCTGTCAAAACAATACATACATGTTCTGCAGCCGTTGGACTTAATCCGTTGCGCATTTCTTTGCCTGCGAAACGATCAAAACTCGCCTGCACTAAAACAATAAAAACTGCCAAAAAACCGTAGTTCCATTCGCCATTGCGGCTAGGCAGCGTGACCGTACAACGTAGGAATCTTCTGATTAATCGGTAATTCACGGATTAACTAAGACACTCTATTGACACTCTTTCCCGCACACTCTTATCTAGTCGTCAACCGGCACCCACTAGTTGAATCAATTCGCACTCAGCCCGAACAAAAGTTCAGGCTGCATTACCGATTCATCACGCCTTTTGTTTTTTCAAGAAACGGAATTCGCCGCAAGATTTCAAGGAGAGAACCCGATGATCCGCACTTCGCATACCCCCGAACTGGCAGCCCCGCACCTGGCAGCCGCGCAAAAAAACGCCGTCAACCTGGCCGCGGCCGCGCATTTGCTGATCGATGTTCTGCCGTACCCCGGCATGGACGCCGGCGATCTGATTGAACTGTTCTGGAACAACTGCTACGTCGCCTCACGCGTCCTGACCAGTGAAGACCTCGGCACATCGGTCAGTCTGCGAGTGCCGGAGAGCTTCATCGCCAGCGGTACCGCACGGATTCACTATCGGGTCATGCAAATCGGGCAGGGACCGGCGCTGTCGGCGGCAACCCGGGTTCAAGTCAAGCTCGACTGCCCAGGCGGCCAGCCTTCGGCGTTGTGCGGTGACGAGAATCAGCAACTGGCGCCGGTCGCGGTACCCGATACCATCCGCCGCCAGGGCGTGAACCCCAATCAGATCAAACGCGGTGTGCCCCTGACCATCGAACCCTACCTGAACATGGCCGAGGACGACGCCATCACCTTGCGCTGGGGCGATGTGCGCATGGATCTGGCCCGAATCACCGCTGCCGATGTCGGCCTGCCGATTCAGGTCTGGGTGCCACCGGCAGTGATCCTCGAGGGCGGCGAGGATCTGCGCCTCGACGTGACCTACTGCGTCATCGACTGGGTCGGCAACAACTCACGCTGGGCACCGCCACGGACGCTGAAGATCGGTTGCGTGAATCCTTATCTGAAGGTGCCGCTGCGCCAAGCGCTGAAGGCTGCTGAATCGACCAAGGATTGATGCCGCATTCCTGTGCTCATGGAGCTTTGTAGTGAGGTGATTTAGCGAAACGTCGCACCGCCCCGATGGACTGCGAAGCAATCCCGTTTTTTATGATTCAGAAAGGGCCGCTGCGCGGCCTGTCGGGGATAAATCCCCTCACCACAGGTTGTACCACCGCGGCTGGGAGCCTGTTAACCAACCCGACCACCGCCCCTTCTATACATATTCCTAAAAGTTAGTTTATTTAATATTTATACACGCTTAGGGTATATGAACCGGACCACCGGACATTCTTTCGTTCGCCGCACTTTTGCGGCGTTTTTCATGAGATGTGAGGTAGGTAGTATGGTCCGGAACACAATCACCCCAGTGCAGATCGCCAGGGCATTGCGTGCAGCCAGGGAGCGGCACTGATGTCCAGTCTGGCCGATGCAAACGTCCAGTCGGATCTGGACATCGCCCCGTTGTTGTTGCCCGCGCAGGTCTTGCGCAACGACGCCCAAGCCATCAAGGCTGCCAACGAACTGGCGCAGGTTGCCCGTGTGCAGGCCGCCAAACGCGACCGCCAGCGCAAGCTGCCGTGGTCGGAAATCGAACAGTTCACCCGCAGCGGTCTGGGCAGCATTGCCATCCCCCGTGAATACGGCGGCCCACAGGTTTCGTTTGTCACGTTGGCCGAGGTGTTCGCGATCATTTCCGCGGCTGACCCGGCGCTGGGACAGATCCCGCAGAACCAGTTCGGCATCATCAATCTGGTACTCGGCAGCGCCACCGAAGCGCAGAAAAAACAGCTGTTCCAGAGTGTTCTGGAAGGCTGGCGCATCGGCAACGCCGGCCCTGAGCGCGGCACCAAAAACACCCTGGAATTGAAAGCGCGTATCACCGCCGACGGCGATGACTACGTGATCAACGGCCAGAAGTTTTATTCCACCGGCGCGCTGTTCGCGCACTGGGTGGCGGTCAAGGCGCTCAATGACGACGGCAAGCAAGTGCTGGCCTTCGTCCGCCGTGGCACCCCGGGCCTGCGCATCGTTGATGACTGGTCGGGCTTCGGGCAGCGCACCACCGCCAGCGGCACGATTGTGCTGAACAACGTGCGCGTCGAGTCGAGCCTGGTGGTCGACAACTGGAAGATCAACGAGAAGCCGAATACCCAAGGTGCCGTGTCGCAGCTGATTCAAGCGGCCATCGACGCTGGTATCGCCCGAGGTGCCATCGACGACGCCATCGATTTCGTCAAAACCCGCGCACGGCCGTGGATCGACGCCAAGGTGGAACGCGCCAGCGATGACCTCTACGTGATCGCCGACATCGGCAAACTGAAAATCGAACTGCACGCCGCCGAGGCATTGCTGCGCAAGGCCGGGCAAGTGCTGGATCAGGTGCACGCCGCACCGCTCACCGCCGAGTCCGCCGCCCGCGCCTCGATTGCCGTGGCCGAGGCCAAAGTGCTGACCACCGAGATTTCACTGCTGGCCAGCGAAAAGCTTTTCGAACTGGCCGGCAGCCGCGCAACCCTCGCCGAATTCAACCTCGACCGCCACTGGCGCAACGCCCGGGTGCACACCCTGCACGACCCGGTGCGCTGGAAATATCACGCGGTCGGCGCCTATCGCCTCAACGGTACTTTGCCGGCCCGCCATTCCTGGATCTGACGACCGCACACTTTCTCAAAGGCATTGGAGAGAACCATGACTTTTTCCCACCCCGTCGCGGTCATCACCAGCGATGAGCAAGCCCTGATCGTCGCCAGCGACCTGGCCGAAGATTTCAAACGCGACAGTGCCGTGCGTGACCGTGAACGTCGTCTGCCACTGCCGGAACTCGACGTATTCTCCCGCTCCGGCCTGTGGGGCATCAGCGTGCCCAAGGAATACGGCGGCGCTGCTGTGTCCAACGTGACCCTGGCCAAAGTCATCGCCCTGATCGCTCAGGCTGACGGCTCGCTCGGGCAGATTCCGCAGAACCATTTCTACGCCCTCGAAGTGCTGCGCGTTAACGGCAGCCACGAGCAGAAACAACGGCTGTACGCCGAGGTGCTGGCCGGCCAGCGCTTCGGCAACGCCCTGGCGGAACTCGGTACCAAAACCGCCCACGACCGCGTCACCCGCCTCGAGCGTGACGGCAACGGCTATCGCATCAACGGGCGCAAGTTTTATGCGACCGGCGCGATCTACGCGCAGCGCATCCCGACGTCGGTGGTTGATGAAAATGGCGTGCAGCAACTGGCCTTCGTCCCGCGCGACAGCCAAGGCCTGACGGTCATCGACGACTGGAGCGGTTTCGGCCAGCGCACCACCGGCAGCGGTTCGGTGGTGTTCGAAGACGTCTACGTTGCCGCCGAGGACGTGGTCCCGTTCCAGAGTGCTTTCGAGCGTCCGACCACGGTCGGCCCGCTGGCGCAGATCCTTCACGCCGCCATCGACACCGGCATCGCTCGCGCCGCTTACGAAGACGCGCTGCACTTCGTACGCAGTAAAACGCGGCCGTGGATCGACTCCGGTAATGACAAGGCCACCGAAGACCCGCTGACCCTGAAGAGTTTCGGTCACTTGAGTATTCGCCTGCACGCCACTGAAGCACTGCTGGAACGCGCCGGCGAATCCCTCGATAAGGCCCAGGCCGAGACCAACGCCGAAACCGTCGCTGCTGCCTCGATTGCCGTCGCCGAAGCGCGGGCGATCAGCACTGAAATCTCGCTGGCTGCTGGCAGCACGCTGTTCGAACTGGCCGGCAGCCAGGCGACCCTGATCGAACACGGCCTCGACCGTCACTGGCGCAACGCCCGGGTGCACACCCTGCACGACCCGGTGCGCTGGAAATATCACGCGGTGGGCAATTACTACCTCAACGATGAAAAGCCGCCACTGCGGGGCACCATTTGATGAGCAAGAAAAAGATTCTGCTCAATGCGTTCAACATGAACTGCATTGGCCATATCAACCACGGTTTGTGGACACACCCGCGCGACACCTCGACGCGCTACAACACTCTCGAGTACTGGACCGAACTGGCGCAGTTGCTGGAGCGCGGGCTGTTCGATGGGCTGTTCATCGCCGACATCGTCGGAGTGTACGACGTCTATCAGAACTCGGTGGATGTCACGCTGAAAGAGTCGATCCAGTTGCCGGTCAACGACCCGCTGCTGCTGGTATCGGCCATGGCTGCGGTGACGAAAAATCTCGGCTTCGGCCTCACCGCCAACCTCACCTATGAACCGCCCTATCTGTTCGCCCGCCGCATGTCCACGCTCGATCATCTGAGCCGTGGTCGGGTCGGCTGGAACATCGTCACCGGTTACCTCGACAGCGCCGCCAAGGCCATGGGCCTGCGTGAACAGGTCGAGCATGACCGCCGTTACGATCAGGCCGACGAATACCTCGAAGTGCTCTACAAACTCTGGGAGGGCAGTTGGGAAAACGGCGCGGTGCTCAATGACCGCGTGCAGCGCATCTACGCCCAGCCGGAGAAGGTGCACAAGGTCGAGCACCACGGCGAATTCTATCAAGTCGAGGGTTATCACCTCTGCGAGCCGTCGCCGCAGCGCACGCCTGTGCTGTTCCAGGCTGGCAGTTCCGATCGCGGTTTGCTGTTCGCCGGACGTCACGCCGAGTGCGTATTCATCAGCGGCCAGAACAAGCCATCGACCAAAGTGCAGGTGGACAAGGTCCGCGCCAGCGCCGTCGAGGCCGGGCGCAATCCCGAAGACATCAAGGTGTTCATGGGCCTCAACGTGATCGTCGGCGCCACCGAAGAAGCCGCGTGGGCCAAGCACGCCGAGTACTTGAGTCATGCCAGTGCCGAGGCCGGCGTGGCGCACTTCTCGGCGTCCACCGGCATCGATTTTTCCCAATACGAAATCGACGAGCCGATCCAGTACGTCAAGAGCAATGCCATCCAGTCCGCGACCAAGAACCTGCAGAACAACGACTGGACCCGACGCAAATTGCTCGATCAGCACGCCCTCGGTGGCCGCTACATCACCGTGGTGGGCTCGCCTGAGCAAGTGGCCGATGAACTGGAATCGTGGATCGCCGAAACCGGGCTGGACGGCTTCAACCTTACGCGCATCGTGACCCCGGAAAGCTATGTCGATTTCATCGAGCTGGTGATTCCGGAGTTGCAGCGGCGTGGGTCGTACAAGACTGCGTATGACAGCGGCAGCTTGCGCGAAAAGCTGTTTCACGGTGAGGCGCATTTGCCCGAGCAACACATCGGCTCTTCATACCGACATTAAAAGCTTCGCGAGCAGGCTCGCTCCCACATTGGGAACGCATTTCCTCTGTGGGAGCGAGCCTGCTCGCGAAGAGGCCCGACCAGACACCACAAAATTCATGCACTGACTGGAAAAACCACCATGACCAAGAAACTCCTGTCCCACCCAGTCAAAGCACTGGCCCTGGCCTTCGGCCTGTTCAGCTCGGCGGTGTTCGCCGCCGATGCACCACTGAAAATCGGCACCACCGCCGCCTTCGCCATTCCACTGGAAGCCGCCGTCGAAGAGGCCTCCAAACAAGGCCTGAAAGTCGAGCTGGTGGAGTTCACCGACTGGATCGCACCGAACGTCAGCCTCGCCGCCGGCGACATCGATGTGAATTACTTCCAGCACATCCCGTTCCTCGAAAACGCCAAGGCGGCCTCCGGTTTTGACCTGGTGCCGTTCGCCCCGGGGATCATCAACAACGTCGGCCTCTATTCGAAAAAATACAAAAGCTTCGACGAGTTGCCTGAAGGCGCCAGCGTCGCCATCGCCAACGACCCGATCAACAGCGGTCGCGGTCTGCAACTGCTGGCCAAGGCCGGTCTGATCACCCTCAAACCTGGAGTCGGCTACAAGGCCACCGAAGACGACATCGTCGCCAACCCGAAGAAGATCAAGATCCTGCAAGTCGAAGCCGTGCAACTGGTGCGCGCCTACGATGACGCCGATCTGGTTCAGGGCTACCCGGCCTACATCCGTCTGGCGAAAACCTTCGATGCCGGCTCGGCGCTGCTGTTCGACGGTCTCGACCACAAGGAATACGTGATCCAGTTCGTGATCCAGCCGAAGAGCAAGGACGACCCGCGCCTGATCAAATTCGTCGACATCTACCAGCACTCGCCGGCCGTTCGCGCCGCGCTGGATAAGGCTCACGGCAAGCTGTATCAGGCCGGTTGGGAAAGCTGAACATGACGGCCGCGATCCAACGGCGACTGGAGATTCCAGAGCCAAAAAATGCTGAAAAAACCGAACTGCATCCCGAGCTGAATCGCGCCCACGTGCGCTTCATCGGCCTGGGTAAAACCTACGAGGGTCGGCAAGGCCCGGTGGCGGCCCTGCAAGGCATCGACCTGGCGATTCAGCGCGGCGAGGTGTTCGGCATCATCGGCCGCAGCGGCGCCGGCAAGTCGTCGCTGATCCGCACGATCAATCGTCTGGAGCAACCGACGGCGGGACGGGTGCTGATCGATCAGGTCGACATCGGCGAGTTCGATGAGGATCGCCTGGTCGCGCTGCGCCGAAGGATCGGCATGATCTTCCAGCACTTCAACCTGATGTCGGCCAAGACCGTGTGGCAGAACGTCGAACTGCCGCTGAAAGTCGCGGGCGTGCCGAAGGCGCAACGCGAGCAGAAGGTTCGTGAGCTGCTCGAACTGGTCGGCCTGCAAGCCAAGCACAAGGCTTACCCAGCGCAGCTTTCCGGCGGGCAGAAACAGCGTGTCGGCATCGCCCGCGCATTGGTGCATGACCCGGACATTCTGCTGTGCGACGAAGCCACTTCGGCGCTCGATCCCGAGACCACTCAGTCGATCCTCGGCCTGCTGCGCGAGATCAACCGGCGCCTCGGCCTGACCATCGTGTTGATCACCCATGAAATGGCGGTGATCCGCGAAATCTGCGACCGCGTGGTAGTGCTGGAACACGGGCGGATCGTCGAGCAAGGCCCGGTCTGGGAAGTGTTCGGCAATCCGCAACACGAGGTCAGTCAGACCTTGCTCGCGCCGCTGCAGCACGCACTGCCGGAAGAACTGCAGAGTCGCCTGCATGCCCAGCCGCCCTCCCCGGGCGCGACGGTGGTATTGCGTTTGCAGTTCACTGGCAGTGCCAACGACGAGCCGGATCTGGCCGCGTTGTTTGCCGCCCTCGGCGGACGCGTGAAATGGCTGCAGGGCGGCGTCGAACGGATTCAGGGCCACGCGCTGGGACAACTGTTGCTGGCGGTCAGCGGCTCATCCTTGAGCGCCGAACAGTTGCGCGAGCGCGCCGGGCAGTGGGCGCAACGGGTGGAGGTATCGGGTTATGTGGTTTGATCGCTTGCTCCAGGGTTTCATTGACACCTTCCTGATGGTCGGCGTGTCGTCGCTGATCGCGTTGCTGGTGGGGATCCCGATGGCGGTGATTCTGGTCACCAGCGACAAGGGCGGGATCTATCAGGCGCCGCTGCTCAACCGGGCGCTGGGCGCGTTCGTGAATCTGTTCCGCTCGATCCCGTTTCTGATTCTGATGGTCGCGCTGATTCCCTTCACCCGGCTGATTGTCGGCACCACGTACGGTGTGTGGGCGGCGGTGGTACCGCTGACCATTGCCGCGACGCCGTTCTTTGCGCGGATTGCCGAAGTGAGTCTGCGTGAGGTCGATCACGGCTTGATCGAAGCCGCGCAGGCCATGGGCTGCCGGCGCTGGCACATCGTCTGGCATGTGCTGTTGCCGGAAGCGCTGCCGGGGATCGTCGGCGGGTTCACGATTACGCTGGTGACGATGATCAACTCGTCAGCCATGGCCGGGGCGATCGGTGCCGGTGGTTTGGGCGATATCGCTTACCGCTACGGTTATCAACGTTTCGACAGCCAGATCATGCTGACGGTGATTGTGTTGCTGGTGGCGTTGGTGGCGGTGATTCAGTTGGGCGGCGATCGCCTCGCCAGAGGTCTGAACAAGCGCTGAAGCAAGATCAAAAGATCGCAGCCTTCGGCAGCTCCTACAGGGGAATGCGATCTTCTGTAGGAGCTGCCGAAGGCTGCGATCTTTTAAAGCGCGAAAGCGCTTATAGTCTGCTCAACTCCCCCAAACAGTCCGCCCCATGAAACAGACTCCCACCGATCTGGAACAGATCACCGCCACCACCCTCGGCCACTACAACTCGGTGGCCGAAGACTTCCGCGAAGGCACCCGCGATCACGATGTCAGCCAGAACATCGACGCCTTGCTTCGCCACATCCAGGGTCCGGCGCCGTTCACCTTGCTCGATTTCGGCTGCGGCCCCGGCCGTGATTTGCAGACGTTCACCCGCATGGGCCATGTCGCGGTCGGCCTTGATGGCTCAGAGGAATTTGCGCGCATGGCCCGCGAAGACAGCGGTTGCGAGGTCTGGCAGCAGGACTTTCTGAAACTCGATCTGCCGGCCGAGCACTTCGACGGCATCTTCGCCAATGCGGTGCTGTTTCATGTGCCGTTGCAGGAGTTGCCGCGTGTGCTCAAGCAGTTGCATGGCACGCTGAAGCCGGGTGGGGTGTTGTTCAGTTCCAATCCGCGCGGGGATAACCGTGAGGGCTGGAATGGGCCACGCTACGGCTCATATCACGACTTGGACGCGTGGCGCGGGTTGCTGACGGCGGCGGGGTTTGTCGAGCTTGAGCATTACTACCGGCCGGCGGGATTGCCGCGCGAGCAGCAGCCTTGGCTGGCGAGCGTCTGGCGGCGGGTTGGCTGAAGATCAAAAGATCGCAGCCTGCAGCAGCGCCGACATGGGATTTCCTGTAGGCGCTGCCGCCGGCTGCGATCTTTTGCTTTTGCCTTATGCGGTCTCCTTCTTCGGCTCGCGAATCTTGTACCAGGCCACATACAACGCCGGCAGAAACAGCAGGGTCAGCAACGTCGCGACCACGATCCCGCCAATCATCGCGTAGGCCATCGGCCCCCAGAACACTTCCCGGGCAATCGGAATCATGCCCATGCTCGCCGCCGCAGCCGTCAGCAGGATCGGCCGACGCCGGTGCTCGGTCGCTTCCACCACCGCATCCCACGGCGTATAGCCCTTCTGCTCGAACTCATCGATCTGCGTCACCAGAATCACCGAGTTGCGGATGATGATACCGATCAGTGCAAGGATCCCCAGGATCGCCACGAAGCCCATCGGCGTACCGGTCGGCACCAGCGCCAGCACCACACCGATCAGACCCAGCGGCGCGACACTTGCCACCAGGAACATCTTCTGCACGCTGTGCAACTGGATCATCAGGAAGGTCGCCATCAAAAACAGCATCAACGGCAGGACCTTGGCGATCGGTCCCTGGGCCTTGCCGCTTTCCTCGACCGTACCGCCCGTGGCGACTTTGTAGCCGACCGGGAGTTTTTCAGCGAACGCATCAATCGACGGCTTGAGCAGTTTCACCAGGTCGGTCGGCTGGATCTCATCGCGCACCGAAGCCTTGATGGTGATGGTCGGCAGACGGTCACGACGCCACACCAGCGGTTGCTCCAGCTCATACCGCACGGTGGCAAAGGCCAGCAGCGGAATCGACGTGCCGTTGGGTGTGACGATCTGCAGGTTCTGCAGGGTTTCCGGGGTGCCGCGTTCGGAATCCACCGCGCGGCCGACGACATTGATCAGGTAGATATCGTCATCGACCTGGGTCAAGGGCGAGCCGCTGACGATGCTATTCATCAGCTTCGCCACGTCTTCCGAGGACAGCCCGAGCTGACGCGCCTTGTCCTGGGCAATGTCGATGCGCAGCACTTTGCCCGGCTCGTTCCAGTCGTAAATGATCTCGCCGATGTGCTCGTTCTTGTCCAGCTCGGTCGCCAGGTCGATAGCGTGCTTGCGCACCTGATCAATGTCCTTGCCGCTGACCCGGTACTGGATCGGACGTCCCACCGGCGGGCCCATTTCCAGCGCCTGCACGTAACTGCCGATGCCGACGAAGTCCTTGTGCAAGCGTTCACGCAGGCGTTGGCTGAGGGCTTCGCGGGCCTCGAAGTCTTTGCTGACGATCACCAGTTGCGCGTAGTACGGGTTCTGCAATTGCTGGTCGAGCGGCAGATAGAAACGGATCGCGCCCTGACCGATGTAAGTGCTCCAGCGCACGATGTCCGGATCGCCCTTGAGCGTGGCTTCGAGCTTGTCCACGGCCTTGCGGGTTTCATCGATCGAGGCGTTTTGCGGCAGGTTCAGATCGACGAGGATTTCCGGGCGATCGGAGGACGGGAAGAACTGGTTCTGTACAAAGCGCATGCAGAACACCGCCAGCACGAAGCACAACACGGTGATGCCGATCGCCCACCAGCGGTTGCGCATCGACCACAGCAAACCGTGGTTGAATGCCCGACCAATGCGTCCCGGCTCGCCCTCGTGAGGTTTCACATTGGTGCTGAGGATGTGCACGCCGATCACCGGTGCGAACAGCACCGCGACGATCCACGACACCAGCATGGCCACCGCGATCACCGCAAACAGGGTGAAGGTGTACTCACCGGCGGAGCTGGCGTTGAGGCCGATCGGCACGAAGCCGGCAACGGTCACCAGCGTACCGGTGAGCATCGGGAACGCCGTCGAGGTGTAGGCAAACGTGGCTGCCTGCTCCTTGGTCTCACCCATTTCCAGGCGCGTGACCATCATCTCCACGGTGATCATCGCGTCGTCCACCAGCAGGCCGAGGGCGATGATCAGCGCTCCGAGGGAAATCCGCTGCATGGTGATGCCGCTGTATTCCATGAACACAAACACCATCGCCAGCACCAGCGGAATCGAGCACGCCACCACCAACCCGGCGCGCACGCCAAGACTGATGAAGCTGACCACCAGGACGATGATCACCGCTTCAAACAGCGCGCTGGTGAAGCCACCAACCGCCTCTTCCACCACCACTGCCTGATCGGACACCGTATGGACGCCGACGCCAACCGGCAGATCAGCGGTGATCTGGTCGATCCGCTGGTGCAACGCCTTGCCGAATTCCTGAACGTTGCCGCCCTTCTGCATGGCAATCGCCAGACCGATTGCCGGCTTGCCGTCGAAACGGAATTCCGGCGTGGCCGGGTCAACATAACCGCGACTGATGTCGGCGATATCGGCCAACCGATAGAAGCGCTCATTGAGTTTGAGATTGACCTCGGCCAGATCCTTCTCCGACGCGAACTGTCCTGAAGTACGCACCGAGATACGCTCAGGCCCGGCCTCGATCACACCCGCCGGAGTCACGGCGTTCTGCGATTGCAGGCTCTGCACCACCTGACGCTGGTCGATGCCCAGTGCCGCGAGCTTGCGGGTGGAGAAGTTCAGGTAAATCACTTCGTCCTGCTGGCCGATCATCTCGATCTTGCCCAGACCCGGCACGTTGCGGATCTCGGCGCGGGCCTGTTCCACGTAGTCACGCAACTGGCGCATGGTCAGGCCGTCGGCGGTAAACGCGTAGACCGAGCCGTAGACGTCACCGAACTCATCGTTGAATCCGGGCCCCTGAATTCCTTGGGGAAACTGTCCGCGAATGTCATCGATCTTCTTGCGCACCTGGTACCAGATTTCCGGAATGTCCTTGGCGCTGGTGGTGTCGCGCAAGTACACGTAGACCGTCGATTCACCGGGGCGCGTGTAACTTTTCACGTAGTCGAGAGAATCGAGCTCCTCGAGTTTTTTCTCGATGCGGTCGGTGACCTGCTTGAGGGTTTCCTCCTGGGTCGCACCCGGCCATTTGGTCTGGATGACCATGGTCTTGATGGTGAACGAAGGATCTTCTTCACGCCCCAGATTGAAGTAAGAGAACACCCCCATCAGCAACGCGACGAACATCAGGTACCAGACGAACGACTGATGCTTGAGGGCCCATTCGGAGAGATTGAAAGAGCCTTTCATTGACTGTCCTCGTCGAGTTTCACGGCTTGTCCGGGTTTAAGACTGTTGACGCCTGCGCTGACCACGCGCTCGCCGGATTTGACGCCGTCGGCCAGCACCACGGTGCCGTCGGTACGGCTGATCACGCTGACGTCACGGGGCGCGACGGTTTTGCCGGAGGTGTCGACCACCCAGATGCGGGTCTTGCCATCGGCTTCCTGCAGGGCAGTGGCAGGCAACTCGATACGCGGCTTGATCGCCGAACTGAGGGTCACGCTGATCGCCGTACCGAGACGAAACCCCTCCGGGGTGCTGGCCAGGGTCAGCCGCGCGCGGCGGGTGCGCGTGGCGCTTTGAGCCTGCGGTTCGATCTCGCGAATGGTCGCGGTGGTATTGATCCTCGGGTCGAGTTGCCCGGCCACCAGAAACACCACGTCGGCGGGGATCTGATCAACCAGTGTGTCCGGCAGGTCGATCACCGCTTCCTTGATGTCCGGTTGCGCCAGAGTCACCACTTGCTGGCCGGCAGTCACCACCTGGCCGGCTTCGGCATTCCATGCGGTGACCACGGCTTTGTGGTCGGCACGCAGTTCGGTGTAGCCGAGCTGATCCTTGCTCTGATCGACCGCCGCCCGGGCCTGATCGAGCGAGGCCTGGGTGGTTTTCAGATCGGTGATGGCGATGTCCAGTTGTGCCTGCGCGCCAACTCCACGATCAAACAGCGCCTGCTGACGCCGGGCGTTGGCCTGGGCGTTGATCAGTTGCGCCTGCACCTTGGCCAGATCGCCCTGGGCCGAGCGCAACTGGTTCTGTTGATCGGAGGGGTCGAGCGTGGCGAGCAACGTACCCTTTTGCACCTCGGTGCCGACATCGACGTTACGGCTGGCAATACGTCCACCGACGCGGAAACCGGTGTTGCTCTCGTAACGCGCCTGAATGCTGCCGGCGAAACGCCCGAGGGTTTCCTCGTTCAGCGCCTGTACCTTGATCGACAGCACAGGCCGTACCGGCTCCGGAGGCGGCTCGCTTTTCGAGCAGGCGGCCAGCAACACACTGATGGATAACAGCCCCAGAC
Organism: Pseudomonas sp. IT-P260; assembly: GCF_949768395.1. Lineage (NCBI taxonomy): Bacteria > Pseudomonadati > Pseudomonadota > Gammaproteobacteria > Pseudomonadales > Pseudomonadaceae > Pseudomonas > Pseudomonas sp. IT-P260. Next base: position 557,188 of record NZ_CATKPO010000022.1, read on the forward strand.
GCTTCATGGCTGTGCTCCCGGTTGCAGATCCTTGTAGGTGTTTTCGGCGATCTCGACTTTCATGCCCGGATGCAACAACTGCCCACCCGCGACAATGACCTTTTCCCCGCCTAGGAGACCGTCGCTGATGATCACCTTGCCGATCAGGTAGCGGCTGACAGTGACGTTATGCAACTGCGCCTCGCCCTTGTCGTCAACCATCCACACGGCCGGCTCGCTGATATTTTTGGTCAGCGCCGACCATGGCAATTCCACCGCCGACTTGCCGCTGCCCTTGGCCGTGGCGCTGACCACCGAGCCGAGCTGCATGCCCTGCGGCAGGCTGTCGAGGGTGACTTTGACTTGCACCGTGCCGGACTGCGCCGACACCGCCGGGGTGATTTCACGCACCGTGCCGGTGGTCTTGATCGCGGGATTATCGAGCAGGCTGACGACAATCGAGCGATCGTCAGGGCGTTCGGCCAGCAGCGATTCGTAGACGTTGAACACCGCGTCGCGATCGCCATCGCGGGCCAGTTTGAAAATCGGCGCGGTGGCCTGGACCACTTGGCCGACCTCGGCCTGGCGCTCGGTGATAATCCCCGGGGCATCGGCGATCAGTGCGGTGTAGCTCAGTTGATCCTTGGCATTGGCCAGTTGCGCCTGCGCCGCGCTCAGGGCGCTCTGGCTGCTGCGCAAGGCGGCTTGGGCGGAGTCGAATTCGCTCTGGCTGGTGTAACCCTTGGGCAACAGTTTCTGCTGACGCACGAACGCTGCGGCGCTCTGTTTGACCCGTGCCTGCTCGGCGATGACCTGGGCCTGAGCGGAATCGACGTTGGTCTGCAAATCCTTGGGATCGAGTTTGGCCAGCACTTGCCTGGCGCTGACCCGGTCGCCGACATCGACCATGCGCTGGATGATCTTGCCACCGACCCGGAACGACAGTTCGGTCTGCACCCGGGCCTGCACATCGCCGGTCAGGGTCACGGCAGCCGCGTAATCGGCGGGTTTGACCTCTTGCACAAAGACCCGTGGCAGGTACTCCGCCGGGGCTTCTTTCTTGCCGCAAGCGGTCAACAACGTGAGCAGGCTCAGCACGACAACTGTTTTCAATCCGGGACTCGCCATGCAGACTCCTTCCTGTGTACGAACGTGCAAGTGACGATACGACTGTGAGCTTAGAACAGGGTTCAACGTTCGCCTGCGTGATCTCTATTTTTCCCGTGTAGGAGCTGCCGCAGGCTGCGATCTTTTGACTTTACAAAAGCAAGATCAAAAGATCGCAGCCTTCGGCAGCTCCTACAATGGTCGCCTCAAGAGAAGGATTTTCATGCTCAAGACCCTCGCGGTGGCCAATTACCGCTCGATCAACAAACTGGTGATCCCGCTGGGCCGGCTGAACCTGATCACCGGCCCCAACGGCAGCGGCAAGTCCAATCTCTACCGCGCCTTGCGCCTGCTGGCGGAGACCGCTCAGGGTGGCGTGGTCAATGCACTGGCCCGCGAGGGCGGGCTGGACTCGACGTTCTGGGCCGGGCCGGAAACCATCAGTCGGCGCATGCGCAACGGCGAAGTGGCGATCGAGCCGACGGTGCGTCAGGGCGCCAAACGGCTGCGCCTGGGGTTTGCCGGAGAGGATTTCAGCTACTCCATCAGCCTCGGCCTGCCCGACTCTAACGGCCACTTCATGTTGCCGGGAGACACTCAGCCCAGCCCCTCGCGCTTCAGCCTCGATCCGCAGATCAAGCGCGAATGCATCTGGGCCGGCCCGCTCTACCGCCCGGCCAGCCTGCTGGTGGATCGCAACGGTGCGATGATCCGCGCCCGCGAAGCCCGCAGCTGGGACGTGCTGGCGCAACACACGCCGAACTTCGACAGCCTGTTCGACCAGATCGGCAGCTTGCGCAGTTCGCCGGAAGTGTTTCAGATGCGCGAGTTCATCCGCCGCTGGCGCTTCTACGATCACTTTCGCAGCGACGCCGACGCCCCGGTGCGCCAGCCGCAACTGGGCACGCGCACGCCGGTGCTGCACCACGACGGCCGCGATTTGGCCGCCGCGTTGCAGACCATCAATGAAATCGGCGACCCCGAGGCCTTGCAGGCGGCGATCAGCGATGCGTTTCCCGGCGCACGGCTGAACATCGCACCGCTGGCCGGTGGACGCTTTGCCATCGAGTTTTTCCAGGAGGGGTTGCTGCGACCCTTGTCGGCGGCGGAGCTGTCGGACGGGACGTTGCGTTATCTGTTGCTGATTGCCGCATTGCTGACGCCACGACCACCGTCATTGATGGTGCTCAACGAACCGGAAACCAGCCTGCACCCGGATCTGTTGCCGGCGCTGGCGCGCTTGATCATTCGCGCGTCGGAACAGTGTCAGGTGTGGGTGGTGTCCCATGCACGGCGGTTGATTTCGGCGTTGCAGGAGGATCCGGAGTGCAACTGCATCGTGCTCGAAAAAACGCTGGGGCAGACCGGAATTGTCGGGCAGCGGGTGCTGGATGAGCCGGCGTGGCACTGGCCGGATTGAAAGCGAAAAGATCGCAGCCTGCGGCAGCTCCTACAGGTTTCGCGTCGCGCCGTGATAGGGCGACAGGCGCTGTCCATGTAGGAGCTGCCGCAGGCTGCGATCTTTTGCGCCTTAATTAATCAACCCTGCCACTTGCCACCCTCGACAATCACACTCTCAGGCCGGGTGTCATCGCTCAGCTCTTTGCGCACGTATTGGTCGTACAGCTTGAGCAGGTACTTCTCTTCACCCAGCTTCGCCAGTCCGCTGTTCACCCAGTCACGCAGCTCGACATTGCCCTTCTTCACCGCCGGGGCAATCGGTGCTTCGGCGCCGAGTTTTTCCTCCAGCACACGGTAGCCCGGGTTCTGTTTGGCCCAGCTGAACAGCACCAGATTGTCCTGCGCGTAGGCATCGCCACGGCCATTGGCCAGGGCTTGCAACGACTCGGAGTTTTTCTCGAACTTCAGCAGTTTCCAGTCCGGATGGTTCTTGGTCAGCCAGATATCGGCGGTAGTCCCGGTGGTGACGATGGTGGTGCGGGTGGCCAGGTCATCCAGGTTTTTCACCGCACTGCTTTGCGGCACCAATGCCTGCACCGCAACCTTGAGGTTCGGGTTGGTGAATTCCACCGCTTCCTTGCGCTCCGGAGTCACGGTCATGTTGGCGAGGATCAGGTCGACCTTGTCGCTCTGCAGGAACGGAATGCGGCTCGCCGGCTCCACGGCAACAAACTCGACTTTGTTCTCGTCACCGAGCAGATCCTTGGCGAAACGCCGACCGATGTCGGTGTCGAAACCGACGTAGCGCCCGGCCTCATCGACGAAACCGAACGGTGGCTTGTCGGTGAACACGCCGACGATCAGTTTGTCGCGGGCCTTGATCTTGTCCAGATAGCCGGCTGGCGCGGCGCTTTCGCTGGCGACTTTCGGCTTCGGCGGTTCTTCGGTTTTGCTGCAACCGGCAAGCAAGGCAAGGCTGAGCAGAGGCAGTAAAAAAGCGGCAGTTTTCATGGCGGTTCCAGTTCCTTTGTCGGATTCGTTTTTGGCAGTGTTGCAACGAAGGAGAACTTCTCCAGGAACTGCTGCGCGCGTGCGGTTTGCGGGTTCGTAAAGAAAATCTCGGGCGGGTTCTGTTCAAGGATGCGCCCTGCATCCATGAACACAATGCGGTCGGCCACCGCGCGGGCGAAGGCCATTTCGTGGGTGACGATCAGCAGGGTCATGCCCTCGCGGGCCAGGCCCTGAATCACTTGCAGCACTTCCTTGACCATTTCCGGGTCGAGGGCCGCGGTGACTTCATCGAACAGCATGACCCGTGGGTTCATGCACAACGAGCGGACGATGGCGATGCGTTGCTGCTGACCACCGGAGAGCTGGCGCGGGAAGGCATCGCGCTTGTCCGCCAGGCCCACGCGTTCGAGCAGCGCTTCGGCTTGCTGCTGCGCTTCACGGCGCTGACGTTTTTGCACCTTGAGCGGGCCAAGCAATAAATTGTCGAGCACGCTCATGTGCGGAAACAGGTGATAACTCTGAAACACCATGCCGATCTGTTGGCGCACTTCGCGCCAGTCGGTGGCCTTGTCCAGCAGTTCACGACCGACAAATTTCAGGCTGCCGCCGTGCGCGCTTTCCAGACCGTTGAGGCAGCGCAGCAGCGTGCTTTTACCGCAGCCGCTGGGGCCGAGGATGACGATCACTTCACCGCTGCGCACCTGCAGGTCGATGCCCTTGAGCACCTGCTGCTCGCCATAGAATTTGTTGAAACCCTGAAACTCGATCAATGCGCTCATGCTTGCGTCCAGCGCCGCTCCAGCACGCGCGAGGCGGCCGACAGCGGGTAGCAGATAAAAAAGAAAAACAGGAACAGCGCGCCGTAGATCAGCACCGATTCGTAAGTGCGCTCGATGATCTGCTGGCCGACCTTGATCACATCGACCACGCCAATCAGCACCGCCAGCGAACTGGTCTTGATGATCCGTGTGTAGACGTTGATGGTCGGTGGCGTCATGCGTTTCAGCGCCTGCGGCAGCAGCACATAGCCGTACAGTTGCGCCGCATTGAGGCCGATCGACAGCCCCGCTTCACGCTGCCCGCGCGGCAATGAATGCAACGCACCGCGCGCCACTTCGCCGACCTCGCTGGCGCCCCACAGCGACAGCACCAGCACCGCGCACCAGAAGCTCGGCAGGCTCAGGCCGAAGAAAATCGGCAAGCCGAAAAACAGCAGGTACAGCCAGACCAGCACCGGAATCGCCCGGAACAGTTCCAGATAGATCCGCAGGATCGCGTTCAGCCACGTCACGTTGAGCGTGCGCAATACGCCGTAGAGCACCCCGCCAATGGTGCTGATGGCGATGCTCAGAAACGAGATCGACAGGGTTTGCCCGGCGCCTTTTGTCAGTTGCGGCAACGACACCCAGAGCAGCTCAAGACCCGAACTGGCCATGCTGGAGCCTCCTTTCCAGACGGCTGAGCAACAGCGACAGCGGCAAGAACAACAGCACGCAGATCAGCGTCAGCACGGCGAGCATTTCGTAGGTTTTGTAGTAGAGCGCGATGTAGCTTTTGGTGGTGTAGAGGATTTCCGGCACCGCCACCGCCGAGACCACAGTAGTTTCCTTGAGCAGGAAAATGAAATTGGCGAACAGCGACGGCAGGCTGAGAATCCCCGCCTGCGGCAGGATCACGTAGCGCAGCAACTGACCGTGGGACAGGCCGATGGAGCGCCCCGATTCCAGTTGCGCCTGCGGCACCGCATCGATGCCGGCGCGCAGTACCTCGGTGAGGTAGGCACCGCCAAGGAAAGTCATGGTAATGATCGCTGCGGTGAATCCGGAAACCTTGATCCCCAGCGCCGGCAAGGCGAAGTAGACGAAGAACAGTTGAATCAGCAGCGGCGTGTTGCGCGCCAGCTCCACATACAGGCCGACGACGCGTTGCAGGTAAGGCGTGCGGAACACCAGAATCGTCGCGTTGAGCAGGGCCACCAGCAGCGACGTGCCGATGGCAATGAACCCGACTTGCAGCGTCACGCCCACGGCTTTGAGAAAGGCCGGCAGGGTACTGAGGATAAAGGCGTAGTCGAAAGTCATGAAGCATCCTGGACGTCGCTCGGTAAGCGACGGTCATGCAGTCCATGGACAGCGGGTAACTGTCCGGCAGGTGCTGACTTTATAGGTATAAAAAAAAGAATTTAAATACCGTTAAAGCATATTGATATCACTCAAAAAACTACCCTGTGGGTTTGCCGGGAAGGAATAAGAAGGCTATTTTCCCTTGCGCTGTAGGAAGGATCTTTTTTGCGTGAAAGCCCTCCAAGGACGAACAGCTTTTGGCCAGACTCCCCCGGCCAAACCATTACAAGGAAGACAACATGGACGTAAAAGTGCCGCAGCGACTGGATCCGCAGGACATCGTGAAATTGCTCGTGGCGTTGCGCCGGGCGTTGAAGGCTCAGGTGGCCTGAGTTACCACACATCAAGATCAAAAGATCGCAGCCTGCGGCAGCTCCTACAAAAGATCGCTTTCCCCTGTAGGAGCTGCCGCAGGCTGCGATCTTTTGATTCTGGCTTTAGATCCTGTGGCGATCCCATAAATCGAGCACACACAAAAACGCCGATGACCCACTGGCCATCGGCGTTTTCATACCTTGAAGGGGTGGTTCAAGCGGCGGATCAGAACGCCGGCAGTACCGCGCCGTTGTACTTCTTCTCGATGAACGCTTTGACTTCAGGGCTGGTCAGGGCAGCGGCCAGTTTCTTGATGGCGTCGCTGTTCTTGTTGTCCTCACGGGCCACCAGGAAGTTCACGTAAGGCGAGTCAGCGCCTTCGATCACCAATGCATCCTTGGTCGGGTTCAGCTTGGCTTCCAGCGCGTAGTTGGTGTTGATCATGTCCAGATCAACTTCCTTCAGCACGCGTGGCAGCAGGGCCGATTCCAGTTCCTTGAACTTGAAGTTATGCGGGTTCTTGGCGATGTCTTTCGGGGTTGCCAGGGCGTTTTTCGGATCTTTCAGTTCGATCAGGCCCGCCTTCTGCAGCAGGATCAGGGCGCGACCGCTGTTGCTGCCTTCGTTCGGGATGGCGATGGTCGCGCCGTCAGGCAGATCAGCCAGTTTCTTGTACTTGCTCGAGTAGCCACCGAACGGTTCAACGTGCACGCCTTGCACGGTCACCAGGTACTTGGCCTTGTCGTCCTTGTATTTGCCGGCATTGAAGCTGTCCAGGTAGGGCTTGGTCTGGAAGTAGTTGGCATCCAGACGCTTCTCGCCCACCTGCACGTTCGGCTGCACGTAGTCGGTGAAGACCTTGATTTCCAGATCCACGCCTTCTTTGGCCAGGGTCGGTTTGATCAGCTCGAGAATTTCCGCGTGCGGCACCGGAGTCGCCGCCACCACCAGTTTCTCGCCGGCCTGGGCCAGGGAAGCAGTCAGAGCAGCCGCCAATGCGGTAAACAACAGAACCTTTTTCATGCAGTGTCCTTATCGAGAATCACGGTCGCGAATGGCGACGGCTATTAATACGAGTGCCAGTGAAGTGCTATCTCTGGCGTGAAGCGGACAATACCGGGATTTTTTATTCCCGGACAATAACGTTTATTCACTTTGATATTCCATTTCGTTCATACAGAACCAAACGGCTACAACTGCTGGCTCAAACCAATCAGCAGATCTTTCAAAGCCTTACGTTCGTCAACGCTACCGCCAATATTGATTTGTGCTACCAGTCGTTCGATCTGAAGCTGCGGCCCAGACACCTCGGGCAGGTTCAGGTGCTCCGGCAGGATTTCATCGCCGGTGCTGACCAGCAGCGCGAAGTGAATGACGTTTTCCAGCTCGCGGGTGTTGCCCGGCCAGCTGTGGCGTTCCAGCAGGTGCTGCGCCGCTTCGCTGATCAACGGCACCGGCAGATCAAGGCGCTGGCTGTAGATGCCGAGAAAGTATTCGGCCAACGACAGGATGTCGCCGATCCGCTCGCGCAGGGCCGGCAACTCCAGCTGACCTTCGCTGAGGTAGTGATAGAGCCGTTCGTGGAATTTCCCCGCGTCCACCGCTTGCGCCAGATCGATGCTGGTTGCCGCCACCAGCCGCACATCCACCGGGCTTGGCTGATGGGCGCCGACGCGGGTGACTTCATGATTTTCCAGGGCGGCGAGCAGTTTGATCTGAATCGGCAGCGGCAAGTCGCCAATCTCGTCCAGATACAACGTGCCGCCGTTGGCCGAACCGAACCAGCCGGCACGACTGCTGGCCGAACCGGTGTAACTGCCGGCGGCATAGCCGAACAGTTCGGCATCGGCATAGGTCGGGCTGATCGCGCCGCAGTTGACCGAGACGAACAGACCGCTGCGGTCGCTGGCGCGGTGGATGTGGCGCGCGAGCAACTCTTTACCGGTGCCGGTCTCGCCACGGATCAATACCGAGATTGTCCGCGGTGCCAGGTGCTCCAGCTCTTCACGCAGTTGCCGCGAACGTGGATCAACGAAGACCAGCGCCTTGGCGCGGATGCTCAGGGGGCTTTTTTCCGCATCGGGAAAGGTCAGCAACGGCTGACCGAACGCTTCAAAACTCATGGCAGACTCCCGCCCACAACCGCCGGGAGACGGGGGCGATCAAAAAAGAAAAAGGTTCAAGCGCGACGCCGGGCGTGGTGTTCCAGGCGGTTTTGCAGGCGATACAGATAAGCGAAACCCTGCTCCCAACGCTGGTGCCCGGACTTGACGTTGATGTGCCCGGCCCCGGCGAGAATCCCCGCCTCGGCGCCCCAATCGCGCGCCAGCTCCAGGGCACGCGGAGCGCTGACGGCGGCGTCGTTGTCGGAGGCCACGACCTGACTGGGGAACGGCAGCAGGTCAGTCGGGATCGGTGCGAAGTTACGCAGCGCTGGTGCGCAGGTCGGGCGCTCGACGTCGGCCGGCGCGACCAGCAACGCGCCGCGCACCTGCCGCAGGTATTGCACGGGCGCGGTAGCCGCCCAGTGCGCAACGGTGACGCAACCCAGGCTGTGAGCAATCAGGATCACTGGCGTGCTGTCGGCGGCAATCGCTTCGGCCAGCGCCGCAACCCAGTCTTCACGGCGCGGCGTCAGCCAGTCGGCCTGCTCCACCCGGGCGCTGTTGGGCAGGCTGTTCTGCCAATGAGTTTGCCAATGATCTTCTGGCGATCCTTGCCAGCCCGGCACAATCAGGTAGCGGATTGATTCGTTGCGCATGGGGGAGCTCTCCTGCGTCGTGTCTGTTCCTGATCGAGTATAGGGACGGGATTTATATTCGTTAAGGAATAAGAAGCTATTTATTAAGACTCAAAAGAAATATGGTTGGCTTCGTGTAGGAGCTGCCGAAGGCTGCGATCTTTTGATTTTGATTTTAAGAACAAGAGCAAAAGATCGCAGCCTTCGGCAGCTCCTACAGGGATCGGGTGTGGGTTCAAATCGAGATAAAAAAAGGGCCGCACCCTGCCAAGGAGACGGCCCCGGAAAAACGTAAATCCTGTTACCGCGCCGTGATCACCGACAACTTGGTAATCCCGGCTCGCTCGATCGAAGCCATGGCCCGCGCCACTTCGCCGTAGTTCACCCCGTCGTCGGCCTGCAGTTGCACGCGGACTTCCGGGTCTTTCGCCTTGGCCGACTTGAGGTTGAATTCCAGCAGGTCCGGCTGGATTTCATCCTTGTTGATAAACAGTTTGCCGGCACCGTCGATACTCACCACCAACGGGTCTTTCTGCTCGACCGGCGCCACGGCTTCGGTCTTCGGCAAATTGATCGGGATCGCATTGGTCAGCAGCGGTGCGGTGACGATAAACACCACCAGCAGCACCAGCATCACATCCACCAGCGGCGTCACGTTGATCTCGCTCAGCACCTCGTCGCTGTCTTGCGTGGAGAAGGCCATATCAGGACGCCTCCTTCACTTTTGTCGCGTTGCCCGGTGCCGACACCTTGTTTGCAGTCGGGTGGATCAACACGCGGAACGCACTCTTCTGCGCCAGGCTGTAGAAGTCGTGGGCGAAGTCATCCAGATCCGCTGCCGTCAGTTTCAGACGCCGCAAAAAGTAGTTGTAAACCAGCACCGCCGGTACCGCGACGGCGATCCCCACACCGGTGGCGACCAGTGCCGCACCGATCGGACCGGCGACTGTTTCCAGGCTCGCCGAGCCTGCCGCGCTGATGCCTTTGAGCGCTTCCATGATTCCCCACACCGTGCCGAACAGGCCAATGAACGGCGAGGTACTGCCAATACTCGCGACCACCGCCAGACCGGTTTCCAGCGAACGCCGTTCGCGCACGATCTGCTGGCGCAAGGCACGTTCGAGGCGATCTTGATGGTTGATTGCCTGGCTCAGGTCATTGGCCTGCGGCGCCTCACCCACCTGAATCGCCGCGTAACCGGCCTGTGCCACCCGGGCCGCAGCGCCGGGTTGGGTTTCGCTCAACTCAGCGGCGGAGTCGAGACTCGACGCCGCCCAGAAGCGTTTATGAAACTTGCGATCCTGCGCCTTCAGACGACCGAACTGCACAGCCTTGAGCAGCGCCAGTCCCCAGGTGGCAACGGAAAAAACCACCAGCAGCCAGATCACCGCACTTTCGATGGATTCCAGTGGAGAGGCCAGTAACGTCATGATGTGTTCCCTCGTGTAAACATTTAGCGCGAATAGGTTTCGGTTTAATGAATCTTGAAATCGATGGGCACGCTGACCCAGCCGTCCTGGGCGACATCACCCTGCTTGGCCGGCACGAAGCTCCACTGTTTGACGGCGTTGAGCGCTGCGTCGTCGAGCTGCTGCCGGCCACTGCTTTTCTGAATCTGGATCTCGCCCGGCTTGCCATTGGCCAACACATGCACCCTTAACATCACCGTGCCTTCCCAGCCGCGACGCTGAGCCAGCGACGGGTATTCCGGCGCCGGGTTCTTCAAATACGCGGCGTTGGCCGAGGCCGGCGTTACCGGAGCCGGAGCCGCGGGTGCAGGTGGCGCTGGCGCAGCGACCGGGGCGGCCGGTTGCGGCGGCGCCGGTGGTTGCTCCACGGCTTTGGGTGCTGGCTTCGGCACCGGTTTAACCACCGGTTTCGGCTTGGGTTTGGGGATCGGTTTGGGCGGTGGCGGCTTCACCGCCAACTCGTCTTCAACCGGTGGCGGAGGTTCGACCACCGGCGCGGGCGGCGGCGGTTCAACCACGGGCGGCGCGGGTGGTGCCGGCCGCGAAAACTCGATGGTCATCGGTGGAATTTCCGGCGGCACGATCGGCAACGCCGGCGTCGGATGCTGATTGATCCAGTAGATCACCGCACCATGCACCAGCAGCGCCAGCACGCCGAGCAGGATCGCTTCACGACGGCTCAGAATGCCCTTGGGCGCGCGCTGCAAACGCAACTGCCCCAACGGCACACGATGGGGCCGGCCGAGATCGACCAGTTCGCCACTTGGTGTCTGACGCCACAGCAATTCCTGTGCGCTGGCGGCGGTCTGGACATTGCCCATTGATTTACTCCCTGCGGTCTCTTTGCGTTCTTTCGCTTGGCCGATCCGTCGTTTGTTGAATCCCCCACGGCGTGATCGATGGGTCAATCATTGGGCCAGCGGCTTATCTCCGAAAGTAATCTTTCATGTTATGGATAGACATTTATGGAATATGAAAAACGGTCATTTCCGCCAAAGCCACGGGCTGCAAGGCTTCCAGCGATTCGCCGAAATCGACATGCTTTCCCGGCATAAAAAGTATTCATCCAAGGCATCGGGTTATCGATGACCCGGGATTCAGTGACAACTAATACCAACGTGATATTTGAAAAACTTTTCAAAAGGCAAACAAAAAGGCCGATGCACTTTTAATGCATCGGCCTTCGATTTACGGAATTTTTTATTGCTTCACAAACTCTCCTGCCAGCCCCACAACATCACCATCAAAGTTAGTACGCGAACCCACCGCACGAACTTTCGAATAGTTGTGGTCCGGCGAGAACAGCGTCCAGGACTGATAGCCAGTCCCATCATTCAGCGCCGCAAACGTGATGATCGTCGGCTGCCCGGTACTGTTCTGGAAATGGTAATGCCCGTAGGCGATGTCGTAGTTCACGCCGTTCTGGCTGAACTTGCCGCTGAAGGTGCCGTTGGAATCGTTACCATCGGTGATCGTCAGTTTGGCGCCAGCGTTAGCGTTTACATAATTGCCATTAATGCTCGACATAACGTGATTTCCTTTATCGTTGGATAAGTGTCTTCCGATGAGAGCAAGTTTCCTCCTGGAAACTCACGACACACAGGATGGTTGTCCATTGACTTATTGTCCACGACAGTTATCAACGATATTGCTATATGCACTATTCATGTCGTTCATAACTTATTTCGATTCCGAAGAACCTTAATAACTAACGGCTGACTTGGGTTTGTTGCACACCGATGGCCGGCACCAGAACTGCCGTCTCTGAACGCGGCGTTCCCGCCGGAACCCAGTCATAACTCACAGGCAGCGCGCGATAGACCCAGTTGCTGATTGCATCACTGCCCGGCGCCTTGCCCAGATACGGGCTGACATATTCCCAGACGTTTTCACCGCTGGCCGTGACCTGGAAAAACCGCCCGTTCATGCCTTCGTCGATCAGCGTATTGCCATTGGGCAAGCGTCGCGCGCTGCTGATGAATGAACTGTAGAAGGCCCAACCCGGCTGCTTCGAATTCGCTGCGCTGTATTGCCAGACGATTTGATTTTTCTGCGGGTCGATTTCCAGCACCCGCGAACCGGAAATCAGCCCGAGGGGGACGTTTGGATAGCCCGCCGAACCCTGGTTATCGAACACCAGCAGATTGCCCGCACCGGGGAGCCCGGCGGGGATGATGTGCGCGTCGTGCTGACCGACGAACTGATCCACCGGACGCGGTAATGTCTGCGCGGTTTTCGGGCTGATCAGCGGCAGGTTCGGGCCGAGACGCCACACCACTTTGCCGCTGTGTTTGTCGATGATCGCGATGAAGTTGGCGTTGCGCGAATCGAGCAACAGGTTGTCCGGATTGAAGCGTTTGTCGCCGGCATCGAACCACTTGTTCGGCCCGACCACGCTGAGGTTGTTGATGTGCAAGTAATCCGGATTATCACTGGCGCGCACCAGTTTCAATTGCTCCGGGGTGAAGCCGAATTCGTTCAGGTGCTCCGAGGCCAGCCACTGCCATTTCACCGCACCGTCAGGACTGACTTCATAGATCACATCGTCGATCACCTCAGGCACTTTGAAGCCTTTGACCTTATGCACCTTGTTCGCCAGCACCACCGTGTTGCCGTTGCTCAACCGGCGCTGATCGTGGTGTTGCTGTGCTGCGCCGCCAGGGGCCTTGTCACCCCACTGCCAAACGACTTTGCCGCTCCAGTCCAGTTCGCCGACGCTCTGATTGCCCAGACCGTTACCGGCGGAGCCGAGCTTGCCCGGATCCTTGTCACTCAGTTGCAACAGCACATGCCCGCGCGCGCCGCCGACCAGTTGCGGGTCGATGATCGCCGACGGGAAACCCGCCTGTGGCCAGGTTTTCACCTCGTTGCCGTTCATGTCGATCAAGTGGGTCTGCTTGTCGGCGCCACTGAAGATCACGTACTGGTTGAACGCTTTGTTCGGGTCATAGCGGGTGACGCCGGTCGGGTACACGCTGGGGGCGGCGAACACCCCGGTGCTTGAAACTGCGCCGGATAACAACAGGGCTAAAGCGGTTTTGCCTGGCAACATGATGCAGCTCCTTGAATGACGGATCAGAAGTCGTAGCGACCGGTTACGCCGAGGGTGCGCGGCGTACCGAGCAGGCCTTCATAACCGCCGTTGCCGCCGGTCCACAGCGTCGTGTAATAGGTCTTGTCGAAGGCGTTCTTCAGCCACAGCGAAACGTCCCACTGGCCCTGATTGAAATCGCCACGCAGACCGGTGGACAGGTTGACCACCGCATAACTCGGGATCTGCCCGTAGTCGGAATCCTCGACCGTGCCCACCGCTTTCGAGCGGAACGCGTAGCTGGCAGTGACGTAGGGTTCGAAGCCGTTGGCCAGATTCCATTTGTATTCGCCGTTGGCGTTGCCGATCCATTTCGACGCGCCGACCACCTGGTGGCCGCTGAGGTCGCAGGACGCCGGTGCGCCCGGTGCCTGGCTGACTTCCGGCGGGCACGGTGCATCTTTGTACGAGAGGTAGCTGACGTCGTTGTACGAGCCGTTGAAGTTCAGGGTCAGGCCGCGCAACGGGATCACGGTGCTTTCGAATTCGACGCCGCGCGAGCGCACCGAGCCGGCGTTAGTCAGGTATTGCACGCGGTTGACGTCGTCGTAGGCGTTGGTCTGATAGGCGTTGACCTGAGTCCAGAAAACGTTGGCGTTGAGCTGCAGACGCCGATCCCACAGCGTGCTTTTGAAGCCGAGTTCGGCGTTGTTGGCCCGTTCGGTGCCAATCAGCAGCGAGTCGGCGCCGGCGGTTGGCGCCGACCCCACCGCGAGGTTCACGCCACCGGATTTTTCCCCGTGGGACAGCGTGGCGTATCCGAGCAGGTCATCGGTGATGCGATAGCTGAGGTTGAGCAGTCCGGACGGGCTGGAGCTGTACTGATTCAGATCGCCGGAGTCGTAGGCACCCGTGCGTCCGCGTCGTGCGGTGGCCGCTGCGCCGGTGACCGTGGCACCACCAACCGGCGCATCGCGGGTGACCCAGGCGTTCTTCTCTTCGTAGGTGCCACGCACCCCGGCAGTGAAGTCCAGGCGCTCGGTCAGGTGCCAGGTGCCTTGGGCGAACAGGGCGAAGCTGTCGGTCTTGATGTGGCCGTTGCCGACACTGCCGACGTTGGCCAGCGCACCGCGTGGCGTGCCGTTCCAGATGTCGGCCTGCGGGCCGTAATAGGCGAAGGACTTGTTGTCGAGATCCGAGCCGAAGTAATACGCGCCCACCACGTAATCGAAGAACTCGCCCTTGGGCGAGGCGAGGCGAAATTCCTGCGAGTACTGTTTATCTTCGACCGAAACCCCGGCGTTGTAAGTCGCGGCGACGTTGAGTCCGTCGTCGTTGGCCGGGGTGAAGTTCCAGAAGCGATACGAGCTGATCGAGGTCAGGGTGAAATCGCTCGGCAGCGTCCAGTTGGCCTCCACCGACGTGCCGCCCTGATGCACGGTGACGTGCTGGTCGTTGTCCAGATTGACCTTGCGGTGCGAACCGTTGACCAGCGTCGCGCCGGCGGCATTGGCCCGCGACTGGTAGAGGTTGACGCCGTTGATGGTCGGCCCGGTGTTGTACAGCACCCGGGTGCCGGCGCTGGAATCCTCTTCGTTGTAGTCGCCGATCCAGCGCAGGTTGAAGTCTTCGTTGGGCTTGAACAGCAACTGCGCACGGAAGCCATCACGCGAGCCACCGTTCAGGTCATGACCGTTGTATTCGTTCTTGATGTCGCCGTCGCTGCGGGTGCGATAGGCCGAAAAACGTCCGGCCAGTTCATCGTTGAGCGGCCCGGAAATGGTGCCCTTGGTCTGGAAATACCCGTCCTCGCCAACCGAGGTTTCGATGCTGCGTTCCGGGGTAAAGGTCGGCGCGCGGGTACTGATGTTGATCACCCCGGCGGTGGTGTTCTTGCCGAACAGCGTGCCCTGCGGCCCGCGCAGGACTTCGAGCTGTTCGATGTCCATCAGGTCGAACACCGCCATCCCCGGACGGCCCAGATAGACGTTGTCGATGTACAGACCGACGCTGCCTTCCAGACCGTCGCTGGCCGGGTTGTTGCCCAGGCCACGAATCGACACGCTGGACTGACGCGCGTGCATGTAGGCAACGTTGACGCTCGGCACCAGTTGCTGCAAATCCTGAATCCGGTAGACCCGCTGCGTCTCCAGCGTCTGACCGCTGACCACGCTCATCGGCGTCGGCACGTCTTGCGAACTTTCTTCGCGCCGGCGGGTGGTGACGGTCACGGTTTCCAGCTGCGAGGTGTTGGCCGCCGGTTTGCCGGCGGGAGTTGGCGGCGAGGTTTCAGTGTCAGCGGCGTAGCTGTGAGTCCAGCTGGCACTCCCCGCCAGCAACAGGGCCAGAGGCAGGCGTTTGAGCCGTCGTGGCGTTAAGGGTGACGCAAGGTTCAACGGACTCATGGCGCGGCTCCTGGTCAAAAAACACACAGACATCTTCAGTGCTGCATATTCTTTTCAGTTATTTATTTATGGATTTACAAATATTTACTGCATAAGAGATTGCCTTTATAAGGAGTCGACCTAATGCATATCCAATGCATTTCCCGGATATTTTTTATGTGAAAAATGCATATCGACTTGCGCCAACTTCGACACTTCATCGCCCTCGCCGAACAACGCAGCTTCGTCGCCGGCGCGCAGGCGGTGAACCTGTCGCAGTCGGCGTTCAGCCGCAGCATTCAGGCGCTGGAGCACAGCGTCGGCTGTCAGTTGGTCGATCGCGGGCGCAAGGAATTACCGCCGACCAAGCAGGGTCAGGTGTTGCTCGAACATGCGCGGCGACTGGTCAGTGGCGCGCAGCAGATGGCCAACGAGATCAGTCAGTTCAATGGGCTGGAGGCGGGCGAATTGCGCTTCGGTTGCGGCCCGGCGCCGGCAGCCGGATTGATCCCGCGCGCGATCGGCGCGTTCATCGGGCGCTACCCGAAAGCGCGGGTGCAATTTCAGGTCGATGACTGGCAGAGCCTGAGCAAACGCCTGCTCAGCGAAGAGTTCGAATTCTTCGTCGCCGACACTCGCCACTTCGAAGCCGATCCGGATTACCTGACGTACCGTTTGCGGCCGCGCAAATGGCATTTCTGCTGCCGTGCCGGGCATCCGTTAGCGGCATTCGAACGGGTTTCGGCTGAGCAATTGATGAGTTATCCACTGGCGGTGAGTATTCGTCCGCCGAACCTGCGCAAGGTCATCGTCGACCTCAGCGGCCGCCCGGATTTCACCCCGAATGTCGAATGCGAAAACAGCTCAAGCCTGCTCGGCGTGGTGCTGCGCTCGGATGCCATCGGCATTGTTGGCGCGTATTCCGATGCGTTGCATCAGGCCAAGGGTGAGCTGGTGTGTTTGCGGATCGACGGCCTGGCGGATGATCTGGAGGAACTGTATACGCGCTACGGGATTGTCAGTCGTGCGGGGTATCGGTTGTCGCCGTTGGCCGAGGCGATGATTGAGCAGATCAAGGCGATTGATGCGGTGGATGAGGAGGTTTGTTCACTCGAAAATTTTGCCGTCTGACAGCACACCTTCGCGAGCAGGCTCGCTCCCACAGAGTTAGCGTCGATCACAAATTCTGCGCTCACCACAATCCACTGTGGGAGCGAGCCTGCTCGCGAAGAGGCCGTTACAGGCGCCAATGCAATCCCTGCATAAAACCCATTCCCCAAATGCACTTGCCGAACACCCCCGCCGAAAGCGAAAACCCTCGCCTGTCTCTCTGACCGGTGAACCCCATGTCCAACCCGCAAAACCCCGTGCGCAACGTGCTGTACATCATGTGCGATCAACTGCGCCGCGATTACCTGTCCTGCTACGGCCATCCGCATCTGCACACGCCGAACATCGATCGCCTGGCCGCCGCTGGCGTGCGCTTCAGCCGCGCCTACACCCAGGGCACCATTTGCGGGCCGTCGCGGATGTCGGCCTACACCGGGCGCTACGTCAGCAGCCATCAGGTCGCATGGAACGCCGTGCCGTTGCCACTGGAAGAACTGACCATCGGTGATTATCTGCGCCCGCATGGCATTCGCACTGCGCTGGTCGGCAAGACGCACGCCACGGCCAATATCGATGCCCTGCAGCGTCTGGCGATCAACCCGGACAGCGCGCAGGCCGAAGTGCTCAATGAGGTCGGTTTCGAGCCGTACTTTCGCCACGACGGGATCTTCCCCGATGACCCGCTGTTCGACGACAAACGCGAATCCGCGCCCTACACCCATTACCTGCGCGAGCACGGTTTCGACGGGCGCAACCCCTGGCACGAGTGGGCCAACGCTGCCGAAGGCGAGAACGGAGAAATCCTCAGCGGCTGGCACATGCGTCATGCGCATTTGCCAGCGCGAATTCCCGAGCAGTTCTCAGAGACTGTCTACACTACAAATCGAGCCATCGACTTCATCACCGAGCAAGGTGAGAAATCCTGGTGTTTACACCTCTCCTACATCAAACCGCACTGGCCCTATATCGTACCGGCGCCATACCACGCTTTGTACAGTACGAAATCGATTCTCGAAGCGGTCCGCGCGACGCCCTCCGAAGCCAGCGAACACCCCGTATACACGGCGTTTCGCCAGCATGAGGAAAGCCTCAACTTCTCCCGTGATTCAGTACGATTGAATGTAATCCCCACCTACATGGGTCTGATCAAGCAAGTGGATGACCAACTCGGGCGGCTATTCGATTTTCTGCAGAGCAACGGTCGTTGGGATGACACCTTGATCGTGTTCACCAGCGATCACGGCGACTTTCTCGGCGACCATTGGCTGGGTGAGAAGGAGTTTCTGCTGGAGCAAGCGGTGGGCGTGCCATTGATCGTGCGCGACCCGCGCGCGGCGGCGGACATCACCCGCGGTACGGTGGATGAGCGATTGGCGGAAACCATTGATGCCTTGCCGTCTTTTCTCCAGGCACTGGGCCTGCCGGGCGCCGAGCATCGGCTGGAAGGACGCTCGCTGATCCCGCTGTTGCACGGCGAAAATCCCGAGTGGCGCCGCTACGCCATCAGCGAATACGACTACGCCTTCCAGGCCCCGGCACGCGAGCGACTTGGCCAACCGATCGACCGTTGCCGCATGACCATGGTGCGCAGCGAGCGCTGGAAATACCTGGCGTACGACGGCTTCCGGCCGCAGTTGTTTGATCTGCTGAATGATCCGCAGGAGTTGCGCGATTTGGGTGACGACCCGGCGTACGCGCCGGTGCGCGAGGAGCACGCGGGGTACCTGTTTGAATGGGTGCGCGGGTTGAAGCGGCGGACCACGATCAGTCATCAGGAGATCGATTTGCGCGGGCAGCGGTTTCGCTATGGCGAGCCGGAGACCGAGAAGGTCGTTCAGATTGGCGTTTGGTGATCAAAAGCTTCGCGAGCAGGCTCGCTCCCACAGGGCCATATGTTGTTCACATCCACTGTGTTCAACACATTTCCACTGTGGGAGCGAGCCTGCTCGCGAAAGGGCCCGATCAAACGCCGCCGATATCAAGCCCTTTGATGGTCTGACTACGTTGCCCCGAAGCCCCAACCGGCACTTCACCCTTGAGCGTCACTCGCCGCACGATGCGATCCTGAGTGCCGTAATCATCAATCGCATAATGCTGAGTCGACCGGTTGTCCCAGATCGCCACATCACCGGCCTTCCAGCGCCAGCGCACGGTGTTTTCCTGACGAATCACATGGCTCTGCAACAAGCCGAACAGGTGCGCCGAATCGGCTTGCGAATAACCCTTGATGCGCTTGACGAAGTGCCCCAGCAGCAAGCTCTTCTCGCCGCTGATCGGATGCACACGCACCACTGGGTGCTCGGTCTCGTAGACGGTCGAGGTGAAGACCTTGCGATAGCGCTCCAACTTCTCCGCCGACACGTCCGGCTTGGCCCCGGCGTAGTCGTATTCATTGCTGTGCACGGCGACCAGTTTGTCCGCCAGCTCGCGCAGCTCGGTCGGCAGTTCGTTGTACGCGGTCGCGGTGTTGGCCCACAGCGTGTCGCCACCGAAGGCCGGGGCCACCACCGAGCGCAGGATCGAGGCTTTCGGGTAGGCGTCGACGAAGGTCACGTCGGTGTGCCAGGAGTTGGCGCGCTGGCCCTCGGCGCCGTCCAGTTCCAGCAGATAACGGGTGCCCTCACGCACCGGCACGGTCGGATGCGCCACGGGCTCGCCGAGCAGATGGGCGAAGGCTTCCTGGCGCTGATCGTCGAGCTGGGTCTGCTCACGGAAGAACACCACCTTGTACTGGATCAGCGCCTGCTGAATGGCTTCGACCGTGGCGGCGTCCAGCTCTCCGGACAGGTGCACGCCCCGAATCTCGGCGCCGATACGGCCGGCCACCGGATGGATTTCCAGCGCGTGGACAGCGGGTTTTACAGCGAGTGCGGCATTGCTCATGGGTAGACCCTCATCGACTGCTTGCGGTTGGGCGACAGCGAAACATGGCTCTATCTATATTCCATTTACATCTAATAGATATTCACATGCTTCGTTGACGGAATAAGAGCTTGCATTTAAAACCTCAAGCAACCCTCGTCGCAAATGCCTTCGAGCTATTTTTAGGATGCCGGGAAAGCATATGGATCTTCGCCAGTTGCGCTACTTCATCGCCCTCAACGAACACCGCAGTTTTGTCCGTGCTGCGGACGCGATGGGCATCACTCAACCGGCGTTCAGCCGCAGCATTCAAGGGCTGGAGCAAGAGTTCGGCTGCGTGCTGGTGGATCGCGGCAACAAGGATCTGCGCCCGACACCCGAAGGCCAGGTGGTGCTGCAACACGCCCTGACCCTGGTGCAGGGCGCGGCGTTGCTCAGCGCTGAAGTGACGCAAATGACCAAGCTTGATGCCGGGGAGCTGCACTTTGGTTGCGGCCCGGCGCCAGCGGTGAAACTGGTCCCGGATGCGGTGGCGCAATTCATCAACGCGCACCCGAAAGTACGCACCTGTTTTCAGGTGGATAACTGGGAAAAGCTCAGCCGCGCGCTGAGCCGCGAAGAGATCGAATTCTTCATCGCCGACATCCGCCATTTCGAGGCCGATCCAAACTTCCAGACCCAAGCCCTGACGCCCAAACGCGGGGTGTTTTTCTGCCGGCCCGGGCACCCGCTGCTGGCCAAGGAAAGCCTGTCGACCAACGACATGTTCGACTACCCGCTGGCGACCACGCTGATCCCGCCAGGGATTCGCAAACTGCTGGCGAACCTCAGCGGCCGGATCGATTTTTCGCCGACCATCGAGACCGAGCATTTCCCGGCGCTGGTGAAAGTGGTGCTGCAATCCAATGCGATTGGCGTCGGCACGGAGGAGGCGTTCGTTGAAGACATTGCCCAAGGTTCACTGGCGCTGCTGCACTGGCGCAACCTGCCGCAGAATCTGGAGAGCATGAATGCGCGCTGCGGGATTGTCAGTCGTACCGGGTTTCGCCTGTCGCCCGCAGCAAGAGCGATGATCGAGACGTTGGTGGCGGTGGATAAACAGGAAGTCAGCGTCGCGGTTTGAAGATCAAAGGATCGCAGCCTCTCTTACAGAGAACGCATGCCCCTGTAGGAGCTGCCGAAGGCTGCGATCTTGTGATTTTAAAGCTTGGCCGCCGCCAACTCAGGCACCACCCAATCACTGACTTTGAACGGCTTGCGAATCAGCTTCTGCTGCGCCGCCAGATCCACCGAGTCCTGCAATTTGCCGAGGAACACCGGGTCCAGCGTCGACGGGAACACTTCGCTGAGTTTCTGATCCTGCAGGTCCTGGGTCAGGATCAGCGGTGGATAACTCGCCAGCCCCGACACCAGTTGCACGTAGGCATCCTTGTTGTTGTCCTGGGTCAGCCAATCCACCGCCTGCTGCTGCGCCTTGAGCAGCTTCGCCACGACCTGCGGGTGCTCGTCGACAAACTTGCCGGTGCCCACCAGCACTGACTGCACACTGCCGGCGCCACCCAGATCCTTGGTGTTCAGCGGCAATTCCGCCAGCCCCTTGGCTTGCAGGGCCGTCAGCCCGGAACTGCCCCACGATGCGTCGATCTGTTTAGCCGCCAATGCCGCCACCGCCGCATTGAAGTCGAGGTTGATCACCTTCAGATCCTTTTCGCTCAGGCCCTGACTGGCCAGCGCCGCATCAAACGACAACTGCGTGGCGGTGCCACGGAAGATCGCCACGCGCTTGCCCTTGAGATCCTGCAAAGTCTTGATCCCCGAACCCGGGACTACGCCCAGATATTGCTTCACGCCACGCGCGCTGGCGCTGAGCAAACGTGTGTCGAGGCCATTGGACTTGCCGATGATCGCCGCCAGGTCGCCCAGATACGCCAGATCGACTTGACCGTTGGCAAACGCCTCGTTGATCACCGGCCCGGCGCCTTTGAAGAAGCTCCATTGAATCTTGATGCCCTGATCGGCGAAGGCTTTTTCGAAGATCTGCCGATCACGCAGCACATCCACCACACCGCCGCCGCTGTGCTGGGTGCCGGCGCTCAGGTCAGGCACGGCGATCCTGATTTCCTTGAGCTCATCGGCCTGTGCGGTAAACGCTAGCAGGCCCGCCAGTGCCGGGATGGCAAACAGACTGAAAACTCGTTTGAAGGGAAGGTTCATGGATGTAGCTCCTTGATCACGACGGGCGTTGAGGAGCCGAAAGTAGGCCGAAGCGTGACCTTCGCTTAAATACTATAAATGCACATTTTTATAGCCATTAACGCTAAGCAAGCAATAGCGCGGGCTGCAGCGGCGTATGCATTAACAGCATCGAAAATATTCTTCGAATGCATTGGATGCGCATCGGGCTGCAGGCCTTAAATGGCGCTGCTTATCTCCAAATTCAATATTTTTTATATCGCTTATAACAATTGGTTTATAGCTAATACCACGAGAGATCGCAGCCTTCGGCAGCTCCTACAGGGGCGAATTCACGGACGCGTCCCCCTGTAGGAGCTGCCGAAGGCTGCGATCTTTTGATCTTGCTCCCGATCCAACCCGACAACGGAGGTCACCCATGGCCCGTGATTCCCTGCTCAGCCTGCCGCTGCCGGCGCCGCCCCTGAAACGTCATCGGGCGTGGCCAAGCCTCAACCAACGCCTGTTGCCCTGGCTGCTGCCAGTCAGCCTGTTCGCTCTGTGGTGGCTGGCCGCGCGCAATCAATGGATGAGCGAGCAGATCTTGCCGGCGCCATCGCTGGTGTGGAACAGCGCCGTCGAGCTGTCCCAGGGCGAGCTGTGGAGTCATTTGTGGATCAGCCTGCAACGCCTGCTCTGGGGCTTGCTGGCCGGTATCTGCGCGGGTGCGGTGCTGGGTGCCGCACTGGGTTTCAGCCGGCGTCTCGAACGGTTGGTGTTTCCGACCTTCGCCGGTCTGGCACAGGTGCCGACGCTGGCATGGATTCCGTTGTTCATGGTGTTTTTCGGCATCGGCGAAGTGTTGAAACTGGTGGTGCTGATCAAGGCCATCGTGGTGCCGGTGACCCTGCACACCTTGGTCGGCGTTCGTGATGCACAACCGAAACTGCGCGAAGCCGCCGCCGTGTTGCGCCTGCCGTCGTACTTGCTGATCCGGCGTCTGGTGCTGCCCGCCGCACTGCCAGCGTTCATGGCCGGCGTACGCCTGGCCCTGGCCGCTGGCTGGACGTCCTTGCTGGCGGTGGAGCTGCTGGCGTCCAGCGAAGGCATCGGTTACCTGATGGTCTGGGCACGGCAACTGTTCATGCTCGACATCGTGTTCGTGTGCATCGTGGTCATCGGTGTGCTCGGTGTCGCGATGGATCGCGGCATCGGTTTTCTCGACCGCAAACTGGTGCACTGGCCGCACCCGGCGACTGCGGAAATCCGCCGTGGCCCGCGCTATGAAGGCTGGCAGCGGCTGCAACCGTGGCTGTTGCCGCTGAGCCTGATCGGTTTGTGGCAAGTGGCGAGCGATCAGCAGTGGGTCGATGCGAACATTCTGGTCAGCCCGTTCGCGGTGCTGGAAACAACAAAAAACGGCTTGCTCGACGGCACGCTGATCAGCGGCATGGCGTTGAGTCTCGGTCGTACCCTTGGCGGCTTGCTGCTGGGCGGCGGGCTCGGTTTCGCCCTCGGCTTGCTGCTGGGGCTTTCACGCACCAGCGAACGACTGCTCGGCCCGACCCTCGCCGCCATCCGCCAAATCGCGATTTTCGCCTGGGTGCCGCTGCTCACCGCGTGGTTCGGTTTGGGTGAATTGGCGAAGTGGGTGTTCGTTGCCCTCGCCGCGTTCTTTCCGTTGTTCATCGCCACTCAGCGCAGTGTCGCCAACCTCTCGCCACAACTCAACGAGGCCGCGCAGGTGCTGCGTCTGAGCCTCGGCCAGCGCCTGCGCTGCCTGGTACTGCCGGGCGCGGCGCCGGGGATTTTTGCCGGGCTCAGGCTGAGCCTGATCTACGCCTGGCTCGGCACCATCGGCGCCGAATACTTCATGCCGTCCAACGGCGGCATCGGCAGCCAGATGATCGGCGCCCAACAACTGCTGCGCATGGACCTGATCATGGCCGGGATGCTCCTGGTCGGCCTCACCGGCGCCCTGCTCAACCTCATCGGCCAACGCCTGGAAATTCGCGCCACTCGCTGGAGACACGCATGAACGCACCGATTGTCAGCTTCACCCACGTAGGCAAATCCTTCGACGTCGACGGTTTCGAACTGGAGGCGATTCGTGAATTCAACCTCGACATCGCCGAGGGCGAATTCGTCGCCATCGTCGGTTCCAGCGGTTGCGGCAAATCCACCTTGCTGCGTTTGCTGGTGGGTCTGGATACGCAGTTTCGCGGACAGATCACCGTCGATGGCAAAGCCGTCAGCGGCATCGGCGGCGAGCGTGGCATCGTGTTTCAGGAGCATCGGCTGTTCCCGTGGCTGACGGTGGCCGACAACATCGGTCTCGGTCTGGTCAACGAACCACTGAGCACCGCCGAAAAGCAGCAGCGCATCAACGATTTCATCGAGCTGGTCGGCCTGCGCGATTTTACCCGGGCCTATCCGCACCAGCTCTCCGGCGGCATGGCGCAGCGCGTGGCGATTGCTCGCGGACTGGTCGCCAGCCCACGGATTCTGCTGCTCGACGAACCCTTCGGCGCACTCGATGCGCTGACCCGCCAGCAGATGCAGGACGAACTGTTGGCGATCCGCGACCGGGCAAAAATCACCACAATCCTCGTCACCCACGACGTCGAAGAAGCGATCTTCCTCGCCGACCGTGTGGTGGTGATGGAGCCGCGTCCGGGACGGATCAAGCAGGTGGTCGACATCGCCCTGCCGCACCCGCGTCAGCGCAGCAGTTTCGACTTCCATCAGTTGCGTGAGGAGCTGCTGCACGAACTGACCAGTGACGACCATTACCAACCGAGCCTGCCGGTCCAGATCCGCGATCTGCCGCTGTCGTTCATTGCCTGCTGAGAGGAGCTGTATCGATGCCGCAACGCCCCAACTTTCTGGTGATTCTGGCCGACGATCTCGGCTTCTCCGATATCGGCGCTTTCGGCGGCGAAATCGCCACGCCGAACCTTGATGCGCTGGCCAATAACGGCCTGCGCCTGACCGATTTCCACACCGCGCCAACCTGCTCGCCAACCCGCTCGATGCTGCTGACCGGCACCGACCACCACATCGCCGGCATCGGCACCATGGCCGAAGCGCTGACCCCGGAGTTGATCGGAAAACCGGGTTACGAGGGCTATCTCAACGACCGCGTCGTCGCCCTGCCGGAGCTGCTGCGCGAGGCCGGTTATCAGACGTTGATGAGCGGCAAATGGCACCTCGGCCTGACCGCTGAACTGGCGCCGCAGGCCCGCGGTTTCGAGCGTTCGTTCTCGCTGCTGCCGGGTGCGGCCAACCACTATGGTTTCGAGCCGATCTACGATGAACACACCCCTGGCCTGCTGAAATCGACCCCGGCGCTGTACATCGAAGACGACACCTTTATCGATGAGCTGCCCAAGGATTTCTACTCGTCGGATGCCTTCGGCGACAAGCTGCTGCAGTACCTCAAGGAGCGCGACCAGAGCCGGCCATTCTTCGCTTACCTGCCCTTCTCCGCACCGCACTGGCCGTTGCAGGCACCGGCCGACATCGTCGAAAAATACCGTGGTCGCTACGACGCCGGTCCCGAAGTCTTGCGTCTGGAGCGCCTGGAAAAACTCAAGGCGCTGGGCCTGATCGAGCCGGATGTCGAGCCGCATCCACTGATTCAACTGAATGCGCAATGGGCTGCGCTGAGCGCTGAGCAACGGCAGATTTCCGCGCGGGCCATGGAGGTCTACGCGGCCATGGTCGAGCGCATGGACTGGAACATCGGCCGGGTGGTCGATTACCTGCGCCAGCAGGGCCAACTCGATAACACCTTCATCCTGTTCATGTCCGACAACGGTGCCGAGGGCGCACTGCTGGAGGCGTTTCCCAAGTTCGGCCCGGAACTGCTGACCTACCTCAATCAGCATTACGACAACAGCCTCGACAACATCGGCCGCGCCAATTCCTACGTCTGGTACGGGCCGAGCTGGGCGCAGGTGGCGACCGCACCGTCACGGCTGTTCAAAGCCTTCACCACCGAAGGCGGGATTCGCGTACCGGCGCTGCTGCACTATCCGCAACTGCCGATCAAAGGGCAGATCAGCCACGGCTTTGGCACGGTGATGGACATCACTCCGACGATTCTCGATCTGGCCGGCGTGCGCCATCCGGGCAAGCAATGGCACGGCAAACCGGTGGCGCCGCTGCGCGGTAAATCATGGCTGGGCTTTTTGTCTGGCGAGACGGCGCAGGTGCATGACGAGCACACCGTCACCGGCTGGGAATTGTTTGGCCGCCGGGCAATTCGCCAAGGGTCGTGGAAAGCGGTGTGGATCCCCGGGCCGGTGGGGCCGGCGACCTGGCAGCTGTATGACTTGAGCAGTGATCCGGGGGAGATTCATGATCTGGCGTCGAGTCAGCCGGACAAGCTCAACACCTTGATCGGGCATTGGCAGAAATATGTGGAGGAGACCGGGGTGATTCTCAGTGCTTCGCCGTTTCAGCCGGATTGAGGTTGCCTGATAGATCGCTTTCGCGAGCAGGCTCGCTCCCACAATCTGGATTTGCGAATACGATCCAATGTGGGAGCGAGCCTGCTCGCGAATAGGCCCTCAAACTCAGCCATCAAGCCCGGGCAGCACGCACCTCTTCCTGCACCACCTCATCCCTGCGAACAAACCGGTTAGCCCGCCCAAACGTGCCGAAATCATTGAACCGCACGCCCATCTCACGCATCACCCTATGCGCCACCGGTACGGTCATCTGCCGGATGTAAAACGGTTCCTTCACCACAAAATGGTGAATCCCGTGGCTGCTGCCGAAGTTGAAGCAGAACGCCTGCAACGGCCACAACCACCACGGGTTCAACACCTGGCATTGCTGCAGCACGTTGCCCGCCTCGATGTCGCCGTAGTAATGCATGTTCGAGCTGATGAAGTGCAGGCAAAAGGTGCGAAGCACGTTCGGACCGATGATCACCACTGCCGCGATATCGATCACCTGCATCACCGACAGCGTGGTCGCCGACCATTCAATCGGCGAACCCATGAGGTAGGCGATGCCATTCGCCGCATGGAAGCCGAGAAACACGTACCACGCGCCCCAATGCACCAGCGCCAGCGGCGCGTAAACCTTCAGTGTACGTTTGATGATGTTGATTTTGTGCGCCCAAGTCCTGGCCCGCAGCATGCGGATGAACGCCGACATGACGTTGTCGCCGACCATCAGCAGCCGCGCAAAACCCCACGGTTCGCCGTTGGTGATTGCGCGCTCTTCCATATCGGTTTCGGTACCGGAAACCTTGTGGTGATTGAGGTGCAGATGGCGACGGATCCACGGATTGATCGTACTCGGCCGCGCCAGCCACACCAGGCCCATCATCAGGTTGTGCGGCACGCGCTGCTTGCGGAAATACATGCTGTGGATCAGGTCGTGCTCCAGCTCGTGGGTCAGGGAGGCGAAAAACGCGTTGAGCAACAGGCATATCCACCACGCCATGTGGCCAGTGATGTACAGCGCCGCCGAGCCGATCATCCCGGCCAGGGCGAAGGCCAGAATGCCGGCACCGAGGGCGTCCTGATGCTGCAGGATCGGGTAACGCTCGCGCAGTTCGACGCCCTTGGCCAGCACCACTTCGCGAATATGCGCTGATCGCTGGGCAGCATTGTGTCGCTGGGGACTTGCAGAAGTACGGTCCATGCTTCCATCCTCTGTTTATTGATGCTCGCATCCTGCCTTGCGAACGTTTTATCGATGGTAGCCGTGAACGCCAACCTGTTGACCGGAAGCGCCAATCAGCATGAAGGAACCGACCTCGCTCGCCAGCTGGACCCGTGCCTTGCGCAAGCAACTCGATGCGCTGGGGCTGGACAGTCTCGGCCTGTGCCAACAGGCCGGACTCGATCCGCAGTTGATGGATGACCCGAACGCGCGTTATCCGTTGTCCGGCACCACGCGCCTGTGGCAACTGGCGGTGCAGTTCAGCGGGGATCCGGCGATCGGTCTGCGAGTGTCGCGGTTCGTCAGCCCGACCACGTTCCATGCGCTCGGTTATGCGCTGGTGGCCAGCGGCAGCCTGCGTGAGGTGTTCGAGCGCATCGTGCGTTATCACCCGGTGGTCAGCGATGCGCTGGAACTGGAGCTGAGCCGCAGCGACGACCGTTATCTGTTTCGTCTGAAAATTCCGTCAGGCAATCCGGCGCCGGCCTTCGAAGCCATCGACGCGTTTGCCGCGATCTACGTGCGCACCTGCCGCAATCGCCTCGGTCGCGATTACGCGCCGCTGGCGGTGTACCTGCGCCGACCGGAACCCTCCGATGCACATCAGTGGCACAAAGTGTTCCGCGCTCCGGTGCATTTCTCCTGCGCCGAAGATCGCCTGGAGTTCGCCCTCGCCGACTTCGACAGCCACCTCGACGACGCCAACCCGGAACTGGCCGAACACAACGAAGCGGTGCTCAAGCGCACCCTGGCCCAGCTCCAACCGCTGACCTGGGAGCGCAAGGTGCGCGACGCCATCGAAGAACAACTGCCCGAAGGCGAACCCAGCGCCGAACGCATCGCCCAGGCCTTGCACCTGAGCCTGCGCAGCCTGCAACGGCATCTGGCGGACGAGGGCTGTCGCTTCGACACGCTGCTCAACGAAAGCCGCGAAAACCTCGCGCTGCTGCACCTGCGCGATCCGCAGTGCTCGTTGAGTGAAGTCAGTTACCTGCTGGGGTTTGCCGACACCAGCAGCTTCAGCCGCGCGTTCAAGCGCTGGACGGGAATGACGCCGGGGCAGTTTCGCGACGGGTTGCGCTGACTGATCCCAGGGTTGGGTCGTCAGTTCCGACGTCTTCGCGAGCAGGCTCGCTCCCACATTTGGAATGCGTTTCACATGTGGGAGCGAGCCTGCTCGCGAAGGCGTCCTTCAATTCACCACAAAACCCAGCCCAAATACCGTGCCCTCCGCATCACTGCTCACCCGCACCCGCCCGCCATGCAACTGCATGATCGACTGCACAATCGCCAGCCCCAGCCCACCCGAATCTCCAGGCTGCGCCCGTGAAGGGTCGACGCGATAGAAGCGGTCGAACAGTTTGCCCAGATGTTCTGGCGCAATCACCGGGCCGTGGTTGTGTACCTGTAACCAACACACACCCGCCTCATCACGGCAGCGCAGGCTGATCAGCGTGCCTTCATCGGCGTGGCGCACCGCGTTGGCCAACAAATTACCCAGGGCGCGTTGCAGCAGTTGCTGGTCGGCCAACAGTTCGCCGTGCAGCTGGTTTTCCAGGCGCAACTGGCGATCATCGGCCAGGGCTTCGAAGTAATCGCACAGCTCGCTGCCGAGGCTGTGCAGATCCAGTGTTTGCAAGTCGAGTGCGCGCTCCGCCTGTTCGGCGCGGGCGAGGAACATCAGGTTTTCGGCCATGCGCTTGAGGCGTTCGAATTCTTCCATGTTCGAGGCCAGCAGCTCCTGATACTCCGCCGTGCTGCGCGGATGGTTCAGCGCCTGACCGTTGCTGGCGAGCAAGGTGTGCAACGGCGTGCGGATCTCATGGGCCAGATCGGCCGAAAACTGCGACAGCCGCTGCACACTGTCGTCCAGCCGCGCGAGCATGCCGTTGAGCGCCTGCACCGGTTCGAGCAGTTCGGCGGGGGTGCCGCTGGCGGGCAGACGCTGATCGAGGCTGCGCAGATCGATGCCGCGCACCGCAGCGCTTAACTGGCGCAACGGTTGCAGGCCACGGCGCAGCAGCACCAGCCCCAGCGCGAACGCCAGCAACGCACCGAGCCCGACGGCCAGGTACAGGCGCAAGCGATAACTGGCGAGCATCTGTTCCCGTTCAGTGAGCACCTTGCCGGCGATCACCGTCAGCGGCTCGCCGTTCGGGCCTTGGGCGTCACCGGACAACAGCGCCAGCTCGGCGCCGTCCGGCGCCTGCCAGGTCAGCACATCGCGACGCTGCGGTGTTTGCTCGCGCGCGATTGCGCTCAACGTCGGCAGCTCGCGCTGGCGCGGGTTGATCGCGATCACGTTCGAGCCATCGGCGCGCCGCACCAGCAACAGGCTGTCGAGGTTACCGAGCATGTTCTGATAGAGACGTGGGCGCGCCTGTAAAGCGCCGAGGCTGTCGCTGTCGGCGAGCAAGGCGCGCACTTGCTCCAGGCGGCCAAGCAACGCCAGATCATCCCGATAGGCGATCTCAGAGGCGAGCGAGCGGTAGAGAAACACGCCAATCGCACTCAACACCAACGCGCAGACCACGGCGAACGCCAGCGCCAGACGCCAGGCGATCGACCTAGACCGCATCGTCGGGCGCCTCCAGCTGATAGCCGACGCCACGCACGGTGTGGATCAGTTTCGGCATGTACGGGTCATCGACTTTCGCCCGCAGGCGGCGCACCGCGACTTCGACCATGTTGGTGTCGCTGTCGAAATTGAGGTTCCACACCTGCGAGGCGATCAGCGTGCGTGACAACACTTCGCCCTGACGGCTGGCGAGCAGTTGCAGCAGGGCGAATTCCTTGTTGGTCAGGGCAATGCGCTGGCCGCCGCGACTGACTCGACGCCGCAGCACGTCGATTTCCAGATCGGCGATGCTGTAGGACTCGGCCTCCCGCAATGGCCCACGCCGCAGCAGCGTACGCACCCGCGCGAGCAATTCGGCGAAGGCGAAAGGCTTGAGCAGATAGTCGTCGGCGCCGAGTTCGAGGCCGCGTACGCGGTCTTCGATGGCATCCTTGGCGGTCAGGAAGAGCACCGGGGTGGCGCCGCGCTGGCGGATCAGTTGCAGCAGTTGCCAGCCATTGAGGCCCGGCAGCATCACATCGAGGATGATCAGGTCGTAGGCCTGCTGCTCGATGAAATAGCGCCCATCGAGACCATTGAGCGCCACGTCCACGGCAAAACCCGACTCGCCCAGGCCCTTGGCCAGGAAATTCGCGGTTTTGGCTTCATCTTCTACGACCAGCAAACGCATGGCACACCTCGATTGATCAGGCACACAGGCTAGGCGCCTTCGGCCCGATTGCCCATTACAAACTTGTAATCCGACTGACGGGGTTCTGACGAAGACCGGCGATTAAGGTGACGACCTTAGCTTTTGGAGCCTGTCCATGACCGTCAAATACCTTGCAGCCAGCCTCGCCCTCGGCCTCAGCGCCAGCGTTTTCGCCGCCCCTGAACTGCCGCGTCACGCTGACCTCGACCTGAACACCGCACGCCTGCTGGCCGACACAGCACTGAGTCATTGCACCGCGACGGTATCGGTGCTCGACCGTGGCGGCAACGTGCTGGTGACCCTGCGCGGCGACGGCATCGGCCCGCACAACACCGCGGCCAGCCAGCGCAAGGCCTACACCGCGCTGTCGACGAAAACCCCGACCCGGCTGTTCGCCGAGCGCGCCCGCAGCAACCCGGAAACCGCCAATCTCAACACTCTCGATGAGCTGCTGTTGCTCGGCGGCGGGATCCCGTTGTTCGCCGGCAATGAGTTGGTCGGCGCCATGGGCGTGGCCGGCTCCGGCGGCGGCGAGCAGGACGAAAACTGTGCGATCAAGGCCGCCGAAAACGCCGGCCTGACCTTCACCCGTTCCCAATAAGGAGACTGACCATGACTACCCTGCGCATGACCTTCGCCGCACTCGGCCTGAGCACCCTATCCAGCCTTGCGTTGGCCACCGGCAATCCACTGAGCGTGCACGTGCTCAACCTGGAAAACGGCCTGCCCTCGCCGGGCGTCAATGTGACGCTGGAAAAACATGTTGGCCAGAACTGGCAACCGCTGGCTCAGGGCACCACCAACGAACAGGGACGCATCGCCGAACTGTTTCCGGCCAAACAGCCTTTCGAAGCGGGCGAATACCGGGTGGTGTTCAAGACCGGCGAGTATTTCGAAAAGAACAAGCGCGAGACGTTTTTCCCGGAGATCCCGGTGATATTCCAGGTGAAGCAGACTGACCAGCACTACCACATCCCGCTGCTGCTCAGCCCCTACGGTTTCTCGACCTATCGCGGCTCCTGAATCAACACAGATCAAAAAATGTGGGAGCGAGCCTGCTCGCGAAGGCGTAGGTTCAGTCAACATCACCGTTGAATGACCCACCGCTTTCGCGAGCAGGCTCGCTCCCACAGGGGATCTCAGGTGCCCGTCAAATTGTGGCCAGCGCGCGCAAACGCTCGGCATCGAGAATCTCGATCTCGCCATACCTCAGCCCGATTATCCCCTGCCCCTGCAGATCCTTGAGGATCTGGTTGGTGGTCTGGCGTGAGAGCGACAGCATCGACGCCAACTGCTCTTGCGGCAGTTGCAGGACCCGGCGTGGCGCATCGATTTCACCGTAGCCTTCAGCGATCATCAACAAGCGATGGGCCAGACGTGCCGGAGCCGGCAGCAGGCTCAATTGTTCGAGATTGATGAAGGTCAGACGCAGTTTGTGGCTCATCAGCAATGCCAGATGGCGCCAGTACACCGGTTGTTCATCGAGGATTTTCAGCAGTGTGGCCTGCGGGATATTCAGCAGCGTGCACGGCCCGACCGCATACGCATCGTGAGTGCGCGGCTGGCCATCGAACAGGCAGATTTCGCCGAACCAGTGCGGCGCCTCCACCAGGCTCAGCAACGCCTCCTTGCCCTGCTCGCTCACCGCGCCGATGCGGATCGCGCCATCGAGCACCGCGTACAAGCCGCAGGGCGGATCACCGCGCTGGAACAAGCGTTGCCCCGCCGCCAGCCGCCGCTCCCGGGCCGCCGTCAGCAGACTATCCTGAAAGGATGTCGGCAGATGACTGAACCATTGCCCGGTCAGCAGCCGTGAACGCTTATCCATGAACACTCCCAATTGTCGCCTGCCTGACAGAGCGAACACCGAACCCGAGGCATGCTGCACGCACCCTACAGGAGGAACAACAATGAAAAGCCTCGTCGACCATCTCAGTCAATACGCCGCCTACCACCGCGACCCGCGCAACATCGCCAGCCACTTTATCGGCATTCCGCTGATCGTGGTGGCGGTGGCGGTGTTGTTGTCGCGACCAGAATGGTCACTGGGCGGCTTGTGGATCTCTCCGGCGGTGCTCTTGGCGCTGGCCTCGGCATGGTTTTATCTGCGCCTGGAAGTGAAACTCGGCGTGTTGA
This sequence comes from Pseudomonas sp. IT-P260, assembly GCF_949768395.1. Lineage (NCBI taxonomy): Bacteria > Pseudomonadati > Pseudomonadota > Gammaproteobacteria > Pseudomonadales > Pseudomonadaceae > Pseudomonas > Pseudomonas sp. IT-P260. Next base: position 589,979 of record NZ_CATKPO010000022.1, read on the forward strand.
TGACGGTGCTGATGGGCCTGTCGGTCTGGGCCGGACATGCATTGGCGCAGCAGAGCACGATGGTCTGGCTCAGCAGCGGGCTGGCGATGTTTGTGATTGGCTGGGTGATCCAGTTTGTCGGGCACCACTACGAGGGGCGCAAACCGGCGTTTGTCGATGATGTCAGCGGGTTGATTGTCGGGCCGCTGTTTGTCGTGGCCGAAGTGGCGTTCCTGCTGGGAATGCGCCATGAGTTGAAAGCGCAGATCGAGGCGCGGGCGGGGGTGGTGCGGGTCAATCCGAATCGCGCAGCTGTGTAGACCGCTTTCGCGAGCAGGCTCGCTCCCACATCTGGAATGTATTTCCCTGTGGGAGCGAGCCTGCTCGCGAAGCATTTGATCTTAAAGATTGGCGACTTTCTGCCAGACCTTCGGCTTGAAGAACAGGGTTTCACCCTTGGCCAGTCCGATCAGGCTGTCGTGATCCTTCACCACTTCAGCCTCGATCAGGTCCGTCTGCCCTTCCACCTTCAGCGTCACCCGCGTGGTCGCGCCCAGCGGCCGGATATCGCGTACCTCGGCGGCGTGGTGATCTTCCAGCTCATGTTTGGACAACGACACTTCGTGCGGCCGGAACAGCACATGGTTGTCGTCGCTGAGCAGCAAGCGGTTGGAGTCGCCGAGGAAGTGATAAACGAAGTCGCTGGCCGGGTTTTCGTAGACGTCACCCGGTGAGCCGATCTGTTCGATCACGCCTTTGTTCATCACCACGATGCGATCGGCGACTTCCATCGCTTCTTCCTGGTCGTGGGTCACAAATACCGAAGTCAGGTTGATGTCTTCGTGCAGGCGCGCCAGCCAGCGACGCAGCTCTTTGCGCACCTTGGCGTCGAGGGCGCCGAACGGTTCGTCGAGCAGCAGCACTTTCGGTTCCACCGCCAACGCGCGCGCCAAAGCGATACGCTGACGCTGGCCGCCGGACAGTTGCTCCGGGTAGCGATCGGCCAACCAGTCCAGCTGTACCATGTTCAGCAGTTCGTGGACCTTGGTCGCGATCTGGCTTTCGCTCGGGCGCTGGTTTTTCGCTTTCATGCGCAGGCCGAACGCGACGTTGTCGAACACCGTCATGTGCCGGAACAGCGCGTAGTGCTGGAACACGAAACCGACGTTGCGATCACGCACGTCGTGGCCGGAGACGTCTTCGCCGTGAAAGACGATGTTGCCCTGATCCGGGGTTTCCAGACCGGCGATGATCCGCAGCAGCGTGGTCTTGCCGCAGCCGGACGGGCCGAGCAGCGCCACCAGTTCACCGCTCTGAATGTCCAGGCTGATGTTGTCCAGCGCCTTGAACGCATTGAAATTCTTGCTGACGTTACGCACTTCGATCGACATGAATTATTCCTCCGCGGCGCTGGCGCGCAGGCGGTTGATACGGTTTTCGCTCCACTGCTTGAGCAGCAGGATGAAGAGCGCCAGGATCAGCAACAGGCTCGCCACGGCGAACGCGGCTACGTGGTTGTATTCGTTGTAGAGGATCTCGACGTGCAGCGGCAAGGTGTTGGTCACCCCGCGAATGTGCCCGGAAACCACCGACACCGCACCGAACTCACCCATGGCGCGCGCAGTACACAGCACCACGCCATAGATCAGGCCCCATTTGATGTTGGGGACGGTGACGTGCCAGAACATCTGCCAACCATTGGCGCCAAGCAGCCGCGCGGCCTCCTCTTCCTGCGTGCCCTGCTCCTGCATCAGCGGAATCAGCTCACGGGCCACAAACGGCACGGTGACGAAGATCGTCGCCAGCACGATGCCCGGCAGGGCGAAGACGATCTGGATGTCGTGATCCTGCAGCCACGGCCCGAACAGGCCCTGAGCGCCGAACATCAGCACGTAGACCAGACCGGCGATCACCGGCGACACCGAGAACGGCAGGTCGATCAGCGTCACCAGCATGCTCTTGCCACGGAACGAATACTTGCTCACGCACCACGCGGCACTGACCCCGAACACCAGGTTCAGCGGCACCGAAATCAGCACGGCGATCACCGTGAGTTTCAGCGCCGACAAAGCGTCCGGTTCAAAGATCGCGGTGAAGAATGCGCCGAGGCCGTTCTTCAAACCCTGCGACACCACGATGAACAGCGGCAATACCAGAAACAGGAAAAAGATCAGCCAGCCAAGGCCGATCAGGATTCTGCGCGAAGTGGCACTGCCACGCCGCGCAGCGTTGGCCGAGGACGCGGCCGCAATAGACGATTGGGACATGGTTCGCGCCTCCTTATGGGGTTTCGATGCGCCGCTGCAACAGGTTGATCAGCAGCAACAGGACGAAGGAAACCACCAGCATCAGCACGCCGATGGACGTGGCGCCGGTGTAATCGTACTGGTCGAGTTTGACCATGATCAGCAGCGGCAGGATCTCGGTTTTCATCGGCATGTTGCCGGCGATGAAAATCACCGAACCGTATTCGCCGACACCCCGGGCGAAGGCCAGGGCAAAGCCGGTCAGCCAGGCGGGCAACAGCGCTGGCAGGAGGATATGGCGGAACACCTGCAACGGTTTCGCGCCAAGGCAAGCGGCGGCTTCTTCGACTTCACGGGGAATGTCAGCCAGCACCGGTTGCACCGTGCGCACCACGAACGGCAGCGTGACGAAAGTCAGCGCCAGGGTAATACCCAACGGGGTGTAGGCGATCTTGAACCCGAGGTCGGCGGCGAACTGTCCGACCAGACCGGTCGGGGTGTACAGCGCGGTCAGGGCGATACCGGCCACCGCCGTCGGCAGGGCGAACGGCAGGTCGATCATCGCGTCGATGACCTTGCGCCCCGGGAAGGTGTAGCGCACCAGCACCCAGGCCAGCAGCGTGCCGATGATGCCGTTGATGATCGCGGCACACAGCGCGGTGCCGAAGCTCAGCTTCAGAGCAGCCAGCACGCGCGGTGCGGAGATGATCGTCCAGAACTGATCCCAGGTGAGTTGGGCGGCGTGGACGAACATCGCCGCCAGCGGGATAAGCACAATCAGGCTGAGGTACACCAAGGTGTAACCCAGCGTCAGCCCGAAGCCGGGTATGACGGGGGAGATACGACGCGACATAAAAGTCCTTGGTTAAAAACGCATCAATGTGGGAGCGAGCCTGCTCGCGAAGAGGGAGTATCAGTCAACATCCTTGTCGCCTGAAATACCGCCTTCGCGAGCAGGCTCGCTCCCACATGTCATGTGCCCAAACATCAGGCTGGTTAAGGTTGAGATTACTGCGCCTGATAGATCTGGTCGAACACGCCACCGTCGTTGAAGAACTTCGGTTGTGCGGATTTCCAGCCGCCGAAGTCCTTGTCGATGGTCACCAGTTCCAGTTTCGGGAACTGCTGGGCGTACTTCGCCGCCACGTCCTTGTCGCGTGGACGGTAGAAGTTCTTCGCGGCGATCTCCTGACCGGCCGGGCTGTACAGGTGCTTCAAGTAAGCTTCGGCGATCTGCTCGTTGCCCTTTTTCTCGGCGTTCTTGTCGACCACCGCCACCGGTGGCTCAGCCAGAATCGACAGCGACGGCACGACGATGTCGAACTTGTCAGCGCCGCCGTCTTCTTTCAACGCCAGGAACGCTTCGTTTTCCCAGGCCAGCAACACGTCACCCTGACCGTTGTTGACGAAGGTGATGGTCGAGCCACGAGCGCCGGTGTCCAGCACAGGCACGTGCTTGAACAGAGTCTGCACGTACTCTTTGGCTTTTTCTTCGCTGCCGCCGTTGGCTTTCAGGCCATAGGCCCACGCGGCGAGGAAGTTCCAGCGCGCACCGCCGGAGGTTTTCGGGTTCGGGGTGATCACCGAAACGTCATTCTTGACCAAGTCGCCCCAGTCCTTGATGCCTTTCGGGTTGCCCTTGCGCACCAGGAACACGATGGTCGAGGTATACGGAGTGCTCGCCTCGGGCAGACGCTTCTGCCAGTCGGCCGGCAGGGTCTTGCCGAGCTTGGCGATTTCGTCGATGTCGCCGGCCAGTGCCAGGGTCACCACGTCGGCGCGCAAACCGTCGATCACCGCACGGCCCTGCTTGCCAGATCCGCCATGGGATTGCTGGATTTTCACGGTGTCGCCGGCGTGATCTTTCTGCCAGAACTTGATGAATTCGGCGTTGTAGTCCTGGTACAGCTCGCGCGTCGGGTCGTACGACACATTGAGCAATTCGTAATCCTTGGCAACTGCAGAACCGGCAAACACGGCGCTGGCCAGGGCGGCCAAAGCGTAACGGCGAATCGACGACATGGTGAAAGCTCCTGGAATTCTTGGTGGTGGCTTTTTCTTATGTATTTCGGAAATCGGGGTGCCGGTTCAAAGGTCGCAGCCTGCGGCAGCTCCTACACACTGCCCCCTGTAGGAGCTGCCGCAGGCTGCGATCTTTTGATCTTCAAATCAGCTCGGTTTGTTACCCGGCTGCTGCAGACGGAACTTCTCTTTGCGTTCGATCTGCACGACTTGGGCGTTGTGCACAGTGATCTCCACCGCGCCAAACCGCAGATCGCGCAGGGCGCTCTGGATTTCCCGCAAGATGGTGCTTTCGTCCTGACCGTCAACGCTGCGAAGGGATGCGCTCATGGTGCTGCTCCTTTGAATGGGATATGCCTGGCAGTGGGCGGCACTGCGTTCGGCGTGGGAGCAATATAAGAGAGGCGCAGATATTCTTAAAAAGACTATTTAAGAATGTTTATATAACTAGAAAACATTATCTGACGGACCAAGGGTTTGCGCGGTGTTCACTGAGTTTGAAGCCTGTATGAAACCCTGTGGCGAGGGGATTCATCCCCGATGGACTGCGTAGCAGTCCCTGTTTTTCAGGGCCGCTGCGCGACCCATCGGGGATAAATCCCCTCGCCACAGGTTTGGTGTCAGCCGAGCAGGACTGTTAACCGATAACAGGGGCTTTGGCCCAATCAATCTCCCCCGCCGGCACTGGCCGCCCAAACCAGTAGCCCTGTCCCAGGTCACAGGCCTGCTCCAGCAGAAACGCCGCCTGCTCGGCCTGCTCGATCCCCTCGGCGTGCACCTGCATGCCCATGCTCCGGGCCAGCGCGATGATCACCCGGACGATCGCGGCGTCGTCCTCGTCCCAGGGCAACCCGGCGACAAAACCCTGATCGATCTTGAGCTTCTGCACCGGCAGGCGCTTGAGCCGCAACAGTGATGAGTAGCCGGTACCGAAATCGTCAATGGCCAGGCGAATCCCCAGTTCACGCAAATGATGCATCTGCTCCAGCGCCACTTCCGGATCATCCATCACCGCGCTCTCGGTGACTTCCAGTTCCAGAAAGGCCGGATCCAGACCGGTCTCGTGCAGCACCTGCGCCACCTGCTGATACAGCTCACGCCGGGCGAACAACCGCGACGACACGTTCACCGCGACGAATGACAGCACGACCCCGGCCTGCTGCCATTGGCACATCTGCGAACACGCCTGGCGCATCACCCAGGCGTCGATTTCAGCAATCATCCCGGTGCGCTCGGCAATCGGAATGAATTCCGCCGGCGACACCAGCCCGCGCTGCGGATGCTGCCAACGCACCAGCGCTTCGACACCAATCAGGCGACTGCTGCGCAAATCGTGAACCGGCTGGTAGTAGACCCGCAGTTCCTGTTGTTCCAGCGCGCGGCGCAGCTCGAAAGCGATCTCGACCCGTTGCTGCGCATGGGCGGTCAGTTCTTCGGTGTACAACGCGTAACCATTGCGGCCGCTGCTCTTGGCCTTGAACAGCGCGGCGTCGGCATTGCGCAACAACTGATCGGCACTCAACGCGTCGCTGGGGAACAGGCTGATGCCGATGCTGGCGTTGATGAACAGCTCATGCCGGTCGATGCTAAACGGCTCCTTCAACGCATCGAGAATGCGCTGGGCCAGCGCCGCGGCTTGAACCAGTTGCGGACAACTCTCCGCCAGTACCGCGAATTCGTCACCACCTAGCCGCGCCAGGGTAATCCCGGGGCCGAACAGTTCCTGCAGGCGTGCCGCCACGGCTTTGAGCAGGCGATCACCGACATTATGGCCGAGGCTGTCGTTGATCATCTTGAAGTGGTCCAGATCGATCATCAGCAAGGCGCAGCCGCGCTTGTGGATCTGCGCCGACGCCAGCGCCTGCTCGGCGCGGTCGCTGAACAACAGGCGATTGGGCAAGTCGGTCAGCGGGTCGTGGTGGGCGAGGTGCTTGAGTTCGTGTTCAGAGTCCTTGATCGCACTGATGTCGGAAAACACCGCCACGTAGTGACTGAGGCGGCCCTGATCATCGTGAATCACGCGGATGGTCTGCCACTGCGGGTAAATCTCGCCGCTCTTGCGCCGGTTCCAGATCTCCCCGCTCCATTCGCCCTCGCTCTCCAGCGTGGCGAACATCGCCTGATAGAAGCCCGGCGGATGGTGACCGGACTTGAACAGGCTCGGCTGATGGCCGAGAACTTCCTCGTACTGATAGCCAGTGATTTCCATGAACGCACGGTTGACGTGCACGATCAGGCCCTCGCGGTTGGTCACCAGCACGCCCTCGCGGGTGCAGTCGAATACCGCAGCGGCCTGGCGCAGGCGTTCACGGTCGGCCTGCCGCTCGCGTAACCGCGCACCGATACCGAGAAATTCGCACAATCTGGCCCGTGCCAGGAAAATCAGGCCCGCGCTGATGGCAGCCCAGACGTAACCGTTGATCAGTTGCCATCGCTGCAGATCGACAGACTCATCAAAGAAACTGTTCAATAAGTAACCAGTGCCCTGCAGCCAGACAACAGCAAGCAACAGGTAAAGCAGCGCTGCACGCAGGGCATCGCGGTAAGTGGCAGGCATTCGGCTGTCCATGTCCCTACAAAAAAGGTTGGAATTATAGGTCAAGAAACATCCAGCGACTCTTATCTGAAAGGGCGACTGGTTTTATCTGTGTGCTTGGTGATAATGCAACGGCTGTTTTTATCTTTATCGAGGGCCCTATAGCCTATGTGGTACGAAGGTTTTCTTGGCTTGTCGGCCTGGTCACTGGTCGCGGTCACCCTGCTGATGACCCACGTGACAATTGTCGCCGTCACGGTCTATCTGCACCGTTACTCGGCCCATCGCTCGCTTGAGCTGAATGCCGGCCTGAAACACTTTTTCCGCTTCTGGCTGTGGCTGACCACGGCGCAGAACACCCGCGAGTGGACTGCCATCCACCGCAAACACCACGCCAAGTGCGAAACCGAAGATGACCCGCACAGCCCGGTGATCAAGGGTCTGTCCACCGTGCTGCGCAAAGGCGCCGAGCTGTATCGCGCCGAAGCCGAGAATCCGGAGACCCTGCGCATCTACGGCAAGAACTGCCCGGAAGACTGGATCGAGCGCAATCTCTACAGCCGCTATCCGCTGCTGGGTGTGGCGATCATGGGCGTCCTCGATCTGCTGCTGTTCGGCACCATCGGCATCACCATCTGGGCGATCCAGATGATGTGGATCCCGGTCTGGGCTGCCGGCGTGGTCAACGGTCTGGGCCATGCCATCGGCTACCGCAACTTCGAATGCCGCGACGCGGCGACCAATCTGGTGCCGTGGGGCATCCTGATCGGTGGTGAAGAACTGCACAACAACCATCACACCTACCCCAACTCGGCCAAGCTGTCGGTGAAGAAGTGGGAATTCGACCTCGGCTGGGCGTGGATCAAAGTCTTCAGCTTCTTCAGACTGGCCAAGGTCCAGCGTGTGGCGCCGATTGCCCACCGCGTCGAAGGCAAGGGCCATCTGGACATGGACACCGCCATGGCGATCCTCAACAACCGCTTCCAGATCATGGCCCAATACCGCAAATTGGTGATCGGCCCACTGGTCAAGCAGGAGCTGGACAAGGTCGATCATTCGGTACGCCATCAATTCCATCGGGCCAAACGCCTGCTGTCGCGGGAAACCAGCCTGCTGGAAGACCGTCATCACTTGCGCATCCAGAACATGCTCGAGCACAGCCAGGCGCTGAAGGTCATTTACGAAAAACGCCTGGCCCTGCAGCAGATCTGGGTCAAGACCAGCGCCAATGGCCACGACATGCTCGCCGCCATCAAGGAATGGGTGCACGAGGCCGAGGCCAGCGGCATCCAGTCCCTGCGTGAATTCGCCGACCAGCTGAAAACCTACTCGCTGCGCCCCGCCACAGCCTGACCGCCGAGAATGAATCCCCTGTGGTGAGGGGATTCATCCCCGATCGGTAGCGCAGCTACCGCAAATTTGTCGACGCGTTCTCATTGCTGAAACGCGTCATCTCTACCGCCCGGCGGGAGCAAGCTCCCTCGCCACAAAAGCGCGGAACTTAGCACCGAAAGCCCTATCTCAAAGACACTTCGCCATCCCGGCGGGCTGTACTGTGGCCGTTGTCGAAATCGCGGCACGCCCTTTGAGAAATGTGCCGATGGTCAACAACAATCAACAAGACTCATCCCTTGCGCAGTGGCCCGAAGCCGCGCAAACCCTGATGGCGCTGATGCACGCCCAAGGCGAAGTCGCCCGGCTGAGCGAGCGCGAACAACTGTTCAGTTCATTGCTGGTGAGCGTCAACGCGGTGCTCTGGGCGTTCAATTGGGAAACCCGTCAGGTGCTCTATGTCAGCCCTGCCTACGAGCGGATTTTCGGTCGTTCCGCAGGACTGTTGCTGGCTGACTACAACCAATGGCGCGACAGCATCTACCCCGACGACCTCGACTATGCCGAGCACAGCCTGGCCGAAGTGCTGCACAAAGGCGCGGTGGAAGACCGCGAATACCGGATAATCGCCGCCGACGGCCAGGTTCGCTGGCTCAGCGACAAGTGCTTCATCAACCGTCAGGACGAGCCCGGGCAACCGGTGATCATCGTCGGCATCGCCGAAGACATCACCGACAAAAAGCGCATGGAAACCGAACTGCATCGGCTGGCCACCACCGACGTACTGACCCAAAGCAGCAACCGTCGCCACTTCTTCGAATGCGCCAACCGCGAGTTCGACGACGCGCGCCTGCACGGTTCGCCACTGGCCTTCCTGCTGCTGGACATTGATGACTTCAAGCAGATCAACGACAGCCACGGCCACCCGGAAGGCGACAACGTGCTGCAACGCATCGCCGAATGCGGGCGCACCTCGTTACGTCGGGGCGATCTATTCGGGCGGATTGGCGGAGAAGAATTCGCGGCCGTGTTCCCCGGTTGTGCACCGGACATGGCGATGCAAGTGGCCGAGCGGCTGCAGCAGGAGATTCAGCGGATGGTCTTCAATATCGACGGCCAGACCTTCGGCATCACCGTCAGCCAGGGACTGACCAGCCTCAGGGACGATGACGAAAGCCTCGACAGCTTGTTCGCCCGGGCGGACGCGGCGATGTACGAGGCCAAACGGCAGGGCAAGAACCGGATCATTTCTGCCTGACCGCAAATTTCAGTCATCCGCAGATCCAGTGTGGGAGCATGCTTGCTCGCTCCCACAGGGTTTTGTGAAAAGTCAGGTTATTTACGCATCCGCATCAATTCCGGCAGCCCGATCTTCAGCAGCCGCGCCGTGCGACTCTTTGCCAGTTCCTCAACGCCCTCATGCTCGGTCAGGCGGGCCATTTGCGCCGCCATGTTCATCACCAGCGCCTCACGGGAATAAACCCCGCCTCCGAGCTGGTAGACCGACGCAATCAACTCGCGCAGCTCCAGCGGCAGGCGCCAGCGCGTGCGCAACGCCGAACCGTAAGCCGCGCCGAATTCCGCCAGCGCGTCACCGACTTCCTCCCATTCATCCAGCTCACCACCAGCCTGCTTCCACTCCTGTAAACAGCGCAACAACGCCAGATCGCCAAGGCGATGCAGCATGCCGGCGCAATAGCAGCGTTCCTGATCCAGGTCGAGCAGGCGCGCCAGGGTGCGGGCGTATTCGGCGGTGTGCAGCGACAGCCCCCAATAGCGCTCGGCGTAATCCGCCAGGCACGGGTCACTGAGTCTGGCGCTGCGCTTGAGCGCCAGGCCGAGAATCAGGTTCATGCTCTGCCCGGTGCCGAGGCGATGCAGCGCCTGCCCCAGAGTCTGTACCGCCGCGCCATGATGCTGCGCCGCGCTGTTGGCGGCGGCGATCAGCACGGCGGTAATCTGCGGATCGGTACGGATCTCTTCTTCCAGCAGTTTCAGGTCGAGGCCGTTGGGGTTGAGGCTGCGTTTGACCGCCACCTGCACATCGGTCATCAACGGCGCGCCATCGGCCTGCTCGCGGCGCCGCTCGAGGAACACCGACAAGGTCATGCCCGGCGCCAGCGTCGGCACCTCGCAGAACACCTCTTCACCCGCGTTCAGCAGCAAACCCTGCAGCCGCTCGGTCAGACTTTCCATGTTCAGCGGTTTGGTCAGATAGGCCGTCGGGGCCAACGGGATGGCTTCGCGCACGCTGGCGCTGTCGTTGCGACTGCTCATCAGAATGAACGGCAGCGGCGGATTGCGTTTGCGCTGGCGCACGCTGCGCAGCACGCTCAAGCCATCGATACCGGGCAACTCCCAATCGACAATGGCCAGGTCATAGGGCACGTCGGTGAGTAACGACAGCGCTTGCTGGCCGTCGGCACACAAGTCCAGCCGCGCATCGCAGCGCACGTTGAGCAACACTTGTTTAAGCAGGTCACGAGACCACGGATCGGCCTCGGCAATCAGCACTCGGGGTACGGCGGGTAAATCAACGGCGGTCATGCGCGCTCTCCCTTGCAATGCCTGAACCTTAGCCAATGCTGGCCCTTCGATACAGCGCAAAAGGGTTTCCGAGGCATAAAAAAACCCGCCGAAGCGGGTTTTTTCTCGATCCGATCACACAGTGCCCGGATTTACAGCTCCGAGAAGCACTCTTCGATGATCGCCAGGCCTTTGTCCAGTTGCTCGTCCGGCGAGGTCAGCGGTACGAGAACGCGCAGCACGTTGCCGTAGGTGCCGCAAGACAGCAGGATCAGACCCTTGTCACGTGCCTTGGCCACCACCGATGCCACTGCGGCAGCGTTCGGCTTGTGGCTGTCGCCGTTTTCGAACAGCTCGATCGCGATCATCGCGCCCAGCGCACGCACTTCGCCGATCACTGCCGGGTATTTGGCCTGGATGGCCTTCAGGCCGGTGACCAGACGCTCGCCGACAGCCTTGCAGCGGTCCAGCAGGTGTTCTTCTTCGAACACTTCCATCACGGCCAGGGCCGCAGCGCAAGCGATCGGGCTACCAGCGTAGGTGCCGCCCAGGCCGCCTGGAGCGATGGCGTCCATGTATTCGGCCTTGCCGCAGACACCGGCCAGCGGGAAGCCGCCAGCGATGGATTTGGCGAAAGTGGTCAGGTCGGCCGCAACGCCCATCTGTTCCATGGCGAAGAAGGTGCCGGTACGGCCAGCGCCGGTCTGCACTTCGTCAGCGATCAGCAGGATGCCGTGCTGATCGCACAGGGCACGCAGACGCTTCATGAACTCTTTCGGCGCGACGTAGAAACCACCTTCACCCTGCACCGGCTCGATGATGATCGCGGCGATGTCTTTCGGCTCGGCGTCGTTCTTGAAGATGCGTTCGATGGACGCGATCGAGTCGTCGATGCTCACACCGTGCAGTTCGTTCGGGTACAGCGCGCGGAAGATACCGCCTGGCATCAGGCCCATGCCGGCCGAGTACGGCACAACCTTACCGGTCAGGCCCAGGGTCATCATGGTGCGACCGTGGTAGGCGCCGGTGAAGGCGATCACGCCGGCACGGCCAGTGGCGGCACGGGCGATCTTCACGGCGTTTTCCACGGCTTCGGAACCGGTGGTCACCAGCAGGGTTTTCTTGGCGAAATCACCAGGCACCTTGGCGTTGATCTTTTCGCACAGCTCAACGTACGGCTCATAGGCCAGCACCTGGAAGCAGGTGTGGGTCAGCTTGTTCAGCTGTTCGGTCACGGCGGCGATGATTTTCGGGTGCACGTGGCCGGTGTTCAGTACCGCGATACCGCCGGCGAAGTCGATGAACTCACGACCTTCAACGTCAGTCACGGTAGCGTTCTTCGCCGATTCGGCGAAGATCGGGTGAATCTGGCCAACACCACGTGGAACAGCTGCGGTACGACGGGCCATCAGTTCAGCGTTAGTCTTGCTCATTACAGTCCTCATTCACCGCTCATCGGGCGGCGTGGTTCAAGGATTAAGCGGGAGGAATCGGCGGTGGCAGCATGCGATGATCGACTGCCACGGCGTTCCCGGCCGCAGAGAAAATTCCGGTTTGAAACGACGCAAAGGGACAGCGCTCTCGTGCCCTTTGCGTTTGCAGCGATCCCTTTCCCGGCTTAGATGCCCAGGCAGAGGTATTTGATTTCCAGGTAATCCTCGATGCCGTACTTGGAGCCTTCACGGCCCAGGCCCGACGCCTTGATGCCGCCGAACGGCGCGACTTCGTTGGAGATCAACCCGGTGTTGACGCCGACCATGCCGTATTCCAGAGCTTCCGCCACACGGAACACGCGGCCCAGGTCGCGGGCGTAGAAGTAGGAGGCCAGACCGAACTCGGTGTCGTTCGACATCGCGATCACTTCGGCTTCGTCTTTGAAGCGGAACAGCGGCGCCAGCGGGCCGAAGGTTTCTTCCTTGGCCACAGCCGCGTCTTTCGGCACGTTGGTCAGGATGGTCGGCTCGAAGAAGTTGCCTTCCATCGGCTTGCCACCGGCCAGCACGGTGGCGCCTTTGGCCACGGCGTCAGCAATGTGCTCTTGCACCTTGGCCACGGCTTTTTCGTCGATCAGTGGACCCGTGGTGGTGCCCTCTTCCAGACCGTTGCCGATCTTCAGCTTGGCCACCGCGACTTTCAACTTCTCGGCGAACGCGTCGTAGACCGAATCCTGAATGTACAGGCGGTTGGCGCAGACGCAGGTCTGGCCGTTGTTGCGGTATTTGGAGATGATCGCGCCTTCGACGGCCTTATCCAGGTCTGCGTCGTCGAACACGATGAACGGCGCGTTGCCGCCCAGTTCCAGCGAGACTTTCTTGATGTCCTTGGCGCATTCCGACATCAGCTGACGGCCGATTTCGGTCGAACCGGTAAAGGACAGCTTGCGCACGATCGGGTTGCTGGTCAGCTCGCTGCCGATGTCGCCGGCGCTGCCGGAGACCACGCTGAACACGCCTTTAGGGATGCCGGCGCGCTGCGCCAGTTCAGCCAGGGCGAACGCGGAGAATGGAGTTTGCGAAGCCGGCTTGAGCACCATGGTGCAACCGGCGGCCAGCGCTGGGCCGGCCTTACGGGTGATCATCGCCGCCGGGAAATTCCACGGGGTGATCGCGGCGGTCACGCCAATTGGTTGCTTGATCACGATCAGGCGCTTGTCCGGCTGGTGGCCCGGAATCACATCACCGTAAATGCGCTTGGCTTCTTCGGCGAACCACTCGATGAACGACGCGGCGTAAACGATTTCGCCCTTGGCTTCGGCCAGCGGCTTGCCCTGTTCGAGAGTCATCAGGCGCGCGAGGTCGTCCTGGTTCTCGATCATCAGTTCGAACCAGCGACGCAGCTTGCCGGCACGCTCTTTGGCGGTCAGTGCACGCCAGGCCGGCAGCGCCTTGTCAGCGGCTTCGATGGCACGGCGGGTTTCGGCGGCGCCCATCTTCGGCACGGTGCCGAGAATTTCGCCGGTGGCCGGGTTGTTGACCTTGATCGTCTGACCGTTGTCCGCATCGACCCAAGCGCCATCAATGAAGGCTTGCTGGCGGAACAACTGGGTGTCTTTAAGCTGCATGTCGGCTTTCCTTAACAGCACCGCGGCCTGCGCGGAGCAAAATTATGATTGTAGAAAGGCGCCTCGCAAGGCTGCCGTCAGGGAAATCATTCACCGGGTGAGGCGCAGTGATCGTGCGTTATTCACAGCACCTGCGCTTCCTCACCCCGTCAACGAGCGTTTGAAATCTCAAACGGATCGTAGGAGCAAAGGGGTTAAAGGACAATAGGTCGTTCGAAAAAAAGAACAAAAACCCTGCGTTTGCTGGATTTTTCAGATCAACGCGCAAAAAGCCTTCCATGACCGACATCGATCATGGAGGCTTTTGCGACCGTCATTTCAACCTTTCGGCGTTTTGCTGGCCGGGTCCTGCAGAATCTTCTCGCTGGCCGCCGCACTGGCCGTGGTATCGACGCTGTATATCTGCATCACGCCTTGGTTGGTCGCCGCCTGAGACAACGTATTTTGCTGTTGCTGAGCGCTGACGGCATTTTCGAACAGGATGCCGGTGGAGTGCGCCATTGTTTGATAAATGCTGCCCATTGCCATGGCCGGCGCTTCAGCTAAAACCTTTACGCTGGTTTGAGTGACTGCGTCGGTGATCTGGTCATTTACAGTTGCCATTGCCTGACTCCTTTCGCTGCACGATGAGTGTTGCAAATGTTGTTCATACAGCTGGCTTGCGCTCAGCCAGACTGCCACTGAACCGGGCGATACTCTGGTTGATTCGCTCAAGGGCCTGATCGACGTTTTCCGCATCCAATACCCCGCTCGCCGCCGCCACCGCAGCAGCGCCACCGACCAGCAAATGCGTGTGCAGGGCACCCAACGCGCTTTCGTTCGCGGCAGCGAGATCGTCTTTGACAATGTTCTCGGTCATCTGCCGCAGCAGCACACCCTGCGAGGCCAGCGCCAGTTTGGTCACCCCATCGAAATAACTCGCCGCTGACTGCGCCACCAGGCCGCTGGCCTGACGGACCAGGATTTCCGACCCCAGCGCTGCCAGCGCGGGGGCTTGAGCTGCCAACTGGCTATTCAGGAAATTCACCGACTCGACCAGTTGCGCATTCAATGCCTCGCTGCCGATGCCATCGGCGGCCTGTTTGAGCAAATGCTCGTTCAGCGCTTCCAGCAGCGACGCGGTGGTAGTCGCGGGATCTGCCGTCGGTGGCTCCTGCCCCGCCGTTTGTGCCTGTTCGTCTGCCATCATGACCGCCCTCCAACCGCCAGAATCTGCTGCACCGCAGCCGCCACAGTGGCATTACCGATAATGTTCAGCGCCTGCTGCTGACTGACCGCGTTCTGCAGTGCCAGACTGACTGCGTGGCTGGTGACCTGGGTGAGTGTGGCGATGGCCGTCGCTGGCGCAGAGCCAACAACCTGAACATTCGATTGCGTGACTGAATCGGTGATTTGTGGATTGACGGTAGCCATGCATTTCTCCTGAAGGGATAGCGATCAAAGTACCCGCCGCAGGAAAACGATAGATCAGCCCTGCCAAAGCGCCAAAAGATCGTTTTTCAGGACGTTACCGCCTTGAGGAATGCTGCTTTGCGTGGACACGGACGCTGACACAAGCGCCAAAACCCGGCATGGACGCCCCGAGCCGACCTAGGTATGATGTCGCCCGCTGCACCAGTAGCTCAGCTGGATAGAGTACTGCCCTCCGAAGGCAGGGGTCGTGGGTTCGAATCCCGCCTGGTGCGCCATGAATTGAAACGAGAAAGCCCCGGACCGTGATGGTCCGGGGCTTTTTTGTGGGCGCGGTGTTTGATGCAACGACGGTCACTCCGTCGTCCAGTCAAACTCATCGTAATCGTCGTCCTCCACTTCTTCCCCAACCTCCTCAAAAAACTCGTCCTCTTCCACGACGTCTTCTTCCGACTGGTTCAGCAGAAACTCCTTGCGTGCCTCGGTAATCGCGCGCCGCATCTCCTCGCCCTTCTGCGGGCAGTTGAGGAGTTGGGCGATGCGGTCGATTTTTGCTGCCACTTTGTTCTCCAGCGCTTCAGCCATGGCTCGATAGTGCGCGTTTTTGCCGGGCAATGCCAAATGGCTGGGTGAACAAGCGGTCAGTTCTGGCGGATGCGCTCAAGTCGCAGGTCGAGGTTCACCCCGGGGTAGCGTTTGTGCAGATTGTTGTACAGCGCATCCGCGGCTTGCGACTGGCCGGCCTCGCGCAGGCGCAGGACTTCGCGCAGTTGCTCATCCAGGCCGTTGGCCGGGGCGGCGGCGCGTTTGCTGAGTCTGGCTTCGTCGGCGCTGATCGCGTCGCTTTGCATCGGCTCGGCCATTTCCATCATCGGTGCGGGTGCGGGTATGGCCGCAGCGGGCGGAGAGGCCAGTGCCTGCGCTTCGGGCGCTTGCTTGCGCGCCAATGGCGCGGCCGGTTTGGTGGCCGGGGTGAAGTCGAATTGCGCTGGCGGCTCGGGCACACGTTGCACCAGCGACAGCATCAGTGCCACACCGACCAGGCTGGCGAAGGCGACCTGCCAGCGCGGTTTCTGGCAGACGTGCCACCAGCGTTGCCACAGGCTTGGCTTGGGCGCCGGAGCTGCGCGGCGCGAAGCGGCGAGAATCAGCGCATCGAGCTGTTCTGACGGCTCGCCGGTGTGTTGCTCGCGATAATGTTTGAGCAGTTGCTCTTCCGGCGTCTGGCGGGCGTCAGTCATGTCAGTACCTCCTCGGCCAGCAGCCGACGCAGTTTTTGCTGGGCGTAGCGCAAGCGGCTCTTGACGGTTTCCAGCGATGTTTCGGTGAGGCTGGCGATTTGCGCCAGGTCGAGGTCACCGTGGGCGCGCAGCAGAAACACTTCGCGCTGCTCGGCGGGCAGGGTTTGCAGGGCGCTTTCCAGGCGCTGGCTGTCGCGGCTGAGCTTCAGCAGTTGCTCGGGATCGTGGGTCTCGTCACCGACCGCGTGCAGCTGTTCGTCGTAACTGTCGTGCAGCGGCTGATATGCGCCGTGTTTACGCCAGTGATCAATCAGCCGATTGCGCGCAATCTGGAACAGCCACGTACGAAACGTCGCCCGTCCTTGTGGCTGACTGGTGCTGCGGATCAGGCTCAGCCAAGTGTCCTGAAACACCTCGTCAGCCAGTTCCGGTTTGCCGCTCAACCCGAGCAGAAAGCGATACAGACTTTGCCGATGACGGCCGTACAAAATCTCGAACGCCGCGCCGTCGCCTTCGCGATAACGCGCCAGCAGCGTTTCATCGCTGCTGGCGGCCGGGCTGTCTGGTGAAGCAAACAGCTGACTGATGAAGCCTTTCAGACGACTCACTATTCAATCCGTCGCTCAGTGGGCAGCGTATTCGATGCGGTTGAGCTGCGCAGGCTTTGCGCCAGTTCCACCAGTTGTACGAACTCGTTGCGCAGACCGAAACGGTCATCGCCACGAGCGCCACGGGCCAGTGCCTCGGTGTCTTTCAGGCTGAAGTCGCCGGTGTAGCGAGCGTCCTTGAGCTGCTGGGAGAACGCTGCCACTGCCGCCGCGAAACGCAGATCCTCACTGGCCGGTGCGAGCTGATTGGCAATCGGCCGCTCGATCAGCAGACTTTTCCCACCTTCGGGCTGTTGATAACGCACACGCAGCATCGCCAATTCTCCATCCTTCGCAGCAACCACCTTCTCCGATTTACCGTAGCGCAGCGGTTCCAGCCAGCCCTTCTCACCTGTCGGAACAATTTCATACAGCGCGGTGACCGTGTGTCCTGCGCCGACTTCACCGGCATCGACCTTGTCGTTGCTGAAATCCTCACGCTTAAGCGCACGGTTTTCGTAGCCGAGCAGGCGATATTCACTGACCTGTGCCGGATTGAATTCCACCTGCAATTTGACGTTTTTCGCCACCACCGCCAGGGTCGAACCGAGTTGATCCACCAACACCTTGCGCGCCTCGCGCAGGTTATCGATATAGGCGTAGTTGCCGTCGCCAGCGTCGGCCAACTGTTCCATCAAGTGTTCATTGTAGTTATCCACACCGAAACCCAGGGTGGTCAGGGAAATCCCGGTCTTGCGTTTATCCACAGCCTTTTGCTTGAGGCTGTCGAAGTCGCTGATGCCGACGTTGAAGTCACCGTCAGTGGCCAGCAGGATGCGGTTGATGCCTTTGGGGAGGAACGCCTGCTGCGCCATTTGATAGGCCAGTTCGATGCCCGACGCACCTGCAGTTGAGCCGCCAGCGGTCAATTGCTCGATGGCTGTGCGAATTTTGGCTTTTTCCCGGCCAGACGTTGGCTCCAGCACCACCCGGGATTCGCCGGCATACACCACCAGCGACACCCGATCCTGCTCGCGCAACTGATCAACCAACAGTTTCAGCGTGCTTTTGACCAGCGGCAGGCCTTCGCGGCGATCCATCGAACCGGACACGTCCACCAGAAACACCAGATTGGCCGGGGCCAGTTCCGCCACGGCCCGGTCGGAGGCCTTGATGCCGATCCGCAGCAGGCGCGTGTGCTGATTCCACGGGGTGGCGGCCAGTTCGGTGGTCACGCCGAAGGGCGAGCCATCGCTGGGCAGCGCATCGTTGTAGGGAAAGTAATTGACCATCTCTTCCAGCCGCACGGCGCCTTCCGGAGGCAGGCGTCCCTGATTGAGCAGACGCCGGACGTTAGCGTAGGCGCCGGTATCGACGTCGGCGCTGAAGGTCGAGACCGGAGATTCGGCCACGCTATGGATCGGATTATCGGCCAGCGCCTGATATTGCTCGCGCTGCTCGTCGCGATAGCCTTGTGGATAACTTTCCGGGGCCGGCATCGCCGCGAAACTCGCCATTGGCGCCGGTCGCGCACTGCGCTTGGCCATGGCGCCATCGACGCTGAGCGCTTCATGCTGAATCGACGCCTGTGGCTGGGCCGGCGCCGGGACAACAGCCGATTCGGGATTGGAAGACACGCCGCAACCGGCGACGGTCAACAACACACCGACAGCAACGGGTCGCAGAAAAGGCAGGGAGCGGGACATGGGGGCTGACCTCGGGATGAAAGTGATCCATTCATCCACTGAGACGGGCAGCCCCTTCAGATCGGGTTAAACCCCGCCAAAAAATTTTTTTTAGCGGTGATAACGCCGCACCACGCTGCTGTTACGCAGTACGTGGCCTTTGATCTTGTCCATCAGCTCGGCGCGGGTCAGGCCGGCGGGCAAGGCGTCCGGGGCCAGGTCCAGGGCGTAGATCTGAATGATGTAGTGGTGGGCGCTGTCGCCAACCGGTGGGCATGGCCCGATGTAATGGGTCGTGCCTTTGCTGTTGGTGCCGCCTACGCCTTCGAGACTGGATTTGGCGCCGACGCCAGCAGGGATCTGCCGGGTAGTGGCCTTGATGCCGTAGTGAATCCAATGATCGACGCCAGCCCCTTTCTGGCCGTCCGGGTCGTGCATGACGATCGCATAGCTCTGGGTGCCGGCAGGCCCGGCGTTCCAGGCCAGTGCCGGGGACTGGTTCTTGCCACCGCAACCGGCCGCATCGCTCGCAGCGGCCGAGGTGAACAGGCGATTGTCCGAGACACCGGGGATGTCGAGGGTAAAGCGCTCGGCCGCCTGCGCCGGAAACTGCACGCAAAGGGCGACGGCAACGGCCGCCAGCCAAGGGTTGAGAGAGGTCAATCGGGTCATTCCGGGAGCACCTTGTGCAGTTGGGCCTTCGTCGGCCTGCAAACTATAGCTGTACCGTTCGTACCTTGGCAGTGGCAATTGGCTGAACCTCGCACGGCGGCGCAAACTCGTAAGAGAAATGCCTGCCAGGAGCACGAACATGAGCCTGCACCGTGTCGCCCGTTTCGCCGATGTCCCCGAAGACCGTGGCCTGCAAGTCGAAATCGGCGAGCGCAAGATTGTCCTGCTCCACGCCAATGGCCAACTGCGCGCGTTTCAGGGCGAATGCCCACACGCCGGCGCGCCATTGGCTGACGGCGCGTTGTGCAACGGACGCCTGATCTGCCCGTGGCACAAAGCCGCGTTTCGTGTCGAAGACGGTGCGCTGTGCGAGCCGCCGGCCCTCGACAGCCTCAAGCGTTATCCGCTGGAGCTACGCGGCGATGAGGTCTGGGTCGATGACCAACCGCTGCCGGATGGGCACACGCCGCCGGCCGACGATCCGCGCACCTTCGTGATAGTCGGCGCAGGTGCAGCGGGCACGGCGTGTGCGGCGGCACTGCGGGAGAAAGGTTTCGGTGGCCGGATCATCATGCTCGACCGCGAAGCGGAGGCCGGTTACGACCGCACGGTGCTGAGCAAATTCGTCCTCGCCGGCGAGATGTCGGCGCAGGAAACCCCGCCGCTGCGCGATGAAGGCTTTTATAAAGAGCAACGCATCGAACGCCGACAAGGCGAAATCACTGCCCTCGACGCCTCAGCGAAAACCCTGCATTTGCACGATGGCCAATCCCTGCGCTACGACGCCGCGGTGCTCGCCACCGGCGGCGAGCCCAATCCGCTGCAACTGCCCGGCGCTGATCTGCCGCAAGTGTTCGTCCTGCGTTCGAAAGCCCAGGCCGAACAGATCATGCGCACCGCCAAACCCGAACAGCGGGCGCTGATCATCGGCGACAGCTTTATCGCCCTGGAATGCGCCTCGGCCCTGCGCCAGCTCGGGCTCGACGTGACGGTCAGCGCCCGCCACGCCATTCCGTTTGCCGCACAATTCGGCACAGCCGTGGGTGAAGCGATCCGTGCGCTGCATGAACAACACGGGGTGAAATTCATCACCGATCACGAAGTCCGGGAAATCATTGGCGACGGCAAAGTCGAAGCGGTGCTGTTGGACAACGGTTTGCGCGTCTCGGCGGATCTGGTGCTGGCCGGGGTCGGCGTGCATCCGGCCACCGAGGCTTTTGCGTCGCTGCCGAGGGAGAAAGACCAGTCACTGCGAGTCGACGCCGGCCTGCGTGTTTGCGACGGGCTGTGGGCGATTGGCGATATCGCCACGTTCCCCCTGAGCGGCCAGCCGCAACGCATCGAGCACTGGCGCCTGGCCCAGCAGCATGCGCGCATTGCTGCCGCCAACATGTTGGGCGCCGATGAGCATTATCTGGATGTGCCGTTTTTCTGGACCTGGCACTTCGGCAGGAACTACGACTACCTTGGCCACGCCAGCCAGTGGGATGAAATCGAGTTCAGGGGCGAACCCGAGCATCCGCCGTTCATCGGCCTGTTCGGCCACAACGGCGTGGTGGTCGCCGCGGTGGCCTGCGAGGAAGAACGGGCCATGGCGATGCTCGCGGAGCGGATGAAACAACCACTGGCGATGGAAGAAGCTTGGGAGCTGATTCGCTGCTGAATGCTGAACGCTGAACGCTGAACAATGTAGGAGCTGCCGAAGGCTGCGATCTTTTGATCTTGATTTTAAAGATCAAAAGATCGCAGCCTTCGGCAGCTCCTACAGGGGGGGCATCTTTCAGGTGGGGCGATTTACCGGGTCGCGATTATCGTCATCCTCGGCGTGCAGAAAGATCACCCGCGGATGCTCCAGCGGCGCCAGCGGTGGCGGCAGCTCCGCAGGCTCCAGCGGCCGAAAGTTCAGCACCACATGGCTGATGTCACCTTCCTGATCGTTGTGGATGGTCATCACTCCCGGTGTGCGCAGTTTCTGCAAGCGCTCATCGCACAGCCGGAAGCTCTTGCTCAGCCCTTCATCATCGACCACCGGCGCCGGCAATCGACGCTGGGCGAAGCTTCGGCTTTTGCGCTGTTGATAACGCGCCCAACCAATCAGGATCACCGCGTTGACCAGCGCCACCCACAGGTAGATCTGCAACGTACCCAGGGCCTCGAATGCAGAGTTGTCGATGCGTGGCCCACCGGCGTGGGTTTCGATCAGCGGCCACAGCCCGCGTATCAGCAGGAACAGCAGGCCGACCCAGGCCAGCACGGTGAGAATCACGTCGATCACGACCAGGAACGGTCGCTGGCGGGTCCGGATGATTTTCATTTGATGACCTCCTCTTCGTCGTCGCCGACCGGTTTGATGCCCCGATCAGGACTGACCCAGCGCGCACGCTTCTGATGTTGGCCAAACAAGACCTTGGGGAAGCTGACCAAGGTGGTGAGCAGACTGACCAGCCAGAAAGCGATCGGGTACCAGACCACCCAGAACATGGTGCGGCCCAGACCCGGCTCATAGCGCCGGTCGATAATGATGCTGACGGCAAACTGCACCAGACAGACGAAAGCCAGCAGCAATCCAGTGAACGCCGGGGGCATCAGGTGATGCACGGCAATCGACTCCGGCATGACGACGAACTTGCCAACGGCCCAGAAAATTACCGACAGCAGAAAGGTGAAGGCCCAACCGGTCGAGAGGCAATACTCGAACAGCAGCGGCCACAGATAACGATGGCGGTACTGCCAGATGCCGCGGATGTTCTTGAACAACACCTCGGCACCGCCCTGAGCCCAGCGCAGGCGCTGCTTCCACAGACCACGCAGGGTTTCCGGCATCAGGATCCAGCACAGCGCGCGCGGCTCGTAAAAGATGCTCCAGTGATCGAGTTGCAG
This sequence comes from Pseudomonas sp. IT-P260, assembly GCF_949768395.1. Lineage (NCBI taxonomy): Bacteria > Pseudomonadati > Pseudomonadota > Gammaproteobacteria > Pseudomonadales > Pseudomonadaceae > Pseudomonas > Pseudomonas sp. IT-P260. The sequence continues at coordinate 612,156 of NZ_CATKPO010000022.1, forward strand.
CTTCCAGCTGATATCGATGTCTTCGGTGATCATGTCCGGGCTCCAGTAGCCGACCCGATTCAACGCGGTACGGCGGAACGCGACGATCACCCCGGACACGGTAAAGATCCGCCCGAACACCCGCTGCGTGCGCTTGATCAAGCCGATGATCGACGAGAACTCACCGACCTGTACCCGCCCGACCAGGGTCGAACGTGTGCGAATCCGTGGGTTGCCGGTCACCGCGCCAAGCCGCGCATTGTCGAGCATCGGCGCCACCAGATAGGCCGCAGTGTTCGGCGCCAGCAGCGCGTCGCCGTCGATGCACACCAGATACTCGCTGCGCGCAGCAATGGCGCCCATGCGCAGGGCCACGGCCTTGCCCTGGTTTTCCGCCAGATGCAGCACGCGCAGGCGTGGGTCTTCCTGAGCGAGCCGGTCGAGCACTTCGGCGGTATTGTCCTTGGAGCCGTCGTTGATCGCGATGACTTCGATGTTCGGATAGTGCTGGGCCAGCGCCGCGTGAATCGTGTCGGCAGCGTTTTCGCCTTCGTTGTAGCAAGGGATCAGGATCGAGATCAGCGGCTCGCCTTCCAGTGGCGGCGGCAGGGTGTCGTCCTTCCACGGCCAGTGGCGTTCCCAGTGCAGCCAGAAATACAGGCCGCCAGCGATCCACAGGCCGGACATGAACAACGGGTAGAAGAACACGAAGTCCATCAGGAACTGCCCGGTGACCAGGAAGATCAACCCCAGCGGCACGCCGAGGACGAGCGCCAGAACAAGCAGGGCTAACAGTCTATCCAGCATGTCATGGGTTCCATTTGTTGGAGAGCGCAGGCCTTACGGTTTTCAGGTCCGGCAGGTTGTCGAGGAAGTTGTCCGGGTAGTAACCGAAACTGGTCGCCCCCTGACGCTTGAGCCGGCCCATCCAGTCCGCCAGTTGCGCACCGTCGATGTCGGCCTGATCCTTTTTCGTCCAGTCGCGGGCCTGCAGTTCGAAGACTGTGCGATCCAGTGCACCAGGGCGCTGTTTGATCTTCGCCACCAGCTCTTCAAGCCACGGGCCGGATTGCGCCTGGGTCTGTTTTTCCATCAGCGGCATGGCCATCGGCGCCGTCCAGTCGTAGGTCACGAGGAAGTCGTCGAGGTTCTGCGCAAACCAGGCTTCGCTCTCAGGATTGAGTACCGGCTCGGCGAAGATGTTGCGTGCGGTCAGCACTTGCGGGCCACGGATCGCACGCACCTTGGCGGTCAGCTCATTGGTGAAATCGATCAGGTATTTACTCTTGAAGCGCGTCCAGCGCTGCATCGCCGCCGGATCATCTCGAAGCGCAGCAATTGACCCGGGCAAGCCGTGCGCGGCATAAGCTTTCAGAGCCTCGGGGCTGGCGTCTTCGAAGTCCGAAAGCACCGCGTCGTCGTGGTACAGAATGCCGTCGACCGAGGTCAGGCGCGCCACGTCTTCGTAGATTTCACCGATGATCCGCCGTACTTGCGGATCGAACGGCGACAGGCGCTGATATTGGCCCGGATCGACCGAGGTGGTGCCGGTCTTCGGATCCCAGCGCGTGACACGCGCCAGCTTCGAGTCGAGGCCAAAACTCAGCACTGGCATCCAGGCGAAGACTTTCACGTGCGCCCGAGTGCGCAGTTGCCAGGCAACGCGGTCGAAGATGTCGGCGCGCACCGGCAGGTGACGGTTGGGGAAGTACAGCGAGTGCACCAGTCCGTCGCCCTTCGGATCGGCGAAAGCCTGCAGGAACACGGTGTTGGCACCCATGTCGGCCATGCGCTGGATCAGCTTGCCGAGGTTGATTTCCTGCTGCGCCGGGTCCGGGTCGTAAACGTTGTCCAGATCGACGTGCACCACACGCATGGCGAAATCCGATTGCACGCCGACGATGCTGTTGGCGAAATGCTCGCCGTCAGGATCCGAGGCCACCAGAAAGCGCGGGCTGCTCATCAGGTTGTCGAGGGCATCGAGACCGTCGTCCAGGGTCAGGGCCATTTCGTAGCCCTGCTCGCCGACCACGGCCAGCGAAGTGCCGTCCGCCGTGCCGTACGGCCAGACCCAGATGCGCGGTTTCTTGCCGGTGACCTTGCGGATTTTTTCCGAGATGGTCGCCACGTCATTGCTGATTCGAGCACGGAACTGCTCTTCGGACTCATAGCGCTTGGTGAGCGGATCGTAGCGTCGTGTGGCCGCCGCCGGCTGCATGTTGCCTTGCGGGTTGGCGAGGATGCCTTTGTGGCTGGCGTCGGTGTGCGCGGCGATTTCCACCAGCCCTGACTGCGAGATTTCCCGCACCTGATCCCAGGTCAGAAAGTCCGAACGTGCGCGGGGTGCACCGGCAAAATCCACTGGTTGATTGAGCGGCGTGTCGATCCACACGCCGACCGGCGCCAGCAGAGCGTGCCAGTTGTAGGCGCGCAGCACCGGCAGCACGCGGGTGTAGAAGCTTGAATAACCATCGTCGAAGCTGAGCAGGATCGCTTTGGCCGGCAGTTCCGGGCCGCCCTTGCGCGCCGCCATGATCTGATCGACGGTGACCGGTTGGTAGCCGTTCTCCCGCAGCCACGCGAGCTGCTCGATCATGCGCTCGGTGCGCACCGCCACCACCGCCTGATCGGGGTCGCGGTCTTCGACATCGTGATAGGCAATGCCCAGCACATGGTTTTTCGGCCAGGGTTTTTCATTGGCCGCTACGGGACGTTGCGACGGCGGCGCGAAGGCCGGGGCTTGCTGGGCGCAGGCGCTGATCAGCAGCACTCCCAGCAGAAGGATGAAACGCGTCATCAAAGGCATCTTCAAACTCTTCTAGAAGCGGAAAGTGAGGTCGACGAGCAGACGCAGATCGGTCTCCCGATCACCGTCGTAGGGCCGGTTGATCACACTGAACAAGCCGCCCACCTCGAACACGTCGTTCCAGGCATAACGCTGGCCGTAGCCGAGCATCGCCATGCCGCCAGTGCCGTGATCACGCTGGCTGTACGTACCCGCCCCGGCCTGAAACTGCTGGCTCCACGAGGTTTCGTAACGGTGGTAGAGCACATGGTTGACGTTGACCGTGGGCATCACGCTGAAGTCCGACTTCGGGTTGAAGTACGGCACATCCTCGGACTTGGAGTTGTGGCTGGTGCCGACTTCCAGACCGGCATCGACCTGCACGTTCGGCGCGCTGTAGACGCCCTCGCGCCCGGTGAGCAAGGCTTCGACGCGGTTGTTGCCGTCGCTGAAGTGCGACGGGCTGACCGACAGCCGCCACTCGCGACTTTCGTTGGCGCGCCAGCGAATGAACGCGTTGCCGCCGTTGGCCTTGATGTCGCTGTTGAGCGCCCGTAACGGCGTCTCGGCCGACAGATAGGCAAAGCTGCCGCCGTACTGCCAGTGATCGTTGATGTCGCGGGCAATCGCGATGCGCGCGCCCTGTTTGGCGCCGTAACCGTAATCGTGGTTGGAGACCTCGGCCTCCAGACTCATGTCGCGGGTGCGACGTTCCAGGCCCACGCGCTGGAAGCGGTCGGTGCCCGTGCCTTCGGCGAAATCGCCGGTGGCATAACCGGCGCCGACGAACACCCGCCAGTCTTCATCGATCGGCGGGCTGTACAGCGTGCTCTGGATGCCGAAATCGCGGCTGCCACTGACCGCGCCCGCACCACTGCCGCCGCCTCCGTTGGCCTTGCCGCCATAGGCTTCGACGCGCAGTTCGGACATGTCGTGCACTTCGCGCTCGCGGGCTGCACGCTGCACCTGACGGTTGTCGGGGAAACGCTCGACCACGTCATCGGTCAGCGCATCCATTTGCCGCCATTCCTGCAGGGTCATCGCGGTACGCGCCTGAGCCAGCTCCAGGCCCATGTCGCGGGGGGCCATGCTCTCGGTTTCCTTGAGCTGATTTTCCGCGCGGCGTGGCCATTGCCGGGCCAGGTACAGATCGGCCTGCGCCAGGCGCAGGCCGATGTTGCCCGGAGCCTGATCGACCAGTGTCTGCAGACGTTCCTCGCCGTGCGGCAGGTCGGAGCCGTAGGTGCCGGCCTGCGCCGCGAGTTGCTGGGCGTCCATCCACTCATCATTGGGGTTGCCGATCGGCAAGCCCTTGAGTTCGACGCGCGGTTTCTGGGTCTTGGCCAGATCCTCGGCGAGTTTGCGCGCTTCATCGGCGCGGTCGCTTTCCAGCAACGAGTAGTACAACGCGGTGGTGTCTTCGAGGCGATCACCGACATCGGCGTCCGGGGCCGACAGCACCTGGCGATACAGGTCGGTAGAGACTTCCGGCTGGCGCTGATCCAGATACGACGCGGCAACCCAGCGCAGGGCGTAAGTCGGAATCTTCACGCCTTCGGCTTGCAGCTTTTGATATTCGCTGATCACTTCGGCGGTGCGCGCCCGGGCCTTGAGTGCGCCCATGCGATCGATACGCCAGCGAATCACGTCATCATGGGCGCTGGCATCCGGGGTCCAGGTGGCGAGCAGTTTGTCGTAATCGGCCAGCGCGCGGTCGGCGATCACGTAGCGTTCTTTTTCACTGCGGGTGGCGAGTTCGGCCAGACGCACGCGTTCGGCGGCCAGATCACCTTCGAGTCGACGCAAAGTGACCGGGTCGATCACCCCCGGACGTTGATTGGCCAGACGCAGCGCCGGTTCCGGCAGCCGCGCCTTTTGCAGGGCGACCACGTATTCGCGGGCGACTTCCGGCTTGCTGCCGGCACGGATAAACGCTTGATCGTATTCAAACAACGCGTCGTACTGCTTGCCGGCGCGGGTCAGGGCATAGCCCAGGGCGAGGCGACGCGAGGGGTCGTCGGGTTTGGCGGCGACCAGCGCCTTGGCGCGGGTCACGGCTTCGTCGGGTTTGCCCGCGTCAGCCTGAGTCAGGGCCAGCCCCAATTGCAGGTCAGCGTTGTCCGGCTCCAGCGCCAGCGCCTTGTTGTAGACCTGAGTCGCCTGATCCCAACGCTTGAGGTTGCGATAGGCCCGAGCGGTGGCGGTCAGTGCCTGCACCGGCAGCATCCGGTCACGGCCCTGGGTTTCATAGACCTGCACCACTTCGGCATCGAGGCCGGCCCAACTGGCGATCTGCAGGTGATCGCTGATCTGGCCAGTGGTCGACTGCCCCGGCGGCACCTGGCGCAGCACATTCAGCGCGGGCGTGGTCTGGCCGGCACGGGCATCACGCACCATCTGATCATAGGGCGTATCGGCAAACGCCAGTGCCGGCCAGAGCAACTGGCTGCACAGCGCAACGCGAAACAACGGGCGTAAACCACGATGTAAAACAGGCACATCAATACGCGGCATTCGTCAGCATCCTTACATGGCCAGCCGGGTCGCAATGCCCCCCTTGCCCATTCGTAACGGAGGCTGAGCCAATAAAGACCCAGCCAAGCTTAGTCAGGCAGTCTTGCATGCAAGCGTAGTCGAATATTCAGAACACAATAATTGTTCAGAATCGTGCCGCCGGTTCAGTTCAAAACCCGAACGCCAGACAGCAAAACGCCCGGCGTCCGCGAATCCGGAGGCCGGGCGTTGCTATTTAGAGCGCAGGATTACTGCACTTGCGTGACGCCAGCGAACTTGCTCATCAGGAAGCCGACGAACTGCTCGACGGTCATTTTCTGGCCGTTGAATTCCACCTGGTTGGCGGCGTAATGCAGCTTGGTCACGACATTGGTGCCGTCGACGGTCGCCAATTGCGAACCCACCGCCATGCCGGAGAACATGTCGGCACCGGCGCTGGCCTGGTCGACGATGGCTTTGGCGTCAGTCTGACCGTCGAGCTGCGCCTGCACGCTGAGCAGATCAATCAGCATCGGCTTGGACACCTGAATATTCAGGTCCAGCAGCGCGATCAATTGCTTGCCCAGTTGATCCGGCGGCAGGTCCATCGACTGCGGCTTGGTCAGGTCGATCACCAGACTGGCGCGACTTTCACCGTTGGCGGTTTTCAGCGACAGGTTTTCCAGCGCGATCTGTGGGCTGGCGGCCAGCAGTTTTTGCAGGTCAGCCTTGACCTGTGCCGACTCGGCTTCGGTCAGGTTCAGTTCCGGTGCCGGCAGACCGGCCTCGGCAGCGGCCGCCGCTTCCTTCTCGTACGGCTGCAATTTGGTCTGGTAGATCTGCATCAGCGACATCGTCGACGGGATGTCGAGGTTCTTCAGGCTCATGGCCATGTTGGCCGAACCGATTTTCTTGTCGTTGAGGGTGACTTCACCGACCTTGTAGTCAGCGCGGCCCGAGGCATTGCTGCCGCTCTCTTCGGTGAGGTTCTTCATTTCGAAGTTCTTCACGCCGAGTACCGACTGCTTGGGACCGAAGGTGGTTTTGCTGTTGGTCAGCTCCAGGGTGTTTTCCCCGGTGTAGTAGCCGTAGCTGCTCTTGGTAAGGTTGCTGGCCAGGGTCAGACCGTTGAGTTCGACCTGCACCGGTGCCTGATCCTGCGCCACGGTGACCAGTTTCAGGCTGTCCATGTAGCCGTCAGCCTTGACTTTCTGCGCCTGGGCACTGGCGGAGATGTTCATGGTCAGGCCGGAGAATTTCAGGCTCGACTGCTCGTCCAGCGCGGTTTCCAGCGGCAGCAATTCAAGGCTGCTGGTGGTGGATTCGTCGTAGCCGATGTTGGTCACGCCTTTGAGCGGCGCGGCGCCCTTGGTGGCGGCGAACCATTTTTCGGTGGCCGGGCTCTTTTCCAGCTCGTAATTGCTGGTCGCCATGACCGGCAGCCACTTCAGCGACACCAGGCGCGAGAACGGCAGCGGGCCGTGCTCGATGTGGTCGACAAACAGCAGCTCGACCGGCTGGTCGCCGAACATCTCGCCTTCGCCCTTGAGGCGGTAGTGCGCGGTGCTGGTGAAGGTGTGGCGCTCCAGCGACACCAGCTCCAGCGACGCGCTGCCATTGGAGCCGGCCATCGCGGTCTGCAGCTCTTTGTTGGCGTTGCTGACGGCGTTGTTCAACACGCCTTCAATCTTGGTCCCGGTGTACCAGGCCCCGCCGGCGCTGATCGCACCGATGGCAACAACAATCCCGAGAAGCACGCCTGCTGATTTATTCATGAATGACCTGATCAATGTCCGTGGCTGAAAGTGTGGTCGTCTTCCCTGAACCCGTGACCGGGTCGCGGCTCGACTCCGCTGAAATTAGCGGTGGAGATTAGCACTGGCAGCGCAAGGCGGCCCAATGTTTAAAGGTTAAAGAGTGTCTATGGGGAGTGTGGACAGCTGACAGGCGGGGAGAGTTTCGGCGTTTTTCCGGTCGTCTTCGCGAGCAGGCTCGCTCCCACAAGGGTAACGCTGCACCTGTGGGAGCGAGCCTGCTCGCGAAGAGGCCAGTGAAATGAATGCAGATCAGGAATACTGAACCTCGATCTCATCGAGCTGATGATCAAAGCTTTTGAGCCGCGCCGTCCAGGTATACACCAGCACTTCAAAGTCGCGATCAATCACCGCCCCGCCCGGCCCGTCGGCCCGGGGATCGCAGAAATCCAGCTGATAGCGCTCACGGGCCATGGCCGTGGCGACATCCGACAGCTCACGGGCGTTGTTGAGCCAGTGCCAGCCTTCATCGGCAATCTGTTTGTCGAGCTCCAGACACTGCTTTTTCAGGGCTTCGAGGCTTTTTTCCAGCGGGGTGCCGGTGAGTTCGCCCATGACTTCGGCGAAGGTGCGTCCCGGTTGCCAGTAGCTGCCCCAGAAGTAGCGATCGAACACGGTTTCGACCCGGCGCAGGGCGACTTTGGTGTCCCAGATCAGCACCAGGGTCTTGCCCTGTTCCAACTGGCGTTTCTTGACCCGCTGCACCTGGACCGAGGCCCACGCCACGACGACGATGGCCATCACCGCGATCAACGCCGTGGCACTGTCGAGGAACACCATGGCCTTGTCGATCTGATGGGCCAGCATGATGCCGTAGAAATAGGTGGCCGACAGCAGCACCAGCGCTACCAGGGCGCACCAGAAGCCGAGAGCGTAAGGGTTTTTCATTATTGGTTTCCCCTAGACCAGCGCTAGCAATGTGCGCTGAAAGGGTGCGTTGCACGGGGCACCCTTTCAACACTTCAAAGCATAGCAACGGCTTCAGGGTTTGCTGGTGCTTGAGGCTTGCGTTCGTCCGCTTTCCCAACCACCACCGAGGGCGAGGAACAAATCGATCTGGCTCATGGCAACCTGGGTGTTGGCGGCGGCCAGTTGTGCGGTGACATCGGTGTAGGTGCGGGTCGCCTGCAGGTCGGCGAGGAACGACTCGCGCCCGGCCTGGAAAAAGCGATGGGTCTGGTCCGCTGCCAGTTTCGCCGACTGCTCGGCATCGGCCAGGGCGTCGCGGCGTTGCAGCAGTGCGCTGTACTGGGCCAGACCGGTCTGGGTTTCGCGGATGGCGTTGAGCACCACGCCGTCGAAATGCGCCAGTGCGGCCTGGGTGTTGGCCTCGGCTTCACGGATCCGCGCACGGGCACCGTTGGTCGGCACCTTCCAGCTCAACGACGGGCCGAAGCCCCAGCGGTTGGTCGACGGATCGCCCAAGTCGTCAATAAGACCGACGGTGCCGATGGTCGCGCCGATGCTGATGTCCGGATACAGCTCGCCCGTGGCGACGCCGATGCCCGCTGTCGAGGCCGCCAAGCGACGTTCCGCCTGACGGATATCGGGACGACGCTTGAGCAGCGCCGCACCGTCGCCCACCGGCACCAGTTGGGCAATTTTCGGCAGTTCGGCACAAGTGGCGGTACCGGCCGGCAATTGCTCGACCGGTTTGGCCAGCAGCATCGACAGGCGGAACAACCCGGCCTGACGCGCTGCCTCATAGCGCGGCAGGTCGGCGCGCAACGACTTGAATTGGGTTTGCGATCGGGTGACCTGGGTTTCATCACCACGCCCGGCATCGCGCAGGCGCTGGATCAGCGTGGTGCTCTGCGATTGCAGGTCGAGGGAATGCTGGGCAATTTCCCGCTCTTCGTTGGCCGCGCACACCTGGGTGTAGGCGCGAACCACGTCGGCCACCAAAGTGATGCGTGCGGTGTCAGCCGCTGCTTGCGTCGCATCGGCGTTAGCCTTCGCGCCTTCGATACCGCGTTGCAGGGTGCCCCACAGATCGAACTGATAAGACGCGCTGATGCCAATATCGCCGACGTTGTCGACCGGGACTTTTTCCGGCAGCAAGAACGCCTGCCCGGATTCCTGCAAACGCTGCGCGCCCATCTTCACGCCTGCACTCCAGCCACCCGCCGCTTCGGCTTCATCGACTTGCGCGCGAGCCCGTTGAAGATTCGCCGCCGCTACGCGCAAATCAGTGTTTGACGCCATGGCTTGCTGCACCAGTTGATCCAGTCGCGGATCCTTATACAGCCGCCACCAGTCCGCCGGCACCGGCGCCGACACCACTGGTTTGCCGTCCACCGCCAGTTCGCCCTGAAAATCCTTGCGCTGCACCGCCGCGTCAGCGGGCAGCTGATAGTCCGGCCCGACCATCTGACAGGCCGAGAGCATCAGGCCCAACCCGGCGATCATCAGGGCCCTGTTCATTGCGCGGGCTCCTGCGTTTTGTCGTCGATGATCGACACGGTCGCGGTCCGCCCGGCGATCATGCGGAAGTCTTCCGGCACCTCGTCAAAGGCGATGCGCACCGGAATCCGCTGCGCCAGCCGCACCCAGCTGAACGCCGGGTTGACGTTGGGCAGCAGGTTGTTGCCGCTGGTGCGGTCGCGGTCTTCGATACCGGCGACAATGCTTTCAACATGCCCGCGCAGCCTGGCCTTGTCGCCGATCACACGGATATCCACCGACTGGCCGACATGAATGCCATCGAGTTTGGTTTCTTCGAAGTAGCCGTCGATATGGAAAGAGTTGCTGTCGACCACCGACAACACCGGACGCCCGGCGGTGACGAATTCCTGCACACGCGGCGCACGGTCGTTGACGTAACCGTCCACCGGGCTGCGGATCACCGAGCGATCCAGATTGAGCTGCGCGCTGTCCACCGTCACCAGCGCTTCGGCCAGCGCCGATTGTGCGCGGGCAACTTTCGACTGGCTTTCTTCCAGTTGTTCGGCCGGCACCAGATTGCCCAGACCACGGTTACGCTTGGCTTCACGCTGCGCCTGGGCCAGGGTTTCTTCGCGATCGGCGACCGCCGCTTTAGCCTGACGCAGGGCCAGTTTGAAGCGGTCCTGGTCGATGCTGAACAGCACCTGGCCGCGTTTGATCAACTGGTTGTCCTTGACCTCGACCTGCTGGATCAGCCCGGACACGTCCGGGGCGATCTGAATAATGTCAGCGCGAATGTGGCCGTCACGGGTCCACGGCGCAAACATGTAATACATCACCATGCGCCAGACGAGGACGACGGCGAAAGTCACGATCAGCAGGGTCAGGACCACGCGACCGATAGTCAGAAACGGTTTTTTCATGTCATCAGGTATCGACTGAGTGAGTCCACGCCGTACAGCATCACGGCGTAGAGGGCCACGTTGAACAATGCCCGGTGCCAGACCAGACGGTAAAAGTGCAGGCGCGTGAGCACGCCATGCACCAGCACAAACAACACATAGGTGATGCCCATCAACACCAGCAGGGTCGGCAGGAAAATGCCGCTGATATCCAGATCACCAATCATAGGGGCGCTCCATCGGGCAGCGGTTCTTCGGCATCGCCCGTGCTGACAAATTCCACGCCGGGCAACAGCGCCAGACGCAAACCGCTCAGGGCATGCAACAGGTTTAGCCGTGTTTCTTCGTCGCCGTGGCCTTTGAGGGCGCGGCGGGCGCGATCCATGGTCATCAATAAAGGACTCGGTGCCGGCAAGCGTTCGCCGGCCTTGAGGCAAGCGCGGAAATACTCACCGACCTCAGCCACCACTTGCTGCAGCAGGGCATTCGGCGCCCCTTCCACCCGCGGGGTATAGGCCAGCAGATCGAGCAGGTTCAGGCCGACACGCACTTCACGCATGGCAATCCCGGTGTCCTGGCCGGTCATGGCCAGACGCGGCAAGTGCTGCATCAGACGATCGAGCAACTGCACGCCCAGATGCCGATGTTCGGCCAGATTGGCCGGTTCGGTCATGCGCACGATGTCTTTCCAGCTGAAGCGGGTCAGACGTTTGGCGGCCAGCTCGACGCCGAACGGGCGGGCGATCAGGGTCCAGATAAACGCGAACAACAGGCCCAGAGGGCCGGCCAGGTTGGAGTTCACAAAGGCGAAGAAGTCCGCGTCGTACGCGCCCTGAATGCTGATGAACGACGAGGTGTTGACCAGCGTCAGGAGCATGCCGAGGAAGAAGCGTGGCTGCACCGTCAGGGTGCCGACACAGATGAACGGAACCGCAAACGCCAGTACCAGCATCGGGAAATCGTGCAGGTTCGGCAGAATCAGAAACAGGTAAAGGCTGGCGAACAGCACCGACATCCCGGTCCAGAAAAAGAACCGATATATCTGTGGCGCCGGGTCGTCCATCGAGGCGAAGAAACTGCACGCTACCGCCGCCAGAATCACCGCGCTGCCACCGTCCGGCCAGCCGAGCAGAATCCACAGCACCGAAGCGACGATGATCGCCAGAACGGTCGAGGCCACCGAATACAGCATCATCCCGCGGTCGAGAAATGGCGTCAGCCGCCCGAGGCGCCAGTGCCGGTAAACCGCGCGCCAGCTGTCCTGGCGCTCGCAGAGAATCGCGTCCTGCAAACTGCGGCAGTCTTGCCACAGATCGATGAATTCACCGAGGCGATAAATCGCGTTGGAGAACAGCAATTGCTTGCGATCTTCCAGCGCCTCGCAGCTTGGCTGCAGGGCCTGGAGTTGATCCTTGAGCGCCTGCCAACGCGCCAGATCAGCGTCGTTATGGCCGAGCCATTCGCGGGTTGCGGTCAGCAGTGGGGCAAACTTTTCCACCAGTTCCGGTGTGCGCCGTTCAAGCGCGTAGAGCGAATCTTCCAGAGCGTCGATCACTGGCAGCAGGTGGATCATCCGCCCGCGCAGTTCCTTGGTGTTGCGCACGGTTTGCGGCCGGGCGCCTTCGTGGGGCAACTGGCCGATCATCAATTCGAGGCTGTTGAAATTGGCGACCATGGCCATGCGCAGCGTGGCGATCTGTTCAGGCTGTACGTCGCGGCTGAGAAACTTCAGGCTGTAGGTGGTGGCGTCGGCGAACCACTTGCCCACTGCGTCGTTGAACACCGGCGCCAGACGCCGCGGCCAGAACATCGCGCCGACCACCGCCGCCACGGCGATGCCGAGAAAAATCTCTTCGGTCCGCGCTTCCGCCACGTCCCACACCGCCAGCGGATTATCCACGGTCGGCAAGGCAATCAGCGGCAATGTGTAACCGGCCAGCATCAGCGCGTAGTTATTGGCGGTACGCAGGTGCAGCGACAGGAACAGCAAAATCCCCGTCCACAAGGCAATCACCACCACCAACACGTACGGACTCTGCACGAACATCGGCACGAACAGCACCGCCGCCGCCGCCCCGAGAAAGGTGCCGATGGCGCGGTACAGCGCCTTGGAACTGGTCGGGCCGAGAAACGGACTGGAGACGATGTACACCGTGGCCATCGCCCAATACGGACGCGGCATTTGCATGAGCAAGGCGATGTACAGCGCGATCATCGACGCTGCAAAGGTGCGGACCCCGTAAAACCAGTCACGGGCAGGCGGGATGCCAGAGAAAAAACCGTTCAAGAATTGATCACCACAGGCGGATTGGCCGCCTCAAAAGCTCGCAGTACTCGAAGCGTAGCCTCCAGATCACTCTGGTCGATGCCTTCGAGCACTTCATGACGCAGACGCACCAGTTCGATTTCCACCGCTTGCACCAGTTCACGGCCGGTGTCGGTCAGGCTCAGGCATTTGGCCCGGCGATCCTGCGCATCTTCGGTGCGGCAGACGTAGCCGGCGTGGCACAACTGATCGAGCAGACGCACCAGCGATGGACTCTCCATCCCGGCCGCCTGCGCCACCTGCACCTGACGCACGCCCTCGCCCAACCGCCCGATCATCAACAACGGCACGGCGCAGGCTTCGGAGATTCCATAGTTGACCAGCGTGGTCTGGCAGATCTTCCGCCAATGCCTGGCGGCCACCACCATGGCACTGCTGATGTTCATCTGGAGAGCGTCGAGGGAATTCGGCACGGGAAAATGCACACTGTTAGTTTGCTAACTATCAATATCGCATTGGCGGGGAATTTCAGTCAAGTTTTGAAACAAATAGGTTGTCAGGGAAGAAAAAAACGCCGAGGTCTGGACGACTCAGCGTTTTTTGGCTTTCTCATAGACACTGCTGCGCTCGCGTTTTCCCACAGCGACTACCGAAACGACGATTCGCTCATCTATCACTTGATAGACCAGACGGTAACCAGAAGCCTTCAGTTTGATTTTGTAGCAGTCAGGCATTCCATGAAGCGCATCAGCCGATACCCTTGGTAGCGATAACCTTGCAGCGAGCTTTTTCTTGAATTGATCTCGCAACGTATGACCCAGCTTGTTCCACTCCTTATGAGCAGATGGCAGAAATTCGAGCTTATAGGTCATCCAGGCTTACCGAAATGGGTGTTTCATGACTGCGGGAACGGACGATCTCGGCCAGTTCCAAATCATCAAGCCGCTCCATCATGGCTTCGTAAACATCGGCTGGCACCATGTAACCCATGACGCGATTATGGTTCAGCACAGCCACAGCACCACCATGTGCGCCACTCAACACTGCTGACGGATTTTTCTTCAATTCGGAAACACTGACCGCCATATCGGCAAGAACACTTTGCATAATAAAAGACCTCAATTGAGGTCGTAATATTGGTCTATTTAGAACTTTCAGACAACCGCAAAAAAACGATCAGCCGCTAAATGGTTGCCAAATAGTCATCCCTCCCGCCCCTTGCGCAACAACACATCCAACTGATCCACCACCTCCGCCCAATCCGCATCATCAAGAATCTCGCCGCGCAAGAAATCCGCCTGACTTTTACTCCAGAAAAACGCGTCCGCCAGGTGCAGCTCGGGTTTGAGCGGTGAATGGGTGGCGATGAATTGGTCAATGCTGGTCGGGTCGCTGTCCAGGCCCAGTTGCTTGAACAGGGACGGCAGGCTGTGGGTGGGCTGCTCCATGGGGGGCTCCTTCAAGAATGCGGTGGGTGGGAGATTATTCGCGAGCAGGCTCGCTCCCACAGGGGGAACTCGATCAACCTGGAGGAGCGAGCCTGCTCGCGAAGGCGTCGGCAAAAACGCTACAAGTCCTAATGACTCAACTCCCGCACCTCGGCATGCGGCACCATTTTCAGAAACTCGGGCATGCTCATGTGCAGCAGGTAGTTGTGGTTGCCGGCTTCCAGGTAGATGTCTTTCTGCCGGGTCAGCAGCGGGTCGATGACCATGTCCAGGCCGTAGGAATCACCCAGCGGCGGCACCGCACCGCGTTCGCAGTCATCGAAGATGTGCGCCAGGTTGCTTTCCCGGGTGATCTGCCATTCGCCGCGGCTGCGCACTTTGCTCAAATCCAGGTGCCGGCTGGCTGGCAGCACGGCCATCAGGTAATGCCCGTGGTGGTCGTCGAGAATCACCGACTTAGCCACGCGCTCGGCGGGCACCCCGGAAACCCGTGCGGTTTCCAGACTGCTGGCGGAGTGGCGGTGGGCCACGATGTCATATTCGCAATGCGCCCGGTTCAGGCTGCTTTGCACTTTTTTTGCCATACGCATGCTGCACCTCGGTGTCACGCGGAACGTTGTGCCTGTTCTGCTGAGTCTAGTTCGGCAAGGCTCAGGCGAAGGGAAATCGGCTCACTGGACACATCTGCTCATTGAGCAGAATTCATTCAGCGCCAAGCTCAACTAGACTTAAGGAAACACCCCCATGACTCTCCCGGAGGGTCACGTGAACAGCCGATGTTGTCTGTTTTTTCTGATACTGCTGACCAGCGGCCCGGCCCTCGCGGCTGACGTCCCGCTGACGGCGGTCAATCCGGTCGGCCTGTGGCTGATCACCCTTGGCATTGCCTTTCTGATCGCCGAAGCCGCGCTGCCCAACTACGGGGTGATCGGCTTGGGCGGGATCATCATGTTCGTCATCGGCGCGCTGATCCTGAGCAACGCCGAGGTGCCGGTACCGATGATCATCGGCCTCGGCCTGCTCAGCGCTCTGCTGCTGATCGCGTTGATCGTCCGCGCCCTGAAAACCCGCCCGCGCCACGCCGTCAGCGGCGACGCCGGGCTGGTCGGCAGCGTGACGGCGGTGACCACCGTGCAAGCGGAAAACGCCCACAACGGCTGGGTGCATTTGCAGGGTGAACACTGGCAAGTGCACAGCTCAACACCCTTGCACACCGGGCAATCGGTGCGCGTGATCGGGCGCAAGGGCTTATTGCTGAAAGTCGCCGCGACTGACGCGGTGCGACACGGAGAGTGATCATGGGTTTGCAAATCGGTTTTGTTGCACTGCTGCTTTTGGTCATTGCGCTCGCCGGGTCGACCTTCCGCATCCTGCGTGAGTACGAGCGCGGCGTGGTGTTCCAGCTCGGGCGCTTCTGGCAGGTCAAGGGCCCAGGGCTGATCCTGCTGATTCCGGTGGTGCAGCAAATGGTCCGGGTCGACCTGCGCACCGTGGTCCTCGACGTACCGCCGCAGGATGTGATCACCCGCGACAACGTCTCGGTGAAGGTCAACGCGGTGCTGTACTTCCGCGTGCTCGACCCGCAGAAGGCGATCATTCAGGTCGAAGACTTTCTCTCGGCCACCAGCCAATTGGCGCAGACCACCCTGCGCGCGGTGCTCGGCAAACATGAACTGGATGAACTGCTGGCCGAACGCGAGCAGCTGAATATCGATATCCAGCAGGTGCTCGACGCCCAGACCGACGCCTGGGGCATCAAGGTCGCCAATGTCGAGATCAAGCACGTCGACCTCAACGAATCGATGGTCCGTGCCATCGCCAAACAGGCCGAAGCCGAACGTGAACGCCGGGCCAAGGTGATCCACGCCGAAGGCGAACTGCAAGCCTCGGAAAAACTCATGCAGGCCGCCGAAATGCTCGGCCGCCAACCCGGCGCCATGCAGTTACGCTACATGCAGACCTTGAGTTCGATTGCCGGTGACAAGAGTTCGACGATTGTCTTTCCGTTGCCGATCGAGTTGTTTAAAGGGATGGCGGACTTGTCGGGCAAGGCTTGAGCAGGCGCAAACGTTCCAGCGCCGCGTAGGGCGCAGCCGCGCAACGTTGTACTTGTGCCTGCAACTGCGACGACGCCTCACGGCGTTTGTCTTCTCCATCGGCGAAAAAGCGCTGTGACGGCTGCTTGGCGTGCTGCGAGGTCGCCGCCAACATCCGCTGACACTGCTCGGCGTTCAAGCGAAAAAACCCTGCCAACCGGCCCGCCATGGCCTCGGGCAATTCGCTGTAGTTCACCACCAGACCGCTGCCATCGCGACAATGGATGTACCCCGCCTCGAACAAACGCCCCAGCCGCCGCGCGATGAAGTCCTCACGGCCGGCAAACGGCAATCCGTCGTCCAGGACACAGTCTCCAAGCATCCCCGGCACCATGTGCATGCCCGGGCGACGCAGGTGGGAAACGGCAATCTCCAGCGGGTCGCGATACAGGAACAGCCACGGTGTGTCGGGAAAGCACGCTTGCAGCGGCGGCCATTCGCCGATGTTCCAGGCATCGAGTTTGACCACCAGACGCTGCTCGACACCACGTCGGCGTTGCCCATAGGCCGAGAGCAGGCCGACGATGGCCGCCCGGCGTTCAGCCGCCGGCAAATCACTGCGCAACAACGCATCCAGCGCGGGAGGCTCCGAAATCACGATGTGATCGGGCAGCCGCGCGAGCATCTGGCTGATCAATGTCGAACCGCAACGCGAGGCGTGCAGGATAAAGGCACTCGGGGCCAGTCCCGGGCTTTGCCTGTGCCACTGCGTCAGCGCCGACAGCGGCGTCTGGCGCCGAAAGGCCTGATTGAACGGCAAACGCAGCGCGTCCTCGACCGCATCGCGAAAAAACGGCTGCTGCAAAGGCGTATCACCGAACCAGCACCAATCGACCTGCCAAAGCCCCGCAACCGGCCATACCCGGATCGGCAGCCAGCCGTCGAAACTCAGCCGCTCCATTGCTCGTTCCATTGCCGACGTCCTTGGCGCATCGCCGCACGCAACTCTTCCCGGGAGAAGGGCAAGCCGTGTTCGGCGGCCAGCTCAAGCGTACGCTCGATGAATAATTCGGGGTCCGTCATGTCCTGCAACGTCGCCGCCAACGTGGCATCGCCCGCCACCCATCGCTGGAATTGCTGCAACGCCGAGTCTGGCCGTTGCGTTGCGGGGGTGTCGGTTACACCTTCGACGATTTTCTGCGCAAGCCACGCGCCGGGTCGGCAATCGAGCACCAGATGAATCCGTGCCGACGTGTCGAAGTTATCCACACGATGCGCACGAGCGAGATCGAGAAACCAGCACTCCCCCGCCGTCATCGGCACACGCTGACCCTCGAGCCAGAAGTCTGCGGCGGGCGGGCTGAGCAACGGAATGTGCAGGCGCAGATCGGCGTCCGGGCCCTCCAGATCGTAATCACGGTGCTCATGAATTCGCCCGCCCGGCCCTAGTCGCAGCAGGCGTGCGCTGACGATATCCAGCGCCAGCTCGCGCAGCCCCCTCTGCCAGCGTTCATCACGCAACCACGGTGTGCGACGCAACGGTAAACCGCGTCCGGGGGCTAACTCGCTCAGAGCATCGGCAGCCGAAATCAGCGCCACGCCGCTCCAGTCGCCCGTGAAGTAGTCCGTATTGAAGTGGCCGCGCCATGCCTCTTCGGCAATCGCCTGCAGCGCCTGCAACAGCAGCGGCAGGTCCACCGCCACTGGCAGACGAGAACATATCGGGCGGCTCATGCCTTGGGTAAAGCACCGCGATGGCCGTTGCGGGCCTCGCGCTGCCTGCGGCTGATGCTGGCGAGGGGCGCCTGCAGATTATTTGGCGCCGGCATGCGCCACCACTGGCACCGAGATATCCCCCGACGCCCAGGCCGATTCGCGATTGGCCAGGGCCGTGGCGATCGACTGCACCGCCGTGGATTGCACTTGATCCGGTAGCGGATCGAGGCCGGCGCTGGCGAAGATCTGCCCATAGGCATTGCGCAGATCGGCGTACGACAGGTCACGGCGCAGATCCGCTTGCAGGTTGTTCAGTTCACCCTGAATCAACTCCAGCTCGCCGATGCCGGCGGCCTGGTGCCGATTGCGCAACTGACCGACGATCTGCCCGTCGATGTCCGACAGTTGCTGGTTGGTCTTGAACTGACGCAGCGCCTCCTGATAGTTGGCATTGGCCACATACAGCTGCGCCAGCACCGCGATCGACATCGCCTGACGGCGTGCGGTGGCGACTTCTTCGCCGGCCTTGGCCACGTCGATGGCCGCCGGGGCGGAGATCACGTTGAACAGGTTCCAGGTGACTTTGACGCCGTAATCGGCCCAGCCCTGTTCGACCAGGAACGAGTTGCTGTCGTAATGTCCGCCAGCAGAGAACTCCAGACCTGGCAGCAGACGCAGCATGGCCTTGCGAGTTTCGGCGGCGCTGATCCGCGTCTGGTAATCCTGCTCGCGCAGTTCCGGACGGCTGGTCAGGGCTTCCTGTTCGAGTTTGCTCAGATCGACCTTCAGTTCCGGAATCTGATAACCGTCATCGGTGGCCAGGGTCAGGTTGGTGCCCAGTGGCAGGTTGATCAGGGTCGCCAGTTCGGTTTTCGCCAGCGACAGCGCCCGGCGTTGCTCTTCCAGTTGCCGGGTCGCTTCGATCAGCGAACGCTGGTAACCGAGGGACTGCACCGGATCACCGATGCGCTGCTCGCTCATGCTTTCGCTGTTGCGCCGGGCGGTGTCGACCCGGGCCATCAGGCTGTCGATCTGTTTGAGCAGACGTTCGGCCGCCATCGCCCGCCAATAGGCCGAGCGCACGTCCTGCACGATGGTGTTGATCACTTTGCGCCGGCGTTCCTGAACGATCAGGCGCTGGTCGCCCTGTTGCTTGGCGTTGATGTAGCTGACGCCGAAGTCGAGGACGTTCCAGACCATGGTCAGGTCGGCGACGTTGCGGTCGCGGTCTTGCGAGGTCGACGGTTCCAGGGACTGGGTGCCGGTGCGTACGCTCTGGCTGCTGGAGGCGCTGACATTGTTGCGTCCGACGTAACCGGCATCCAGCGCCATGCGCGGCAGCATGTCGAAGCTGGCGAGGTCGAGCTGCCGCTTGGCCAGCGCTTCCTCCATGATTTTCAAGCGCCCTTCGAGGTTGTATTTCACCGCGCGGGCCATCGCCTGGTGCAGGGTCAGCGGACCGCTCAGCGGTTCCTGGCCCTTGTACATGCTTTGCAGATCGGCTTTGGCCCGTTGTTCGCTGACACTGCGTTCGATCGGTTCACTGGTCACTGCACATCCGCTGATTGCCAGCGCCAGCAGGCTGGCGCCGAACAATTTTTGACTTTTCTTCATCCCTGCATCGCCCCTGGGTGCTGCGCATATTGAGTTGTTGTGTGTGTTATCAGGCCTGCATTTCGCTGATACCGACCTGTTGCAGAGCCGCCGCCAGGTTGTCGACCCGGTGCTGCTCACTGTCCTTGATCTGTTGCAGTTGCTGGCCCAGGGTCGGCGCGCCGAACACTCCGCGCAAACCTTGGGAAATATCGCCGCCCGTGATCGAATGACGGTCGAAGGCATTCAGCGAATCGCGCTCTGCGGCGCTGTCCTGATGGAACAGACTCGACAACGTACTGCTGCCGAACACGCCGCCATCGCCACCGCCAAACCCGAGGAAACCATGGCCGGAACCATCACCGCCGCTGTCGCTGCTGGTGAAAACCTGGGCGATGAAACTCGGGCTCAGGGCGCCGCGGTTGATGAAAATGTCACCCAGCGGACGGATGCCGTTGCCGATCACCCGTTGTTCGAACAACGGCGCAAAGGTCAGCGGTGAGCCGAGGTCACCGGTGGGCGGTGTGAAGATGAGCGGTTGCAGCGGAACATTCGGCGGTGGTGGCGGCGCGACCGGATCGCTGCTGCGGAATTCCGGATCGGGCGTTACCACGATCAGCGGAGAAGTCGGTGTCACAGGAGGCACAGGCACCACCGGCACCGTGTTGATCACGTAATTGCCGGAACTGCTGACACTGCTGCCGCTGTTGCCCGACAGGTCACTGACCCCGACCGTGTTGATGCTGATCGCATTGCTGGCGCTGTTGACGTTGGCGGTCGGCGTCAAGGTCGCCGTCCAGGTCTTGCCACCGTCGCTGCTGCTCAGGTTGGACAAGATGCCGTTGGCCACGCTGAGGTCCGACAGGTCGAAACCGCTGACCGCTTCGTTGAAGGTGATGATCACCTGCGAGGTCTGGCCGACACCCAGATTCGGGTTGGCAACCACGACCGTGGCGGTCGGGCGCTCACTGTCGAGGGCGTAGTTGTTCGACACCGCCACGGTGCTGCCGGCGTTGCCCGCCAGGTCGGTGACGTTGCTGGTGTCCAGCGCGATGAAGTTGCTCGGGTCGGTCACGTTCGCGGTCGGGGTGAAAGTCGCGGTCCAGGTCTTGCCGCCATCGCTGCTGCTCAGGCTGCTCAGGTCGCCATTGGTCACGCTCAGATCGGACAGGTCGAAATTATTCACCGCTTCGCTGAAGGTGAAGGTCACCGTGGTGCTCTGGCCGATGCCCAGATTTGGATTGGCGACCACAATGTTCAGCTTCGGACGGGTTGCATCGAGGATGTAGTTGTTGGAGATGGCGATGCTCGCACCGAGGTTGCCGGCCAGATCCTGGACGCCGGCAGTGTCGATCAGGATCAGGTTGGTCGGGTCGTTGACGTTAGCCGTTGGCGTGAAGGTCGCGGTCCAGGTCACACCGCCGTCGCTGCTGGCCAGGCTCGACAGCGCACCATTGGCGACGCTGATGTCCGACAGATCGAAACCGCTCACCGCCTCGCTAAAGGTGATGGTCACGGTGGTGGTTTCGCCGATGCCCAGGCGGTTGTCGGCGACCACGATGGTGGCGGTCGGCAGCGCGGTGTCGATGGCGAAGTTGTTGGAATCGGTGATGCCGGTACCGCTGTTGCCTGAGACGTTGGTCACTCCGGCATTGTTCAGGCTGATCAGGTTGGTCGCGTCGGTGACATTGGCAGTCGGGGTGAAGGTCGCCGTCCAGGTGACACCACCGTCGCTGCTGCTGACATTGCTCAACGTGCCATTGGCGATGGTCAGGTCGCTGTTGTCGAAACCGCTCACCGCTTCGCTGAAGGTGATGGTCACCAGCGAGGTTTCCCCGGCCTTGAGTGAAGTGTCGGCAACCACGATGGTGGCGGTCGGCACCTGAGTCTGCACCTGATAGTTGGCCGAACTGGTGGTGCCGGTGCCGGTGTTGCCGGCCAGGTCGGTAATACCGGTGTTGTTCAGGACAATCAGGTTGGTGAGATCGGTGACGCCAATGTTCGGCGTGAACGTGGCCGTCCAGGTGATGCCACCGTCGCTCGACGAAACGTTGCTCAGGGTGCCGTTGGCGACGCTCAGATCGGCATTGTCGAATCCGGTCACGGCTTCGCTGAAGGTGATGGTCACCAACGCGGTTTCACCGGGACGCAGATCGCTGTCGGCCATGACAATGGTCGCCGTCGGACGCTGATTGTCGACCGCATAGTTGTTGGAATCGGTGGTGCCGCTGCCGGCATTGCCGGCCAGATCGGCGATGCCGGTGTTGTCCAGAGTGATCAAGTTGGTGGTGTCGGTGATGCCTGCCGCCGGAGTAAAAGTAGCCGTCCAGGTAATGCCGCCGTCGCTGCTGCTCACCGCACTCAGCGTGCCATTGGCGATGGTCAGATCGGCGTTGGTGAAACCGTTCACCGCTTCGCTGAAGGTGATGGTCACCAGGCTGGTCTGGCCGACGCCGAGCGCGGTGTCGGCGACCACGATGGTGGCGGTCGGACGCACGGTATCGATCGAATAATTGTTCGAATCGGTAGTGCCGCCGCCGACATTGCCCGACAGGTTCTGCACGCCGGAGTTGTCCAGCGTGATCAGGTTGGTGGCGTCGGTGATGTTGGTGGTCGGCGTGAACGTGGCCGTCCAGGTAATGCCGCCGTCGCTGCTGCTCACCGCGCTGAGCGTGCCGTTGGCAATCGTCAGGTCAGCATTGGTGAAACCCGTCACCGCTTCACTGAAGGTGATGGTCACCAGCGAGGTTTCGCCGATTTTCAGCGCGTTGTCGGCAATGATGATGGTCGCGGTCGGCACCACGGTGTCGATGGTGTAGTTGTTGGAGTTGGTCGTGCCGCTGCCGACATTGCCCGCCAGGTCGGCGATGCCGGTGTTGGCCAGCGTGATCAGGTTGGTGGCGTCGTTGACGCCCACGTTCGGGGTGAAGGTCGCCGTCCAGGTGATGCCGCCGTCGCTGCTGCTCACCGCCGTCAAACTACCGTTGGCGATGGTCAGGTCGGCGTTGGTGAAACCGCTCACCGCTTCGCTGAACGTGATGGTCACCAGCGAGGTTTCACCGGCCGTGAGATTGCTGTCGGCGACCACAATCGTTGCAGTCGGACGCTGGGTGTCGATCGCATAGTTGTTGGAATCGGTGGTACCGCTGCCGGCATTGCCCGCCAGGTCGGCGATGCCGGTGTTGTCCAGGGTGATCAGGTTGGTGGTGTCGGTGACGCTGGCACTCGGCGTGAACGTCGCGGTCCAGGTGATGCCGCCGTCGCTGCTGCTCACCGCACTCATCGTGCCGTTGGCGATGGTCAGGTCGGCATTGGTGAAGCCGGTCACCGCTTCGCTGAAGGTGATGGTCACCAGCGAGGTTTCGCCGATCCGCAGGTTGTTGTCGGCCACCACGATGGTCGCGGTCGGGCGCACAGTATCGATGGCGTAATTGTTGGAGTCGGTGGTCCCGGTGCCGGCGTTGCCGTTCTGATCCGCGATGCCGGCGTTGTTCAGGCTGATCAGGTTGGTCGCGTCGGTGATGCTGGCGGTCGGCGTGAAGGTCGCCGTCCACGTAATGCCGCCGTCGCTGCTGCTGACCGCCGTCAAGGTGCCGTTGGCAATCGTCAGGTCGGCGTTGGTGAAACCGGTGACCGCTTCGCTGAAGGTAATGGTCACCAGCGAGGTTTCACCGGTCCGCAGGTTGTTGTCGGCCACCACAATGGTCGCGGTCGGCCGCGCAGTGTCGATGGCGTAGTTGTTGGAGTTGGTGGTGCCGCTGCCGGCATTGCCGGCCAGATCAACGACCCCGGTGTTGTCCAGGGTGATCAGGTTAGTGGTGTCCGTGATGTTGCTGGTCGGGGTGAGCGTGGCGGTCCAGGTGATGCCGCCGTCACTGCTGCTCAGACCGCTCAGGCTGCCGTTGGCTACGGTGAGGTCGGCGGTGGTGAAGCCGCTGACCGCTTCGCTGAAGGTGATGGTCACCAGCGAGGTTTCACCGGCCGCCAAATTGGTGTCGGCGACCACAATGGTCGCGGTCGGGCGCAGGGTATCGATCACGTAGTTGGCCGAATCCGTCGTGCCGCTGCCGGCGTTGCCAGCGAGGTCGGCGATACCGGTGTTGTCCAGGGTGATCAGGTTGGTGGTGTCGTTGATGCTGGCGGTCGGAGTGAAGGTCCCGGTCCAGGTGATGCCGCCGTCACTGCTGCTCACCGCGCTCAGCGTGCCGTTGGCGATGGTCAGGTCGGCGTTGGTGAAACCGGTCACGGCTTCACTGAAGGTGAAAGTCACCAGCGAGGTATCGCCGATCTTCAACGCCGTATCGGACATCACGATGGTCACGGTCGGGCGCGCGGTATCAATTGCGTAGTTGACCGAGCTGGTGGTGCCGACGCCCGCCACGCCGTCGCTGATCGCCGTCACCCCGGTGTTGTCGAGGGTGATCAGGTTGGTCGCGTCGGTGAGGTTGTTGGTCGGAGTGAACGTCGCGGTCCAGGTCAGACCGCCGTCGCTGCTGCTGACCGCTGTCAGCGTGCCGTTGGCAATGGTCAGGTCGGCGTTGGTGAAACCGCTCACCGCCCGGCTGAAGGTAATGGTCACCAGCGAGGTTTCGCCGATTTTCAGGGCCGTGTCGGCCATCACGATGGTCGCGGTCGGTGGCTCAACATAAGCCGTGTTGAGCGTACCGCCGTTGTTGAAGATCGCCGCGACTGCGGTCGGCGAAGTACCGTTTGTGCCGCCGCCCGATGCCGTACCACCGGCACCGCTGCCGGCGGCGTTACCGCTGATGGCGGCAAAGTTGGCGGCGGTGATCAGCACCGTGCCGCCCTGGTTCCAGATGGCGCCGACACCACGCCCGGCAATGCCACCGTTGGAAGCGTTGCTGCCGAGCCCACCACCACCGCCGCCACCGCCCCCGGCACCGATGTTGTTGCTGATGACCGACGTCCCGACGATTTTAAGAGTCCCGGTCGAGGCGTTGTAAATACCGCCAGCAGCATTGCCGCCTGCGCCGCCGACCTTGTCCCAACCGGCCCCGCCACCGCCACCGCCGATGGAAATCGTGCCGTTGTTGGCCGTGCCGCCATTGCCACCGTTGCTGTAGTAGGAAACGCCCAACCCGCCGGCACCACCGGTGCTGCTGCCACCGCGACCGCCCATGTGCGTCGCGTCGTAGCCACCGCCGTAACCGCCGACGCCGCCGCTGCCGGCCTGCCCGCCGAGGGTGCCGGTGCCCGGCCCGGCCGTGCCGCCATGGCCTCCGCCTTGACCGCCAAGCCCGCCGCCACCGCCGCCGCCACCGCCGTAGTACGCACCGGTGACCCCACCGCCACCGCCACCACCGGCCGCCGCGTTGCTGGTCACCGTGACATTGTTCAACGTGAGGATGCCGGCGTTGAAAATGCCGCCGCCCATGGCGCCGGTCGCCCCGTAGCCGCCATTGCCGCCGTTACCCGAAACCAGTCCGCGAGTGATTACCAGACCATCAAGTGTCACCGTACTGCCGGAGGTGATTTCCACCACCCGCGTCCGGTACTGGCCATCGAGGGTGACGTCCGCCACCCCGTCGTTGTTCAGGTCGCCATCGACGGTGATGTTCTTGTTGATCAGCAGTTCAGAGGTGAGCTGTACCGTCATGCCACTGCTGAAGGTCACGATGTCGCCGTTCTGCGCCGACGCCAGCGCTGCGCGCAGCGAGCCGACCCCGGTGTTGGCATTGTTGGTGGCGGTCCAGGTGGCGAGGCCCCACTGGTACTCGCTCATCGACAGGGTCGACAACACGTTGGCGCTCTCGATCTTGCCGGTGGCGATTTCCAGATCCCAGTCGCCGCCCACGCCGGTGCGGTTGTTCGAGGCGGCCACATCGCGGCCGGTCAATTGTGCCAGCGAGTCGACGAAGCTCAGGCCTCGGTCGCCCTCGGCGGTGTAGCAGCCGTAAATGAGGATGTCGCCGCCAACGTTCATGTCCTTGCCGATGTCCGCCAGCAGCGCACTGCGCTGCGCGACGTTGTCCGCCGAGAGGTAACTGTTGCCGAGCCACAGGTCACCGGCGTTGCCGTGAGCGATGATCTGCACCGAGCTGACGCCCGAATGCTGGTCGAGATAATCGGCGATCTGCTGCAAGCCGTCCTTGCTGGCATCAAGCTTGACCACTTGCGCGCCGGGAGCAACGCCTTTGAGCAGGCTGTCGGCCTCCTTGACCCGGGCATCGACGAACACCACGCTCTGGCCCGGTACCGCCACAGGACTGGCAGCCGGCGTGGCATCGGCCTGGCCGTGGGTGTCTTTGCTGGCCACCGGATGATCGGCCGTCGGTGCCTTGGCCGCGTCGGCTGCGGGATGACTGTCGGCCTGGGCGGCGGTATCAGCGACCGTGGCCGCGACGGCACCGTCAAACAGCATGCGCGGTTCCAGCGACATGATCAGCGGCGCAGCCAGCGTCCGTTGGCCTTCGGTTACCCGCGACTTTTGCTTGCTCCACCACATGTTGCTCACCCGGACTCGAACAGTTGTAAACGCATCAATGAAAACGCCGCGATCAACTGATCGCGGCGTCGGACTTCATACGAATCACATTGGCAGCGCTGGCTGAGCCATCGAGCCAAAAGGACAGATCGGCGTATTGCTTGAACAGGTCTGGCGGCAGAATCGTGCGCCGGGACTGCAGGGCAACCTTGGGTTTGACCTTGTGCAGCCCGGCCACACCCAGCGCCTGGTCGAACGCCGGCGCGTCATAGGCCAGGTGTTCGAAGTCGTGCTCGAACCAGGGTTCGCCAATGAAGTCGTAGACCAGCCGCAGCACCCGCTCCGGGGCCTGGGTCAACAAGTCGTAATCGACGATCAGCAGCGAATCGGCGTGCTCGCCGTAATAGGCTTCCTTGAGCGCCGCCCAGGCAAAACCGACCAGACGATTGCGCTGGGCCAGGGTTTCGCAGCGGCTGTAGACGGTGTTGCGCTCGACAGCATCGCCGAACAGCTTGGTGTTTTCATAAGGATTGGCGCGGTACAACCGTTCCAGGCTGTCCATCACCCAGGCGACGTTGCGCACGCAGGCAATGACTTTGGCTTTGGGGAACAGATCGCTGATGGCCGGCAGGCGCGAACTCCACTGCCGGTTGGTGTCGAACACCACCGGTTTGTCAGCCTTGTCGGCGTAGTAGGCATCGAACAGTCCGCGCAGCAGGCGGCGGCGCATGTCGGTGTCGATCACCGCGCCGAATTCGCTGCCGGCGCTGCATTGTTCAAGGACACCGGAGAACAGCGCGCCGACCGGGCTGGTCATGCCGGCATGAAAGCGCGGGTTCTGCAGAAGAATCGCAGAAAGCAGGGTGGAACCTGAGCGCGGCAAGCCGGAGATAAAGTGGAACTGCTGCAATCCCTTCACCCTACTTTGTAAGTCCTTTTGTCCGACGAGCGTAGTCCAACAATACCCTTTCGACTAGTAGTGTTTTGATATCAAAATAGAGCAAAGCGGACTATTAAAGCCCGTTTTAATCGCGAAAAAAATGGTGAAGCGTTTAAGTCATTTCTCCGTCGTCCCGTTATCAGTGGTCAACGAAAAAAGTCGCGCATTTGCGCCACCGGCATGGGTCTGATCACGCAGCTGCCAGGTCGTCGGCAAGGGGCGGAATGGATCAGGCACGTCCCCGTCCAGATCGCCGATCAACCAGACCCGGGCACCGCCCTTGGGCAGGTCATCGAGTCGGTCCAGGTAGACCTCCCCGGACACCAGGGTGCCGAAACCGTAGTGATTCGGACGCGTCGAACGACCATCGGCGGCGGGTGGGGTATACAGACGCACCTGAGCGTCAGTGCGGTTGTAGTAGACGTAACTGAGGTACCAGAGCATGTCGCTGGTGACGATCCGGTCACCGCTGACGAAATGCCGGTTGATGTAATCGACCATGACGTTGAACTGATCGTGCGGGTCGACCGTGGCGTTGGTGTTCCCCCCCACCAGCTCAACCCCGACCCATGACACCAGGATCGCCACCGCCAGCACACGAGCGCGGCGATACAACCGATCAATGGCCAGCGCCGCCAGCATCGGCAACCCCAGCGCATAGGCTGTCAGGTAACGCTCGATGAACACCGGGCTGATGAAGGACACCGCGAACACCAGCAACAACGGCATACCGGTGTAAAGCGCCAGCAAGACGCTGCCATGGTTCACGCTGCGGTCGCGGGCCACCGCCACGCCCGCCAGCGCCAGCAAGGCCAGCGGTACACCACAGAACAGCAGCAACGGCAGATGCTCGCCGTCGTCCTGGATCAACCAGAGCCAGATCATCGACGGCAGTGAGGACAGGGTCACCGGATCTTCCCAGCCCACATCGCCACCGACCTTGAGTTCTTCCATGTGTTGCGTCAGATCAAGCAGGTTCGGCAACCACGGCAGGTAGAGCACGACAATGCCCAGATTGGCCAGCCACCAGTCCTTGCGCTGGATATGCCGCAGGCGATAACCCGGCAGCAGGCGAATCAGCCCCAGATACACCCAATGGCTCAGCGCCGCCAGCACTGCGAAGTAGTGGGTGTACAACGCGGCGCTCATCAACAATGCATAGATCAGCAGATACCGCCGGCGCTGCGGGCGCCTGACCCAGCAGATCAGCGCCAGTGTAGAACCGATCAGGAGCAGGCCGAGCAGCGAGTACATGCGCACTTCCTGGCTGTAGCGCACCGCCGTCGGCAGCAACGCCAGCAGCACCCCGGCGATGATCGCGGCGCGGCGGGTGGCCAGGCGATCGACCAGGCAGACACCCAGCCCGACCGTGGCGATGCCGGCCAGAGCGCTGAGGCTGCGAATCGACAGGATGCCTTCACCGAACAACCCGATCCAGCCGTGCAGCAGCATGAAATACAGCGGCGGATGCACGTCAAACGCCGCGTGCTGCCAAATGCCGGTCAGCGAATAGCGCGCCAGCAGCAGGCTTGAGCCTTCGTCGCCCCAGATCGCGGCAGCGGTCAGGTCATAAAAACGCACCACCGTCGCCAACAACAGAATCGGTATCAGCCACTGCTGGCGAGCCCAGCGCCATAGACGCCGGACACCGGCATTCGGTGCGGCAAACGGGTCCTGGGTATCCCCCAGCGGAGTCTCGCGACGCGCTTCCATCAACCTTCCCTTACAGATTTACCGAGTCACAACCAGCATCACTCATTGCGCACACTGTAGGCCAGAGGCGAAGTCGACGCGCGGCCATGACGACGTCCGGCAAGTCCGCTGATCCGGGTCTACGCTACGGCGTGGCGTGACCTGCCCGCGCAAATGCAAGGCATCAGCACCGCCTGTGTGCCTGCCCTGCAAGCAAGGCTGACGCGCGGCGCGCCGACCACATAACAGAAGGATGAGGAACCATGGAAGTCTTTATGGGTACGATTCAACCGTTCGCCTTCAACTTCGCCCCCAGTGGCTGGGCCTTGTGCAACGGACAAATCCTGAGCATCTCGCAATACCAGGCATTGTTCGCCTTGCTGGGCACCTTCTACGGCGGCAACGGCACGACCAATTTTCAGTTGCCCAACCTGCAAGGTCGCGTACCCGTGGCACAGGGTAACGGACAGGGGCTGACGCCGCGTGTCATCGGTCAGGTGTATGGCACGGAAAACGTAACGGCTACGATCGCCAACATGCCCAACCACACCCACGCGATGACCGGCCTTTCCGCCAACACCGCCCTGCAACTGGCGGTGCCTGCAAGCAATCCGGCGACCGTGCCCACCGCGACCAATTCGTACATCGGCGCGTCCGGCGGCGGCCCTGGCTCGGCGAACATCTATTCCGATGCCCAAGGTGCCACACCGGTTCCCATCAAAGGCCTGACCACCACGGTCACCGGGGACATTTCCTCCACGGGCGGCAGTCAGCCGTTATCCATCGTCAACCCCTCTCTGGTCGTCAACTTCAGCGTTGCCCTGAACGGGCTGTTCCCTTCGCGCAACTGAACAAACGTCGGGGGCCTCACGGCCCCCGGTCGGTCTTTTTTCAACGGAGTCAGATCATGCTGCAAGCGGTTCAGATCCAACACGTCCAGCCGTTGCTCGGACAGCAAAGCACGCTGCACCTGCCTGATGGCACGGCATTGCCGATCCACATCGAATACCTCAACGAAGTCCCCGCCGCGAAAACCCGCTTCAGCAAGCGCATGCCCTTCTGCCTCGAATTCAACAGCCTGGTGCCGACCGGGTTCGTCGACGGCCTGTGCGCACTGGAGCTGCCGGAACTCGGGCGAGTGGAAGACATTTTCGTGTCACGAGTGCCAGCGATGGGGCGGGATCCGCAACTGGGTTACTTCTGCATGTCCTTCAACTGACCCGCCGGAATCCGCATCGACCAGTGTTTTTGTAACCGCAGTTTGGGAAGCGTCTGACATCATTTCTTCGGCGGCCTTGTTAGCGTTGCACGAAACCGGCTCCGAGACGTTTGTTGCGCGCCAGACCAGGGAAGATCGGCGTGCAAGCGTTGCATCGACGTCCAAGAGCCTGTGCCCCGTCACAGGACAAGGAATAAAGGATGTCGACCACCCGTGCCCGCTTCAACCTTTTGCTCAACGACGTTAAACACGACCTGCAGGTCCTCTCCTTCACCGGCCACGAATCGATCAGCCAGCCCTATGCGTTCGAAGTTGAACTGGTCAGCGAACGAGCGGCCCTGCGTCTTGAAAGCTTCATGCACCAACAGGCATTCCTCGCGTTCGACCTCGAAGGCCAGGGTATCCACGGCGTGGTCAATCGCATCGCCCGCGGCGATCGAGGCAAACGGCTGACGCGCTATAGCCTGACCCTGGTACCCCGTCTGGCGTATCTGCAACATCGCTGCAATCAGCGAATTTTCCAGCAGATGAGCGTGCCGCAAATCATCACTCGGATTCTTGCGGACAACGGCATTCACCGTGACCTGCACCGGTTTCATCTGGGGGCCGACTATCCGCCACGCGACTATTGCGTGCAGGCGGAGTCGGATCTGCACTTCATCCAGCGGCTGTGTCAGGAAGAAGGCATTCACTACCACTTCCAGCACAGTCGCGAAAAACACCTGCTGGTGCTGGGTGACGACCAGACAGTCTTTCCCAGGCTGGAGCGCTCCACACCCTATCGCCAGGACAACGGCATGGTTGCCCAGACACCAGCGATCAACGCCTTTGAGGTACGCATGGAAACCCGCCCCACGGCAACCGTGCGGCGTGATCACGACTTTCGCAAGACCCGCTTTCTGCTAGAGGCCACTCACCGCGCCGACAGTGACGCGGCCCGGCCGGCGCTTGAGGATTATCGCTACCCCGGGCGCTTCACCGACGGCGCGCGGGGCAAGCAATTGACCCGCCGCGCCCTGGAAAGTCATCGCGCCGACTACTTGCAGGCCCAGGGCCAAAGCGATCAGCCAGGCCTGGTGACGGGTCATTTCCTGGCGATCAGTGAGCATCCCTGCGAGGACACCAACGGGTTGTGGCTCCTGACCGAAGTCAATCATCGCGGCAAACAGCCCGCAGTGCTGGAGGAAACGCTGAGTGCGGTGAACACCGCGGCAGACGACGGTTTCGTTGAAGGCTACCGGAACGATTTCGTCGCCACGCCATGGGAGGTGATCTACCGCCCACTGCCATCGTTCGTGAAGCCGCGAATCTTCGGCAGCCAGACCGCCGTGGTGACCGGCCCCGTGGACGAAGAGATCCATTGCGATGCGTTCGGGCGGGTCAAGGTGCAGTTCTACTGGGACCGCGAAGGCAACCACGACGACCACAGCAGTTGCTGGCTGCGGCTGGCCTCCAACTGGGCCGGCAGCGCCCACGGCAGCTTGACGCTGCCCCGGGTCGGCATGGAGGTGCTGGTCAGTTTTCTCGACGGTGATCCCGATCACCCGGTGGTCAGCGGCTGCCTGATCAACAGCGCCAACCCGGCGCCCTATGAACTGCCGGAACACAAGACCCGCAGCGTGTTTCGCTCACGCAGTTCACCGGACAACGGCGGTTTCAACGAATTGCACGTGGAGGACCGCGCCGGTCGCGAACTGATTTACCTGCGCGCCCAGCGCGACCTCGAACACAAGGTGGAAAACGACAGCCGCCTGGACGTCGGCAACCAGCGCCACGAAACCATAAAGGGCCACAGCATCAGCATGTTGCAGGCCGAAGAACAGCGCACCGTGCACGGCGACCGCAAAACCCGGCTGTATGCCAGCGACCACTTGCACGTCAGCGGTGACAGCCATAGCCGGGTCGATCAACTGCAGGCGATCGAGGCCGGTCGGCAAATCCACCTCAACGCCGGCGATCATCTGGTGCTCAACGCCGGCAACAGCATCAGCCTCACGGTCGGTGGCGAACATCTGGTGATCGGTCACGGTGGCATTTTCAGCAGCAGTGCCATTCAGCTCGGCGGCAATCCCAAGGCGGTTGCGTCGGCGCGGGCCGCGATGCCCGACGGCGTCGACGACTTGGCGGCCCCATCTCCATTGCCCCCCGTGCTGGCGTCCACGCAACTCGCACTGCTGGCGCACAACAACGCCATGGGAGCGACTTTCTGCGCGCTTTGCGAAGCCTGCCGCGATGGCATCTGTCTGCCACGGGAGAACGTCGCATGAACGACGCATTTGCGCGCCGCTGGCTGAGCGGTCAATTCGCTTCAGGGCATGGCCTGTACCTGCTGCTGGACTCACAGCCGCCACAACGGGAAACCCGGCAGACGCTGCTGCAAACCAGCGACTTCGAGCACTACCGCATCCTCTACAAAGACACACCCGCCGCCGAACTGGCGGACTATGGGCCGTTTGTCTTCGCCCTGGAGCGGTACGACGACAAGCGCATCGCGCCGTTGCTCGCCAGTCCGGAGAGCAACTGGGGATGGCTGTTCAGCCTGCCGCAAACCTCCCTGTCCGCGTGGGTCGAACACTGGCAGCAACGGCTGATTATCGGCGCCCGTCCACATCAGGCGCTGTACCGTTTTCACGACAACCGCGTGCTGGCCCGGACACTGGCGCATCTGCCAACCGAAGACATTGCGGCCTACCTCGGCCCCGCCCTCAGCGTGTGTTACTGGCAGGACACGCAATGGGAAAGCTGCGACAACCCGGCGCCCGGGCGCTATCCACTGCCAGCGTCTCCACCGTGGCTGCAAACACCCGTGCCTGCGGAGCAAACCCGCGAGATTCGCCAGCTTAACGCTCATCGCTACCTGCTGGCCGAACACGAACAGGCCTACGCCGACCTCGCCCGCACACAGCCACCGCAAACCTGGCTGCGCGAACGTCTGGCGCAGGCAGATGAGTGGGGTTGGCAGACCCCGCAGCAGCTGGAGTTTCTGCTGATTCACAGCTTGCGAGCGCCGGCCGACGGCTTTGACGCGCAGTGGCAAGTGCGCCCGGGGGAAACGCCGCTGGAACACTTTGAACGGGTGAGCCATTGGGTGAAAACGATGGCTGGAGAGGCAACGCAGTGAAACGTTTTTTTCGACATGCCGGGTGGGTGGGCTGCATGGGATTGTTGACGGGTTGTGTGGCGAGTCCGCCCGACAGCTTCACCTTCACGGCTGATCTGCCGCCGGGGTTTGTTTATCAGGCTATCGCCACATACGAACCCGACACAGGTGAAACCTGCAGTGTTCCGGACGGCCGCAATACCGCCGTGGGGTACAACCTGCAGTGGCGTGAGAACTACGCGGCCGTTTCTGAAATAGCTATTCGCAGAACCGTGCGCGGTTGCCCGTTGGTGATCCGCAAAATCGATCTGGAGCTCTACTTTGCGTATGGCAAAGACCGCGGGGATTTCGCTTCAGACTATGCCGCCGTGGCCATACGCGGAGAACTTGAAGAAAAGTACAAAGGCACATTCGACAAAACCGGTGAAAGCCGCTTTTACGGCCAGTGTCAGTGGATGTTCCGCACCTCGGGCAAGCCACGCATCCTGCGAAAACTCCTCGACTGCAAAAAAACCGATGAGCTTGGCGTACTCAGTCGAGGTCGCCCTTTTGCCGCTTACACCCTCGACCAACTGCCGGGAAAAACGGTGCGGATGAAGATCGATTTGGACGCGGAAGAAAGGCCCGGTTGGGGGGACACCTGGGTCAAGGTACCCAACGGCTGGAAGCGCTGCATGGGCAAAGGCTTTGAAGACCAGCATGCTTACTGCAACGGTAATTACACCGATTTCAGCACCTTCCAGATGGTCGATGGGCGTATTTGCACCATCTATCCCGGCTGCAAGGAATAAGGAGTGTTCCACATGACGTCATTGGAAAAGGCATTGCACAGTTGCCTCACCGGGCCTCGCTGGCGATGCATCACGGCGCTGGGCGGCTGCTTTGCCCTGATGGCTGGCTGCAAGAGCAGTCCGCCCGACAGCTTCACCTTCACGGCTGATCTGCCGCCGGGATTTGTCTATCAGGCTATCGCCAAATACGAACCCGATGCAGGTGAAACCTGCAGCGTTCCAGACGGCCGCAATACCGCCGTGGGGTACAACCTGCAGTGGCGTGAGAACTATGTCGCCGTTTCTGAAATAGCCATTCGCAGAACCGTGCGCGGCTGCCCGCTGGTGATCCGCAAAATCGATCTGGAGCTCTACTTTGCGTATGGCAAAGACCGCGGGGATTTCGCTTCAGACTATGCCGCCGTCGCCATACGCGGGGAGCTGGAAGAGAAGTACAAGGGCACTTTCAACGAAACCGGTGAAAGCAACTTTTACGGCCAGTGTCAGTGGCTGTTCCGCACATCGGGCAAGCCACGCATCCTGCGAAAACTCCTCGACTGCAAAAAAACCGATGAGCTTGGCGCGCTCGCACAAGGTCGCCCTTTTGCCGCCTACACCCTTGACCAACTGCCGGGCAAAACCGTGCGGATGAAGATCGGGTTGGCGGAGGAGGAAAGGCCCGCCATCGGCAAGACCTGGGTCAAGGTCCCTAACGGCTGGAAGCGCTGCATGGGCGACAACTTCGAAGATCAGGATGCCTTCTGCTTCGGCAACTACACCGATTTCAGCACCTTCCAGATGGTCGATGGCCGCATCTGCACCATCTATCCCGGCTGCACGGAATAAGGAGTGTTCCACATGACGTCATTTGAAAAGGAACTGCAATCACCACTCAACAGCCGCATGCTGACCTGCCCGACGCAAGGCAACTGGAGCAGTTTTCAACTGGTCGATGAGTTTGGCTCGGGGCAAGCCTATGAGGGATTGGCCTATGTTGCGGTCGATTCGGAGGGACAAGCATTCAATGGATATCTGGATGCAAAAGGAATTGGCAGAGTCGACAGTTATTGCGCAGGTCCGATTGCCTTACGTTTCGAACAGGCTTATGAGGGGCAGGAGAAGGTCTACTTACGTGTAATGGAGCGGCCCCATTACCCCCTGAAAATCACCGAACTCCAGGTTCGCGCCGAGCAAACCCGTTACCGCAATCCCGGCGCCACCCGTAACCGCGAACAACCCATACCGGATGGAGACGTATACATACAGGTCGAGGTGCGCCACCTGGTCCGGCATGTCGCTCATCTGCCACCCGAGGTCTATCGCCACTACCCCGCCGACAGCGGCCTGGCCGCGATCATGGGCAAGCACGCAGAGGTCGGCGTCGCCCTGGCCTCGCGCAAGCACACGGTGCTGGAAGTTCGTGCGTTGCGGGCCTTGCGCCCGATGCTGTCGACAGCGCCGGAGTTCTGCGCACTCAACCTATATCAACTGGCATTGATGGCCACCCTGAGTTACTGCCCTTTTGGCCAGAAACCCGCCACCGCGCCGATCAAAGAGCCCCGGGTGGCCTTCCCGGAGCAACCCAGTGTGGGCAACTGGTTCGCCGATGCCCTGGCCAAGTCCGATGAGCTGTGGCGCGTCGATCCCGCGCAAAAGAATGCCTTTTACCCCTTGTACGAGGACGTGGCGTATTCGAGAAGGCTGGAAATCGTACCGTTCGATCCGGCGTTGTATGAGGTCAATGATCCAGCCCTGGGTGAGGATCAGGAGCATCCCGCGAAGATTCACTTTCTCGACGACAGGCACCTGGGGAAAGAAGCGACCGACACCCAGGCCTTTATCACCCACAACGACGAACTGATCCTGATTGCGGTGCGTGGCACTTTTGAGATCATCCCCGATGGGTTGCGCGATGCCGATGCACAGCAGGTTCCATTCGTTGAGGGCGTCGGCCAGGTACACCGAGGTTTTTATACGGCAGCACAGACCGCGTACGACTTTACGGTCAAATATCTTGAAAAATTCTACGCCGGCCAAAAACTGATCATCTGCGGCCACAGCCTCGGCGGTGCAATCACCCTGCTGCTCGCGGAAATGCTGCGCCGCAGGTCCGAAGCCTACAACATCCAGCTCTACACCTACGGCGCCCCCCGCGCCGGCGACACGGTCTTCACCCAGGCAGCCGCCTCGCTGGTGCATCACCGCATGGTCAACCACAACGACCCGGTGCCCAGCGTGCCGGGCAGCTGGATGAACACCAAGGCCGAGGTGTACGGGACTGGCGCGGCATTGATGTTTACCAACGTGCCGGTCGGGCTGTCGGTGTTCGTCGCGGGCATTACAAACTGGACGGGGGAAGCCTACGATCACCATGGCAGCCTGCATCACGCCATGCCGGTGGAGTTCGGGCGCCAGCAGACCTCTTCGATCCTGTGGCAGCCGGGCTGCGACACCATCACCCAGCACGCGGCGTGCACCCTCGCGTTGCAACAGAAAAACGGCCTGCCGGATCGTCCGGGATTGTTGCGGCAGATCTTCAATGCCGGGCATCACTCGATGGTCGGCGGCTATATCCCGGCGTGCTGGGCCGCCTTGCGCCGTTGGCAACAGGCGCATGAGGCGAATCGCACGCGGGTCACTGACAGCGAGTTTGAATGGGTGGAGCAAGCGCTGGTGCGCATTACCCGGCAATTGCGCGCCGCCCGCCAGGACCTGCTGGCCCGGCCAGCGGCCTACGTGCGCACCCAGGAGCGCACGATCGAGGCGATCAGCCACGAAGTCAGCCGCATCGAGACCAGCCATGCGCGCCTGAGCGCCCTGCGGCATAAACGGGTCAGCGCAACGGACGTTTATGGCCTGCTCGCCGAACAGCCGGAGCTGCTCGCCGAGTGCGTGCAACGCTGGCGTGCGCACCCGGAAAACCTCAAGCAAGAACAACTCGCGCAGGCCCCGGGCAACGCCAGCAACGATGCACTGCTGACGTCACTTTACGGGCATACGATCGGCGCGCCGCATACGCTCGATATCGACTCGATCATCTAGACGGCACATCACCCTTGTGCGAGCGAGCCTGCTCGCGAAAGCGCCGTATCAGCCAACAACGATGCTGGATGAACCACCGCCTTCGCGAACAGGCTCGCTCCCACAGGGTTTTGTGCAGGTCTAGCCGTGGGGATACCAGACGAGCCGCTGCGCCGCAGGATTGCTTTCCTCCACAGTAAAGCCCAACGCCAGATAGTGTTGCCGCGCGTGAGGGTTGTTGGCCCAGACCACCGTTGCCACCGGGCAGCGGACCTGCTGCGCGGCCTTTTGCACGCCTTGCAACACCGCGCGGCCGTAACCCTTGCCCCGCGCCTGAGGGATGAAGGCGATGTACAACACGCGGATTTCATTGGGGCCGAAGTCGGTGCTCAGCGCCCCGATGGCCGTGCCGAGTTTTTCCACGACGTAGTGCATGGCGTTGGGATGGTTTTCACCCACGCCCTGTTCCTGCACCTGAAATTGCTGGGCGACCACTTGCTGCACCACTTCCTGCTCGCCGTCGATCCATTGCAGATCCGGGCGCGCCGACTGATAGAGGCGGTGCAAAAATGGCTCGTCGGTGGCCCGCGAAGGTCGCACCACCAATCCGTCTGCCGCCACATCTGCGTTGCTCGCCATGTTCACGCTCCCTAAAAACCGCTTTCCCTGACCCCCAGCGCCGCCAGCCGACGCCAGGCCACGCCGAGTACCGACTCGCCGCTGCCCTGCAGCACCACCACACCGCGCAACGGCTGAACCGGTGTGGGCGGCTGATCCAGCGTAGTCAATCGCGCGCCATATTGCGCCTGTACAGGCTCGGCTCGTTGCTGTTGATCGCGGCGCACGGCAATCAGCCCGTGATGATCGGAGGTCAGCGCCTCCTGATCGACATAGGCCACGCCATTGGTATCGATTTCATCCAGCTTTACGGCGAGCGCCGGATGCATCGGATCATCGGCGATGAACCGCCCGGTCGCACTCGGTTTGACTCGCCACAACTCGGCTTCGGCGATATAGCCACGCAGGCGCGAACCGTCCTCGACCACCCGCGCCAGCGCATCCTTGCTCGACAGCCAGCGCCCCGGCGTCAGATTGGGCAGCAAATCACGCACAGTGCCGGCATGGGGCGCGCGCAGCAGCAGGCGTTCGCGCCGAGCGCTCAGGCCACGGTATTGCGCCACGGCTTCGGCGAGGCGTTGCTCGATGATACTGGCGTCGGCCGCGGTTTCACTGCGACCGGCCTGTCGGCGCATCAGCAATTGCTGGATCTGGATTTCCCGACGGACGATGGCCTGCTGCGAATCGAGGTCCGGCGATTCCAGTTCGATCAGTACATCGCCCTGAGCGACTGTCTGCCCGTCCGCGACCTTGACTGTTTTGACCCGTGCCGCCACCGGCGCATGCAACGCACTGGCCCGACCGCCCTCAAGCATCGTTGGCAGTTCGACCGCGCTGCGCCACGGCACGATCAGCACCAGCAACAGGCCGAGTACCGCCAGGCTGCTGACCAGCACACGCGGGCCATGCGCCTGTTCGCGGCGGCTCCACCACTGGCGCCACTCATTCATGATTGGCAGAAAGATGAACCACACCAGTTCCACCAGCATCAGGAAGATCCCCAACACTTTGAAAAACAGGTGATAGACCGCCAGCGCGATCCCGAAAAACAATGCCGCACGCCATAACCACGAGCCATACCCCCAGATCAGCAAACGCCGTTGCATCTTCGGCGACCAAGGCTCCGGCGCCGGAGCGCCATAGCCGAACAAACACTCACGCAGGCGCCAGCGACAGAAGGCAAAGGCCCGGCCCTGCAGGTTGTCGACCTCCCACAGATCGCTGAGCAAAAAGTAGCCATCGAAACGCATGAACGGGTTGAGATTGACCACCAGCGTGGTGATCCAGGTCGCACTGGCGAGCATGAACGCCGCCGTCCGGGCCGGGCCGTCGGGCAATAGCGACCAGACCAGCAACGCGATGCACGCCAGCAACAACTCCGCCAGCACCCCGCCGGCGCCGATCAGCAGCCGCGCACGCCGGTCGTTGACCCGCCAGGCGTCGCTGACGTCGGTGTAAAACATCGGCAGCAAGACCATGAACGCCACGCCCATGCTCTGCACCCGACAGCCGGCGCGCTTGGCCATGAATGCGTGGCCAAACTCGTGACAGAGCTTGGCGAAGAACAGCGCCACACCAAACGAGAGCGCCCCACCGAGGCTGAACAGGTGCGGAAAGGTGCCGACAAAGCGCTGCCAGTCCCGCGAAACCAGAAACACCCCGAGCGCCAGCGTTACCGGCAGACCGACGCGCAACAGTCGTGGTCCGAAGCGCTCCAGCCACGGCCACGCGCGATTGAGAAAAGCGTCCGGGCGCCACAATGGAATGCGAAAAAACAGATATTGGTGAAGCAGGATTTTCCACAGGCTCTGCCGTTGCGCGAGGGCCTTGAGCGAGTAACTGGCACGCTGCTGATCGTCGAGGGCGCTGATCAGGTCATGCCCGCGCAGAAATGTCAGCAGTTGCTCCAACTCGACACCGTCCAGCGGCAGGCCCGGTTCGCGGTTGGCGGCGCGCAGCACTTGCTCGGGATCGCCCAGCGACCAGTGGCGCAACAGACGCATCGCCGCCGCGCCGAGTTTGAAATACCGACCGCGCACCGGATCGGCCAGGGTCCAGCGCGGTGAACCGTCCAGTGCCGGCGCCGCGGGCGACAGTTGCAGGTCGGCACGCAGGCTCGGCAGATTCATTTACAGGCCCACGCTCTGGCGCAGACCGGCGAGCGGGCGACGCAGCAGGTACAAGGCCAGCGGCGCGCGGTCGCCGAATATCTTGGCCGTACCGCGCAGGCCGATGCGCGGCGGTGCCTCGGTAAAATTCGCATCCAGTCGATACGCCAGTTGGCCACCGGCGGTGGGCTGCGCTTCATAGGCCGAACGTTCAAGTCTGGCGGTGTGGCGTTGCAACGGATCGCTGTCGAGGAACAACGCAATATCGGCGCCCGGTTCCAGCGCAATCGCGTCGCCCACCGCCAGTTCGATGCGCAGTTCGGCCTGATTCGGGTCGGCGATTTCCATCAAGCGCTCGCCGGTCTGCACCGGTCTGCCGGTCAGGCGCTCGGCATCGGCGAACACTGCAATGCCGTCACGCTCGGCGCGCACTTCGCTACGCGCCAGCAACTCGCGGGCGTAATCGCGCTCGGCGCGTTTTTGCTCGGCACGGGCGGCGAGCAAATCGACCCTGGCACTGGATTCGGCATCGGCAAACGAACGTTGCGAGTTGGATTTCAGCTCTGCTTCCGCCACGCCCAAGGCACGCTCGGCCACATCAGCCTGGGCCTTGAGGGTGGTGCTTTCAAACCGCAGCAGCAGGTCGCCGGCTTTCACCGGTTGATTGGGCTTGACCAGAAACTCGGCGATCACCCCGTCCAGCGGCGCCGCCACCACGCGCCCGCCCTGCGGCACGACTTCCGCCGGCGCCAATACCGACTGGCGCACCGGTATCAACAACCCGAGCAACAGCACCGCCACCAGCGCCACCTGACGCTTGCGCGTCCAGCGCAACCGCCACGGTTTGCGCGGTTGCAGCGCCAGCCAGGCGTGACTGTAGGTATCGCCCAATTGCGACAGCAGCACTTGTTCGGAAGGGTTCCACGGCACGTCGCGGGCCAGCCACAAACCGCCGAACACCTCGCCCTCGCGGTCGATCAGTGGCAGCCAGAACACCTGAGCGGCAGACAGACTGCGCCAGTCAGCCTGAATCGCTTCGCCCACCTGCTCAGGCGTGATGACCCGCGCAATCTTCAATCCATCCTGCTTGAACAACTGCGCCACCGCCTGCTCGACGAATGCCACAAACGGTGCATTCGGCTCGACCGTACTGACGCCAGTCACCGCCTGTACCTTGCCAGCGATCAGTAATGCCGCATGGCGATACCCGAACAGCGCCTGGCCATCGTTGACCAGGCTATAGGCCAGTTGCGAGGCATCGCGAGCAGCGCGTGTCTGTCGTTCGAGATCCAGAAACCGCGCAAACACCTGTTCGGCGCCGCCGGCCACCGGGGCGTTCATTTAAGCTCCGCAAAATGCGCCGTGCCGCTCATGCCGGCGAGCAAGCCCTTGGCTTCGGGAAGTGTGGCCACCAGCAACAGGGTCTGACTGCCTTCGTCAATCCGCGCACCGAGTCGTTTGACCGTGGCGTCGATGGGCTGACCGGTCTCATCGGGAACGAAACTGAAGGTCTGGCCTGGCTTGAGTCTGGCCATCCAGCGTGAGGGCACCAGCAGGTGAATTTCCAAGGTACGGTTGTCGACCACATCGAGCAGTGGCGCGCCGGCCGGCACACTTTCGTAGCGTTGCACCTTGCGCTCGACCACTTGCCCGTCGAACGGCGCAACCACGCTGCAGCGTTTGACCTGAACCTGATAAACCTGAGATTGCGCCTGGGTCTCGCTGACCTTGGCCTCGGCCCGCGCCACTTCGAAACGCCCGACGGAATTGAGCGCCGCCAGTTGCCGGTTGTGCGCCAGCTCCTCACCGGCACCGCGGCTGGCGGCCTGGGCGGCATTGAGCTGCGCCTGATACGCCGAACAATCGAACTTCGCCAGCACATCGCCCTTCTTGAACGACTCGCCCTCGCTGAACGGCAACTCGACAATCCGCCCGGACAACTCACTGGCCAGCGTCGCCTGATCCCGAGCGCGCAACACACCCCGCGCCTCACTGCTCGCCGTGGCTGTCGCAGGCGCTGCGTTATCCAGCAGCGGATCGTCTGGCCCGGGCGTTTGCGCCTGAACTGCACACGTAATAAAGGTCAATCCGATAACCCAACCGCGCAAACGCTGCATAACCGCTACTCCCTGACGGATGAGCGGAGTCTACGACAGCGGGGAATAGCGTCAAGCGAAAGGCCATCACTGTGCCGTTACGCTTGCTGTAATCCGACCGAAGCGCTATGGTCAACCCATCGAAAATATGACTTTGATGGAATATTCCATAACACTCATATTAATGCCCATGAATTGGGATATCGAATACGCCGACGAGTTCGGCAACTGGTGGGAAGAACTGACTGAGAGCGAGCAGAGTTCTGTGGCGGCAAGCGTCAAACTGCTTGGGCAATTCGGGCCAGGCCTGCGTTTTCCGCATAGCAGTGCAATCAATGGCGCGCGGCATGGTCATTTACGGGAATTGCGCGTCCAGCATGGCGGGCGACCGTATCGCGTGCTCTATGCGTTTGATCCAAGACGCTGCGCGTTGCTTTTGATCGGTGGAGATAAAACCGGTCAGGACCGCTGGTATGAACTCAACGTCCCGCTCGCCGATCGACTGTACGATGAGCATCTCGAAACATTGCGCAAAGAGGGTTGCAACAATGGCTAAGAAATTCGCCGACCTCGAAGCACGCATGACACCCGAAGCACGGGCGCTTGCCGATTCGATCTACGAACAACACATCAAGGAAATGCCGCTTAACGAACTGCGACAAGCCAAGGCCTTGAGCCAGGCCACGCTGGCTGAAATGCTGCACGTCAACCAAGCGGCCATCTCGAAAATGGAGCGCCGTACCGATATGTACATCAGCACGCTGCGCAACTATATCCGGGCAATGGGTGGCGAACTTGAAATCATCGCGACCTTTCCCGACGGGCAAATCAAAATCGAAAATTTCGCAGGCTGAACAGCCATAACCCGCTTCAACCTGTGAATCTTCCACTGTGCAATAGCCGTATAGTGGCCAATCGAATTCGCCGATTTGCTCCCTCAGGCGCAATCTCAGCGCTGCGCCATCTCCCCCACCGGATACACCGACTCCCATCCCCCACCCAACGCCTTGTATAACCCGACCATCGCCAACGACACACCCGTCGAACTCTCCACCCACTGCTCCTGAGTGGCCAGCAACGCGCCTTGCACGGTAAGGACGTTGACGAAATCGACCACGCCTTCGACGTATTGCTGTTGCGCGGTGCGCAGGGCGATCTGGTTCTGCCGCACGGCTTCGGCGAGGCTGTCGCGGCGGCGCTGGCTGGCGTTGTAGGCCGTCAACTGGTCGTCGATTTCATGCCAGGCGCGCAGCACGGTCTGCTGATAGGCGATGGCCGCTTCCTGTTGCTGGGCTTCGCGCAGTTGCAGCATGCCGCGCAGGCGGCCGCCGTCGAACAGCGGCAGGCTGAATTGCGGGCCGATACCGAAAGCTCGCGAGCCCCAGGAACCGAAATCGCTCAGTTGCATTGCCTGCGAGCCGAGGTTGCCGGACAGGGTGATGCGCGGATAGAAGTCGCCTTTGGCCACGCCGATGTTGGCAGTGGCGGCGTGCAGGCGCGCCTCGGCCTGGCGGATGTCCGGTCGGCGTTCGGCCAGTTGCGACGGCAGGCCGATGGCGACTTGCAGCGGTGACTGCGGCACGGCAGCGTCTGTGGAT
The DNA here is from genome assembly GCF_949768395.1 of Pseudomonas sp. IT-P260. Lineage (NCBI taxonomy): Bacteria > Pseudomonadati > Pseudomonadota > Gammaproteobacteria > Pseudomonadales > Pseudomonadaceae > Pseudomonas > Pseudomonas sp. IT-P260. Next base: position 655,180 of record NZ_CATKPO010000022.1, read on the forward strand.
AACTCTTTGACCAGCGCTTGCGGTGGCTCGCCCATCAACAGACTGATCGCGTTGATCAGTTGCGACTGGCGTTGTTCAAGCGCTGGCAGACGCGATTCGATGGCCGCGACCTGAGCGGCGGCTTCGGCGACATCCAGATCGGTTGCCACACCGTCGTTGAGGCGCAGTTGCGACAGCTTGAGGCTGTGCCGGGCGACGTCGAGGTTCTGCTCGGTGACCGCGCGGGTGTTTTGCACGCCGCGCAGCTGGATGTAGTTCTGTGCGGTGTCAGCGAGGACCGCAAGCAGCACGCCGCGACGGTCGTTTTCGGCGACTTCGAGGGTGGCATCGGCAGCCTCGGTCTCGCGGCGCACGCGGCCCCAGACATCCAGTTCCCACGAGGCGGAGAAACCGGCGTCCCACAGGTTGAAGGCGGAATCGCCGTTGTGCCCGGACGGGTCATTCAGGCCTTCGCCGCTGTTGCGTTTGCGCGCGTAGCTGCCGGTAGCGGCGGTGGTCGGGTAGCGATCCGCGGTGATCACCTGGCGCGCGGCACGGCTTTGTTGCAGGCGGCTGCTGGCCAGTTGCAGGTCGAGGTTGCTGTGCATCGCTCGCTGGGTGAGGGCCGAGAGTTGCGCATCATGGAAAACCTCCCACCAGCGTTCGTTCAGCGGTTCGCTGACGGCCTGGCTGGGGGCGGACTTGGCGGGTTTGGCCCAGTCGGTGATCTGGCGGGCTTCAGGCTTGTGGAAGTCCGGGCCGACGGTGCAGGCGCTGAGGCCAAACAAGCTCACCACGACAAGTGACTGAAACAGACTTTTGTGGCGAGGGAGCTTGCTCCCGCTCGAGTGCGTAGCACTCGCGATTTTTGCGGTCGCTTCGCAACCCAGCGGGAGCAAGCTCCCTCGCCACAGGTTTTTACCCAGAATCATCGCTGAGTCACCTCGCGCTCCGCCGACGCCGAACGACGAGTGTCGATACTCGCCTCTACCGACATGCCCACCCGCAAACGCTCGGCCATTGGCTGACCCGGCTCAAGCACGATCTTCACCGGAATCCGCTGCACGACTTTGGTGAAGTTGCCCGTGGCGTTGTCCGGTTTTACTGCGGCAAAGGTCACTCCGGTCGCCGGGGCGATGCTTTCGACGCGACCGTTCAAGGCCTCCCCACCAAGGCTGTCGACGTGCACCTGCACTTGCTGGCCCGGTTGCACGTCGGTGAGCTGAGTTTCCTGAAAGTTGGCAACCACATACGCCTGCTGCAACGGCACCACCGCCAGCAACTTGCTGCCCGGCGTGACATAGGCGCCGACGCGCACCGCACGCTCGCCGACCATGCCATCCTGCGGCGCAGTGATGCGCGTATACGACAGCTCGAAACTGGCAATTTCCAGTGCCGCTTGCGCATGCTTCAGATTCCCTTCGGCGGCATCGCGTTGCGCCGTGAGAATCTCCACCTGCTTGCGTTCAGCCGCGAGCTTCGCGCTGGCGGTATCGAGCCGAGCGGTTGCCTGATCGATGCGCGTACGCGCCTGTTGCGCGTTCTGCACCGTGCCGGCGCCGACGCCAGCGAGGTGGTTGTAGCGGTTGAGCTCTTGCTGGGCGAAGGCCATTTCTGCCTTGGCCGAGACCACCGAGGCCTGCGCCTGAGCGATCACCGAGGTCTGCCGCTCCAGCGTGGCCCTGGCGTTTTGCAACTGGGCGCGGGCGACCAGGGTTTGCGCATCGGCCGCTTCAGCGGCGGCGCGCAAATCGCGATCATCGATCAACGCCAGCAGTTGCCCGGCCTTGACCTGCTGGTTGTCTTCCACCAGCACTTCCTTGATGAACCCGGCCACGCGCGGCACCACCAAGGTGAAGTCGGCGGAAACGAACGCGTCGTTGGTATTTTGCTGGGTGCGCTTGCCGAACAGTCCCGGCACCGCCAGGTACAGCAACACGCCGACCGCCAGTGCGGCGGCCACGGCCACCGCGAGTTTTTGCTTTGCTTGAGTCGTCATAAAAACCTTCTGTTTCAGTACAGCCATCAGGTCGGCGCGCGCGGCGGAAAAATCCGCGTCGGCAGCCAGAAAATCAGTAGGATCAGCGCCACCGCGACGCCGGCCATGCACACATAGAGATCAGAGGACGTCAGCACCACGGCCTGTTCGTGCAGGCGATGGGCAAGGCCCGGATCGCTGCGATCGGCCAACGGTGAATTACCGAGGTTGTCGATCAACATGGTCGAGTGAAAATGCAGGCGCGCGGTGGTCAGCGCCTCGATGACGCCGGTGGCGATCACCGCCGCGAGGCCTTTCACCGTGTTGAACCACGCCGAAGCGAACGGGCCGTCCTGCGGCTGGATGCTGCCGGTCGAGAGCATCAACAGCGGCAGCACCGACATCGGCTGACCGAAAATCTGCAACCATTGCAGGACGTAGAAATTGTCGCGGATCCACTCCGAAGTCAGCAGCGAGCCGCCCAGGCAGGACAGCGTGAGCATGCTCAAACCGATGCCCAGCACCCAGCGACAATCGACCCAGCGCAGGTTGCACAAAGCCGCCACCAGCGGCAGCGCGATCAGCTGCGGCAACGCGGCGATCAGCATGATCGGCGCGGTCTGCACCGGGCGATAACCCTGGATCTGCGCCAGATAGCTCGACGGGATCAGCACCACCGCCTGCAACACCACCAGTACCCCGGCCAGGGTCATCAGTGCAAACGACAGGTTGCGGATGCCGAGCATCTGCAACTTGAAAAACGGAATCGGCTGCGACCATTCATGGATCAGAAACGCCAGCAGCAACAGCGAGCCGGCGCCGAGCAATGCGCAGATCAGGTTCGATTCGAACCAGTCCAGCCGATTGCCCTGGAGCAAGCCAATCACCAGCATGCAGATCGCCGGAAAACCCAGCAGCAGGCCTTTCCAGTTGAACGTCTTGAGGCGTTCCAGGCGCAGCGGATCCTGCGGAATGCCCCAGGCCACCATCGCCATGGCAATCAGACACGGCACGATGATTTGCCAGAACGTCCATTGCCAGCCGACGTATTCGCTCCATAACCCGGCCAGTGGCGTGCCAAGACCCGGGCCGAACGTCGCCGTCAGCGCATAACCGGCCAGACCATAGAGTTTGAAATTGGCCGGGAGAAAGCGCAGGGCGACGGTCATCAGCATCGGCGGCAACGCGCCGCCGGCCAGCCCTTGCAAGGTGCGCATCAGCAACAGGCTTTCGTAGTTCGGGGCGAACGGGCACAGCACGCCGAGCAGCGTGAACAGGCTGATCGCGCAGAGGGTGAAGCGGCGCAGGGAAAACGTCACCGAGCACCACGGCGCAAACGCCATCGCCGCCACCGAAGTCGCGGCGTAGCAGGACACCAGCCAAGTGCCTTCGTCGTAACCGATGTTCAGCGCACCACGGATGTCGGCCAAAGCGACTTTGGTCACCATCTCGTTGAGACCCGAGACCAGCACCGCCAGCAGCACGCCGACCAGACCAGTGATGATCCGCGCGCCGAACACCGGTGGCGTGGCCGCCGTCGCCGGACTGGCCGCAGCGACGGGCGCCGGGACGGTCAGGGATGTCATGAATACACACTCCGGAGGGAAAATACCGGAGCATTTTAGTAAGGCTTACTGCTGACGAAAATTGACTTATCGGCAGGTTATAAGTGCGTCAGACACAATTGTTCAAAGCAAAAGATCACAGCCTTCGGCAGCTCCTGCAGACTGCGTTCCCCTGCAGGAGCTGCCGAAGGCTGCGATCTTTTAGCCCTTCAGGGCTGCGCGGCCAGCCAGGTTTCGTCGCAACAGGCCTTCAGCGTTTCGCGCAGCCAGCGGTGTGCCGGGTCCTTGTCGAAGCGCGGGTGCCAGGCCTGGGTCAGCATCAGCGTCGGCAACGGGATCGGCAGATTGAACGAGCGCAGCTTCAGGCCCAGTCGGCGCACGCTGAGCAACGCTTCCTTGGGCACCGGCAGGATCAGGTCAGAATCGGGCAAGGCAAACATCGCCGCGTGGAAACTTGGCGCAATCACCGCCACCCGCCGCTCCAGGCCCAAGGCATTCAGCGCAGTGTCGATGGGTCCGCGAGCAATGCCACGGCGCGACATGCTGATATGCGAATAACCGGCATAGCGCTCGGCGGTGATTTCGCCGTCGAGCAACGGATGATCTTCGCGAACCAGACCGACAAAATGCGTGGAGAACAGGTTCTGCACTTTGACTTCCGGGGTCACCGGACGGGTGTTGCTGACACTCAGATCAATCCGTCCTTCGCGCAGCGCTTCGTCGTCGCCATCGCCCTCGGGAACGAAGCGCAATTCGCAGTGCGGCGCCTGCTGGTCGAGGGTGTCGAACAGCTTGCCGCCATACACGCCGATGAAAAAGTCGTTGGCGCGTATGCTGAAGCGCCGCCGCAAGGTACCCAATTCCACGCTGTCGGCGGAGCGAAACAGCAGCGCCGCCTGCTCGACCACATCGCGCACCTGCTCGCGCAATTCGAGGGCTTTGGGGGTGGGTACCAGGCCACGGCCGGCGCGCACCAGGATCGGATCGCCAATGGCTTCGCGAATACGCGTCAGGGTGCGGCTCATGGCGGCGGGGCTGAGGTTCATCCGCCGTGCGGCGCCGACCACACTGCCTTCGTCGAGCAGGGCGTCGAGAGCGACCAGGAGGTTCATGTCCGGGAGTTGCATACAGAGCACTCTTGGCTGATCTGGATTGATCCGGGTGCAATGCTAGCAAACATCCCTCAAGTCTGGTGGTGGCTGCAAGGACGCCATCGCTGGCAAGCCAGCTCCCACAAGGATTGTGAGCTTCCACAAAGTCTATGGCCGGCGAAACTCCTGTGGGAGCTGGCTTGCCAGCGATGGGGCCAGCTCAGTCAATACACATCAGCGCTGCATGCCCCAGCGCTTTACGGTGACCCGCTCCAGCGTATCGAACACCAGATTCTCCACCAGCAACCCGATCAGGATCACCACCGCCAATCCGGCAAACACCTTGTCGGTGTACAGCTCATTACGGTTCTGGAAGATGTACCAGCCCAACCCACCCTTTCCACTGGTCGCACCAAACACCAGCTCGGCGGCGATCAGCGTGCGCCAGGCAAACGCCCAGCCGATTTTCAGCCCGGCGAGGATCGACGGCAGCGCTGCCGGGATCAGGATGAACAGCACAAAACGCATGCCCTTCAGCCCGTAGTTACGCCCGGCCATGCGCAGGGTTTCCGAGACGCCGAGAAAGCCTGCGTAGGTGTTCAACGCCAGCGCCCACAGCACCGAATGCACCAGCACGAAAATCAGGCTGTTCTGCCCCAGTCCAAACCAAAGTAGTGCCAGCGGCAGCAAGGCAATCGCCGGCAGCGGGTTGAACATCGAGGTCAGGGTGCTCAGCAGATCCCGACCAAACTGGGTCGACACCGCCAGTGTGGTCAGGGCGAATGCCAGGACGATGCCGATCAGATAGCCCTTGATCAGCATCACCAGCGATATCCACACCTTGCCCAGCAGCTCGCCGCTGAGCAGGCCGTCGTACAGCGCATGGCCGGTCTGCAGAAAGCTCGGCAGCAACAGGTCGTTGTTCTGCACCCGGGCGATCAATTCCCAGAGGAGCGCCAGCAGAATCAGGATCACACTCTTACGCAGCCAGCCCTGTTGCCACAGGCGCTGCGCCAACGGCAATTCGCGCTCAAGCGGCACGCTGGTCAATGGTTCAAGGACGGTTTCAAACTCTTGTCGTACAGACGATGGTTGGCTCATCGGGCAATCCTCCAGAACGCTCAATAAGCGATACGAATGTCGTTGAAGTCATGGTCACGCTCGGTCTCCGGCGACTGGCCTTCATCGAACAGCAAGCGGTGAATGCGCCGTGCCGATTCCTGAAACGCCACGCCGCCGAGGCTTTGCAGATCGTATTGATGGCTGTGCACCTCAGCGCGTACCCGCCCCGGATGTGGCGACAGCAGCAGGATGCGATTGCCGACCACCAGCGCCTCTTCAATCGAGTGGGTGACGAACAGCAAGGTGAAGCGCACTTCTTCCCAGAGCAGCAGCAATTCTTCCTGCATCTTGCGCCGGGTCAGCGCATCCAGCGCGGCGAATGGCTCGTCCATCAGAAGGATTTTCGGCTGCATCGCCAACGCCCGGGCAATCGCCACCCGCGCCTTCATGCCGCCGGACAAGGTGTGAGGATAGGCGTCGGCAAACGCCGCCAGTCCGACTTTTTCCAGATAGTGCAGCGCGCGTTCCTCGGCGTCCTTTTTGTTCAAGGTTCGCGAGGCCAGCAGCGGAAACATCACGTTCTGTTTCACGGTTTTCCACGGCGGCAGTTGATCGAATTCCTGGAACACCACGATCCGGTCCGGACCCGGTCCATCGACCCGCTGACCTTGCAGGCGAATCTCGCCTTCGCTCGGCGCAATGAAACCGGCGGCCGCTTTCAACAAAGTGGACTTGCCGCAGCCGGACGGGCCGAGCAGCACAAAGCGGTCCGCCGGATCGATTTCGAAACTGACCTGATGGGTGGCCCGCACCACCCGTTGCGGAGTGCGGTATTCGAGGCTGACGTTATCCACCGCCAGCAGCGCTTGCGTACTGGCGACCGGGTTGCTGGCCGCGTGGCCTTGCAAAGGGGCGTTCATTTCGATCAGCTCCCTTGCAGCGGTTTGGCGTCCTGGAAGAAATAGTCCTTCCACGACTCGGGTTTGTTCTTGATCGCACCGACGCGGTAAAGAAATTCGGCCAGTGGATAGGTGTTTTTCGGCGTGACGCTGAATTCGAACTGCGGGTTGTCGATGATTTTCAGCAGCTCGGCGCGGTCGATCCTGGCCTTGGTCACGCGGATGTAGGTGTCCGCCGCCGCACCCTTATCATTCTGCGCAAATTGCGCGGCTTCGCTCAGCGCTTCGACGAAGGCTTTGTAGGTTTTCGGGTTGTCGTTGCGGAATTTCTCGGTGGCAAACAGCACGGTCGGTGAGTTCGGACCGAGGATGTCGTAGGAGTTGAGCACCACATGCACGTTCGGGTTCTGCAGCGCCTGATCCTGGAACGGCGGGTTGGAGAAATGCCCGGTCAGTTCGGTGCCGCCGGCAATCAGCGCAGCGGTCGCATCCGGGTGCGGCACGGCGATGGTGTACTTGTCGAGGCGATTGAATTCCTTGTCTCCCCATTGTTTGGCTGCGGCGAATTGCAGGAAGCGCGACTGCACCGACACGCCCACCGCCGGCACCGCAATGCGGTCCTTCTCGGTGAAATCGGCAATGGTTTTGACCTTGGGATTGTTGCTCACCAGGTAGTACGGGAAGTTGCCGAGCGAGGCGACGGCCTTGACGTTCTGCTTGCCGTGGGTGCGATCCCAGATGGTCAGCAACGGGCCGACCCCGGCGCCGGCAATGTCGATGGAACCGGACAACAGCGCATCGTTGACCGCCGCGCCGCCAGAGAGCTGCGTCCAGTCGACCTTGATGTCGAGGCCTTGCTGCTTGCCGTACTTCTCGATCAGGCCCTGATCGCGCACCACGTTGAGCAATAAATAGACAATCCCGAACTGTTCGGCGATGCGGATTTCACCTTCGGCGTGGGCCACGGTTGGCGCCACCAGGCTACCGGCAAGCAGGCTGAAACCCAGGCCGATGGCCGCCGCCAGCGGTGCAAAGGGAAGACGTTTGGACATGATTGAATCTCCGGCAAATCAGAAAGGCGCGTCGCCCTGGATGGTCGTGCGATACAGCTTGCGGCGCAGGTGCGCGGGGCAGCCCGCAGCGAGGTGGATCAGCGAACGGTTGTCCCAGAACACCATGTCGTGGGGCTGCCACTGATGGCGGTAGATGTTTTGCGGCAGCACGCTGTGGGCGTAGAGCTCGGCCAGCAGTTGTTTGCTCTCGTCCTCCGGCAGACCAACGATACGGGTGGTGAAGCCTTCGCTGACGAACAATGCCTTGCGGCCGCTTTCCGGGTGGGTGCGGACGATCGGATGCACCACTTCGGCGACCTGCGCCAGTTGCTCCGGGGTCAGGGTCGGACGCCAGTTGCCTTCGAATTTGGTTTCGCTGTAGCGCGCGGTGTAGGAATGCGCGGCAGAGCGGCCTTCCACGGCTTTGCGCAACGCCTCGGGCAGGTTGTCCCAGGCTTTGTGCATGTCGGCGAATAAGGTGTCGCCGCCCTCGGACGGTAATTCCTGCGCATGCAGCATCGAGCCGAGACTCGGCAGCTCTTTATAGGAAAGGTCGGAGTGCCAGAACTTGCCAGCGTCACCGAGACCGATGTTCTGGCCGTTCTCGACGATGTTGGAAACGATGAGGATTTCCGGGTAATTGGCCAGCAGGAACTGCTTGAGCACGTGAATCTGCAACACGCCGAAGCGGCGACTGAAATCGATCTGCTGTTGCGGGGTGATGCGCTGGTCGCGGAACACCACGACGTGGTGATCCAGGTGCGCACGATGAATGCGCGCAAAGTCCTGATCGTTGACCGGCCGGGTCAGGTCCAGGCCGATGATCTCGGCACCGACGGCACCGCTGAACGGACGGATTTCAAAGGCTTGCGGCGCGGCAGTCGCGGCGCTTGGGGTGGCAGTAGCTGCGGACATCTTTCAATCTCCCACGCACGGCGCGCTCACAGGCGCGCACGTCGATCAGACACTCACGCTGGATTGCGTGTCGGTTCAGGTCGTGCGGCGCGCCGATTGGTCGGCAGGTACGCAGGTGGGTGACTTTAAAGCTATAAGAACCGGAAATTAAATACCGTTAATGAATAACGATATGGCGGATGGTGAGGAATGGACGGGATGGTGAGTGACGATTTGTGTCACTTACTGACAGGAGTGTGTTATTCCCGCTGACGCCTTCGCGAGCAGGCTCGCTCCCACAGGGGTTCGTTGGTGAACACAAAATGAGTGCTTAACAAAGATCCAATGTGGGAGCGAGCCTGCTCGCGAAGAGGCCATCAGCCGCGCTGCAAATCTAACGCTCGTGCAACGCCTCGGCCCGCGCCCGAATGATCGGCTTGAGCAGATAGCTCAGCACCGACTTCTTGCCGGTGATGATATCCACCGACGCCACCATCCCCGGGATGATCAGCAGCGGCTTTTCATCGGTGCCCAGGTGGCTGCGCTCGGTGCGCACCTTGATGATGTAGTAGGTGGTTTTCTTGTCTTCGTCGGTGATGGTGTCGGCACCGATCTGCTCCAGTTTGGCTTTCAGCCCGCCATAAATGGTGTAGTCGTACGCGGTGAATTTGACGATCGCTTCCTGCCCCGGATGCAGGAACGCGATGTCCTGCGGGCGGATCTTGGCTTCGACCAGCAAGGTGTCGTCCAGCGGCACGATTTCCACCATGTCGCTGCCCGGCTGGATCACGCCGCCGATGGTGTTGACCAGCAACTTGTTGACGATGCCGCGCACCGGCGAGGTGACCAGCGTCCGGCTGACCCGGTCTTCCAGCGCTTTGCCGGTGGCCTGGGCCTTGTTCAGGTCGGTGCGGGCTTCGTTGAGCTGAGTCAGCGCTTCGCTGCGGAATTTGCCGCGAGTCTCGTCGATCTTGCGCTGGACTTCCTTGATGGCCGATTCGGCGCGCGGGATCGCCAACGTGGTGGCGTCGAGCTGACCACGGGTTTCAACTTCGGCACGCTTGAGTCGCAGCACCTCAACCGGCGACACCGCGCCCTGCGCCACCAGCGGCTCGGACATGTTGATTTCCTGGCGCTGCAGGCCCAGTTGCTGGCGGTATTGCGCCTGCTTGGAGCTGAACTCGCGCAGCTCTTGCTGACGCTGGATCAACTGCTCCTGCAAACCGCCGATTTCGTCATGCAATTGCTGACGACGGCTGATGTACAAGGACTCTTCGCTTTTCGCCTGACCCGGCACGGCTTTGAGCACATCTTCCGGGAAGTTCAGCGGACGGTCTTCGACCTCGGCGCTCAGACGTTCGACGCGCAACAGCATCGACAGGCGATCAGCTTCGGTTTCGCCGACGTTGGAAGCAAATCGCGTGTCGTCCAGGCGAATCAGCGGTGCGCCGGCCTCGACGATCTGGCCTTCCTTGACGAACATTTCCGAAACGATCCCGCCCTCCAGGTTCTGGATTTTCTGGATCTTCGACGACGGAATCGCCTTGCCGTCGCCCTTGGTCACTTCGTCGATCACGGCGAAGTTGGCCCACAGCAGCAAGAACAGGAAGAAGCCGATGATTGCCCAGATGGTCAGGCGCACGACGCGCGGGGCGTCCTCGATCAGCGCTTTGTTGACCTCCGGCAGCGGCTGGCCCTGCAGCGAGGCAGAACCCTTGAAGTAGCGACGGATCGACTCTTTGACACCCGACTTAAGCAACACTGATCTGCCCCTTCTTCAACGCTTCCATCACGGCGGCTTTCGGGCCATCGGCGAGAATCTGTCCACGGTCGACCACCAGCAGCCGGTCGACCAGCGACAGCAGCGAGGCCCGGTGCGTCACCAGCACCACGGTCTTGTTTTCAACGACGGCGGCCAGGCGTTGCTTGAGGCGTTCTTCGCCGGTGTTGTCCATGGCGCTGGTCGGTTCGTCGAGCAGCAGGATCGGTGGGTTGAGCAGCAGCGCCCGCGCCAGTGCGACGTTCTGCCGTTGGCCGCCGGACAGGTTCTGCCCGCGTTCACCGACTTGTAGCTCATACCCTTGCGGATGCAGGCGGGCGAATTCGTGCACGCCCGCGAGCTCTGCGGCTTGCAGCACCAGTTCGTCTTCGACATAACGCGCGCCGGAAACCAGATTGTCGCGCAGGGTGCCGGCCAGCAGTTGGATGTCCTGTGGCACGTAGCCGATGTTGTAGCGCAGCTCGCTGACGTCGATCTGACGGATGTCCACGCCGTCCACCAGCAATGCGCCGTCGTCCGGTTGGTACAGGCCGACCAGCAGTTTCGCCAACGAGCTCTTGCCCGAGCCGCTGCGGCCGATGATGCCGATCTTCTCGCCGGGACGGATCACCAGGTTGATGTTCTTCAGCGCCGGGTTCTGCTGTTCCGGGTAGGTGAAGTTCAGCTGACGGCACTCGATCGCGCCTTGCAGCACCTTGCGGCTCAGCGGACGCTCTTCGAAATTGCGCTCCTGCGGCAGCTCCATCATCTGGTCAACCGAGGTCATGGTCACCCGCGCCTGCTGGTAGCGGGTCAACAGACCGGACAACGACGCCAGTGGGCTGAGCGCACGGCCGCTGAGCATGTAGCAAGCAATCAGACCGCCCATGCTCAGGTTGCCGGCGATGATCTGGTACACGCCGAAGACGATCATGATCACCCCGGCCAGTTGCTGGATCAGCAGGGTGATGTTCATCGCCAGACCGGAGAGCATTTTCACTCGCAGCTCGAGGCGGCTGAGGGTACCGATGGTCTGTTCCCACTGATACTGGCGTTCGCTTTCGGCGTTGTTGACCTTGACCGCGTCGAGACCGGCGAGGGTTTCGATCAGGCTCGACTGCCGCTCGGCGCCGAGGGCCATGGTGCGTTCCATGGTCGCGACCAGCGGTTTCTGCAGCGCGTAGCCGATCAACAGCGCAATCGGGAACGCCAGCACCGGAATCCACACCAGATGCCCGCCAAGAATCGCGATGACGATGAAGATCAGGAGAGTGAACGGCAGGTCGATCAGGCTGGTCAGGGTCAGCGAGGCGAGAAAGTCGCGCAGGCTCTGAAACTCATGGATGTTCTGCGCGAAACTGCCGACCCGCGCCGGGCGGTACTTCATGGCCATGCCGACGATGCGTTCGAACAGCGTCGCGGAGATGATCAGGTCGGTTTTCTTGCCCGCCAGATCCAGGCACAGACTGCGCAGGCTCTTGAGAATCAGATCGAAAATGTAGGCACCGGTGATGCCCAGCGCCAGCACCCACAGGGTCGCTTCGGCCTGGTTCGGCACCACGCGGTCGTAGACGTTCATCACGAACAGCGGCGCGGCCATGGCGATGATGTTGATCAGGAAACTCGCGGCGATCGCATCGGCATACAGCCAGCGCGAGCGCTTGAGGGTGTCGCGAAACCAGGAGCGCGCACGCGGGATCAGCGTGCCGTGGTTGACGTCGAATTTGTGCTGCGGCTGGGCGAAGAACACTTTGCCGGTGTAGTCGTCAGCCAGCAGTTCGCGGCTGACCACCGATTCGCCGCCGTCGCTTTCGCTGAGCAGCACCCGGGCTTCGTTGTCACCTTGCCAGCCGAGCAGGACGGCGCTGCGGCCATCCTTGAGCAGCAACAGCGCCGGCATGGCAATCGCCGGAATCTCTTCCAGCTTGCGTTGCAGCACCCGGCCCTGCAGCCCGGCGCGAGCCGCTGCGCGGGGCAGCAACTCGACGCTCAGGCGCTGCTTGGGCAGCGGCAGACCGGTGGTGAGCATCGCCGCACTGGCGGGTTTCTGGTGCAGCATGCACAGAGCGAGCAGACCATCCAGCAACGGATCGTCGTGCATCGCGCGCGGATCATGAATGAGTTGAACTCGACTGACTTCTGATTCCACGCTCGGCACTCTTGGCTAACAATTGAACAATGAAGGTTCTGCTCAATTCATACCGGGCAGTTGGACCTTCGGCTTCACATCGTTCTGCACGACGGATGCCAACGGTGCGACCACTCCCTGGCTCTTGAGCAACTCGCCCATGGTCGCCTTGATTCGATACTGAGTAAATAACTGAATGTTCTTGATCTCGGCCAGACGGCGCGAAGCGGTGAACAACTCGTTTTCGCTGTCGAGCAAATCGAGCAGGGTGCGCTCGCCGAGGCTGAACTGACGCTGGTAGGCGGTACGCACGGCGGTGCTGTGATCAACGTACTGCTGAGCGATCGGCACCTGCGCATTGGCGTTGTTCAGGGCGTTCCAGGCCAGACCCAGTTCTTCATTCAATTGACGCAGAGCGTTGTTGCGGATGTCCAGCGCCTGGTTGGACAGGTACGACTTGGATTCCAGATCGGCCTTGTTGCTGCCGCCGGAGTACAGGTTGAAGCGCATGCGCAGCATGGCCTGCCACTCGTTGTTGTGGCCGTTCTGACCGTCGAGATCGTTGTCGGCGGTGCGACCCAGCTCGGCGTCGAAACGTGGGTAGAACGTCGACTTGGCGGTTTCGTACTGCTTCTCGGCAGCAGCGATATCGGACTCGGCCGAGCGCAGGATCGGGCTGTTTTCCAGCATCTGCTGCCGCGCTTCATTGAGGTTGGCCGGCATCATCGCCATGAACGGCGCCGGACGCTCCAACTGGTCAGGCATCTGGCCGACGGCGCTGAGGAAGTTGGTCTCGGAGTCAGCGAGGTTGGTCTGTTCGGTGATCAGGTTGTTGCGGGCCTGGGCCATCCGCGCTTCGGCCTGATCGAGGTCGGCACCACTGCCGACGCCGCGCTGGGTGCGCAGCTGAATCTGGTCGTAGATGCGCTGATGGCTCTTGAGGTTTTCTTCGGCCAGACGCACGAATTCGCGGCGGGTCAACACGTCCAGGTACACCTGGGCGACGGTCAGCGCGGTGCGCTCGGAAGTCCCCAGCAGGGAGTAGGCGCGCGAGTTGACGGTGGCTTGTTGACGCCCGACTTCGCTCGATGTCGCAAAACCGTCAAAGACCATTTGCGAGAGACGTAAACTTGACTCACTGCGGTTCAGTGTCTCCCAGTGGTTGCCGCCACCGTTGGCGCGCGTGGTCACGCTGTCGGTGCCCTCACGGCCATAACCACCCAGCAGGTCGACCTTGGGCAGGTATCCACCTTTCGCAGCCTTTAACTGATAATCCGCGGCCAAACGACTGTTGACCCCTGCCTGGATTTCCGGATGGACATCCAGTGCCTGTTGCATGGCTTCCGGTAAGGATTGTGCATGGGCGAAAGAGGCGGCCAGAGCGAAGGGTAGAGCCTTGAACAAGTGCAAACGCATGGTAAAGATTTCCCAGGACTTCTTGTCTTGAATCACAGCAAAACGTGCTGCTGCGTCGGATGATTGGCAACCGGAATGACCGTATGTCGGAAAGTTCAAAATAGGAACTGGATCACACGCTGAGGGACAGGTCGCCGCGGAAATATCAATGTGACATTAGTGGGGCGATTGTTTAGGATGGCACCCAGAAGGTCAATAGTTTGGCATAAAGTTAATAGCGAAAGAATCTAGCCAAAATATTGACGAAAAGAAGCGTCAAACTTGATTCGCAAATTTTAAAAGTACGTCCAGACTGAATCGGCGCCGAAGCCATCAGGCAATGGAAGTCAACTGAACGTAACACCCGGAGAGTCTTCAATGAGCAGTGTTGTTGCCATCGTCAAAAGCATTGTCGGTCAGGTATTCGTGGTATCCCCCGAGGGTGTACGCCGCGTGCTCGTTGAAGGCGATCGCCTGTTCGTCGGCGACCAGATCGATACTGGCCTCTCCGGCGCTGTATCGCTGGAACTGGCGGATGGCCGCACCCTGGACCTGGGTCGCGAAACGCAGTGGAGCGCCAACGCGCCCGACTCCAGCACGGACCTGGCCGAAGCTACCGCGCAGGCCGCGCCGTCTGTAGCCGAGTTGCAGCAGGCCATCGCCGCCGGCGCCGACCCGACCACTGCTCTTGAAGCCACCGCTGCCGGCGCGACCGCCGCGGGGACTGGCGGCGCGGCAGGCGGCGGCCACAGCTTCGTGATGCTCGACGCCACTGCTGGCCGCGTCGACCCGACCATCGGCTTCCCGACCGCGGGTATCAACGCCGGTGCGCAAGCGGCACAGAACATCACCGGTGGCCAGACCACCGACACCACCGCCAACGCCCTGCGTGAGTCGACCCTGAGCCTCAGCGCCACGCCGACTATCACCGAAGCCGGCGGCGTGCTGGTCTACACCGCGACCCTGACCCAGGCGCCGCTGACCGACCTGACCATCACCCTGTCCAACGGCTCGGTGATCGTGATTCCGGCCGGCTCCACCACCGGCACCGTCAACGTGCCGCTGGCGCCGAACGACACCGTTTATAACGACCCGACCCAGATCGACGTGACCGTCACCGGCACCACTGGCGGCAACGGCATCACCGTGACCCCGCCGACCACTCCGGCCACGACCCAGGTCACCGACACCATCGACACCACCACCGTCACCCTGACCGCTGGCAGCAGCGTCACCGAAGGCGGCCAGATCACCTACACCGCGACCCTGACCAACCCGGCGCAGACGCCGGTCACCGTCACCCTGTCCAACGGTTCGACCATCACCATCGAAGCCGGCCAGACCACTGGCACCGTCAACGTGCCGACCCCGCCGAACGACGTCTATAACAACGGCAGCACCGTCACTACCACCATTACCGGCACCAGTGGCGGCAACTTCGAGAACCTGGTGCCGAACACGACGCCAGCCGTGACGAACATCGTTGATTCGCGCGATACCACCGGCCTGACCCTGACCGCTACCGGCAGCGTGGTTGAAGGTGGCCAGATCACCTACACCGCGACCCTGACCAACCCGGCGCAGACGCCGGTCACCGTCACCCTGTCCAATGGCTCGACCATCACCATCGAAGCCGGCCAGACCACGGGCACCATCAACGTGCCGACTGCGCCAAACGACGTCTATAACAACGGCGGCACCGTCAGCACCACGATTACCGGTGCTACCGGCGGCAACTTCGAGAACCTGGTGCCAAACACGACGCCAGCGACCACCACCGTCACAGACTCCATCGACACCACCAACCTGTCGCTGAGTGCCACTGGCACCGTGGCCGAAGGCGGTTCGATCGTTTACACCGCGACCCTGACCAATCCGGCCGGCACCCCGGTGACCGTGACGTTGAGCAACGGCTCCGTCATCACCATCGAGGCTGGCAAAACCACCGGCACTGTGACCGTTCCGGCTCCAGCCGATGACGTCTACAAAGACGCCGGCAAAGTCGAAGTCAGCATTACCGGCACCAGCGGTGGCAATTTCGAGAACCTGGTGCCGAGCACCGTTCCGGCTGTCACCGAAGTCACCGACACCATCGACACTTCGACGGTCAAACTGACCGCCGATACCTCGGTCGCTGAGGGCGGCACCGTCACTTACACCGCCACCGTAGGCGCGCCTGTCACCGGTTCGCCAGTGACCGTGACCCTGACCAACGGTCAGACCATCACCATCGAAGTCGGCAAAACCACCGGCACCGTGACTACCACCGCACCGAACGATGCGCTGACCGGCAACCCGCCGCTGACCAATGCCATCACCAACGTCAGTGGCGGTAACTACGAAAACCTCGTCGCCGACAAAACCCCGGTTTCGACCGCCGTTACCGACACCGTCGACACCACCAATCTGTCGCTGACTGCGACCGGCACCGTGGCTGAAGGCGGTTCGATCGTCTACACCGCGACCCTGACCAACGCTGCCGGTTCGCCGGTTACCGTGACGTTGAGCAACGGAGCCGTGATCACCATCGAGGCCGGTAAAACCACCGGCACCGTGACCGTTCCGGCGCCTGCCGATGACGTCTACAAAGACGCCGGTAAGGTCGAAGTCAGCATCAACGGTGCAACCGGCGGCAACTTCGAAAATCTGGTGCCAAGCACTGTCCCTGCGGTCACCGAAGTGACCGACACCATCGATACTTCGACGGTCAAACTGTCCGCTGACACCTCGGTCGCCGAGGGTGGCACCGTCACTTACACCGCGACCGTTGGTGCGCCTGTGACTGGCTCGCCGGTTGTCGTGACTCTGGCCAACGGCCAGACCATCACCATCGAAGTGGGTAAAACCACCGGCACTGTGACTACCACTGCGCCGAACGATGCATTGAACGGTCACGAGCCACTGACCAACGCGATCACTGACGTGAGCGGTGGCAATTACGAAAATCTGGTCGCTGACAAAACTCCGGTTTCGACCAACGTCACCGACACCGTCGACACCACCAACCTGTCGCTCACCGCCACCGGTACCGTGGCTGAAGGTGGCTCGATCGTCTACACCGCGACCCTGACCAATCCGGCCGGCACTCCGGTAACCGTGACCCTGAGCAACGGCTCGGTGATCACCATCGAAGCAGGTAAAACCACTGGCACCGTGACCGTTCCGGCGCCAGCCGATGACGTCTACAAAGACGCCGGCAAGGTCGAAGTCACGATCAAGGATGCGTCCGGCGGCAACTTCGAAAATCTGGTACCGAGCACCGTCCCGGCCGTTACCGAAGTCACCGACACCATCGACACCTCGACCGTGAAACTCACGGCCGATACTTCGGTGGCTGAAGGTGGCACCGTCACTTACACCGCGACCGTGGGCGCACCAGTCACCGGCTCGCCAGTGACTGTCACGTTGGCCAACGGCCAGACCATCACCATCGAAGTGGGTAAAACCACCGGCACTGTGACCACTGTCGCGCCAAATGACGCATTGACCGGCCACGCGCCATTGACCAACGCGATCACTAACGTGAGCGGCGGCAATTACGAAAACCTCGTCGCCGACAAGACGCCGGTCAGCACCACCGTCACTGACACCGTGGACACGACGAATCTGTCGCTCAGCGCCACCAACTCGGTCGCCGAGGGCGGTTCGATCACTTACACCGCGACCCTCACCAATGCCGCTGGCTCGCCAGTCACCGTGACGCTGTCCAACGGTTCGGTGATTACCATCGAAGCGGGCAAGACCACCGGCACCGTGACGGTTCCAGCGCCAGCCGATGACGTCTACAAAGACGCCGGCAAGGTTGAAGTCACCATCAACGGTGCAACCGGCGGCAACTTCGAGAACCTCGTTCCGAGCACTGTTCCGGCAGTGACTGAAGTCACTGACACCATCGACACCACGTCGGTGAAACTGACCGCAACCGAGTCCGCTGCTGAAGGTGGCACCGTCACCTACACCGCGACTGTCGGTGCTCCGGTAACCGGCTCGCCTGTGGTCGTGACCCTGGCCAATGGTCAGAACATCACCATCGAAGTCGGCAAGACCACCGGCACCGTGACCACCACCGCACCGAACGATGCGTTGAACGGCCATGCGCCGCTGACCAACGCCATCACCGACGTGAGCGGCGGCAATTACGAGAATCTGGTTGCCGACAAGACTCCAGTCAGCACCACCGTGACTGACACTGTCGACACCACCAACCTGTCGCTGAGCGCCACTGGCACTGTGGCCGAGGGCGGTTCGATCACCTACACCGCGACACTCACCAACGCTGCTGGCTCGCCAGTCACCGTGACTTTGTCCAACGGTTCGGTGATCACCATCGAAGCGGGCAAGACCACTGGCACGGTGACCGTTCCGGCCCCTGCCGATGACGTCTACAAAGACGCCGGCAAAGTCGAAGTCACGATCAAGGACACAGCGGGCGGCAACTTCGAGAACCTGGTGCCGAGCACCGTTCCGGCCGTAACCGAAGTCACCGACACCATCGATACCTCGACCGTGAAGCTGAGCGCCGATACTTCGGTGGCTGAAGGCGGCACTGTCACTTACACCGCCACCGTTGGCGCTCCGGTAACCGGTTCGCCTGTGGTCGTGACTCTGGCCAACGGTCAGACCATCACCATCGACATCGGCAAGACCACCGGCACCGTGACGACCACCGCACCGAACGATGCGCTGAACGGTCACGAACCGCTGAACAACTCGATCACCAATGTCAGCGGCGGCAACTACGAAAACCTCGTTGCCGACAAAACACCGGTCAGCACCACCGTGACCGACACCGTCGACACCACCAACCTGTCGCTGAGCGCGACTCCGGCGGTGAACGAAGGCGGCCAGATCACCTACACCGCCACCCTGACCAACGCCGCCGGCACTCCGGTGACCGTGACGTTGAGCAATGGCGCGGTGATCACCATCGACGCCGGCAAAACTTCCGGCACCGTGACCGTCGATGCACCGAAGGATGACGTCTACAAGGACGCCGGCACCGTTGAGGCGACCATCAAGGGCGCGACCGGTGGCGACTTCGAAAACCTGGTGACCAGCAACACGCCGGCGGTGACCACCGTCAACGACACCATCGACACCTCCACCGTGTCGCTGACCGCCACCGCCAATGTCGCCGAAGGCGAAACCGTGGTCTACACCGCGAGCGTGACCGCACCAGTTACTGGCTCGCCAGTTGTGGTCACCCTGTCCAACGGCCAGACCATCACCATCGCCGTCGGTGAAACCACCGGCAGCGTGAATTTCGTTGCGCCGAACAGCCCATTAGCGGGCGGTAGCTCGCTGAGCGTCGCCATCGACAAGGTTGCCGGCGGCAACTATGAAAACCTGGTGGCCGACAAGACACCGGCGAACACCTCGGTGTCGGACACTGTCGACACTACCAACCTGAACCTGACCGCCAGCGACTCCGTTGCAGAAGGTGGCTCGATCGTCTACACCGCGACCCTGACCAACCCGGCCGGGACTCCGGTGACCGTGACCCTGTCCAACGGCGCGGTGATCACCATCGAAGCCGGTAAAACCTCGGGCACCGTGACCGTTCCAGCTCCGGCTGACGACGTTTACAAAGACGCGGGTAAAGTCGAAGCAACCATTTCCAGCGCTACCGGTGGCAACTTCGAGAACCTGGTGCCTAGCACCGTTCCGGCCGTCACCAACGTGACCGACACCATCGATACCACCACGGTCAAACTGACCGCGACCGAATCGGCTGCGGAAGGTGGCACCGTCACTTACACCGCGACTGTCGGTGCGCCAGTGACTGGCTCGCCGGTCGTGGTGACTTTGGCCAACGGTCAGAACATCACCATCGAAGTGGGTAAAACCACTGGCACCGTGACTACCACTGCGCCGAACGATGCGTTGACCGGCCACGCGCCGCTGACCAACGCCATCACCGACGTCACCGGTGGCAATTACGAAAACCTCGTGGCGGATAAAACGCCGGTGTCGACCAATGTCACCGACACCGTCGACACCACCAATCTGTCGCTCAGTGCGACCGGCACCGTGGCCGAGGGTGGCTCGATCGTCTACACCGCAACCCTGACCAACGCCGCTGGTTCGCCAGTCACCGTGACCCTGTCCAACGGCGCGGTGATCACCATCGAGGCCGGTAAAACCTCTGGCACCGTGACCGTTCCGGCGCCAGCCGATGACGTGTACAAAGATGCCGGCAAAGTCGAAGCGACCATCTCCAGCGCTACCGGTGGCAACTTTGAAAATCTGGTACCGAGCACTGTGCCGGCCGTCACCAATGTCACCGATACCATCGACACCACCACGGTCAAACTGACGGCGACTGAATCCGCTGCGGAAGGTGGCACCGTCACCTACACCGCCACCGTCGGTGCTCCGGTAACCGGCTCGCCTGTGGTCGTGACCCTGGCCAACGGTCAGAACATCACCATCGAAGTCGGCAAGACCACCGGTACGGTCACCACCACCGCACCGAACGATGCGTTAACCGGTCATGCTCCGCTGACCAACGCGATCACCGACGTGAGCGGCGGTAACTACGAAAACCTCGTGGCGGATAAAACGCCGGTTTCGACCAATGTCACCGACACCGTCGACACCACCAACCTGTCGCTCAGTGCCACTGGCACCGTCGCTGAAGGCGGCTCGATCGTTTACACCGCAACCCTGACCAACGCTGCAGGCTCACCTGTCACCGTGACATTGAGCAACGGCGCCGTGATCACCATCGAAGCGGGCAAAACCACGGGCACCGTGACTGTTCCAGCTCCGGCGGACGACGTTTACAAAGATGCCGGTAAAGTCGAAGCAACCATTTCCACCGCCACCGGTGGCAACTTCGAAAACCTGGTGCCAAGTACCGTGCCGGCTGTCACCGAAGTCACCGACACGATCGACACCTCGACCGTCAAACTGACTGCCGATACCTCAGTGGCCGAAGGCGGCACCGTCACCTATACCGCAACCGTCGGCGCGCCAGTGACCGGTTCGCCTGTGGTCGTGACCTTGGCAAACGGTCAAAACATCACCATTGAGGTGGGTAAAACCACTGGCACCGTGACTACCACTGCGCCTAATGATGCATTGACCGGTCATGCTCCTCTGACCAACGCGATCACCGACGTCACCGGTGGCAATTACGAAAACCTCGTGGCCGATAAGACTCCGGTCAGCACCTCCGTGACCGACACCGTCGACACCACCAACCTGTCGCTGTCCGCGACCGGTACCGTGGCCGAAGGTGGCTCGATCGTTTACACCGCGACCCTGACCAACGCTGCAGGCTCACCAGTCACCGTGACGTTGAGCAACGGCGCCGTGATCACCATCGAGGCTGGCAAAACCACCGGCACTGTGACCGTTCCGGCACCGGCCGACGATGTCTACAAAGACGCGGGTAAAGTCGAAGCGACCATCTCTACCGCTACCGGTGGCAACTTCGAAAACCTGGTACCGAGCACCGTGCCGGCTGTGACTCAGGTCACCGACACCATCGATACCACCACAGTGAAACTGACCGCGACCGAGTCTGCTGCGGAAGGTGGCACCGTCACTTACACCGCCACTGTCGGTGCGCCTGTGACCGGTTCGCCTGTCGTTGTGACACTGGCCAACGGTCAGAACATCACTATCGAAGTGGGTAAAACCACCGGCACCGTAACCACCATCGCACCGAACGATGCGCTGACCGGTCATGCGCCTTTGACCAACTCGATCACCAATGTGAGCGGCGGTAACTACGAAAACCTGGTCGCCGACAAAACGCCGGTCAGCACAACCGTTACCGACACTGTCGACACCACCAACCTGTCGCTGAGCGCAACCAACTCGGTCGCCGAGGGTGGTTCGATCATCTACACCGCGACCTTGACCAACGCGGCTGGCTCGCCAGTCACCGTGACCCTGTCGAACGGCGCTGTGATCACCATCGAAGCCGGTAAAACCACTGGCACCGTGACCGTGCCGGCTCCGGCGGATGACGTCTATAAAGACGCGGGCAAAGTCGAGGCAACCATCTCCACCGCTACCGGTGGCAACTTCGAAAACCTGGTGCCAAGCACCGTTCCGGCCGTGACTCAGGTCACTGACACCATCGACACCACCACAGTGAAACTGACCGCGACCGAGTCTGCTGCGGAAGGTGGCACTGTCACCTACACCGCGACTGTCGGCGCGCCGGTCACCGGTTCGCCAGTGACAGTCACTCTGGCCAACGGCCAGAACATCACCATCGAAGTGGGCAAAACCACCGGCACCGTAACTACCACCGCACCGAACGATGCGCTGACCGGCCACGCGCCGCTGACCAACGCGATCACCAACGTCAGCGGTGGCAACTACGAAAACCTCGTTGCCGACAAGACCCCGGTCAATACCACGGTCACCGATACCGTCGACACCACCAACCTGTCGCTGTCCGCGACCGGCACCGTGGCCGAAGGTGGCTCGATCGTTTACACCGCGACCCTGACCAACGCCGCTGGCTCCCCAGTCACCGTGACCCTGTCGAACGGCGCCGTGATCACCATCGACGCCGGCAAAACCACCGGCACCGTGACCGTTCCGGCTCCGGCTGATGACGTCTACAAAGACGCCGGCACCGTTGAGGCCACGATCAAGACCGCGACTGGCGGCAATTTCGAAAATCTGGTGACCAGCAACACCCCGGCCGTGACCAGCGTCACCGACACCATCGACACCACCACGGTCAAACTGACCGCGACCGAGTCGGCTGCTGAAGGTGGCACTGTCACCTACACCGCCACTGTCGGCGCGCCGGTCACCGGTTCGCCGGTTGTGGTGACCTTGGCCAACGGCCAGAACATCACCATCGAAGTCGGCAAAACCACCGGCACCGTAACTACCACCGCACCGAACGATGCGCTGACCGGCCACGCGCCGCTGACCAACGCGATCACCAACGTCAGCGGTGGCAACTACGAAAACCTCGTTGCCGACAAGACCCCGGTCAATACCACGGTCACCGATACCGTCGACACCACCAACCTGTCGCTGTCCGCGACCGGTACCGTGGCCGAAGGCGGCTCGATCGTTTACACCGCGACGCTGACTAACGCCGCTGGCTCGCCAGTCACCGTGACCCTGTCCAACGGCGCCGTGATCACCATCGACGCCGGCAAAACCACCGGCACCGTCACCGTTCCTGCGCCGGCTGACGACGTCTACAAAGACGCCGGTACCGTGCAGGCGACCATCAAATCGGCGACAGGTGGCAGCTTCGAAAGCCTGGTGCCGAGCACCACGCCAGCCGTGACCAATGTCACCGACACCATCGACACCACTGGCGTGAAACTCACCGCCACGGGCACCGTGGCCGAAGGTGGCACCGTCACCTACACCGCCACTGTCGGCGCCCCGGTCACCGGTTCGCCAGTCGTCGTGACCCTGGCCAACGGCCAGACCATTACCATCGACATCGGCAAAACCACCGGCACCGTGACCAGCATCGCGCCGAATGACGCGCTGACCGGCCACGCGCCGTTGACCAACGCGATCAATAACGTGAGCGGTGGCAACTACGAAAACCTGGTGGCCGACAAAACCCCGGTCAGCACCACCGTGACCGACACCGTCGACACCACCAACCTGTCGCTGTCCGCGACCGGCACCGTGGCCGAAGGCGGCTTGATCGTTTACACCGCAACCCTGACCAACGCAGCTGGCTCGCCAGTGACCGTGACCCTGAGCAACGGCGCCGTGATCACCATCGATGCCGGCAAAACCACGGGCACCGTGACCGTGCCGGCTCCGGCTGATGATGTCTACAAAGACGCCGGCACCGTCCAGGCCACCATCACCAACGCCAGCGGTGGCAATTTCGAAAATCTGGTGCCAAGCACCACGCCAGCCGTGACCAGTGTCACCGACACCATCGACACCACCACCGTGAAGCTGAGCGCCACCGGCACCGCAGCGGAAGGGGGCAACGTTGTCTACACCGCCACCGTCGGTGCGCCAGTCACTGGCTCGCCAGTCGTGGTAACCCTGGCCAACGGCCAGACGATCACCATCGACATCGGCAAGACCACCGGCACCGTGACCACTACTGCGCCAAACGACGCGCTGACCGGCCACGCTCCACTGACCAACGCCATCACCAACGTCAGCGGCGGCAACTACGAAAATCTGGTGGCCGACAAGACGCCGGTCAGCACCACCGTGACCGATACCGTCGACACCACCAACCTGTCGCTGTCCGCGACCGGCACCGTGGCCGAAGGCGGCTCAATCGTTTACACCGCAACCCTGACTAACGCCGCTGGTTCGCCAGTGACCGTGACCTTGAGCAACGGTGCAGTCATCACCATCGACGCCGGCAAAACCACCGGCACCGTGACCGTTCCTGCCCCAGCCGACGATGTCTACAAAGACGCCGGCACCGTGCAGGCCACAATCAAAACCGCGACCGGTGGCAGCTTCGAAAACCTGGTGCCAAGCACCACGCCGGCCGTGACCAGCGTCACCGACACCATCGACACCACTGGGGTGAAACTCACCGCCACGGGCACCGTGGCCGAAGGTGGCACCGTCACCTACACCGCCACCGTCGGTGCGCCTGTGACTGGTTCGCCAGTCGTGGTGACTCTGTCCAACGGCCAGACCATCACCATCGACATCGGTAAAACCACCGGCACCGTGACCAGCATCGCGCCGAACGACGTGTTGACCGGCCACGCACCGTTGACCAATGCGATCACCAACGTCAGCGGCGGCAACTACGAAAACCTCGTGGCCGACAAAACCCCGGTCAGCACCACCGTAACCGACACCGTCGACACCACCAGCCTGTCGCTGAGCGCGACCCCGGCGGTGAGCGAGGGCGGCCAGATCACCTACACCGCCACCCTGAGCAACGCCGCCGGCTCGCCGGTGACCGTGACCCTGAGCAACGGCTCGGTGATCACCATCGACGCCGGCAAAACCACCGGCACCGTGACCGTTCCGGCTCCGGCTGACGATGTCTACAAAGACGCCGGCAGCGTGCAGGCGACCATCACCAACGCCAGCGGTGGCAACTTCGAGAACCTGGTACCGAGCACGGCACCGGCCGTCACCAGCGTCGCCGATACCATCGACACCACCACCGTCAGCATCACCGGCAGCACCTCGGTGACCGAAGGCCAGACCGCCAGCTACACCGTCAGCCTGACCCACCCGGCGCAAACCGACGTGACCCTGAAAATCGTCTACAGCGGCACCGCTGCCGACGGTTCGGACTTCACTGGCGTGTACACCGTGAAGATCCCGGCAGGCGCCAGCAGCGCGCAGTTCAACGTCGCGACCATCGATGACAAGATCACCGAAGGCACCGAGAACTTCGTGGTCAAGATCGACTCGGCCACTGGCGGCAACTTCGAGAACCTCGCCGTCAGCAGCACCAACGGCAGCGTCAGCACCTCGATCATCGACAACGATGCGCCACCGGTCATCGACCTGGATGCCAACAACTCCAGCGGCGCCACCGGTGCCGACTACAAGGTGACGTTCACCGAAAACACGCCGGGCGCCGGCGTGTCGATTGCCGATACCGACCTGACGATCACCGACCCGGACAGCACGATGCTGACCGGTGCAACCATCGTCCTGACCAACCGTCAGGACGGCGATGCGCTGAACCTCGGCAACAGCGTCAACGGCATCACCATCAATGCCAACAGCACCAACGGCACCGTGACCCTGACCCTGTCGGGCAACGCGACGCTCGCCGACTACATGCAGGCGATCAAGAACATCACCTTCACCAACAGCAGTGAAGACCCGAGCACCGTGCCACGGATCATCACCGTGACCGTGACCGATGGCGGCAACTACTCCAACACTGCGACCACCACGGTCAACGTGGTGGCGGTCAACGATGCGCCGGTTGCAGCGCCAGTCAACGTCACCGGCACCGAAGACACCCCGCTGATCCTCGGCTGGTCGACCTTCGGTGTGACCGACGTGGACAACCCGGCCAGCAGCCTGGGGATCAAAATCACCCAGCTGCCGGGCGAAGGCAAACTGCAGTACCTGGACGGTTCGACCTGGAAAGACGTCGCCAACAACCAGACCTTCAGCAAGGCTGACATCGACGCGGGCAAGCTGCGCTTCCTGCCGGATGCCAACGAGTCGGGCGTCAACGGTTACGGCGGCACCGGCATGGGCAACAACCAGGCCGACTACGCGCAGATCAAGTTCCAGCCCACCGACGGCCAACTGCTGGGCAACACCGGCACCGTGAAGATCGACATCACGCCAGTGGCGGATGCACCGACCGTGAGCGTGGCCGACAACAGCGTGAAATCCACCGGACTGGTCAAGGAAGTCTGGACCGGTCTGGCGGGCCTGGGTACCAGCGGCAATGGCGCTGACTCGACCACGCTGAAAAACGTGATCGATGGCGCCGGCACCCCGAACTCCAGCACCAACGTGACCAACGTGCAGTCGGACGGCAGCGTGACCGCCGGCACCGCGTCGAAAACCTCGGGCCTGATCTATCTGGAAGCCGGCAAGACCTACAGCTTCAGCGGCGTAGCTGACGACAGCCTGCTGATCACCATCGGCGGCAAGAGCGTGGCGTCGGGCACCTGGGGCGCGGGCGGTACGATCAGCGGTTCGTTCACCCCAACCACCAGCGGCTATTACACCCTGGACATCTACCACCACAACCAGAGCGGCCCGGGCAGCTATGACGTGAACCTGTCGGTCAACGGCAGCACGCCGATCGACCTGAGCAGCGCCGGCGTGCCGATCTACACCGGCGTGCAGGATCTGGTGAACGCCGGTGTGACCGTCTCCGACCTGCACGGTACCAACGGCGAAGGTTATTACGACGGCTACAAACTCAACACCGGCGCCGAAGGCACCACGGTGAAACTGTCGGCGATCAACACCGCGCTGACCGACACCGACGGCTCGGAAACCCTGAGCGTGAAGATCAGCGGTGCGCCGGTCGGTTCGGTACTCTCCGACGGCCATGGCCACAGTTTCACCGTCACCGCGAGCAATGGCGAAGCCAACGTCACCGGCTGGAGCCTCGGCAGCCTGACCGTGACCCCGCCGACCTACTACAACGGCCAGTTCAACCTGACCGTGACGTCGACTTCCACCGAGATGGTCGGCGGCTCGGCCAGCAGCACCGCGACGATTCCGGTCACCGTGGTGCCAGCGGTATACAACGCCGTGGTCGGTACTTCGGGCGATGACACCTTCAACGGCACCGACGGCAACGACATCATGGTCGCCGACATCGGCGGTCTGACCGTGGTGCCGGGCACCAACTACAACATTGCGTTCATGGTCGACAGCTCGGGCAGTATGAGCACCTCGTCGATCAACGCGGCCAAAGACTCGCTGACCTCGGTGTTCAACACCCTCAAGCAGAGCCTGGGCGGCAGCAATTCGGGCACGGTGAACATCTTCCTGGTGGACTTCGATACCCAGGTCAACAAGTCGGTCTCGGTCAACCTCAACGACCCGAACGCGCTGACTCAGCTCAAAGCCGTACTCGACTCGATGACCTCCGGTGGCGGCACCAACTACGAAGACGTGTTCAAGACCACGGCCAACTTCTTCCAGAGCACGGAAGCGCTGGCCAACACCGGGGCGAAGAACCTTACCTACTTCATCACCGACGGCCAGCCGACCTACTACCAGAGCGGCGAGCAGACCAACCCGACGCTGTATGGCAGCGTGAAGTTCGACAGTGTGGTCACGACCAGCAACTACAAGCTGGGCGATACCTTCAGCACGTACATCGACAACACGCATTACCTGAGCATCAACTCCAGCGGTTATGCCCAGTTGCAGACCTACAACGGCCGCGGCTGGACCACCACCAACCTGGGCACGGTTCACGCTCAGGGTGATGGCACCTACGAGCTGTCGAGCCTGGCCGGTACTGGTAACAGCACCACGACTGCCACCACCGACAACTCCAGCAGCAGCTTCGCCTTGCTCAGCGGTCTGTCGAACGTCGAAGCCATCGGTATCAACAGCGGTGTCAGCCTCAACGACCTGAAACCGTATGACTCGGATCACTTGCCGCAAACCAACATCGATCCGAAGGATCTGGCCAACTCGATCATCGGCCATACCGAAGCGACGATGCCGGGCAACGACACCGTCAGCGGTGGCGACGGCAACGACATCCTGTTCGGCGACCTGGTGAGCTTCAACGGCATTGCCGGCGAGGGTTATCAGGCGATGCAGGCGTTCGTGGCGCAGCAGACCGGCGTGGATGTCAGCAAAGTCACTACCAGCAACGTGCACCAGTACATCACCGAGCACTATCAGGCGTTCGATGTCTCCGGTTCGCACGATGGCAACGACACGCTGCTGGGTGGCGCAGGCAATGACATCCTGTTCGGCTCGGGCGGTAACGACCTGCTCGACGGCGGCAAGGGCAATGACATCCTGCTCGGCGGCACCGGCAACGACACGCTGATCGGTGGCCAGGGCAACGACATCCTGATCGGTGGTTCCGGTGCCGACACCTTCGTCTGGAAAGCAGGCGACACCGGCAACGACGTGATCAAGGACTTCAACGCCAGCGAAGGCGACCGCATCGACCTGCGTGACCTGTTGCAGGGCGAAACCGGCAGCACCATCGATAACTTCCTGAAGATCACCACGGTTGATGGCACGTCGTCGCTGCAAGTCAGCTCGGCGGGCAAGTTCAACTCCGGCGACGCGGCAGCCGCCACGCCGGACGTGACGATCAAACTGGAAGGCAACAACTGGTCGAGCGCCAACATTCACAACCTGATCGCCGGCAGCGATCCGACCATCAAGGTCGACCACAACAACAGCTGATGCATGAACAAAACGGCCGCCCCTTGGGGCGGCCGTCACGTTTGCGGCTAACTCGGCGGTGACGATTTCGTCGCCAGCCCGCATACTCGCGCGCAGTTAGCCTATGCTGCTGACAGCATGACGCTGGTTCTTTCTGAGGGATGCTCAATGTTTTACGTGCAACGCGATGCGCAGGGTCAGTTGATTCGCGTGGAAGCGGCGGCCTACGCCGAGGCCACGGAAACGCTGCCGGCCGACCACCATGACATCCAGGCCTGGTTCGCCAACGCAGCCGTGGAAAACAGCCTCAAACAGCTCAAGCAGAGCGACTTTGAAATGATTCGGGTACTCGACGACCTGATTCAGGTGCTGACCCAGAAGGGCGTGATCCGCGTCACCGACCTGCCCCCGGCGGCGCAGGCCAAACTGATGGACCGGACCCAGGCACGGGAAGCGTTGGGCGGGTTGAGCCAGTTGATCGATGAAGATGAAGGCGGGCTGATCTGATCCGCGATCTTCAGTGACCTGGCAGTCCCCTTCGCGAGCAGGCTCGCTCCCACATTGGAATGCATATCAAATGTGGGAGCGAGCCTGCTCGCGAAGACGGCATCAATGACGCCGCCGCACTAAAAGTTTAATTCCAGGGCTTGGGCTCACCAAACAACTGCCCCTGCACCCCATACAAGCCCATCTCGCGAATCACCGACAATTCCCCTTCGGTCTCGACGCGCTCGGCAATCAGCGGCAGATCAATGCTGTGCGCCGCCCGCTGGATGGCTTCGATGAACAGACGCTTGTCACTTTCCTGATCGATCGCACGAATATAGCTGCCATCGATCTTCAGATACGCCAGCCCCAGTCGCGCCAGGTTGCCGATCATGCTGAAGCGTCCACCAAAGCGCTGCAGGCTCAGGGAGAAACCGAGCTCACGCAGACGCCGGGTCAACTGCTCCAGCACCGCCTGCTCCGGCAGTTGCTCCTCACCGATCTCCAGCGTCAGACGCTCGCCGAGGTCGGAGTGCGCGCGCAGAATCTCGAACACTTTGTTCAATGCCTGTGGATCGGCCAGGGTTGCCGAGGACAGGTTCAGCGCCAGCGAATCTTCATGCGCCTTCATTTGCTCCAGCACGCGCTCGAGCATCAGACGGTCCAGTCGCGCGGTCCAGCCAAAACGCTCGAGCCACGGCAGGAAACGCCCGGCCGGGATGGTCTGGCCCTGTTCATCCAGCAAGCGCGAAAGCACTTTGTAATGCAGCACCAGTTGCGTGTCCTGCGCAGCCACCACCGGTTGGAAGTACAACTCGAAGCGCTGCTGATTCAGCGCCTGATCAAGCAATCGATGCCAGGCATGGTGATCGTCACCGACTTCGGCCACCAGGCTCTGATCGATGCACGCCCAGTTCTGCTCGCCCTGCCCCTCGGCCTGCGCCAGCGCCTGATCACCCAGTGTCAGTACCGCTTGCGGTGAATCGCCGTGGGCAAACGGGGCGAGGCCGATGGAGGCCACGGCCGGCACATCGGTGGCGCCAGTGGCATGCAGGCTGCTCAATGCGCTGTCGAGATTCTGCGCCAGTTGCAGCGCCTCTTCACGCACCAGCCCTGGCGCCAGCACGGCGAACTCACCGCCGCGGATGCGCGTCACGAGGTTCTGGGTTTCCGGGTATTTGGCGCATTCGCGGGACAATTGCTCACCGACGGCTTTCAACAATTCATCCGTGCGCTGACCGCCCAGGCGCTGGTTGAGCCCGGCCAGATCCTTGACCCGCAACAGCAGCAGATAACCGGAACTGGCCTGCTCCGGGTTGCTCACCCGATTGTGCAGTTGCATCTCGAAATAGCGCCGGTTGGCCAGCCCCGTGAGGTTGTCCTGATAAGACTCGGCGCGCAGTTTTTCACTGCGCTCGGCCTGTTCCTGGAACAACGCCTTGAGCTTCTCGACCATCTGGTTCATCGCCTGCACCACGCGCCGCAGTTCCGGGGTGCGCGGCAGCTCCGGCAGGCTGAGGAACTCGCGACGGGCGATGGCGTGGGATTGTTTGACCATGTAATCCAGTGGGCGCAATTGCCGGCGCAGCAGCAACGCACCGAGCACCGCACTGACCGCGCCGCACAGCAACAGCCAGCCGAGGCTGCCCAACGCGCTCTGCCACAGCTTGGCCACGGCAAACATCGGGTGGCTGACCACCTCGACCCGCGCCGCCTGCTCCCAGCCACGGCTGACCAGCGCGTCGCCACCGGCCGGCTCCAGGCCGATCAGTTTGACGAACCAGTCAGGCACATTGCTCACCGCCGGAATCCCGCTGCGCTCGACGATGGTCTGGTCGGTCTTGAGGTCGACCACACGGATGCTCGCGTAATAACCGCTGTCGAAAATCGAGCTGACCAACAACTCGACCATCGCCGGGTCGTCGATATTCGGCGTCAGCGACAACGCCAGCGCCGTGGCAGCGTCCTGGGCATGGGAGCGCAGCTGGTTGACGTACTGGGTGCGCGAGCTCTCCAGACTGACCATGAAGCTGCCGGTGAAGGCGACCACCAGGAACAGACAGATAGCGATCAACAGCTGTTTGAACAAAGACATCTGAGCGCGTGCTCCTAGTTAGTCGTTT
The DNA here is from genome assembly GCF_949768395.1 of Pseudomonas sp. IT-P260. Classification (NCBI taxonomy): domain Bacteria; kingdom Pseudomonadati; phylum Pseudomonadota; class Gammaproteobacteria; order Pseudomonadales; family Pseudomonadaceae; genus Pseudomonas; species Pseudomonas sp. IT-P260. The sequence goes on from NZ_CATKPO010000022.1 coordinate 686,384, forward strand.
CGACCGGAAAACCTTCGGCCTGCATTTTCTTCAGCACATCCTGCCAGCGCGACAGGCGTTTGGTGTCACCGACCTTTTTGTTGCCCTTGGCTCCCGGCAGGTACAGACCTTCGGCATTGAAAGAGTAGACCGGCAACAAATCGGTTCGCTGGGACGCAGGCTGAATCGGATCGATCAGGCTGTCGAGTACCAGCGGCATGGCATCGGGGGTGGCGTAGTAAGTCAGCACCATGTGCGCGCGATTCTGGCGCAGTGCCTTGACGTAGGTGATGCGCAGCTTGTCACTGGAAACCCCGAGATGGCGCAGGCTGAAATACTTGGCGATCGCGTAGTCTTCGCAATCGCCGGCGCCTTTCCACAGCGCTTCGATCGGTGTCTCCCAATAATCGACCTGGCCCCACAGATCGATGTCCTCTACATAGCGCACCTGTTTGTTGAAAAACAGGTTCACCACTTTGAGCTTGTCCATCTCGCTGACCTGTTTCTGCGTGGCCAGCAGGTTCTGCCAGGCATCGATCCGCTGCTGCCCGGCGCCCAGCGGCCCGTACAGCGCCGTGGCTTTGCGGCTGATCGCGGAAAAATCCCAATCGGCATGCAGACCGCCCAGCATGACGCCGGCCAGCAGCAGTGCGCAGCCTAGCCAGCGCAAAGTCCGAGGGATCGCGAAACGTACCGCCACAGCAGGTTTCCAAGGGGACAGGAAGGAAAGCGTTTGATGGTGAAGCTTAGCCCGGCAAAAAACAATGGCACCATGAGATCATCGCCAGCGCGCTAAACTTTACTCAGGACAGCAATCCTTTACGTGGTTTGACAACCTGTAGAGCAATCACTAGTGTCTTTGGATCCAAATTCCGTCTTCATTCAGGGTGAGTAGTTGTGACACAGAAGCCCAAACCGCTGCACAGCATCAAAGTCGATGGGCCGATTCCTGCACATCTTGCCCGTTCGATCATCGAGGAGACCTTGCGCTCGGCGATCCTTGACGGTCGTTTACCGTGCGGCACCGCCCTGCGTCAGCAGGATCTGGCTGACCTGTTCGGGGTCAGCCGCATGCCGGTGCGCGAGGCTCTGCGTCAGCTGGAGGCCCAGGAGCTGCTGAGCGTCACGACCCACAAAGGCGCTGTGGTTGCCCCGCTGATTCAGGGCGACGCTACCGAAACCTACGAGTTGCGAATCCTGCTCGAATCCGAAGCCATGCGCCAGTCGGTTCCGCTGCTGACCAGCACCGATCACGCGCTTGCCGCCAGTTTTATCGAAGCACTTGAGACCCAGCACGACTACAGCGAAATCGGTCGGCTCAATCGCCTGTTCCACATGGCTTTGTACAGCAAGGCGCCGAATCAGCGGTTGCTGCGACTGGTCGAAGGCGGCCTGAATGAAGAAGAGCGCTTTCTGCGTTTCAACCTTGAAGCCATGGGCCTGGGCAAACTGTCCCAGGAAGATCACCGCGCGATGCTCCAGGCCGTAATCGAACGCGATGTCGAACTGTCGGTGAAGCTGCTCACACAACACCTCAACCGTGGCGTCGAGGTGATCACCCGTTACCTCGCCAGCCCTGCCGGACAACACCGCAAGGCCGTTCGCTGATCCCCTCTACGCCGGTTTCAGGCCCTTGCAGCTGACCGGCGAATAACCCGCTTACAAATCCTCTCTACGGTCTGCCGCAAACCCGGTGGCGGATTCGCCTGTTCGCTCTAACCTCCCAGCGCCCCCATAAGTCCGGTATTGCAGCTCGCCGCGGACGAATCGGTCATAGCCGTCCCGCCAATTTACCCGCACTCTTGAACAGCCAACCCATGAAGAACGGGGACGCACCGCACCGCCGGCGCAGTCCTCGCACCAGGAACCTACGGAAGGAGCCTTGCCACGGGATAAAAGGAAGTTACGGCGCCGTTCCCGGCCAACTTTCACCCCTATACATAACTTCAACCCTTGTATCGAAAAGTTGCTCTGAGTGAGGCATTCACTCTTGTCTTAAATTTTGGCCACTGTTCGCCGAAAGGAGCAACTACGCCCAAGTAAAACCTAATCAATAAGTTTTACCGGATCGTCTCGTACTTAAAAAACAGCAAACTTAAAATAATTAAAAATAAACTTGTTAAGTTATTTGATGATGTATTAGTTTTTCCTCGCCGAGCAGGTTAAACCCCGCAAACACGGCACGGCTCCGCAGTCAGCTGACAGCCTTGGCAAATAGTCGCCCAGGCATAGCCCAGAGCCTCCCATGCACTTTGCACACTTTCATTTATCTGAATGAGGCCAGCGCTCGCCACTATAAAAGTTTAAGAAACAGCCAGTCCGCGTTGACGCACCGAACGAGCAACTTTCTCTATTCCAATAACACCGAGGTTAGCCATGATGCCAACTAAAGAACAACTCGCCCTGATAAAAGCCCAATTGAGCGTTCATCCGATCTTTACTGAAATCGATTCGTTATCGGTACTGCGCCGGTTCATGGAATCCCACGTCTTCGCCGTCTGGGATTTCATGTCGCTGACCAAGCGTCTGCAACAGGAACTGACCTGCACCCGTCTGCCCTGGCTGCCGCCGCGTGATCCGCATGCTGCGCGGCTGATCAACGAGATCGTGCTGGGCGAAGAGTCCGACGACCGTCCCGCTCACGGCCATTACAGCCATTTCGAGCTGTATCTGGACGCGATGCGCGAAGTCGGTGCGAATACCACGGCAGTCGAACGCTTTGTCGCGCTGCAACAGGAAGGTGTGAGTTACGACGTCGCCCTGCAAAGCGTGGAAGTGGATCCGGCAGCAGCAAACTTTGTTCGCGAGACGCTGAACACCGCGCTGCATGCGCCTGGCCACAGCGTCGCTGCCGCGTTCCTGCATGGTCGCGAGAGCGTCATCCCGACCATGTTCCAGCGCATCCTCGATGACTGGGGGATCGGTATCGAACAGGCGCCAACCTTTCGCTATTACCTGGAGCGCCACATCGAGGTCGATTCCGAAGATCACGGTCCGGCGGCGGAGCAACTGCTTGAGCGTCTGGTCGATGGCGATCCGCAACGCGAAGCCGAGGTCTACGCCAGCGCCATCGCGGCGGTGGAAAGCCGCATCGCCTTGTGGGACGGCCTGCGTCTGAGCATGCGCGAACCGTTGGCGGAGGTGGCCCAATGAACGCCGCCGATTACCAATCCTTCGCCGACGCCTGGGAAAGCCGCGCCACCATCCGCACCCGGCCACGGCGCGTACTGGAAGACGATGAGCGCCTGATCTATCCGTTGAGCCGCCAGCCCCTGGTGCTCAGCGAAACCTTCCTGCGCGAGTGCCCGCAACAACGGGATTTTGCCCTGGTGCAGACGCTGTACAAGTTCATCAACGACGTGGTGATTTTCGAGACCGAGATCGTCGACAAGACCGCGCGCAGTATCGCCAAGAATCGCTTTGCCGTGGCCTTCCCGTTCGCCTGTCGCTACGACGCCATGACCGTGGTGGTGGACGAGGATTACCACGCGCTGGTGGCGATGGACTTCATGCAACAGACCGTGGCCATGACCGGCATTGAGCCGATCGAACTGCCCACTGAAATCGAACTGAGCCGGGCAATTCCTGCCGCCGTGGCACTGGCGCCCGAGCACCTGCGCAGCGCAGTGGAACTGATCTGCGTGGCGATCGCCGAAAACACCGTTACCGGCGATGTCGCAGCGTTCGCCCGGGACGATACGGTCAAGCCGTCGATCAAAGGCCTGATGGCCGATCACTTGCTCGACGAGGGCCGGCACTCCAGTTTCTGGGCGCGCATGGTGCGCATCTATTGGCACACCGCCAGTGACGCCGACCGGGAAACCATCGCGCAGATCCTGCCGGTGTTCATCAGCCATTACCTGACCAACGACATTCAAAAGTCCTTCGATCTGCGCCTGATCGACGCCTTGCCGGTCAGCGATGCCGTGCGCCGTTCCCTCAAGGACGAGATGGCCGGCCTGGCCTTCCCGATCAATCGCCATCATCCGCTGGTGGGCAACATCGTGCGTTTTTTCCACAGCAGCTCGCTGCTCGACACGCCCTGCGTGCAGCACGCCCTGCGCGACTATCTGGTTTGATGAGGAGGCTGACATGAGACGTCTCGACATTTTGCTGATTGGCGCCAGCCAGGCCATGACCGACCTGGCGCAGGAACTCGAACAACACGGTCACTCCTTGCTGCGCAGCGGCGCGGCGCAATCGCCGGTGGATCTGATCATCGACGATGGCTTCATCGGCGCCGGCGATTTCTGCGCCATCCCGCACTTGCACCTGCGCCTGGGTATCGCTGCGCAGAGCCTTGGCGGTTTACCGACGCTCGACCTGCTGTGCTTCCTTGGTTCGTCTCTGATCAGCCGTGTGCCGATTGGCGATGAGCCGTCCGGCAACGGGCAGGCACTGCGCCAGCGGGTGCTGACGCAGGTGGTCGACGAAGTTGCGCTGCTGGTCAGCCGTTTCTCCCGCGATGCCGAGTATTTCCAGCAGGTGATGCCCGCCACGGCAGCGGATTTCGAACAGGTGGAAGACCTGCGGTTTCTCGACAGCCTGGCCTACGTCCATCGTCTCAACGACACGGCCAACCCGATGCTGCTTACGCAGGCGCAGATCCCGTTGATCGAGCGTCTGCAACGCAGCCTGATCGAACACGCCGAGCGACCGGCGCTGCACCTGGCCGAGCAGTCGCTCAGCTATCGCCAGTTACACGCCCACAGCTGTGCGATCCAGCAACGCCTGCTGCCATTGCTCGAGCAACATCCGCAGCCGTGGATCGTAGGTATCTGTCAGCCGAAAAGCCCAGCGCTGTTTGCCTCGATTCTGGCGGTGCTCGGCAGTGGCGCGGTGTACCTGCCGCTGGAGCCGAGCCATCCGTTGCAGCGCCAGCAATACATCCTGCAGAACGCCGGCGCGGTGTTGTTGCTGCACGACGGCGAGCACCCGCTCAGTGAGTCAATGCCCGGTCTGGATGTCAGCTGTATCGACAGCGCGGATGCGGATCCCAGCCAACCGTTGATGCGTCAGCGGCCGACGCTTGAAGGGCCGTGCATGGCGCTCTATACCTCGGGCACCACCGGCCATCCGAAGGGCGTGCTGCTGAGCCAGGCGAACCTCGCGCACTTCACCGCGTGGTACGCCGATTACGTGCAGTTGCGCGCTGAAAGTCGGGTCTTGCAGTTCTCTTCGCTGAGCTTCGATTCTTCGCTGATCGATATCTTCCCGAGCCTGCTGCAAGGCGCCGAACTGGTGGTGCCGGATGACACCCAGCGCCGCGATCCGCTGCAACTGGTGGCGCTGATCCGCCGCCGGCAACTGACCCACGCGTTCCTGCCGCCGGCGCTGCTGAGCATCCTGCCGCTGGAGCAACTGCAAGGCGTCGAGGTCATGACCGGCGGCGACGTCTGCGAGCCCTTCGTCATCGAGCAACTGACCCGTCAGGGCAAGTTGCATAACCTCTACGGCCCCACCGAAGCCACGGTGCTGATCACCGCCCGGCAACTGCAACCGGGTGACAGCAACCGCACCCTCGGCGCGCCGATTGCCAACAGTCAGGTGCTGATTCTCGATGACGACCTGCAACCGGTGATGGAGAACAACGTCGGCGAATTGTTCATCGTCGGTCCCGGCGTCTGCCTCGGTTACTTGAACAACCCACAGCAGACCGCCGAGCGCTACCTGACCCTGCAACTGCCGCACGGTGAGAGCTTGCGCGCCTACCGCAGTGGCGACATGGCCAAGTGGGGCGAACACGGTATCGAGCTGTGCGGACGGCGCGACAATCAGGTGAAAATCCGTGGTTTCCGGGTCGAGCCGGAGGAGATCGAACGCTGCCTGCGCGAGAGCCAGTTGTACCGTCAGGTGGCGGTGGTGATCGACAGTCAGCGGCGGATTCTGGCGTTCCTTGCGCAGCCGCAGTCGGACGCTGCACGCGATCTGTTGAAGGCGCATGCCCAGCAGTTTTTGCCGGACTACATGCAACCGGTGGCGTGGACTGAACTGCCGCACATGCCATTCGCCAGCAACGGCAAGGTCGACCGCAAGGCGTTGCTGGAACTGCCGGTGAGCGTGCAGGACAGCGGCCCGAAATGCCTGCCGGCAAATGCCGACGAAGCGCTGCTGCTGGAGATCTGGGCGGAACTGCTGGAACTGCCCACCAGCGATATTTCCACCGACGAAAGTTTCTTCAACCTCGGTGGGCATTCGATCCTGCTGTCGCGCATGTTGCTGCGTTTGCGTGAGGAGTTCGGGCGCAGCATCTCGATCAACCGCTTCATCGAATTGCCGACCATCATCAAGCTCGCAACGCTGGTGCGCGGGACCGATGACAGCGCGGTGCTCAGCGCCCAGGCCATGGCCGACGCCGAACGCCCGCTGAACATCGAGCCGTTGCCGATCAGTCGCCTGGGCGATGTGCACAAGGTGATCGTCACCGGCGCCAACAGTTTTGTCGGCGTACACATTGTCGAAGCGCTGCTCGGCTGGGGCGCCAGCGAGGTGGCGTGTCTGGTGCGTGACGGTGGCGGACAAACGGCGGCGCAGCGCTTTGCCCAGGCGTTGCGCGAGAACCGCCTGGAGCATCTGGACCTGAGCCGGGTGCGGATCTACTCGGCAGACATCAGCCGTCCGCAACTGGGCCTGGCCGACACCGATTATCAGCGCCTGGATCGCGAGTTCGGCGCACTGGTGCACAACGCCGCTAACGTCAACCACGTACTCGATTACGAGTCGCTGGCTGCGGATAACGTCGAGCCGATTTTCGAGCTGCTGCGCCTGTGTGAAGGGCGCAGCAAAAAGGTCTTCAATTTCGTCTCGACGCTGTCCGCTTCCAGCACCGTCGATAGCGAAGGCCGCGTGCTCGAACTGCCCGCCGCACCGACCCCGCCGATCTACATCCGCAATGGCTACAACCTGTCGAAGTGGGTCGGCGAGCGCATCCTTGAGCGGGCGCGCGAGCGTGGCGTGTGGGTCAACCTGTATCGCCCCGGCAACATCAGTTTCAACAGCCTGAGCGGCGTCTGCCAACCGCACAAGAACCGTTTGATGCTGATGCTCAAGGGCTCGATCCAACTCGGTCAGGTGCCGGCCTTCGCACTGAATTTCGACCTGATGCCGGTGGACTTTCTCGCCCGTTTCATCGCCTTCCACGCCAGCCGTTATTCGACCGAGCGAGCGGTGTTCAACCTGCACAACCCCGAGCCGCTGAGTTGGGATGCCTACGTCGCTTCGTTCCGCGAAACCGGCAGCGAATTTTCGCTGGTCAGTGTCGCCGACTGGCAACAGCAACTGGGCCGGGTCGACGCCGACAACGCGCTGTTCGGCGTGCTCGGTTTCTACCTCAACGGCTTCGAGGAAGACATCGGCGACATCTCCCTGATCGGCCACGCCAACGCTGAAGCCGGCGTGCAACAAATGGGCGCGCAGTACCCGGAAAAATCCCCGGCGCTGCTGCGTCGCGGCTGCGATTACCTGAAACAGATCAACTTCATCTAGTTCATCAAAAAGGAGCAACACCATGAGCAATCTGCAACCCGACACCTTGATCAAAAACCCGCACGGCTGCCACGTTGTGTCGTCGGTGGAAGTGCCGGCAGATGCGGCGCAGGTCTGGGCGGTGGTCGGCAATTTCGCCGGTTTCGACCGGTTTATTCCGGCGCTGTCGCACATCGAAATGACCGGTGAAGGCGTGTCCTCGCTGCGCAAGAAGTTCTTCAAGGACGGCAACGTGGTGGTCGAACAACTCAACTCCCGCGATGAGCAGGCGCGCGCCATGACCTGGACCACGATCTACAACACGCTGGGTGTGGCCAATCTGTGGGCGGCGATGAACGTGGAATCTTTGGGGGCGGGCAAGTCGCGGGCGACCTGGACGATCATTGCCGAACCGGCCAGCGGTGGTGCCGAGGCGCTGCCGGGGTTCAAGGATTTCGTGCAGGGGTTTGCCGATGATGCGATGGGGAATGTGCTGAAGCTGTTTGTGTAAAGCTTCGGCTTTGCGGTGATTGTCAGACCGCCTTCGCGAGCAGGCTCGCTCCCACATTTTGATCGCATTCCTTCTGTAGGAACGCGGTCAATTTGTGGGAGCGAGCCTGCTCGCGAAGAACGATAACGCGGTCTCGAATCTGACAATCAGATCTTGAAACTGTCGACCAACTGCTTCAACCGATTCGCCTGCTGCGACAACGCATCACAATCCTTCAACGTTTCATTGAGGTTGGCGACGCTCTGCTGGTTCAGCAGGTTGATCTGGTTGACGTCGACGTTGAGGGTTTCCACCACCGCCGTCTGCTCTTCGGTTGCAGCGGCCACCGACTGATTCATGCCGTCGATTTCACCGATGCGCTGGGTCACGCTGACCAGGCGCAGGCCCGCCTGATTGGCCACTTCAACGCTCTCTTCGCTGGACGCCTGACTGGCGTTCATGGTGGTCACCGCTTCACGGGAACCGACCTGCAACGAAGTGATCATCTTGTGGATCTCTTCCGCCGACTCCTGGGTGCGATGCGCGAGGTTGCGCACTTCGTCCGCCACCACCGCAAAACCGCGTCCGGCTTCACCGGCACGGGCCGCTTCAATCGCCGCGTTGAGTGCCAGCAGATTGGTCTGCTGCGAGATGCCTTTGATCACATCGAGGATGTGGCCGATGTTGTCGGTGCTGGCATTGAGGGTTTCGATCTGAGTGCACGACAGGCTGATCTTCTGCGACAGCTCGGTCATCGCCTGAATCGTCTGTTCGACCACCTGACGACCGTCATCGGCCTGCTCGCTCGCGCCGCTGGCGTGTTGCGAAGCGTCGGCGGCGTTGCGGGCGATTTCCTGAGTGGCGGCACCCAGTTGATTGATCGCGGCAGCGACGCTGTTGGTGCGCGCACTTTGCTCGTCGGAACCGATGATCGAAGCGTTGGACGAGGCCATCACCCGTTGCGACAGGTCGTGTACATGACGGGTGGCCGACGACACTTCGGAAATCGACGCGTGAATGCGCTCGACGAACTGGTTGAACGAACTGCCCAGTTCAGCGAACTCATCCTTGCCTTGCACGATCAGACGACGAGTCAGGTCGCCTTCGCCCTGGGCGATGTCCTGCATCGCACGACCCATGGTGGTCAGCGGACGCATCAGAACGTTGATCAGCAGGCTCAGCAGCAGCGCAATCGCAGCGACCGCGACGAACATCGCGATCAACGCCGAAGTGCGGAACTGGCTGAGCGCGGCGTAGGCCTTGTCACGATCGATCGACAAGCCGATGTACCAGTCGGCATTCGGCAAGCCGCTGACCGGGGTGAACGACAGGATGCGCTCCTGGCCGTTGAGTACCACGTTCTGGTTGCCCTTCTCGATGCGCACGCCGGCGTTCGGGTAGATGTCCTTGAGGTTCTTCATCACCTGGTCTTTGTCCGGGCTGACGATTACCTGACCGTCACCGCTGACGAGGAATGCGTGACCGAGGCCACCGAAGTCCACCGAATTGATAATCTTCACCAGGGTTTCCAGGCTCAGGTCACCGCCGACCACACCCAGCAATTCGCCATTGTTTTTCACCGGCATGGCGATGGTCACCACCAGACCACCGACCGCCGCCATGTACGGCGGCGTCAGCATGGTTTTGTCGGCAGCGACGGCTTGCTTGTACCAAGGGCGCTGACGCGGGTCGTAGCCGTCCGGCATCTTCGCGTCAGGGCGCTGGGTGAACACACCGTTGGCTTGACCGACGTAGGTGAACTGGAAGTTCGAGGTGAAGGCCGGTTGATCGACCAGCCCCGGGAAGTCGGCGTTCTTGCCCTGATGGGCAACGTTTTGCGCGAGGTTTTCCAGCACCAGAATTCGCCCGCTCATCCAGTTCTGCACGCTGCTGGCGGTCAGATCGCCGGCCTGCTGCACGGACGACTGGAGATTCTGGCCGATGGTGTTGCGCTGCAGATAGTCGTTGTAGAGGGTGAACAAAGCGAAAGCCAGGACCACGACGCCCGAGGCGGCCAACAGGATTTTATGGCTGAACTTGAGATTCATTTCATGGGACTTCTTATGCAAAAGTGGGGATGCGTTCCGGGATGCAACATTCCATGTACAGCGCAGGCGGCGTTCTGACGGCCGCTCTACTTTGGTGCACGCATGTCTCACCAGTCTGTCGGCACGCTTCGGAGAAAACTTAGCGCTTTGCAGGAAATGCACGGCATTTCTGCCAGATTCCCGCCGAACGGCGTGCCAGAGCGTTCGCCTGTCATTTTTTGATGACTGTTTTGCAGCGCCGGTTGCAAATTCTGTAGTCCTTGATGACAATGCGACTAATTATCATTTGTGACGTTCGGGCTGTTGCGTTCATGTCCTCACCTGAGTTTGCAGTGCAGGCGCTTTACAGGAGTCATCACGGCTGGCTCAACGCCTGGCTGCGAGCGCGACTGGGCAATGCCGCGGATGCGGCGGATCTGGCCCAGGACACCTTCGTCCGTCTGCTGCAGCGCAGCGAACGCCTGGAACTGAAAGCACCTCGCGCATTTTTAAGCACCATCGCCCGTGGTCTGGTGATCGACCTCTGGCGTCGTGAAGAAATCGAACGCGCCTATCTCGAAACCATCGCCCACTTGCCCGAAGCCGAAGCCCCAAGCGCCGAAACCCGCGCGCTGGTAATCGAATTGCTTGAGGACATTGCGCGCATGCTCGAAGGCTTGCGGCCGAAAGTGCGTCAGGCGTTTCTGCTCGCGCAGTGCGAAGGCTTGACCCACAAGCAGATCGCCGCGCGAACGGGCTTGTCTCTGCGCTCAGTCGAACGTTACGTCGCCGCTGCGCTGTATCACTGCTACGTGTTGCGGTACGCAAGTTGATGCCTGTGGATAACAACTCAGTCGGGCGTCACGCCGAGCCGACGCAACAGGTGGTCAGGCAAGCCATTCACTGGTTGCTGCGGCTGCGCAACAACCATGGCAATGCGCGCCTGAGTCATCAGTGCGACGCGTGGCGCGCCGAACATCATGAACATGAATTGGCCTGGCAGCGCGTGCAGTCGCTGCAGGCTGAACTGAACCATAACCTGGGCGCAGTGCCCGGCGCCCAGGTCGCGTTCAATACCCTGGAAAACAGTGCGCAAGGACTGGGCCGGCGACAAGCCTTGAAGCTGCTGTCTGGCGCGGTGCTGATGGGCTCCGCGGCATGGCTGGCCAAGGACACCTCCGTGTGGCAGCAGTGGCGCGCTGATTACGCTACGGCGACCGGCGAGCGTCGCGGGTTCCAGTTGCCCGACGGCACGCGGATCGAGCTGAACACCGCCAGTGCGGTGGATCTGGATTACACCGCGCAGCAGCGGCTGATCAAACTCACTCGCGGCGAAATCATCGTCACATGCGGTGGCAACGATGAAGGCGCGGCATTCAATCGGGCGCTTCGCGTACAAAGTAGTCACGGCGTTTATGAGCCGACCCATGCCCGCTTCATCCTGCGTCAGGAAAGTGAATGCACGCGTCTGAGCGTCACCCACGGCCGTGTGACCATTCATAGCGCTGGCACCTCGGTTGAGGCACTCGCCGGGCAGACCTACCTGATCGATCACCACCAGGTACGCCCGGCGCCGCCACCAAATATGGACGCGGGCGCGTGGGTCGACGGTCTGATCGTCACTCGCAATATGCGCCTGGGCGACTTTCTCAACGAGGTCGGACGTTATCGTCCAGGTTTCGTGACGTGCGCGCCGGCGGTGGCAGATTTGCGCCTGTCCGGCGTGTTCCGCCTGGAGGACACCGACAAGCTGTTGGCCATTCTGCCGCAGACGTTGCCGGTGCAATTGCGCTACCGCACCCGGTGGTGGGTAATGATTGAGGCAGTGGCCTGAAATTATTTTGGCGGTTTTTTGCGGCAAGTCCGGCTTGGTCAGTAAGCACTTCCATTCCGCTTTAGCGACTTGCCACGGAAACCGACAATGACTGTCCGCATCACCTGTAAGAAACCTCTGCATTTCACTGCCGAATCAGGCCTGTTACGCCACGCCGTTCGCGCCGCCCTGCTCTCCACTGTTCTGGGCACCGGAGTGTTGCCTGCCCTGAGCCTCGCCGCCAATGCCAGTGAAGCGAGCAGCCATCGCTACAACATTGGCGCCGGCCCGTTGGACGAAGCGCTGAACCGGTTTGCGCGCGAGGCGGGTATTACCTTGTCGATGACACCCCAGCAAACGCAGGGGCGGCAGTCGCCGGGCGTGCAGGGCGAATATTCAACCGATCAAGCTTTGAGCCATTTGCTGAGTGGCTCGGGGCTGGAAGCGGTCAGCCAGGATGGCAGCAGCTACATTCTGCACTCAGTCAGCGACAGCGATGCATTGGCGCTGCCGGCCACTGATATCAAAGGCTTCGCTCTCGGAAATGCGTTGGGCAGCATGGAGGGCTACAACGCCACCCACAGCCAGATCGCCACCAAGACCAGTACCGCGCTGCTGGAAACGTCACAAAGCGTATCGGTGGTGACTCGCGAGCAAATGGACGACCAAGGCTCGCAGACCGTCTCCCAGACGATGCGTTATACCCCCGGCGTGCTGACCAACCCTTACGGCGCGACGCATCGCTACGATTACGTGGCGATGCGCGGTTTCAACGACGGTTCGGTGGACAACATCTATCTCGACGGCCTCAAGTCGATGGGCGACAGCGGCACCTACAGCACCATGCAGGTCGATCCGTATTTCCTTGAACGCGTGGATATTCTCAAAGGCCCATCGTCCGTGTTGTACGGTCGCAGTTCGCCCGGTGGCCTGGTGGCGCTGACCAGCAAAAAGCCGTTGTACGAGGCCTATCATCAGGTTCAGGCCACGGTCGGCACCCAAGGCCAGCGTGGTGTCGGTTTTGACTTCAGCGGTCCGATCGATGACGACAAGCGCATCGCCTATCGTCTGACCGGTTTGACGGATCAGTCCGACACGCAATTCGACCACAACAAGGAAAAACGCTTCGCTCTCGCCCCGACCCTGAGCATCGATTTCACTGAAGACACTTCGCTGACGCTGCAGGCGTATCTGCAACACGATCCGGATGGCGGCTACCACGGTGGCGTGCCGGCGGATGGCACGATTCATCAGCGCAACGGCAACCGCATCTCGCCGCACTTCTTCGAGGGCGAGCCGGGAGTTGATGGGTATTCGCGGGATCAGCAGTCTTTTGGCTATCAGTTCGAACATCGCTTCAACGATGTCTTCACGGCGCGGCAGAATTTCCGTTACCTCGACTCCAAAGTGAACATGGATCAGGTCTACGCCTATGGCTGGACGACGCCAACCAGCAACGAACTGAATCGCTATTACACCGGCGGCGATGAGCGTCTGCATGCGTTCATCGTCGACAACATGCTGCAGGCCGAATTCTTCACCGGTGCCACCAAGCACACCGTGTTGATGGGCGCAGATTATCAACGGCGCAAAACCGTGGTCGACTGGACCAGCGGCGGCTTGGCGCCGATCAATGCCTTCGACCCGGTCTACGGCAATTCGGCGATCGACATGTACGGCGAGACCAGTTATCTGCGCCGCCTGGAACAAACCGGCGTATACCTGCAAGACCTGATCGAGATGGACCAGTGGCGCTTCTCACTCGGCCTCCGTCAGGACTGGGTCGAGACTTCCGATGAGAACCGTATCGCCGAAGCGGGACGGCCAGTGGGCACCGAAATCAACGACCGCCGCACCAAACTGACCGGCCGCGCTGGCGCGTTGTATCTGTTTGAAAACGGTTTGGCGCCGTACATCAGCTATTCCGAGTCGTTTAACCCGAACTCGTATGCTGACAGCGCCGGCAATCCACTGCCGCCAACCGACGGAACGCAATGGGAAGTCGGCCTGAAGTACCAGCCGCCGGGCACCGACAATCTGTTCACCGCCTCGCTGTTCCATATCGATCAGGAGAACCTGGCGACCAAGCTGCCCCAGGAAAATTTCTACCGTGCTGTCGGCGCCGTGCGTTCGCAAGGTCTGGAACTGGAAGCGCACATGCAGGTGACCGACAACCTGAAAGTGCTCGGTAGCTATACCTTCACCGATATCGAGTATTCGAAGTCGATGGTCAGTACCCTGAGCACGCCGACCGACGTGATCGAAAACAAAGGCAACTCGCCGACTCAGGCACCGCGGCACATGGCATCGTTGTGGGCCGACTACAAGTTCGATAGCGCGGCACTCGATGGTTTGCGTTTGGGCGGTGGTGTGCGTTATGTCGGTTACAGCTGGGCGGATGCGGAAAACACACTGAAGGTGCCGTCTTACACGTTGTTCGACGCATCGATCGGTTATGACCTGGGCAAGGTCGGCTTTAAGGGCGTCGACGTTCGATTGAATGCGAACAACCTGACCAACGAGTCTTACGTGGCCTCCTGCGCCAGTCTGAGCTTCTGCTACATGGGCGAAGAGCGCAACGTCGCGGCCACGGTCAGCTACCAGTTCTGAACCTTAGCCTTGTGCATAAAAAAGCCAGCCCCTGATCATTCAGGGGCTGGCTTTCTCGATCTTAAGGGCGTCGTTCAAACGGCCTCAGCTGAGGCGGTGCGATTACTCCATGACAAACCGTTCCGGAAGAAGTAATCGGTTGCGTGGAAGATCAATACAGCTCGCAAAGCGGCCTGATTTTTGAATTCTCTGAAACGACAAAACCCCTGTCTGCGTTAGCAGACAGGGGTTTTGGAATTTAATCT